>NZ_JBEBKB010000004.1:0-108936 GCF_040079535.1 Novosphingobium sp. | reverse complement strand
TTCGGCGGCGCTTGTCGTTTCTGCGCCCGTCGCACTGGTTTCTTCCGCGCCTGCCGCCGCACAATCGCAAAGCGCCGATCTGGCGAATGCCGTTGCCGCCTTGCGCGCGATCACCACGATGCAGGCCGATTTCGTCCAGGCGGACCTGCGTGGCAGCAGGCTGCGCGGTGTGCTTACCCTGAAGGCCCCCGGCAAGATCCGTTTTCAATATGAAAAGAGCGTGCCAATCCTGATCGTCTCGGATGGTAAGGCGCTGACCTTCATCGATTACAAAGTCCGCCAGGTGCAACGCTGGCCAATCTCAAACAGCCCGCTGGGCGCGCTGCTCAATCCGCGCGGCAATGCGATGCAATATGCCAGGCTGGCCGGTGCCACCAACGGCCAGATCGTCAGCGTTGAAGTGCGCGACAAGAAGCACCCCGAATACGGCGTGATAACATTCGTGTTCATCCGCAAGGCCGGCGCACCCGGCGGGCTTGAACTGTCGAGCTGGGCAACGCTCGACTCGCAGAACGCACGGACGGTCGTGACACTATCGAATCAGCGTTATGGACTGGCGGTTTCGGACAACACTTTCCGGTTCAACGATCCGCGCACGCCCACTCGTCGATGAGGGCGCTCAGCTCGTCGTGGGCCGTGCCTGAGTTGCGACAATTTGCGACAACCACCTTGCAATTGTTCATGACAGCGCAAGGCGAATCCGCCTAAAACCTAGTTCGACAGCGCGGCTTTGAGGCGGGTTTCCCCCCTGTTGCCCATGCCTCCACACGGGCCGGTCTGTCGTAGCGTGACGAACGCACAAACGAACCCTCGGACCAAATGCCCCCGGTCCGAGGGTTTTTGTTTGTCCAAGGCAGGCTGGCCCACCCCTTGCCGCACCGCGCTGGTCCACCTAAAGCCCCACGATGCTTTCAGTTGCCACATGGAACATCAATTCGGTTCGCCTGCGGGTGGATCAGGTCATTCGGTTCCTTGAGGAGCAGCAGCCGGACGTCTTGTGCCTGCAAGAAATCAAGACGATCGAGGCGACCTTTCCGCATGAAGCCTTCGAAGCCGCCGGGTACACCCACCGCGCGGTGCATGGCCAAAAGGGCTATCACGGCGTCGCCACGGTCAGCCGGATCCCGCTGCGCGAAGTGAGCCGCAACGACTGGCAGGCAAATGGTGAGGCGCGGCATGTCGGCGTGGAGCTGCTTGGTCCCGGGCAGGGCATTGTGATCGAAAACGTCTACATCCCGGCTGGCGGCGATATTCCCGATCGCGCAGCCAATCCTAAGTTCGGCCAGAAACTCGACTTCCTTGAACGGATGACCAGATGGTCCGAACAGCTCGGCCGCCCTACCCTGCTGGTCGGTGATTTCAACGTCGCTCCGCTGGAATGCGACGTTTACGATCACAAGGCCCTGCTCAAAGTGGTCAGCCATACCCCGCTAGAGGTTGAGACGCTGGCCCGGTTGCAGGCCGCGCACGACTGGGTGGATCTGGGCCGCAAGCACATCCCCGCACCAGAGCGGAACTGGTCGTGGTGGTCTTACCGCACCTATTGGCAGGGCAAGGATCGCGGGCGGCGGCTTGATCACATGTGGGCCTCGCCAGATTTGGCCGCGACATCAACCGGCCACCGGATTGCCGAGGAAACACGGGCTTGGGAGCAATGCAGCGATCACGTCCCGTTGATTACCGAGTTCGATCTTTGAGCGCGCTTGCGCCTAGCGCGCTGTGGCTGTGACCAGCGGAACAGTCAGCGGCGGCCGCCGCGCTGCGCAGGCGATTGACGCCTTGCGCCACGGTTGGCCAATCCGGATTGATGGTGCCTACACCTTGCTGCCGGCCGAGACCGGACTGGGCACAGCGCAAAGCGAACAGATGCTGATTTCAGCCGCGCGGGCCGTTACCCTGAAACTGGCCAACCAGCTCGACGCCGCAGTCCCGGAAGCCCCCGTGCAGCTGCGCGCGGCCGATCCATTTGGTCTGGCCGCTGCACGCGCGCTGGCCGATCCGGCGCTTGATCTGGCCAATCCGCTCAAAGGCCCCTTCCTTGCCGAGCCGCTGGCCAATCCCGCCGCCGCCCGCGCCGCCATGGAACTGGCTCGGCTGGCCGGAATCCTGCCAGCATTCCTGATCGATCCCGTTCCAGCGGGCGAATTGCAAGAAGTGAACTCCGCCGATCTTGCCGCTTTTTCCGATAGCGCGCAGATCATGATTGCCAGCCGGGCGCGCTTGCCGATCGAAGCGCTGGATGAAGCAGAGATCATCGCGTTCCGTTCCAGCGATGATCTGCGCGAACATGTCGCCCTCATCATCGGCAAGCAAAACGGGGATCAGACCCCCTTGGTGCGGCTGCACAGCGAATGCCTGACCGGAGACGTGTTGGGCAGCCTCAAATGCGATTGCGGGCCGCAGCTTGACGCTGCACTGCATGCTATGGCGCACGCAGCACGCGAAGGATCGGGCTGGGGCATATTGCTATACTTGCGCCAGGAAGGCCGCGGGATCGGCCTGATCAACAAGCTGCGCGCGTATCAACTGCAGGATCAGGGGTTTGATACGGTCGATGCCAACCAGCGCCTGGGCCTGCCGAACGAGGCCCGCGATTTTCCAGTGGCGGCGCGGATGCTTCACCTGTTGGGGGTGCGCCGGGTACGGTTGATGACCAACAACCCCGTCAAGGTCGAGGCACTGGCCAGTGCCGGTGTCGAAGTGGCTGAGCGGGTGCCGCATCAGCTTCCGGCCAATCCGCACAATGCCCGCTATCTGGCCACCAAGCGCGATCGATCAGGGCATTTGCTTTGACCACCAGTTTTGCGATCCGCCTTGAACACCCCGGCGATGAAGCGGCAATCCACGATCTGGTCAAGCGCGCCTTCGCCCCGATGCCGTTCAGTGATGGCGACGAGCAGCACCTGGTCGATGCGCTGCGCCGCGATGGAGATCTGATCCTTTCGCTGGTTGCCGCCGAACCGGCCGGCACGATCATCGGCCATATCGCCTTCAGCCCGGTGACGATTGACGCTGCCCATTGCCACTGGTTCCAGATGGCTCCGGTTTCGGTCGAGCCCAGCCGGCAACTGGGCGGAATTGGCACCGCACTGATCACTGCCGGGATCGAACGCCTGCGCAGTGCGGGTGCGTGCGGCGTGGCAGTGGTGGGAAATCCAGCTTATTATGAACGCTTTGGGTTTGCCCAATTCCCCGGCCTTGTCCCGCTTTCGGATCACGACAAGCCCTATTTCCGGGCCATTGCGCTTAACGGTGAACCGCCCAGCGGCACGCTGCGCTACGCCCCGGCGTTTGGTTAGCGCCGCCCGCGTTTCTTTTGGGCTTCACGCTCTCGCATGAAATCGATCATCAGGTTCATATCGATAACCTCGCTTCGGACCTTCATCCACCGCGACATCGCAAAGCCCCAGCCGATCATAACCAGGGTGAAACCAGTGATAAAGGCTGCTGATTGCGCGGTGCTGAGCTCGCGGTTCATCAGCCAGGTAAATGTGAAGACAATCGGCAGCAGCGCCAGCATCCACAATGACAGGTAAAGCCAACCCTTTCGATTGCGCGGTTCGATCTTCATATTCCAGCCGTTCTTGAAACAGATGAACGGTTTTTCTTCCTCAGCCATCTGCGTCTTCCTCTTTCACCGGCCGGCCACGCTTGGCTGGCTCGCCCGCCTCAACCTTCACCCCGCGCTTGGCCAAGGCTTCGCGCAGCAGCACTTCAACCTGGGCATTGACCGAACGGAAGTCGCTCGCCGCCGCCCGTTCCAGCGCCGTGTAGAGCGCTGGATCGAGACGGAGTGCGAACGATTTTTTGCCCGGACTTGCCACGCATCACCTATGTGTAGAGCGAGCCCGTGTTGACCACCGGCTGGGTATCGCGCTCACCGCACAGAACCACCATCAGGTTCGAAACCATCGCGGCCCGGCGTTCGTCATCCAGGTGAACGACGTTCTTTTCGCTTAGCTGTTGCAGCGCCATTTCGACCATCGAAACTGCACCCAGCACCAGCTTGGACCGCGCCGCGATCACGGCTTCGGCTTGCTGGCGGCGCAGCATCGCCCCGGCAATCTCGGGGGCGTAGGCCAGGTGCGTCAGCCCGCATTCGTCCACCGTTAGTCCCGCCAGGCCCAGCCGTACGTTAAGCTCTGTGCGCAGCTCGGAATTCACTTCACCATGGTTGGAGCGCAGCGTCACCTCGTGATGCTCGATATCGTCATACGGATAGCGCGAACCGATCGAGCGCACCGCAGCCTCAATCTGCACTTCGACGAACGCCTTGTAATCATCGACATCGTAAAGCGCCTGCGCAGTATCGGCGACGCGCCAGACCACATTGGTGGCAATTTCAATCGGATTGCCGCGCAGATCGTTGATCTTGAGTTTTTCGGAAACCACATTGTTTGCACGGACCGAGATCTTGGTCTTGCCCATCCACGGCCAGACCCAGCGCAGCCCGGTGTTGCGATCGGTGCCGCGATAAGAACCGAACAGCGTGATCGCCGCTGCCTGATTAGGCTGAATCATATAAAACCCGCTGGACAGGATCACCAAGGCCACTGCCGAAAGCCCGGTCGAGACGACAAAGCCGAAAATGGCTTCATCAGGCGGGTTCGATCCGGCAAAGGCAATGATACGCCAGATGGTCAGAATGAGCAGCGCCAGAAAGGCAACAAAGATCAGATAGCCGCTGGTGCTCCAGACCTTGGTTTCGCGAATGGAATTCATCGCAGGATGCGAATCGGTCATCAATATTCCCCTAAATGTGATATCACTTTAATATCGATTTTTGGGGAACTGTCAAATTCAATCGCGCTTGTGAGAGTGGCATCGGCGGATCAGAACTGCCGGACCACCGTCAGAAAAGCGTCGCCATATGCCTCAAGCTTACGCGCGCCCACGCCGGTCACTTCGCCCAGTGCCGATAGGCTGGCCGGGCGCGTGGCGGCCATTTCACGCAAGGTACTGTCATGGAACACCACATAGGGCGGCACGCCGGCCTGCGCGGCCAGATCGCGGCGCAGCTCACGCAAGGCATCGAACAGCGGATCACCTTGCGGATTGACCCCGCCGCTACGTTCGCGCCGCGGTTTGCGGCCAGCGCTGCGTTCCTGCTTGGGCGGCAAGGCAATCAGCACGGCATCCTCACCCTTCAGGATGGCGCGGGCATCATTGCCCAACATCAAGCCGCCGTGTTCGGTTGGCAGCAGGCTGCCCCGCGCCTGGAGCGCCCGGGCCAGCGGGCGCAGCAAATGCGCTTCATCACTGCCTACAATCCCAAAGACCGAAAGCTGATCGTGACCGCGCCCGGCAGACCGTTCATCAGGCTGTCCCAGCAGCACCTTTTCGATATATCCAAAGCCAAAACTCTGCCCGGTGCGATAGACTGCTGAGAGTAGCTTTTGCGCCAATTGGGTGGCATCGACCACGCCCGGCGCATCAAGGCAATTGTCGCAATTTCCGCAAGCCGGCGGCGGATCTTCGCCGAAATGGCGCAGCAACAGTGCGCGGCGGCACCCGGCGGTTTCGACCAGCAGCGCAAGCACATCGAGCCGTTTGCGCTCCCCCTCGCGGCGGTGCTCTTCCACTTCGGACAGGCGCTGGCGGGCGCGGGCAAAATCATCAGCGGCCCACAGCATCAGTGCAACCGATGCATCGCCATCCCGCCCGGCGCGGCCGGTCTCCTGATAATAAGCCTCAATCGATTTGGGCACCCCGGCATGGGCGACAAATCGCACATCTGGCTTGTCGATCCCCATCCCGAACGCGACCGTCGCCACCATCACCATATCCTCGGACGCCACGAATGCGGCCTGATTTGCTTGCCGTAGCTGCGGATCAAGCCCGGCGTGATACGGCAGCACCGTGCGCCCGGTGGCCGCAGCCAACTTCTCTGCCAGATCCTCCACCTTTTTGCGGGTTTGGGCATAGACGATCCCAGGTCCGGGTTGCTCTGCCATCAGCGCGGTCAGCTGGCGAACCGGATTGTCGCGGTGGCGCACGTTGTAGCGGATATTGGGCCGATCAAACCCGGCAACGATCAATCCGTCCTCACCGATCCCCAGCTGCGCCAGGATGTCGGCGCGGGTAAGGGCATCGGCGGTGGCGGTCAGCGCAAGGCGCGGAACGGTGGGAAACGAATCCATCAGTGGCCGCAGCAGCCGGTAGTCCGGACGGAAATCGTGGCCCCATTCAGAAACGCAGTGCGCTTCGTCGATTGCAAACAGGCTGACCTCGGCCTTGCTCAGCAGCTCACGGAAATGCGATTGGCTGGCACGCTCTGGCGCGACATACAGCAGATCGAGCGCCCCGGTCCGAAACGCATCGATAGCGCGTTCGCGGCTTTCCTCGCCATCGGCGCTGGTCAGGCTGGCGGCGCGAATCCCGTTGGCCTCGGCCCCGCGCAGCTGATCGTGCATCAAAGCGATCAGCGGGCTGATCACCACGCATGTGCCCGGCAGCACAACCGCAGGCAATTGATAGGTCAGGCTTTTGCCCGCACCGGTTGGCATCACCGCCAGCGTGCCCTGACCAGCCATCACCCGATCAACCACCTGGTCCTGCACCCCGCGAAAGGCAGAAAAGCCGAAAGTGGTGTGGAGCGTTTCAAGAAGATCGGGCGTGGTCACCCAATTGGCCTAGCGAGAGTTGCCGCCTAGCGGAAGGGCACGCGGGCCGCTCTCTCCACAATGGATTCTTCCGCCGCCAGAAATGCACTGCGACCCTTGGGGGCATCATCGGGCACCGCAGTTGTAAAGAAGGCAAGCCCTTTGCCAGACCTGGGATCAAGCCAAAGTCCAGCCTTTAAGCCATAGGCATCGCCCGCATGGCCAATCCGGCGCACACCATCGCCGAACAGATCATCGTGGCAGCCTGCCCCGCCGCTGCCGATGGTGTGCAATGCCAGGCCGAAGGCGCAGAAAAACCCATCCGGCAAGCCATTTTCACCCACACCGTTCGCGCCGCTAAGGCGCCAGGCCGGGCGGGTCAGCACGGCATAGGCGCGCGGCGAAAGAAAGCCCTTGCCGCGCCGAGCCAGCACCTGGCCAATCCGGGCGAGATCGCGCATCGAAATCCTGAGTCCGCCCTGGGGGGAGAACAGCGCGCCATTTTCGCCCAGTCGGTAAGACCACAGATCGCATTTGCCGCCGGGCCCGGCCACCACCGGGCAGGCCGGGAAGGTGCCGTGCAGATCATCGCGGGCCACTTCGCCGGTTGAACGGTACAGCACCACCGCGCGGCGCACCGCGCCCGCCGAACAGCCTGCCCCCCAATTAAAACAGGCATCGAGTTTCAGCGGCCCCAGCACCAGGTGCTGCATCGCCACATCGAAGCGCTGGCCAGTAGCCTTTTCGATTACCGAGGCGATCACCGGGAAATTGAGATTGGTATAGTGAAACCAGCCTGATCCGGGTGGATGGCTGGTGTCCCAAACAAGGCGGTCAGCCAGCCGTTCGCGCAGGGAAATGCCAAACGGGATCAGATACAGATCATCCCCGTCAATCAGGCTGGATTGGTGGGACAGCAGCAGCCGCAGCGTGATCGGCCTATCAGGAAATGCCGGGTTGCGCAGCGGGTAGCCGAGATAGCCGGAAACATCGCGATCAAGATCAAGCTTTCCGGCATCGACCAGCCGCATCACCCCCAGCGCTGTGACCAACTTCGAGATCGAGGCGATCCGCACGAGACTGTCTGCCGTGGCGGGGCGATGCGCGGCCCGATCGGCCTCGCCTTCAACCAGAACGGGCCGGATCGACGCGCGATCAAACGCAACCGCAACCCTGGCCGGCGGCGCGGCCTGAGCCTGAGCGGCACAGAACGCCGCCAACAGCAACAACACCGCGCCGCGCAACTTCATTCAAAAACGCTGGTCAGCCCGGTAGAAGGCCCCGCGCCCTCCACAGCGATCAGTTCGTGATAGAGCGCGACAAGCCCCGCACCGATCACCATGGCAATCGCCCAGGCATAGACCGCCGAACCTGCGATCAACAACGGGCTGAAACCGGCCTGGCTCAATTTGGCAAACTGTTCAGGCCCGCCGCTCATCAAAGCGCCGCCGAATACCATCAAGGGGGCATAGATCAGCACGCACAGCAGCAGCAGAAACACGAAGACCAACAGCCGCGAACCGCGGGTCAGATCGCGGCTGCGCTGAAAGGCACCGAACACCCCGGCCCCTTCCCCGATCAGCGCCGGTAGCGCCGCAGACCATATCACCAGCATCAGCACGCCCGGCACGATCAGCAGCATGAAGCCAAACATAATGCCCAGGGTCCACAGAATTGACAGCCCAAGAACCGGCAGCAACTTGGCCAATCCTGCGGAAATGCAGCCAGCCAGGCTGACGTCACGCTGTTCGGCCAGATCAAGATAGCCGGTAATCGATCCCGCGCTGTTGAAGGCGCCAGCGAACATGGAGAACAGCAGCGACGCCAAATACCAGGCCGAAGCGAACATCGCGAGCGGTGCCAGCTTTGGATCGGCCGGCATGTTTTCAGCCAGCCCCTGAACAGTCATCCATTGCAGGCCCCAACCGATCCCCTGGCCCAGCAGCGTGGCCAGCAGCAAGAACACCCCAACGGTGCCGATCCCATCGCGCATCAATCCAAACGTCCGCGAAAATGCTCGCCCGATATCGAAAGTCTGCATGATGCCTCCCTGCTGAAGTTGCACGGGAATCTAGCAGCACAACCGCGATTGACCAGCCGGAAATGCTCTGCCGCCAAGGGCTGGGCAGCGCCAGCTTATCGTGCAATCAAGGGCGCGCTGCAAAGCCGGAGGGTTTGAACCATGCGCCATACATCATCGCTTTCACAGATTTTGGCCTGTGCGATCCTGGCGCTGGCAGTGCCCGCGCTGGGCAATGACAGCGAGGCTGAGGTTAGCATCGGCGGGATTGAGCTGGTTGCAAACCGATTGATCTCGATGGATTCCGAAGACCTTTATATCTCTGCGGATGTGGTCAGGGTTCGCTATCGCTATACCAACCATTCGAATCGCGATCAGGAATTGACCGTTTCTTTCCCGCTGCCCGTGATCAAGGCAGACGAAGAAGCGCTTTATGGCGATCGGATGATCCCCGATTTCGCGGCTCTGAAATTTCACACCGAAGTGAACGGCAAGCCGGTGAAATTCCAGATCGTCAAGCGGGCCGAGGTGAAAGGCCGCGATGTTACGGCGCAAGTGCAGAACCTGGGCTGGCCGATCGAATGGATCACCGGCTCTGGTGATCAACCGCAATTCGTCAAACGGCTGACAACCGGTGAGACCGCCCGGTTTGTGGCCGGCGGGCTGCTGCGCCGCGACAGTGCCGGAACGGCATGGCCCAGCTGGGATTTGGTCACACATGTCACCCGCAAACAGATCTTTCCGGCGCACCGCACAATTGAAGTGACGCACCGTTATGCCCCGATGATCGGCGGATCGGTGGCCGGTTCGCTTTTCCCATCAGTGCGCAAGACCGAGACCGGCATCCTCAAGACCTATTGCATCGACAAACCGTTCCTGGCGGCCTTCGACCGAAAAGTGGCAGAGCGTATGGGCAGGCCGGACGCGCCGATGGCCTATAGTGAAACATGGATCGGCTATGTCTTGTCCAGCGGCCGCAATTGGCGCGGACCGATCAAGGACTTTCGGCTGGTGGTGGACAAGGGCAAGCCTGAAAACCTGGTCAGCTTCTGCATGTCCGGGGTCAAAAAGATCTCACCCACCCAGTTCGAAGTGCGCCGCCGCAACTTTGAACCCAAAGGCGATCTCAAGATCCTGATCGTCGAGTGGCCCAGCATCGAGGGTTGATCAAAGTCTGTTCCACTTACGTGGAAACAAGACCGGCCCACTCCCCCTCCCGGCCACCCAATTCTAGGGCAACCTATGGGTGGCCGGGAGGGGGAGGGGGCCGGTGTTGTGTTGTTTCAGTCCAACTGAAACAAACTCTAGTCCAAATTAGGCCGCAGCCAGCGCTCGGCCACGCCCAGCTCCATCTCGCGCCGCGCGGCATAGTCTTCAAGCTGATCGCGGCCGATCCGGGCAACTCCAAAATACGCGCTTTCTGGGTGCGCGAAATAGAACCCAGATACCGCAGCTGTGGGCAGCATGGCCTGGCTTTCGGTCAGCACGATCCCGGCGTTTTCACCGGCATTCAGCAGTTCGAACAGGATCGGTTTGAGGCTGTGATCGGGACAGGCAGGATAGCCTGGTGCCGGGCGGATCCCTCGGTATTGCTCGCGGATCAGCGCCTCGTTGGTCAGCTGTTCGCCCGGCGCATAGCCCCACAATGTGGTTCGCACATGGCTGTGCAGCCGTTCGGCAAAGGCTTCGGCAAAACGGTCCGCCAAGGCTTTCAGCAGAATGTCTGAATAGTCATCGTGGTCAGCGCGGAACCGTTCAAGATGCGGTTCGATCCCGTGGATGCCCACGGCAAATCCGCCAATCCAATCGCCATCGGGATCGATGAAATCGGCCAGGCAATAATTCGCCCGGTCGCGGCTCTTTCGGATCTGTTGGCGCAGGAAGGGGATGCGGATATGACGCTCTTCCTCGGTCAGATAGAGCATGACATCATCGTCCTCACGCGCGCAGGGCCAGAAACCGGCGACCCCTTTGGCGGTAAGCCATTTTTCGCTGACGATCTTGTCCAGCATTGTCAGCGCATCGGCATGGAGCGCGCGGGCGCTTTCACCAACCACTTCGTCGCTGAGCACCGCAGGATAGGTTCCGGCCAGCTCCCAGGCGCGGAAGAACGGGGTCCAATCAAAGCATTCCACCAGATCGGCAAGATCCCAATCGGCAAACACATGCAGGCCCGGCTGTTCGGGCGGCGGCGCCTTGTCGCTCATATCGGCCTTGAAGCTGTTGGCGCGGGCATCATCCAGGCTCAGCAAGATCGAGGGATCCTTGCCAGCACGAACATCGCGGACATGCTGGTAATCTTCGGCCGTCGCCGTGATGAACGGCTGTGCCTGGGTATCGGAAAGCAGCTGGCTGGCGACCCCAACCGCGCGGCTGGCGTCAAGCACATGGATCACCGGGCCATCATAGGCCGGATCAATCCGCAGCGCGGTGTGGATCTTGCTGGTAGTGGCCCCGCCGATCAGCAGCGGCATGGTGAAGCCAGCCCGCTGCATTTCCTCTGCCACGGTCACCATTTCATCAAGGCTGGGGGTGATCAGACCCGACAGCCCGATAATATCGGCATCTTCTGCAATCGCGGTTTCAAGGATCCTGGTCCACGGCACCATCACGCCAAGGTCAATCACTTCATAGCCGTTGCATTGCAGCACCACGCCAACGATGTTCTTGCCAATATCGTGGACGTCACCCTTCACAGTCGCCATCACGATCTTGCCCTTGGGCCGTGCGCCGGCTTCCTTGGCTGCTTCGATGAATGGGATCAGGTGGGCGACGGCCTTCTTCATCACGCGCGCTGATTTTACCACTTGCGGCAGGAACATCTTGCCCGCCCCAAACAGATCGCCAACGGTGTTCATCCCCGCCATCAGCGGGCCTTCGATCACCTCGATCGGGCGCGGGTAAAGCTGGCGGGCTTCTTCGGTATCATCGACAACATGCGCATCGATGCCTTTGACCAACGCATGTTCAAGCCGCCGCACCACATCCCAGCTGCGCCATTCTTCAGCTTCCTTCTGGGCCTTCACGTCCGTGCCGCGGAAGCTTTCAGCCATCGCGATCAGACGCTCGGTGGCATCATCCCGCCGGGCCAGAATCACATCCTCGCAGGCATCGCGCAGCGCCGGATCGATCGTATCATAAATATCGATCTGCCCGGCATTGACGATCGCCATATCCAGGCCCGCCTGGATCGCGTGATAGAGGAACACGGAATGCATCGCCCGGCGCACCGGCTCATTCCCGCGGAACGAAAACGACAGGTTCGAAAGCCCGCCACTGGTGTGGACGTGCGGGCAGCGGCGCTTGATCTCGGCCACCGCCTCGATGAAATCGAGTGCATAGCGGTCATGCTCTTCCATGCCGGTCGCGACCGCGAAAATATTGGGATCGAAGATGATGTCCTCGGCCGGAAAGCCGATCCCGGTCAGCAGCTTGTAGGCGCGCTCGCAGATCTCGACCTTGCGGTCGCGGGTGTCGGCCTGGCCCTTTTCATCAAACGCCATGACCACCACCGCGGCGCCGTAATCCAGGCATTTTTGCGCCTGTTCAAGGAACTGGGCCTCGCCTTCTTTCATCGAGATCGAATTGACGATCGGCTTGCCCGAAACGCATTTAATCCCGGCTTCGATCACGTCCCACTTAGAACTGTCGATCATCACCGGCACCCGGGCGATATCGGGTTCTGCGCCGATCAGCTTGAGGAATGTGGTCATCGCGAAGACCGCGTCGAGCAGGCCTTCGTCCATGTTGACGTCGATGATCTGTGCGCCATTTTCCACCTGCTGGCGCGCCACTTCTACCGCGCGGGCATAATCACCCGCAAGGATCAGCTTCTTGAACGCGGCAGAGCCCGTCACATTGGTACGTTCGCCGACATTGACGAAGCGGGCGGAATTGGCGGCGGTCATGTCTGTTCCAAAGGTTTGGCGAGGATGTAATCGTCGAACGTTTCAGTGCCGACTGTAAAATTGCGGGTGCCGATGATCTCGAACCCGCTCTTGCGGTAAAAGCCCAGCGCGCGTTCGTTGTCACGGTTGGTACCCAGCACCAGCCGGCGATGCCCGGCCGCTCCGGCGATAACCGTGTCAAGCAAGTCGCCCGCCAGGCCTTGTCCCTTGCAGCGATCGAGCAGGTAGATCCGCTTAAGTTCAATATCGCCGTCTTGCGGATCAGGCAGAGCCGATCTGGTCAGCAGTGCAAAGCCAAGCGGCGCGGCTGTTTTCACTGCCTCAACCAGCCAGGCGCGGGCGCCTTCGGCCAGCGCTTTGCGAAACGCCGCCGCGCTGTTCTGCGTTTCGCAGTGCGCAATGATATCGGCGGCCTGCACCAGGCCCGCATAGGCCTCAAGAAACGTCGCCTGCGCAACCAGCGCCAGCGCGGCCGCATCATCGGGCCCAGCAACACGAATCCGGGCTTCGAGAAATCCGTCGATCCCCATCAGGCGGCCATCACGAACGGCTCAAGCCCGGCAAGGCGGGTCATTGGCTGCTGCGCTGGAATCGCCCGCGCGGGCAATCCGGCAACCGCCCGCGCCATCGCCGCAATGTGCGCTGGCGTGTTGCCGCAGCACCCACCAAGAATGTTGACCTGCCCAGCCTCTGCCCATTCGCGGACCAGTGCCGATGTGGTTTCCGGCAGCTCGTCATACTCACCCAGTTCATTGGGCAGACCGGCATTGGGATAGGCCATCAACAGGCAATCGGCGATCCCGCTGAGCAGCCGCACATGCGGGCGCAATTGCGATGCACCAAAGCTGCAATTGAGCCCGATCGTGACGGGCCGGGCATGGCGCACCGAATGCCAGAACGCCTCAACCGTGTGGCCCGAAAGGTTGCGGCCCGACAGATCGGTTAGCGTCATCGACAGCATCAGCGGCAGCTCGCGGCCCAGCTCGCGTTCCAGCTCTTTCACCGCCATGATCGCGGCCTTGCAATTGAGCGTATCGAACACCGTTTCGACCAGAATATAATCCGCCCCGCCTTCAGCCAGTGCGCGCGATTGTTCGCGGTAAACATCCTTGACCAGATCAAAATCGACCTCGCGGTAACCCGGATCGTTGACATCGGGTGAAAGCGACAGCGTCTTGTTGGTTGGCCCCACGGCGCCCACCACAAAGCGCGGCAGGCCGTCCCTCGCCGTTGCTTCAGCACAGGCCGCACGGATGATCTGCGCGGCAGACCGGTTGATCTCGCCAACCAGATGCTCGGCCCCGTAATCGGCCTGGCTGATCCGGTTGGCGTTGAACGTGTTGGTAGCCAGCACCCGCGCGCCTGCCGCAATGTAACTATCGCATATTTTGCGGATGACTTGTGGCTGGGTCAGGTTGACCAGATCGTTGTTGCCCTTCTGATCGCGATCCAGCCCGGTTGTTCCGCGATAGGCCGCTTCATCCAGTTTTTCGGCCTGGATCGCGGTGCCATAAGGGCCATCCTTGATCAGGATCGCCTTGGCCGCTTCGGCCAGCAGAATTTCGCGCGGTGTCATGGGCGGGGTTCCTTGGGACGCAGGCCGAGCAGATGGCAGATCGCATAGCTCAATTCAGCCCGATTGAGCGTGTAGAAATGGAAATCGCGCACGCCGCCTGCATAGAGCCGGCGGCAAAATTCGGCGCAAACCGTGGCGGCAACCAGCTGGCGGCTGGCAGGGCGCTGATCAAGTCCCTCGAACAGGCCGTCCATCCAGGCCGGAATCGCCGCCCCGCAGGCTTTCGCGAAATTGCGGGCCTGAGCGACATTCGTAACCGGCAAAATCCCGGGATAGACCGCCGCATCGACCCCGGCTGCGGCCAGCCGATCACGAAAGCGGAAATACACTTCGGGTTCAAAGAAGAACTGGGTGATCGCCGAACTGGCCCCGGCATCCAGCTTGCGTTTAAGGTTGTCAATATCTGCCGCCGCGCTGGCGGCATCAGGATGGACTTCAGGATAGGCCGCAACCGAAATTTCAAATGGAGCGATCTGCCTTAACCCTGCAACCAGTTCGGCCGCATTGGCATAGCCTTCGGGGTGCGGCGTAAACGGCACTCCGGGTGCGCCCATATCGCCCCGCAATGCAACCACGTGGCGCACACCCGCCTGCCAATAGGCCTCGGCAACCTTGCGGATATCGTCCTTGCTGGCATCAACGCAGGTCAGATGTGCTGCAGCAGGCAGGCGGGCTTCGGCGATGATCCGTGAAACGGTGGCGTGGGTCCGGTCGCGGGTTGATCCGCCGGCGCCGTAAGTTACCGAAACAAAACGCGGTTCAAGCGGGGCCAGGGTCTCCACCACGTTCCACAACTGCTCGCTCAGCGCATCGGTCTTGGGCGGGAAGAACTCAAAGCTCACCCCGATATCGCCGGGCAGCCCCGCAAACAGCGGCGTATCAAGCGCGGTTCGCGCTTCACGCAGGGCATCAAAGCTGGGGGGCATCAAACGCGTACCTTTGCATTGACCGGGCCGGTGTGGCGCCGTGCGGTCCAGATTTTTACGGTTAGCGACTTACCCGGAAGCGCGCGCGGCGGGGCCGCGGCAAAGCCAGCCCCGGCCAGCAGTGCCAGCATCTGTTCGTCGGTAAAACCAAGCCGCGCGTGGGCATGGGCCGTACGCAACTCCTCGCGATCATGCGCAGCGAAATCGACCACCGCGATCGTGCCGCCCGGCCGGGTGACCCGCGCAGCTTCGGCCAGGGCTGCCTCGGGGGCCTGCGCATAGTGCAGCACCTGATGGAACACCGCTGTATCAAAGCTGGCATCGGCAAATGGCAGGCCAGAAAAATCGCCCTGGACCAAATCCAGCCGATCAGCTGGCAGGTGTTGCAACCGGGCGCGGGCCAGCCGCAGCATTTCCGGACTGTTATCGAGCCCGGTGACCGAGCGGCTATGCGGGCTTAGCAATTGCGCGATCCGCCCGGTTCCGGTGCCGATATCAAGCAGATCACCCAGCGCATCGCCCAGTGCCGCCTGCAGCGCGGCTTCTACCGGGCCATCGGGCGAATGAAGACTGCGCAGACTGTCCCATTCGGCGGCGTGGCGAGCAAAGTACTGCGCTGCGCTGTCCTCTCGCGCGGCGCGGATTGCGGCAAGGTGGCGGCGATCTTCAGCGCAGCGTGCGGCGAACTGCGCGTCATCCTCTTCCGAAACAGCCAGCAACCGGGCTGCTGCTGCGCCAAGCGGCGGTGCACGGGTCACCCCGATTGCGCTGCGCAAGAACACCCAGCTGCCTTCCTTGCGGCGTTCAGCCAGGCCCGCATCGCACAGGATCTTGACATGGCGAGAGACGCGCGGCTGGCTTTGCCCAAGGACTTGTGCCAATTCCCCCACGGCCAGCTCCATCGCGGCTAGCAGCCGCATGATCCGTAATCGGGTAGGGTCGGCAAGGGCCCGCAAGGTGAATTCGATCCGCATTGCCCTATCATATAAAGAAATCTTTATATCCTATCAACACCTCATGGTGGAAATGTCGAATTTGGCGGTGATTGCCGGTTGGCAGCACCCTCCGCGAGGGCTAGAATCGCGAGCATGGACGGCAATCAGGCCGTTGGTCGCAATTTTATCGAGAGGGCTTGTTGATGAAGAAATTTGCCGCCTTGGCCCTGGCAACGGGTGCCGCCCTGGCCCTGACTGCCTGCGGAAGCGCGGAAAGCGCCAAGGAAGAAGCGCAGGCCGAAAACGTTGAAATGCCGGCCGAAGAAGCCATTCCCGATGATGTCAGCGCCCCGGTAGCGGATGCTTCAGCGGGCGCTGGTGCCGAAGCCGCCGATACTCCTGCTGAAAAGCAATAGGGCTGGCACCGCTTGGGAACAGGCGGATGCGGCCACACGGCCGCGTCCGCCTTTTCCTTTTTGCATCGTACGCTATGATAGGCCGATGCGAAATTTTGCCCTGCTCCCGCTGATCCTCCTGGCCGCTTGCTCAAGTGAGGAGCGCAGTGCGGGCGGGGTTACCCCCAATGAAGCCCGCGCGCTGGAAGAGGCGGCGGAAATGTTGCAGGATAAACGCCTGCCCGCTGGCGCAGTGCCGCAAGGCCAGGGGACGCCTTCGGTGCAGCCCGCGCCCAAACCGCAGCCCACAACAAAACCCGCCGGTTAAGAGGGTCCTGGTCCTAATCCATCTGCACTTTGCCGCGTCCGGCCTTGACTGACCCGCGCAGCTTCTTGCCTTCCAGGCGCTGGGTTTTGTTGATCCGGTTGAGCCGGCTTTTGGCCCGCTTTTCGGGGATCTTGAAGGCTTCCTCGATCAATTCACCCAGCCGCACGCGGGCATCCTGACGATTGGCTTCCTGGGTCCGGTGGCGCTGGGCGATAAGCAGCAGTTCGCCTTTACTGGTCATGCGGCTCCCAGCCAGCAGCTTTAACCGCGCGAACACTTCGATCGGCAGCCGCAGTGCATAGACATCCAGCCGCAGCTGCACCGCGGTTGCGACCTTGTTGACGTTTTGTCCACCCGGACCCGATGCCGTTACAAAGCTTTCGCTGACCAATGCCAGCGCGCGGGCAATTGTATCATCCGCTAAGATCGTCATCGCCAAATCCCAGCGCCAGGAAATCCCGCGGCAACGGCGCTACCGCGCTGATGGCCTCTTTGCCTTCGCGCGGCAGGCTGATCGCGCGGGCGTGCAGCATCGTGCGCGGAGCCCCTTTGCCATCGCCATAGACCGGATCGCCCAGCAGCGGCGCACCCAACCCGGCCAGCGCATGAATGCGGATCTGGTGAGTTCGTCCGGTTTCAGGCCGAAATTCAACCAGGGTCAGTTCGCCGCGCACCGCCAGTTTACGCCAGTGGGTGAGCGCCGGCTTGCCTTTCCGGGCCGGGATCATCCGCCAGCCCTGTTCGGCGCTGCTGATCTTGCTGAGCGACAGCTCGATAGTGCCAGCATCTTCCGCGATTGGTCCGGCAACCACGCCAAGATAAAGCTTGTCCACCACCTTCGCCTCAAACGCGGCCGAAAGCCGTTTCAGCGATTTGGGATTGCGCGCCATCAACAGACATCCTGAGGTATCCTGATCGAGCCGGTGGACCGGCCACGGCGCCCGCTGAAATCCCAGCCGCAGCTGCTCCAGAAAATCCTCAAGGCTGCGCGCGCCGCTGCGCGGACGATCAACCGGCAAGCCTGCCGGCTTATCGATCACAAGTGCTTCAGCGTCTTCGAACAAAATTGGAATCTGGGTCATGCCACGGCTCCTGCAATGCGCCGCAAGGCTTCTTCTAGAATTGTATCGGCTGCTGCAAAGCTGATCCGAAAACCGTCCCGTCCGCCAAAGGCGGAAGCAGGAACAACCGCCACACCGGCATCAAGCAAGTGCAGGCACAGCGCCTGATCGTCACCAAATCGGGCCATGTGCGGCGCGGCATCAACCATGCAATAGAAAGCACCATCGGGCACCGGGGCGGACAAACCGGGTATGGCATTGACCGCGCTGACCACCATATCGCGGCGGCGGCGCATTACGGCGCACCAATCTGCCAGAAAATCCTGCGGCCCTTCAAGCGCCGCTACCGCCGCCGCCTGGCTGGGGGTGGACGGGCTGCCCATAGAGTGTGATTGCAACTTGCCCATCGCCTTCACCAGCCATTCGGGCCCAGCCGCAAGGCCAATCCTGAAGCCGGTCATTGCATGGCTTTTTGACAGGCCCGAAACGGTCAGCACCCGGTCTGCCAGATCGGGGCATTCGGCTGCGATGGTTGCATGGCGGCCAGGCAGATAGCGCAGCGGAGCATAGATATCGTCAGACAGGATCAGCACATGCGGGTGCCGCGCCAGCACCGCACCCAGCGCTTGCAGCTGCGCAGCCGAATAGACGGCGCCGGTGGGATTGCCCGGACTGTTCAGCAACAACCAACGGACCTTGGGGGTAATGGCGGCTTCAAGCTGATCGGGCGTGATCCGGTATCCGCCAGCAGGCGAAGTTTCCAGCGGCACCACATTGGCCCCGGCAAAGCGGACGATTTCGGGATAGCTGACCCACCACGGCGCTGGGATCAGGACCGCATCGCCCGGATCCAGAGTAGCAACAAGCGCATGAAAAATTGCCTGTTTGCCCCCCGCGCTGACAATGATCCGATCGGGCGGCACCGCTATTCCCAGATCCCGCGCGTAATGCAGCGCAGCGGCTTTGCGCAGGGCAGCCGTGCCGGCAACCGCGGTATATTTGGTATCGCCCGCATCAAGCGCCGCCTTGGCCGAGGCGATAACATGCGCTGGCGTGGCGAAATCTGGCTCTCCCACGGAAAGCGAGATGATATCGCGGCCGGCCTCGCGCAGGGCAAAAGCGCGATCGGACATCGCCGCCGTGCTGGAAGGAGCGATCCGCGACAGGGCCTGGCTGAGTATCACCGTAGTTTCGCTTTCATCAACCCGCGCAGGGCATTCCCGATCAGAAATCCGTGCTTCAAATCATCAAGTGTAAGTTCGGCTTCGATCGCCCGGCCAGCTTCGATCAGCGAACGGCGCAGCACCCCGGGCAGCAGCCCAAGCGATGCCGCAGGGGTAAGAAGCTGCCCGTCACGCTCTACAAAGATGCTGGTCCAGCAGCCTTCGGTGATCAGGCCATCATCGCGAATAAACAGCGCCTCTCCGGCTCCGGCGGCATGGGCTGCCCCTAGCCCCAGCTCGTAAAAATCGCGGTCGCTGCTTTTGTGGCGCAATCGCCAGTCGCCCGGATCGACCGGGATCGGCAGCACCACGCAATCAACCGGCTCGGCCATGGGTGCGGGTAGTGCCCCCAGTTCCAGGCTGTAGGCCCCGCCACGCGCAACCATCAACCTCAGCCGCGCTGGCGCATCGGCTTCAAAGCACAGCGCCTGGATCGCATTGCGCACCGCATGGCGATCAAACGCAAAGCCCAGCTCGGCGGCGCTGGCCTTGATCCGTTCAAGATGCAGCTCAAGCAGCGGGGTGCCATCTTCCGGCGTAAAGCGCATGGTTTCGATCAGATCGGCGCCGCCAGCAACAAGCCGCACGAACCCGCCCTTGATCAGGCATTCGCGCCATTCAGCCATCATTTCGCTATCGGCAACAATTGCCCCGCCCACGCCCAAAACCGCGCGGCCCCGCTGGTTTTCACCAGGAGTAAGCCGCAATGTCCGGATCGCGACATTAAATGCCGCCTCGCTGGTGCCATCGGGCCCGGCCGCATCGATCCGTCCGATCGCGCCGCAATAGGGCCCGCGCGCATCGCGTTCCACCGCATCGATCAGTTCCATCGCGCGGATCTTGGGCGCACCGGTGATCGAACCGCACGGAAACAGCGCGCGCAGCATATCGACGGCGCCCATCCGGTCCTGCAATTTGGCGCGCACCGTGGTGACCATGGTGTGGACAGTAGGGTAGCTTTCGATCGCAAACGGGGAATCGACCCGAACGCTGCCGGGTTTGGCGACCCGGGAAAGATCGTTGCGGATCAGATCAACGATCATCAGATTTTCGGCACGGTCTTTTTCAGATGCCGCCAGTTCATCCTTCAGCCGGGCGTCCTGTGCCGGATCGCGCCCGCGTGGGCGCGTGCCCTTCATCGGCTTGGCAATCGCTGTGCCATCGCGTTCGTCAAAGAACAGCTCTGGCGAAAAGCTTAAAAGCCAGTGGGTTCCATCAAACAGTACCCCGCCATATCCGGCGTTGGCACCCGGACGCGCGGCGGCATAAAGCGCCAGCGGATCGCCGCGAAACGATCCTGCCAGCGCAAAGGTCAGGTTGGCCTGATAGATATCACCCGCCGAAATCCGTTCCTGCAATTCGGAAAAGGCCCTGGCATAGCCGCCGGGCGAAAGTGCCGGATCCAGTGGCCCCACCTGCGCAGTCCCTTCAGCCCGTGCCGCAAGCCAGCCGGGCACATCTTCGGCCGCGATTTCCGTGCAGGAATCGAACGCCCCAAACCACACCAGTGGCCCGGCGGCGCCGCTGCGCGTTGCCGCCAGCGAGGCCAGCCGCGGTTCCAGCGCAAGGCCGGCTTCATAGGCGAAAAATCCAGCCAGCTGCGCACCTTGCGCTTGCAATGCGGCGATCCGATCCAGCGCCGGCAGAACCTCATCCACGCGCCGCGCCACTACCACTTCGCGCGGTCGCTCATAGAGGCGGGCAGGGCTGGCACCTTGCGGCCGGGCATCGTCAAGCAGGATGAATGGATCGGTCATTTGATCGCGCTTCTAGCGGGGACCTGCGCGACTTGCAAAAAGCCTCTCGCGCATGGGCTTGGCGGCGTCTATCTGTTGGGGAAGCCTTAACAATCTAACGTGGATTTGCTGCACTATGGACGACATCTTCCTTGGTCTGGGTGCCAATGACGCGAAGCAGTTTCTCAAACTGGGCATGGCCAACCGCCACGGACTGATTGCAGGGGCCACCGGCACAGGCAAGACCGTGACCCTGCAAACCATGGCCGAACAGTTCAGCGCCGCCGGAGTGCCGGTGTTCGTAGCTGATGTGAAGGGCGATCTTTCCGGCATCGCGGTGGCGGGCAGTGATAGCTTTGCCCATGCCGATGCGATCAAGGCCCGGGCCCGCCAATTGGGGATCGATCCGTTTGAATATCGCGATAATCCGGCCGTTTTCTGGGACTTGTATGGCCGGCAGGGCCACCCGATCCGTACCACAATTTCCGAGATGGGGCCGCTGCTGCTGGCCCGCCTGCTTGATCTTAATGAGACACAGGAAGGCGTACTGACGGTCTGTTTCAAATGGGCCGATGACAATGGCCTGCTGCTGCTCGATTTTGATGACCTGCAACAGGTACTGATGACCTGCGGGGATAATGCCGCAACGTTGACCACGGCCTATGGCAATATTTCCAAGGCCAGCATCGGCACTATCCAGCGCCAGTTGCTGTCGTTTGAAAGCCAGGGTGCAGACCGGTTTTTTGGCGAACCCGCATTTGAAATCAATGACTTTCTGCGCTGCGACGAGGGCGGAAAGGGCATCATCAATGTGCTGGTTGCCGATCAGTTGATGCGCAACCCCAAGCTTTATTCCACGTTTCTGTTGTGGCTGATGAGCGAACTTTTTGAAGCCCTGCCCGAAGTGGGCGATCCCGAAAAGCCCAACCTGGTGTTCTTCTTCGATGAGGCGCACCTGCTGTTCGATGATCCGCCCAAAGCCTTGTTTGACAAGGTTGAGCAGGTTGTTCGCCTGATCCGGTCCAAAGGGGTGGGTGTATATTTTATCAGCCAGAATCCGATCGATATTCCCGAAAAGATCGCCGGGCAGCTGGGCAATCGCGTCCAGCATGCGCTGCGGGCCTATACCCCGCGCGACCAGAAGGCGATCAAATCGGCGGCTGAAACTTTCCGGATAAATCAGGATCTTGATGTCGAACAGGCCATAACCGAACTGAAAGTTGGCGAAGCGCTGGTTTCGACCCTGGACAGCGATGGCGCGCCAACTGTTGTGCAGCGCACCCTGATCGTCCCCCCGCGCAGCCGGCTGGGGCCGATCACCGACCAGGAGCGCGCGATCATCCAGTCAATCAGTCCGTTCGGAGACAAATACGACACGCCCGTTGATCGGGAGAGCGCTGAAGAAGTCCTGGTACAAAAAGCGCACGATGCGGCGGCGGCTGCGCGCGTTGTCGAAGAGCACGGCGCAGAAGCCCAGCGAGCCCAGCCCCGCGCCAATCCCAGCATGTGGGAAAGGGCCGGCAAGGCCGCGTTTGGCGCAGCGTTAGCTTCGGCGGGAACAATGGTTGCCCGCAAGATGACCGGACGCAAATCGAGCGCGTCACCCGTTGCCTCTGCCGCAAGCGCGGCGGCGGGCGCGATTGGCACTGCGCTGGGCGGGGCAATGCTGGGCCGGTTTGCGCGCGGGCTATTGGGCGGATTGCTGCGCTGACGCTGGTCGGGCAGGGATCGCGCTTCGTCGAAGGGTGCGCTTGCAAAGCAAAGCGGCATGGCCCTTAGGCGGCGCAACCGTATACGCTAAGGAAGAATCCATGCGCCCTCACTTGATTGCCGCCTCTCTGCTTTCGCTGGCGATTGCCGGCCAGGTTCCTGCCGGCACCCCTGCGGCGGATGGCGGAACAGGCGCCGCTGCTGCGCTGGCGCCGGTGCCACCGGGAAAGCTGAGCGGCGCGGTTCGGCCCAAGGCATACCGGATCGACATCAAGGTCGATCCGAGCAGGGAACGTTTTTCCGGTCACGTCGAAATCGATGCCGTTCTGGCCAAGAGCAGCAATTTTATCGATCTGCATGGCCGCGGTCTGGGGATGCAGCGGGCCGTGGCCACTGTGCGCGGCAAGACCTATATTGGACGCTGGTTTGAGCTTGATTCCAGCGGTGTCGCCCGGCTGGTGTTTGATCGCCCGCTGCCCGCCGGACCGATCAAATTGAGCTTCGATTACGATGCGCCGTTCCAAGGCAGCGCATCGGGCATGTTCCGCGTGAAAGTGGGCGATGAATGGTACAGCTGGACCCAGTTCGAATCGATCGATGCCCGCGCCGCATTCCCAGGCTTTGATGAGCCCGGCTTCAAGGTGCCTTTTACCGTTACTTTGCGAACCCGGCCCGGCCAGATGGCAGTCAGCAACGCGCCCGAGCTTTCCAGCAGAACCGAAGATGGCTGGCAGGTTCACCGGTTTGCGCCAACCCTGCCGCTGCCGACCTATCTGGTGGCGATGATGGTGGGTCCGTTCAGCTCGGTTTCGGGGACAGTTCCGGCCACCCCGCAACGCTCCAGGCCGCTGCCGGTGCGGATCATTACAACCAAGCAAAACGCCGGACAGATGACTTTCGCGCTCGACGGCACCAAAGGCATTGTCAAACATCTGGAGAACTACTTCGGCCAGGGCTTCCCCTATCCAAAGCTGGATCAGATTACCTCGCCAATCATGCCCGGCGCGATGGAAAATGCCGGAGCCGATCTCTACTCCGATCCGATCCTGATCATGGATGACAAAGCAACCACTGGGCAAAAGCGTACTTTCGGCATGGTGGTCAGCCATGAACTGGCACACCAATGGTTTGGCGATCTTGTTACGCCTGCCTGGTGGGACGACATCTGGCTTAATGAAAGCTTCGCCAACTGGATGGGCTTCCGGATCGGCGATGAATGGCGCCCCGATCTTAACATCAAGGCAGGCGCACTGGCCGAAGGGTTCAACGCGATGGGCACCGATGCCCTTGTCGCCGGCCGGGCGATCCACCAGCCAATCGCCACAAATGCACAGATCGACGAAGCGTTTGATACCATCACATATGGCAAGGGCGGCCATGTGGTGGCGATGATCGCGGGCTATATGGGCGATACCAAGTTTCGCGATGGGGTGCGCAGCTATATGGCCGCCCACAAGAACGGAAGTGCCACCAGCACTGATTTCTTCGCTGCCATGGCCAAGGTTTCGGGCGATCCCAGGATCATCCCTGCGATGCAGAGCTTTACCGACCAGCAGGGCGTCCCGCTGGTCACCTTCGATCCTGATGGCAAAGGCGGCTATACTGTCAGCCAAAGCCGGTACGCCCGCCTTGGCAGCACCGCCCCGGTCACCCGATGGGGCATTCCCCTGTGCTTGCGGGCGAGCGCGGGCCAGCGCCAATGCCAGCTGATCGATCAGGCCAGCACTGCAATTTCCGTTCCGGGCGCAGGCGCACTGATCCCCAATGCGGGCGGCACGGGTTACTACCGGTTCGAACTGCCCGCGGCCGAATGGGACAAGCTGATTGCGCTGGCCGGCACCCTGCCCGGCGGCGAGGCTTTGGCAATGGACGATTCGCTGTTTGCCAGCTTTCAGGCTGGCCGCGCCAGTGCGGCGCAGCTGCTGACTTCGGCTGAGAAGCTTAGCCACAATCCCGATAGCTATGCCAGCGATGCCGGGATTGACAGCCTGGCGCGCCTGTTCAACGCCGGTATGGTCAGCACTGAAAGCGAAGCCGGCTACCGCCGCTTTGTTGGCGCAATCTATGCGCCGCGTCTTAAGGCCATGGGCTTTGATCTGCAGGCAGGTGCTTATGCCGCCGAAGACCCTGAGAAGTCGCAGCTGCGCGAGCAAGCGGTGTGGCGCCTGGCGATGACCGCACGTGAACCCGCGATCCGGACTGAATTGGGCAAGGCCGCAAGCGCCTATCTGGCTGGCAACAGTATGGCGCTGGATCCAGCCTGGTTTGATGCAGCGTTCCGGATCCTGATCGAGCAGGGCGGTGTGGAAGCGGCCAAGGCGCTTGCTGAACAGGCATTGACCTCGCAAGATCCGCTATTCCGCCCGGCCGCGCTGGGCGCAATCGGTGGTTCTGGCAATGCCGATGTTGGCCGCTGGGTGCTGAACGATTTCAATGATCTGCGCCTGCGCCGCAGCGAACGCTTCGGCCTGATCGGCGGCGTGGCCGGCGCCCGCGAAACCCGCGATATGGCCTTCGATTGGGTCAAAGCGCATGCCGGTGAACTGTTTGGCGGCAACAATGGAATCTTCATGGCATCGCGGTTGCCGCAGATGGTGGGCGGGTTCTGTTCGGCCGAGCGCGCCGACGAGATCGCGGCGCTGCTCCGCCCGCAGCTGCAAGGCAAAACCGGCTCGCTTGAACTTGAACGCACGATCGAACGCGTACGCAGTTGCGGTATTCTGAAGCAGGCCCGCAGCGCAGAGCTTTCAGCGGTGTTTGCCAAGGTTGCTAGCTAAAGCGGCAGTCTGATCGTGGCGGTGAGGCCGGTGATATCCCCGGCGTCATCGCGGCGGTTCTCCAGCCGCAGCGATCCACCATGCTGCTCGGCAATCGCGCGGGCCAGGGTCAGGCCCAGCCCCGCCCCGCCAGTGATGCTGTTGCGCGAAGGCTCACCGCGGGTGAATGGTTCCTGCATCCGTTCGATCTGATCGGCAGCAATGCCCGGCCCATCATCATCGATCCGGATCACGGCGTGCGTGTTCTCGCTGGTCAGCACGATCCGGGCAGTCTGGCCATAACGCAGCGCGTTGACCACCAGATTACGCACGGCGCGGCGCAGCCAGGTTGCCCGCAGCGCCAGCACGGTGCGCTGGGCGCCGAAAAATTCCACCGGCTCGCCCATGTCTTCGAACTCTTCGGCAACCCCGGCCACCAGCGCTGAAAGATCGGTCACCTCTAGCGGATCGCTGGGACGGCCAACCCGGGCCAGGCTGAGGATATCGTCTAGGCTGCGGGTGATATCCTCAATCGTCGCCGCCATTTTTGCGCGTTCGGCTGGATTTTCAACGCCCTCGATCCGAACCCGCAGTGCGGCCAACGGGGTTTTCAGATCATGCCCGATAGCGCCCAGCATCACGTCTTTTTCATCCAGCAGCGAAGCCAGCCGGGCTTCCATCGCATTGTGCGCCACGATCAGGCGGTGCATATCATCGGGGCCCTGGGGTTCAAGCTGGCCTTGGGCATCGCGGGTCTGGGCGAATTGCTCCAGCCGCCGGGTCAGTGCCTTCAAGGGTTTGGTAATCTGGCCCACGATCAGCGCAATCGCGCCAAACAGCAGGCCATAAAGCAACAGCGTTTGCGCGATCAAAGTTGCCAGCAAGCCGCGTTCCGGGCGCGGGATCGGCACACGGACCAGCATCCAGCCCTGCGGCGCAAGTTCCACAGCGGCAACCATCACTTCGCGCGGCGATGGTGGGGCGCGATCACCCAGAACCTTGGCCCGCCGCGCGGCGCGGCGGGACAGCATTGGATATTCCTGAGCCCCGCGGCGAAACACCAGCACAGCCTTGGTAGTCAGCCCCTGCCCGGCCAGCACCTCTTGCAGTTCACGCTCAGCCCGGCTGTTGCGATGATCCTCGGGTTTGAGCGGCGATGCTGCAGCGGTCTCTACCCGCAGCTGCCGTGCCGCTTCAATCGCCCCAGGCGGGTGGCGGCCTTCCAGCCGCTGTTCGCGTGTGGCCGCAAACAGGCGGATCGCGGCGGTGTGAACCAGTGCCGCCTCGCGGCGCTCTGCCTGGGCGCGCCATAGCAATGCGGCGCTGATCCCCTGCGCCAGCAAAAGGGCAAGCGCCACCGCCAGCAAAAGCTGTCCTTGCAGGCTTTTTGGCCAAATCCCCCCCAAAAGCGGCCTCATCAGGGGCTGGCCCCAATCAACATCTGACCCGCCGCACTTCGGCGGCCAGCATATAGCCGCCGCCCCATACGGTCTGGATCATGGTTGGTGTTTTGTTGTCTACTTCGATCTTGCGGCGCAGACGGCTGACTTGGTTATCAACCGCGCGATCAAACAGATGCGCTTCGCGGCCCTGAACCATATCGAGCAGCCGGTCACGATCAAGGACCTGACGCGGATGATCGAGAAATGCCAAAAGCAGCCGAAATTCGGCCGAGGAGATCGGCACCAATGTGCCGGCGGGATCGATCAGGCGGCGTTTGAGCGGATCAAGCTGCCAGCCTTCGAAGAGGTAATTTTCGTCTTCGAGCAGCGGCTGTGTGCCGCCTTTGGCGCTGCGGCGCAGCACAGAACGGATCCGGGCCACCAGTTCACGCGGTTCGAATGGTTTGACTACATAATCGTCCGCGCCGATTTCCAGCCCGACGATACGGTCAGTTGCTTCGCCCTTGGCGGTCAACAGGATGGTCGGCACACTGTGCGTTTCGGCCAGATGGCGGCACAGCGAAAGCCCGTCCTCACCCGGCATCATGATATCGAGCAGGACAAGTTCGGGCAATTCATCGCGGATCAGGCTGCGCGCCTGAGCCGCGCTGGCCGCTTCGCGCACCGCAAACCCCTGGCGCGTCAGATACGCGGCCAGGGGTTCACGCAGTGCCGGCTCGTCATCGACAAGCAGCAGGCGGATCGGGTCAGTCCGTTCCATTGTCTGGCAACCGTCGCCGCTTGCGGGGTCAGTTGGCTGGCGCAGGCGGCGGCGGCGGCATATGCCCGGAATGATCGCCCGGCCCGCCAGGTCCGCCGCGGCGCATGCTCTTCATTTTGGCATGTGCGGCCTTGCGTTCTTCCTTGGTCAGCTTGCCATCATGATTGGCGTCCATCTTGTCAAAATGCTGACCGGACATGGCCATGAACTCATCACGCGTTACCGTGCCGTCCTTGTTGGTATCGGCCATTTTGATCATGTGCATGGCCCTGCTGCCATCGTGCTGGCCGCCGCGCTTTGCGCCATGTCGTCCGCGACGCTGGCCACCGCGTTGGTCATCGCTTTCCTGGCTTTCGCCGGCTTGCGGGCCGCGTTGATGAGCGGCGGCAAATTCATCGCGTGAGAGCGAGCCATTGTGATCGCTGTCAGCCGCATCAAACATCTGGCCCATATGCGCCGCGTGATCGGCGGGATCGAGCTTGCCGTCGCGGTTGGCGTCGAGCTTGTCAAACATCAGACCGTGCTGGGTCAGGAATTCAGCCTTGGTGATGGTCTTATCGCCCATCGGATCGGCCGCACGGGCCTCGTTTGCAGCATAGGCTGTGCCGGCAAGGCCCAGAGCGAGCAATGATAGGCCAAGGATCGTCTTTTTCATCGGGATACTCCCAGGTTGGAATGGCGAGAAGCCGCGCGGGCCGGTGGGGAGGGGGGAGCATCGGTTGCCGCGCGGCTTCCGTGATCCCTACTACCCCCGCCATGTCGCATACTTATGCCGCAAAGCCTGAGAATTGTCGCCAATTGTCGCAATTGGGGCGATCGGTTCATCGCCGCGCAATCACCCCATCACGAAAGCATTGAGCTTGTTGCCATCGGGATCGCGGAAATAGCCGGCGTAGAACCCTTCGCCGCGCGGCCCCGGCGCGCCTTCATCGGTGCCGCCGTTTTCAAGCGCTATGGCATAGAGCCGATTGACCTGTTCCTGATCGCGCGCCTCAATCGCGACCATCACGCCATTGCCGACCGAAGCTGCCTGGCCATCAAATGGCTTGGTTGCGGCGATCCCGCAGCTGCCGCCGGGCGTGCCCCAGGCGATAAAAGTTTCAAATTCCATCATCCGCGGGGTGTTCATTTCAGCAGCCAGGGCATCATAGAACTTTGCGGCGCGCGGCAGATCGTTGGTGCCAACGGTTACATATCCGATCATTGCTTTTCTCCATCCGATTCGAAGCGGAACATTAAGCGAACATCAAAAAGCTGGCAAGGGCGCGCAGGCAGCTTTCAGCCAATCCAGCGCCGCGCCGTCCAGCTGCGGGGCCAGGATCGCCTCAACCCTGGCGTGATAATCATCCCACCAGCGCAGCTCATCACGGGTCATCAGCCCGGTATCCACCAATGTCCGGTCGATCGGCACCCAGGTCAGGTTTTCAAAGCCGAAATACTCGCCTTCCTGGCCGGGCGCTTCGCGGCGCTCAACCAGCACCAGATTTTCAATCCGGATGCCGTATTCGCCTTCCTTGTAATAGCCAGGCTCGTTCGAAAGGATCATGCCTGTTGCCAGTTCGGTGGCGGTTCCAGCCTGTCCGCCCAGCAGCTTGCCGATCC
The DNA here is from genome assembly GCF_040079535.1 of Novosphingobium sp. Classification (GTDB taxonomy): domain Bacteria; phylum Pseudomonadota; class Alphaproteobacteria; order Sphingomonadales; family Sphingomonadaceae; genus Novosphingobium. The sequence continues at coordinate 79,995 of NZ_JBEBKB010000004.1, read as the reverse complement.
GCTGCGGCCCTTCGTGGACCGACAGGAAACTGCCAACCCCGTGGCCTGTGCCGTGCGCATAATCGAGCCCGACGGCCCACAAATGCATCCGCGCCAGCGTATCGAGCTGCGCGCCCACTGTGCCCTTGGGAAACTGCGCCATGGCCAGCGCGATATGGCCCTTGAGCACACGGGTGAAGCGATCCTTGTGCTCTGCGCTTGGCGCCCCCAGTCCATCAGCCGTCCCGATCCAGACGGTACGGGTAATGTCGGTGGTGCCATCGGCATACTGCCCGCCCGAATCGACCAGATAGACTGATGCGGGGTCAATTTTCCGGTTGGTTTCTTCGCTAACCTTGTAATGACACTGCGCGCCATTGGGCCCGGCGGCAGAAATGGTATCGAACGATAGATCCCGCAGTTCGGGGCTTTCCGCACGGAAAGCCTGTAACCGTGCCGCCGCCGAAAGTTCATCCTGCCCGCCCTGTGGGGCCTCAACGCTCAGCCAGTGCAGAAACCTTGCGACTGCCGCCCCGTCGCGGGCCTGCGATGCGCGCTGTCCGGCCTGCTCAGCAGAGTTCTTGATCGCTTTGGGCATAATGGTTGGATCAGTGAGTTCCACGATTGTTGCCCCCGCTCCGGATAATGCCGCGAACACCGCCTGCACGGTGCGATCCGGATCAACCGCCACCTTCTTGCCGGCCAGTGCCTGCAACTGCGGAACAAACGCCTCGCGCGGGCGGATGGTTACAGCATTGCCCAGATGCGCACGCAGATCAGGCGTTACCTTTTCCTCTGCGATGAACAGTTCGGCAGTGCCATCGGCATGGGCCAGCACAAAGCTGAGCGCCACTGGCGTGCGATCAACGTCTGCCCCGCGAATGTTGAGCAACCAGGCGACGCTATCCAGCGCAGAAACCACCGCCGCATCAAGCCCCTTGGCAGCCAGCCACTCTGCCACAGCACTGCGCTTCGCTTCGCTTGCCTGCCCCGCCAGGATGCTGTTGTGGACCACCGCCGGTGCCGGGGATGGCGCTGGCTGATCGGACCAGATCGCATCGATCGGATTGCCATCGACTGGAACCAGTTCGGCCCCCTGGGCTTCCAAGGCCGTTCTGGTCTGTTCGGCCCAAGGCCGGCCATGCAGCCATGGATCAAAGCCAATCCTTGCGCCTTCGCCGGCATGCTGTGCCAGCCAGGCCCCAGCCGAGGTTACCAGGCTGGATTGATGTTCAAACAGCCGTCCATCAACCTGATCGCGAACCTGGATGGTATAGCGCCCATCAACGAAAACCGCCGCTCGATCCGCCAGCACCGCCGCGCTGCCAGCCGATCCGCCAAATCCGGTAAGCCAGTGCAGCCGCTGGGCATAGCTGCCCACATATTCGCTCATATGTTCATCCGAGATCGGAATCACAAATCCGTCCAGCCCCCGGGCTTTCAATTCTTTGCGCAGCGCATCAAGGCGCGCTTCATGGGTGTTCATCAGCATGGCTTGCAGTCCTTCTGCGCGCACCATAGAGCGAGCCAATGGCCGTTACCACTCCCCCCGTCGCACCCAAAAAGCCGCACGTCGAAACCCACCACGGGATTGCGGTCAGCGATGACTACGCCTGGCTGCGCGATCCGGGCTATCCCGAAGTTACCGATCCGGCCGTGCTGGGTCATCTGAATGCTGAAAATGCCTGGTTTGAAAGCCGGATGGCCCCGCAGCAGGCCCGGATCGATGCTCTGTTCAAGGAAATGCGTGCGCGGATCAAAGAGGCCGACCGGTCGGTCCCGCAAAAAGACGGCCTCTACCTCTACTGGATCGAATTCGAGGAAGGTGCCGAATACAAGAAATGGTGGCGGCGGCCCGTGACGGCCAAAGACGATGCAGGCGAAGATCAGCTGATCCTGGATGAAGGCGCACTGGCAGCGGGCAAAGAATACTTCCGGCTCGAAGCCTTTTCGATCTCGATGGACGGCCATCATCTGGCCTACTCGTTTGACGACAACGGCTCTGAACGCTTCACCGCCCGGATCAAGAACCTTGATACCGACTTGCTGCTGACTGATGAGATTACCGGGACAATCGGCTCGCTGGTCTGGGTCGCCGGCGATACCGGGCTGGTCTATACCCCAGCTAACGAGCAGTGGCGCACCGACAAGGTCTGTCTGCATTGGATTGGCCAATCAGGATCAAGCGATGTTGAGTTGTACCACGAACATGACGAGGGCTTTCGCGCCAGCGCCGGGCTTTCGGCCAATGAGCAATGGCTGATCCTGTCCACCGGCGATCATGAAACCAGCGAGATCCGGCTGGTTCCTGCCGCTGATCCGCTTGCCAGACAGGTGCTGGTCCGCGCCCGTCAAAGCGGTGTTGAATACGATGTAGATCTGCATGAAAGCACGCTCTTCATCCACACCAATGATACCCACGAAAACTTCCGCCTCGCCACCGCGCCGATGTCAGATCCGGGCATCTGGACCACGCTGATCGAGGGCAGTGACCAGTTTTACCTGACCGGGTTTGACCTGTTCCGCGATTTCTACGTGATCGAAGGGCGGGTCCGCGGGCTCGACCGGGTTGAGGTGCGTTACTATGACGATCCAGCCAGGATCGAGCCGATCCGGTTCCCCGAAGCGAGCTTTTCAGCAGGCCTTGGTGACAATCCCGAATGGGCCATGGATGTGCTGCGGCTGTCTTATGAGAGCATGGTCAGCCCGGCATCGGTGATCGACTATGACGTCTCCAGCAAGGCGATGACCACGCTGAAGGTCCAAGAGATCCCGTCGGGCTATGATGCCTCGCTTTATATTACCGAGCGCGTGGAGATCGCCGCGCGCGATGGCACGATGATCCCGGTGTCCATCATGCAGCGCAAGGACCGGGTGGGCGGCGGCCCGCTTTATCTCTATGGCTATGGCGCTTACGGGATCGCAATGGAGCCGGGCTTTTCTACCACCCGGCTTAGCCTGGTCGATCGCGGTTTTGCCTATGCCATCGCCCACATCCGTGGCGGCGATGATCTGGGTCGGGCCTGGTACAAAGCCGGCAAGCTGGAGCACCGCACCAATACCTTCCAGGATTTCGTCGATGTGGCGAAAGGCCTGATTGATCGCGGGCTGACCGAAGCTGGCAATATTGCGATTGCGGGCGGATCGGCTGGCGGCGAACTGATGGGCGCTGTGGTCAATTCCGATCCCGGCCTGTGGGGTGCGGTCGCGGCGCACGTGCCGTTCGTCGATGTGCTCAATACCATGCTGGACGCCAGCCTCCCGCTGACGCCCGGCGAATGGCCCGAATGGGGCAATCCGATTGAAGACAGGGCGGCGTTCGAACTGATCCGCAGCTATTCGCCCTACGACCAGGTCAAGGCGCAACACTATCCGCCGATGCTGGTCACCGCCGGCCTCAACGATCCGCGCGTGACCTATTGGGAGCCCGCGAAATGGGTCGCCAGATTGCGCGAGCTTAAAACCGGCGACAACGAACTGCTCTTGAAAACCAACATGGGCGCGGGCCACGGCGGCAAAAGCGGCCGGTTTGAAAGCCTGCGCGAGACAGCTGAGGAATTTGCCTTTATCCTGTGGCAACTGGAGGTGGCGGGATGAAACATCTTTCGGCGGGGAGGCAGCCTTGAAGGGCTGGTTGGGCCTGGCCCTGCTGGTCGCCCAGGCGGCCGTCATGATCCTGATGATGGTAATGTTCTGGTCGCAGCCGCGCAGCGGCGAATCCTATGCCCAGTTAGCAGCGATGATTATCGGCTTCCCGCTCACGCTGGTCAGCGGACTGATCCTGTGGAGCGTCTATGGGCTGCGCGGGGCTTTTCCAGACCGTTACCGCGATAAGCTTTTGCTTGGCTCGACCGCGATGCTGATCGGCACCATGATCGCGGTCGCCACCGGATTCTTCGAACTGGGCCCGCGATGAGCATCAAGGATCTAGGCTGGGCCGCAATCGGGGGAATGCTGTGCGCCTTGGCCTCAGCATTGCTCCTCATGACGGGCCGTTTCGAGCTGATACTGGGATTCTTTCCTTTGCACTTGCTTGGCTTGGCCTGCCTGGCCTGGTCTATCTGGCAGACCCGGCGATGGTGGCTGCTGATCTTTGCGCTGCCAATGGTGCTGCCGCTGGGCATGTGGGCCACGTTGTTCGTCCAATGCGCACGCGGATTTTGCCTGTGACCAACCGCCACAGCCTGACCTTCACCGCCCAGAGCGAGCACATCGACGAGCTGGGCCATGTCAACAATGCAGTCTGGGTTGACTGGATCCAGCAGGTGGCGATCGCCCACTGGACCAGCGTGGCCAGCCCCGAACACCAGCAAGCCTATTTCTGGGTCGTGACCCGGCACGAGATCGACTATCGCGGCAATGTCGGCGTGGGCGAGCGCGTGACTGCCGAGACGTTCATCCCCAACGCGCCGACCGGCGCGCGGTTCGATCGGCGGGTCGATTTCCACAATGCCGCTGGCAAGGTGATTGTCGCAGCCAATACCACCTGGGCCATGCTCGAACGCGCCAGCGGGCGGCTTGCCAGAGTGCGGGCCGAAGTGACAGCGCCGTTCCGACCCTTCGCGGATGAGGATGCCGCAGGCTAAGCTGCGGCTGACTTGCCCCGCGCTGCCGGGCTGCGCGCAAATATGGTCATCCGTTCACGGACCGTGCGATTTCGTCCGGCCCGCTTGGCCTGATATAGCAATCCATCTGCGCGGGCGTAGATCGAGGCAAAAGTGGCATCCGGCATTACCTCAGATGGAATTTCGACCAGGCCCATACTCGCGGTGACCGGCCCATCCAGCCCTGCAACCTCATGCGCGACCCGCGCGGTCAGCGCCTGACGGACCTGTTCAGCGCGCTGCACCGCGTCCCTGCCCCGCAAAAGCAGCATAAATTCTTCGCCGCCCATTCGCACGGCCAGTGCGTCGCGGTCCTCAGGCAGGGTAGCCGAAACGGCCCGCAGCACAGCATCACCGGTGGCATGCCCAAAGCGATCATTGACTGACTTGAACTGATCGAGATCGAGCAGCGCCAAGGTGGCAAATCCATCAGCCCGCAGCGCCGCAAAGCGCGCCTCGATCGCTCGGCGATTGAGCAACCCGGTTAGCGGATCACGCTCTGCCAAACGGGTCAGTTCGCTCGCCAGCGCACGATGGCTTTCATGATCGCGGCGCAGCTGGATAAAGCGATCGGCAATGCCAACCGAAGTGATCAGCACTTCGGCGCCGATTGCGAAGCGCTGGATTATGAACAGGATCATCGGTTCGCTTTGATCACCAAGCAGGCTTTCCCCGATTTGCCACACGCCGGTCAAAATCAGGGGCAGCCACGAAGCGACAAGGAATTTGGCAGAGCGGCTGCCACGCAGCACCGCACTGCCGGTCGCGGCAGCCAGAACCGCGATCACAACAATCCAGTTGCCAAGATAAATGCTTGAGCCGCGGCCCTGAAGCCAATCGACGGTAGAGACATAGAACCCGGCATTGAGCACCACCCAAAGTGCCGCCAGACGCAGCGCCAGACGGAGCCTTGGACCCAGCTTGTCAGCTTCGATGAATTCGCTGGCCATCATCAGCGCACACGCCGCACCGCCGCTGAATGTCAAGGCTACCAGCAGCGCAAGAACATTGACCGGAATAGCCCCGATCAGCGGAGCAAAGCCCGAGGTCACCAAAGTATGCATCAGCATGAAGCCGACAACCCCGACGTGCCACAGCAAAAAGCGATCGCGCAGCACCCGGTAGAGCGCAAGATTGAAGAATAGTGGCACCAGCAGCAGTCCGGTCAATACCGCGATCCACAACTGCTCTGTGCCGATCAGCGGCTGCGGCTTGGCATGCAGCCGAACCCCGCCGACCATTCCTGCCACCGTAGGAGTGACAAGCTCGACAGTGATCTGGCGCGCCGCAGTGCCCGCATCAGGCATGCCCAGCGCCGCCCCCATGTTGCCTTGCGGAGCAAAATCGCGCGGCAAGAACCTGTGGGTTGCGTTGGTGCCATCTGGCTGTGTGATATCGATCCGGACCGCCTCGAAGCGGCCAAGTCGGACAGCAAGCTGGGCTGGCACCAACCCGCCATTGCCCAGATCAAAGCGGAGCAAGGCATGGCGCGAATTGGCCTGCCAATCGCGATCGGCGCAAATCCATGCGGCTTTGCCATCACGCAGCGCCTGGGCTTGTTGCTCCGTTTCGGCATAGCCATGGCAAACCGGAGCCAGGCCATCAGCATCGGCCTGACCGGCCAGAGCGGGTGCTGCGGCCACCAGCCACAGGCCAGCCAGCAGCCGCAGCAGCATCAGCAAGAAACGTTTAAGATTAACCGGCGCGGCTCTCATCCGCTGCCTTCTAGCGTTACAGCCATGCCAATTCATGACGCGCCATGGTTAACGCTCGCGCAAAAGTCCCGACTATTTCCCGATCATTCAGCCAAGTACATCTACCAGGGGTACGTAATCATAGCCCAGATCGCGGGCCACAGCCTCGTAAGTGATCTTGCCCTCGTGGACATTTAGCCCGGCCGCCAGGTGCGGATTGGCCTTCAGCGCCGCCTTCCAGCCCAGATCGGCGATCTTGAGCGCATGGGGCAAGGTTACGTTGTTGAGCGCATAAGTGCTGGTGCGCGCCACTGCGCCTGGCATGTTGGCCACGCAATAGTGCACGATCCCGTCCACCACATAGGTCGGATCGGCATGGGTTGTGGCCTTGGCGGTCTCAAAACAGCCGCCCTGATCGATCGCAACATCGACCAGCACCGCGCCGGGCTTCATCGTCTTCAGCATGTCGCGGGTCACCAGTTTGGGTGCTGCCGCACCGGGAACCAGCACGGCGCCAATTACCAGATCAGCCGCAGCCACTTCGGCTGCCAATGCCGCGCGGCCCGAATAGAGCGTGCGGGCACGGCCCTGGAAATGGCTGTCGAGCCGCTCCAGCACGGCCGGATCGCGATCGAGGATGGTCACATCGGCGCCCATGCCAACCGCCATTTGTGCCGCATTGAAGCCCACCACGCCGCCACCGATCACGACCACTTTGGCCGGCAGCACACCCGGCACGCCGCCCAGCAGCACGCCGCGTCCACCATTGGCCTTTTCCAGCGCGGTTGCCCCGGCCTGGATCGACATCCGGCCAGCGACCTGGCTCATCGGTTTGAGCAGCGGCAGGGAATTGTCGATCCCGGTCACAGTTTCATAGGCGATCGCAGTGACCCCTGATTTGACCAGATCGGCAGTTTGCTCTGGATCGGGGGCAAGGTGGAGATAGGTGTAAAGCACCTGGCCCTTGCGCAGCTGCGCGCGTTCCACCGGCTGCGGTTCCTTGACCTTCACAACCATTTCGCATCCCGCGAAAATCTCTGCCGCTGTGGCCCGGATCGAAGCTCCGGCAGCAACGTAATCGGCATCAGAAGCCCCGATCCCGTTGCCGGCCGCGGTTTCAACCCATACTTCGTGGCCATGCGCCACCAGCTCACGCGCGCTTTCCGGGGTCAGACCCACACGGTATTCGTGGTTCTTGATTTCCTTGACGGTACCAACGCGCATAGAGCCTCTCCTAAGCTTGCCTGTTGGCTGCAGGATACGCCAGCGCTATGCAAATGTTTCACCAAAGTTTGCCTGTTCAACCGCCTTGATCGGTGATATTTCCCTTTCGCAAGCTCTAAAACGGAATATTTCACCATGGACCGCAACGATGTGCTGATCCTGGAGGCGCTTCAGAAAGACAGCTCGCGCTCGGTTGCTGAGCTGGCTGAACTGGCGGGCGTCTCGCCCTCGGCCTGTCATCGCCGGATCAAGGCGCTGGAAGCCAGCGGTGTGATCACCGGTTATGCTGCGCAGATCGATCCCCACGCGCTGGGTCTCAAATTGCAGGCTTTTGTTGAGATCACCCTGACCAGCCAAAGCCGCGAGGCGATGGAACGGTTTGAAAGTGCGGTCGCCCGGTTTGACCAAATTCTCGATTGCCACCTGATGGCGGGCCAAGCCGATTACCTGCTGCGGATCGCCGCCACAGATCTTGAGCAATACGACCACATCCACCGCGATTGCCTGGCCGCACTGCCCGGCGTCTCATCGATGCGCTCAGCCTTCGCGATCCGCCGGATCAAGCGCTGGCGCGGGTATCCACTTCGGGGATAGTGATACCGCACGCCCTAGCCCACTGGTAAAGTCAGTACGAAGCAAGCCCCCGCACTGACATCGCCCAGTTCCAGCGATCCACCGCGCCCTTCGGCCAACGCGCGCGCGATCGGCAGGCCAAGCCCGGTCCCGCCAGTTTCGCGGCGCGAGGTAAAGAATGGGTCGAACACCTTGACCCGGTCTGCTTCGGGTACGCCAGGCCCGTTGTCGGTAAGGGCGATACTGGCGAATCTTCCGCGATGGCCAGTGGTAATCGCCAACGCACTGCTGCCAGATTGGCGGGCGTTTTCGATCAGGGTGGCAAGGACGGTTTCAAGCACTTCGGCTTCGATTGCCAGCACCGGATAATCGGGCTCCAGCGTGGCAGTAACGACAAAGCCGGGAACAGAGTGGGCCAGCGTCAGCCGGGCCAGAACCGCCTGCAGATCGGCACTGGCGTGTTCACCTGCGCGCGTATGCCCGGTGCCCATATCGGCCTGGGCCAATTCCATCAGGCGGCTGACCAAACGCGCAAGCCGATCCGCATCGCCTTCGATGTTGGAAAGGAACCGCGCACGCTCAGCTTCGCTCATAGTGGGGCCGTGATCTTGCAACAGCTCAATCCCGCCCCTGATCCCGGCCAGCGGAGTCTTGAATTCGTGGCTGAGGCTGGCAGCAAAATCGCGTAGATAGCGGCTGCGGCGGTTGATCGCTTCGGCCATGGCCGCAAAATCGGCGTTGAGGCTGCGGATCTCGCGCACTTCCAGGGTTGGGCTGCGCAAGCGGGCACTGCGGCCCTGGGCCAGGGCGCGCGCAGCAGCGGAAAGGCGCTCAACCGGAACCACAATAGCGCGGGCCAGCACCGCAGCAATCATCAGCAGCAAGCCAAAAATCGTCACCACCCCAAACGCGATCTTGCCCCAATCCTCCCACATCCCCCTGAACAATGCACTGGGTGAGCGTGAAACCAGGACCACACCAACCACCTTGCCGCTCAGGCTGATCGCGCGCGCGTGGTGCAGGCGGATATCGGTGGCGGGGCTAAGCCAATGAACCAGCCAGCCCCGGCCATAGCTGGAATTGCGCCGCATCACTGTGATGGATCCCCCGGCAAGCGCCGCCCGCACTTCCTGCAAGGTGCCCAGCGACAGGCCGATCTGACTGCCCGAGACCATGGTCCCCTCGCGGTCCAGCAAGACGATTGATGCCAGGGTCGCGCGCTTGGTTTCGGCCAGTGCCGGGGCGATCCGGCGGGCCATCTCGAGCGCGGCAGGATCGGACGGCAGCAGCGCCTGTGCAGCAAGCGGGCGTTCGGGCAGAATGGGGGTGGAGCGCAAATCAATCCCGGTTGCAGCAGCGGCGGCATAAGGATCGAGCCGGCTCGCCTCTTGCGGGATCTGGCTGTCTGCCGGTGGTGCGCTGCTGATCGGGCTGCCCGGCCAGACCAGCGCGGCGGCAGCGGCGATTGCGGCGGCCTGTGCCGAAACCTCAGCCTCGGTCCGGCGGACCAGCGCGTTTTCATAGACCCTTAGGCTGAGCGCGGCAACGCCGGGCAACGCTGCGGCAAACAGCAGAACTGCCAGCAACAACCAGCGCAGCCGCGGCACCGGCCAGGCCGCCCGTGCGGCGCGCCTGAAATTGGCGATCAGCCGCCGGATTTGGCGCCCCCGCTGCCGATCGATCCGTTGCAGGGCCCCAGCCGATAGCCCACACCGGCGCGCGTTTCGATCACATCATGCGCGTCAGCCTCGGCGAACTTACGGCGGATGTTGCGGATATGGCTATCCACCGTTCGATCGGTAATCGCAAAGCCGGGGCCATGAAGTTGATCGATCAACTGATCGCGGCTCAGGATCCGGCCAGGCGCGGCGGCCAGCGCGCGAACCAGATTGAACTCGCTGACCGTCAGCGCCACTTCGCGGCCTTGCCAGCGTGCGCTCCAGCCGTCGGTGTCCAGGCTGAGCAAGCCCTTTTCCAATGCCGCGCCTGCCGCCGGGGCGGAAACGCTGCGGGCAGATCGGCGCAGGATTGCATTGGCGCGCGCCACCACTTCGCGCGGGGAGAATGGCTTGACTACATAATCGTCCGCACCCAGCTCAATCCCCAGCACCCGGTCAAATTCATCGTCGCGGCTGGACAGGAACAGTACCGGTACATCGCCGGATCCGCGCAGGCGGCGGCAGACCTCAAGCCCGTCCATCCGCGGCATGTTGATATCCAGCACCACCAGATCGGGCAGTTGGGCCGCCACATCGGCCAGAGCAGCTTCACCATCCGCGGCCGTGCGCACTGCGAAGCCGGCCTTGTCGAAGGCGAACGCCAAAACCTCGCGGATATGCGGATCATCATCAACCAAAAGGACAGTGCGGGTCATTGGGCTAGATGGCGCGATTTCTGGCCCCGCGTCAATCATCATAGCTTCCATAGCAAGGCCTTTCACCGGCTGGCGGGGTTTGGGATTGCGATCCTGACAAACGGGTGGCCTGGGCCAGCCTGGTATCGAGCAGCAAGGTCCAGCCGCCATCATCGCGCTGGTGTTTCAACCGTTCAAACAGATAGTGGCGGGTGGCCCGGACATGGCCTTTGAGCGGTTCGGCCAAGTTGCGGCCCTCCAGCTCGATCAATGGGAGCAAGGCCGATCCGCCAAGCTCATTCAGATAACACAGATCAAGCTGCGCCCCATCGCCATCGATCTCACGGGCATGGCGGACATTCCAGCTGGCCGATACCGCGCCCAGATCGATGAAGCAGACCGCGGTCAGCAGCAAGCCGGCGCTGGCGAGATTGGCGTTGATCAGCCAGCCCAGGCTTTTGGCCTGCAGCATCCGAACCAGCACAAGGATCAGTCCCGCCGCCACCAGCCCCATCCACAGCAGGGCCGAAATCCGCAATGTTGTTAGCGAATAGGCTTCAACATAATCCCACGTTCGCCAGGCCGCGCTAAGCACCAGCACCACGTTCTGCGCGATCCAGCCGGCGACCAACCGGCGCACCAGCGGGCTGGCTGCAGTGCTCGATCCGGGGCGTGAGGTGACAAGAACAAACAGCGCGGCAAGCAGTGCCGTTGCCACCAGCGGATAGGCCCCCCGGTGGGCATAGTCGGCCAAAGTGATCCCCGGCGGCAAGGCGATCAGGCTGGACAGGTAGGCGAAATCCATCAGGTTCTGGACTGCGAACAGCGCGTTGAACAGGATCAATGAAAGCGTGATTGAACCAAGCGAAAAGCCCGGCAAGGCGACATCGCCGGTGGCATCCAGCGTGGCCGCCAGGCGGCGCGGCGGCCGGGCCCGTAGCACAACCCAGGCCATAACGAAGAACAATCCGCACAAAATCAGGCGTGGCAAAAGCTCCCAATCGAACGCGGGCAGACTAAGCCGGGCCAGCAGCTCTGCGATCACCGGGTTGGCCTGGGCAAACAGTGTTACAAACACCGCACCGCCGGCCAGCGGCAAGGCGATCAGCGGGATCACGCGGCGCAATCCGGTTTGACCGGCCGGGCGCTTGCGGCGGACCTTGCCCAGAATGTTCAAATCGATCAGCGGGCCAACCAGCGCCTTGAAGCCATGGACAATCAGCCGCTGGAACCAGCCCCAGCCATCGCCAAACCGGGCGACGCCGGGCAGGATAGTAGCCGTGCCGATCGCGATCCAGAACAGGGCGAAGGCCAGCGGGCTGGGATCCCACAGCTGGGCCGCTGCATAAAGCGCGGCGAAAGCCAGCGCGATCAACGCGCGCTTGTCTTGCCGCACTGCCGGACGCGCCGCAAACAGCGCCGCCACCAGCGCAAAGCCGAACAGCCCCTGCACCCCCATCGCCTGGCTCCACTGCCAAAACACCAGATCACCCAGCATCACCACCAGCGCCGCCATTGCCAGTTTGAGTGCCAGCGAACCGTGCCAACGGGTCTTGCCTAACAATGCCATCAGATTTGCCTCCTTGTTGCGGGGGGTTTGTGACGTTGCGGTGAAAATCGTTTGGGTGCGGGGGTGCCGTTGCAGTGGGGTTTGTGTGCAGAGGCGGTGCATTCATATTGCCGCGCACAAAGACACAAAGCTGGTGGTCCGTTTTGCCACCCCCCCCATCTCGTCATCTCCGCGAAGGCGGGGACCCAGGGCGGGCCAACACTGGGTCCCAGCCTTCTCGGGGATGACGCGGATGGTGAAACCCCTTCATGCGCCAATCAGCATCGCATCTTTGTGTCTTTGTGCGATATAGTCCCCGTGTCCGCACCCGATCCCGCACTGCTCGGCCTCCTCCTGACCCGCATCTGCGCGGCCATTCCGGCTGATGGCGGCATGCTGGTGGTGGGCATCTGCGGCGCGCAGGGCAGCGGCAAGACCACGCTGTGCGCGGCGCTGGAAGCCGCACTAACCGCACAGGGCGCGGCCGCCGCCACACTATCGCTTGATGATCTATACCTGACTCTGGCCGAGCGGCAGGCGCTGGCCCAGCAAGTCCACCCGCTGTTCTGCACCCGCGGAGTGCCGGGCACCCACGATCCCGCGCTGGGGCTGGCAGTGATCGCCGCGCTTGACCGCAAACAGCCTGCGCCGCTGCCCCGGTTTGACAAAGGCACCGATGATCGCGCTCCGCCGCAATCATGGCCGCATGCCCCGGCGCGCACGCAGGTGCTGCTGCTTGAAGGCTGGTGCCTGGGCGCAGCACCCCAGCCCGGTGCCGCGCTGGCCGCCCCGGTAAACGCGCTGGAGGCCGATGAGGATCCGGGTGCGGTCTGGCGAACCCATGCCAACACCGCGCTGGCCGGCCCATACCAGACCCTGTTCGCGCGGATTGACCTTTTGGTGCTGCTGGCCGCGCCGAGCTGGGATGTGGTGGCCAGCTGGCGCGAGGAGGCTGAAGACAAGCTGCGCCGCAGCGGCGCGGCCCGCGCGATGGACCGCGCCGCGCTGGCCCGCTTTATTCAGCACTATCAGCGGCTGACGCGCTGGATCCTGGCCGAAATGCCCGCCCGCGCCGATCTGGTGGTGCGGCTGGGTGCGGCGCGTGAGGTCTTGAAAGTTGGTTCAGCCGATTGATTTGGAAGCAGTGCATCAACCTTGCCGGGCCCGGCGGAACATTCGTTTTCAACCAGTACGGCCCCGATCCACTGGGCAGCGATCCTGCCGATACGTTTAGCTGAGATTGATCCGGCGGGAGCCTGTCAAAGCGGGCTCCCGTCCTTATCGCGGTAGATATCGCGCCGCCCGACGTGGTTGGCCGGGCCAACAAACCCGTCAGCTTCCATCCGTTCAACCCATTTGGCGGCGGTGTTATAGCCCACGCCCAATTGCCGCTGAAGCCACGAGGCTGATGCCTTTTGGCTTTCGAACACGATCTGGCAGGCCTGGCGGTATTTGCGCTCATCCGGGCTATCGCTGGCGGCCCCATCAAGATCGTCAAAGCCAAAGCCGCCGTCCTCTGGCTCTTCAGTGACGCTATCGACATATTCGGGAGTGCCTTGTCCGCGCCAGAAATCGGCGATCATTTCCACTTCCTCGTCTGAAACGAACGGACCGTGGACCCGCTTGATCGCATCGCTGGCGGGCTTGTAGAGCATATCGCCCTTGCCCAGCAGCTGTTCGGCGCCCTGTTCGCCCAGGATCGTGCGGCTATCGATCTTGCTGGTTACGGCAAAGCTGATCCGGGTTGGCAGATTGGCCTTGATTACCCCGGTGATGACATCAACCGAGGGGCGCTGGGTTGCCATGATCAGGTGGATCCCGGCCGCACGGCTTTTTTGGGCCAACCGCTGGATCAGAACTTCGACTTCCTTGCCAACTGTCACCATCAGATCGGCAAGTTCATCGACGATCACCACAATCTGCGGCAGCACCTGATAATCAAGCTGGGTTTCTTCAAACAGTTCGCCGCCGGTTTCGGGATCAAAGCCAATCTGGACGCGCCGGCCCAGCGGCTTGCCCTTGGCGATCGCGGCGGTGACCTTTTCATTGAATCCGGTGATATTGCGCACCGAAAGCTCGCTCATCTGGCGATAGCGCCGCTCCATCTCTTCCACCGCCCATTTGAGTGCGCGGACCGCCTTGGCGGGTTCAGTAACCACCGGAGAAAGCAGGTGCGGGATATCGTCATAACTTTTGAGTTCAAGCACTTTGGGATCGACCAGAATCATCCGGCACTGTGCCGGGGTCAGCCGGTAGAGCAGCGAGAGCAGGATGCAGTTGAGCCCGACCGACTTGCCCGATCCGGTGGTCCCCGCCACCAGCAAATGCGGCATGGTAGCCAGATCGGCCACGATCGGTTCGCCGGCAATATCCTTGCCCAGAATGATCGGCAGTTGCGCCTTTGAATTGGCAAACTTTTCGCAGGCGACCAGTTCCTTGAAGCTGACCATTTGCCGATCGGCATTGGGCAGTTCAATCCCCATCACGGTTCGGCCCGGAATTGATGAGATCCGTGCCGAAATCGCGCTCATATTGCGGGCGATATCATCGCCCAGGCCGATCACCCGGCTGGCCTTGGTGCCGGGCGCGGGTTCCAATTCGTACATGGTCACCACCGGGCCGGTCCGGACCGCATCGATCGTGCCCTTGACGTTGAAATCATCCAGTACGGTTTCCAGCAGCCGGGCGTTGCGTTCCAGCGCCAGCTTGTCGATCTTTTGCAGCGAAGCCGGGGGCGGATCGCGCAGCAGATCAAGCGATGGCAGCGTAGAGGCGTCGAACCGATCGCGCTGACGGCCCGGACCAACCGGCGGTGCGGGCCGGGCGGCGCGGGCCGGATCGGTGATTTCAGGCGCTTTGCGTGGTTCGCCCAGCAATTGCGGCGGCTGCGCACGATCCCGTTTGGTACGGGCCGGGGCAGTTGAAATAAAACTGCCGTCATCCGCAGCAGTGCGGCGTTCGCGCAGCATGAAACGCGGTAAAGTGAGCAGGCTGGCCCAATCGATCGCAAAGATCCGCCCGGCTATGATCGCGCCTGCACCCAGTGCAATCAGCGCCGCCAAGGTGGTGAAAATCCAGCCAAACCCGTCAGGCATGCTGCCTGCCACCCAGTGCACGGCGCCCGATCCCAGCAGCCCGGCGATCCCGCCCCACCCGGCCGGATAGGCATCACCGCCTTGCGGAACCACAATTGCGATCGTGGTGGAAATCAACGCCATCGCGAACAGCAACAAGCCGATCGGGCGCCACCAGGCGTGATTGGCATGCTCCAGATCGTGGTCTTCTTCCTCGACCAGCCGCCAAAGCTTGCGCGCAAAGACATAGAACAGCGGCAGGAACAGCACCGAAATCCAGCCAAACAGGAAGAATGCGCGCTCGGCCAGCCAGGCCCCAGCCCCGCCCATCCAGTTCTGTACCGGTCCGCCGGCCGCGGTCGAGGCCGAGGGGTCGGTCTGGTGATAGCTGACCAGGGCCAGGGCAAAGAACGCCATCGCCGCCAACAGCAGCACTGCACCGCCGATTTCGGCGCTGCGCCGCGCTGCGCGCTTCATCGCGGCGCGCCAATTGACGCGCGCGCCGCGATGGCTGGCCGAAGATGGTCTGGTGGCCATTTGCCTGATGCTCCCCTAGTCTGGTCAGGCGTTATGCGCCTTGGGTCGACTCCGCGTCAAGAATCCTTGGGAATCAGCGTGACGGCTCATCGCAAAAAAGCGTCTATCCCGCCCCAGATCGGCCAGTTCAGCCGCCGCGCCACTTTTGCATTCATCCCGCCCAGCGCAATTACCGGGACCGGTGCGCGGGCCGCCAGCAGGCGGAACCGCAGCGGGCCAAGGCTGGCCGCGCCGGGATGCGAGCGGGTTGGGAATACGGGTGAGAGCACTGCGACCTGCCCCGCGCCGACCCGCGCAAGCTCGCGCAGCGAATGGACCGGGACCAGATCGCTGCGCGGGCCATAGGCCATATCCGCCCCCCAGCGGCGGGCCAAGGGCCTGCTACCGGCCAGCACCACCAAATGACCGTGCGCACGTGCGCGCCGTGCCAGCCGATCATATTCGGCCCGGCGATCAACCGAATCCAGATGATAATGGCGGAACACAAACCCGCTGCCGCGCGGCAATGCCCGCAAGGCTGCAGCAAGCCCCGCAGCGTTGCGGGCATCGGAAAACAGCCAGATTGCAGGCAGGGGCTTCAAACGCGGCACCGGACCGCTATAGCACCGCGCCATGACCGATCCAGCCCAACTCCTCGCAGCCATAAACGCCCGTATCGCCCACGCCGCAAAAGTGGCAGCGCGGCAAGTGGACGAGATTGCATTGATCGCCGTCAGCAAGACCCACGCCGCCGCCGCAATCGAGCCATTGATCCGGGCCGGGCAGCGGATTTTTGGCGAAAACCGGGTGCAGGAAGCCCAGGGCAAATGGCCCGCCCTGCGCGCTGAGCATCGCGAAATCGAACTCCACCTGATCGGCCAGCTGCAATCCAACAAGGCTGAAGAAGCAGTGGCGCTGTTCGATTGCATCCATTCGCTTGATCGGCCCAGTCTGGTCACTGCATTGGCCAAGGCGATGGACAAGGCCGGGCGGCAGGTGCCCTGTTTCATCCAGGTCAACATCGGGGCCGAGGACCAGAAGGGTGGCTGCGCGATTGCCGATCTGCCCGCCTTGCTGATCGAAACGCGCGGCGCCAACCTGCCGGTTAGCGGGCTGATGTGCGTTCCGCCAGCCGATCTTGAAGCCGCTCCGTTTTTTGCGCTGCTGGACAAGCTGGCGGCCGATCATGGGCTGGCCGGACGTTCGATGGGAATGTCAGACGATTTCGAAACGGCGGTGATGATGGGCGCAACGCATCTGCGCGTCGGCTCGGCCTTGTTCGGCGCGCGCGGCTAGCATAGGTTCGGCTCCAGGGCGCGCACACAGGCGGCCATGGAGAGATGATGGGCGACAGTTTCAAGGAATGGATCCCGGCTGGTTGGCCGGCGATGACATTGCCCGAATGTGAAGCTGCGCTTTGCATTCCCGGCAGCAAATTCGAGATTGAGACGGTCGAGATTCGCGGTGTGCCGACCCGCGTGTGGAAGAATGCGCCGCCGCACCTTTCCGCTTTGGTTGAACTGGCGCGCGGCCACGGCGATCGCCTGTTCACGATCTATGAGGATGAGCGGATCAGCTATGATGCGTGGTACCGCGCCGTGGCGACGCTGGCAGAGCATTTCGAGGAACTGGGCATCCAGAAGGGTGACCGGATTGCCTTGGCCATGCGCAACCTGCCCGAATGGCCGGTGGTGTTTTTTGCCACGATTACGCTGGGCGCGATCTGTGTACCGCTTAACGCGTGGTGGACCGGGCAGGAACTGGCCTATGGGCTGGAGCATTCGGGCGCCAGGCTGCTGGTCTGCGATGCCGAACGGCTTGACCGGATCCTGCCGCACCGCGCCGAACTGCCGGGGCTTGAGCACATTCTAGTCTCGCGGCTCGCCGTGGCGCGGCCTGATACCAGCCGCCTGGAAGACGTGATCGGACAGAGCGCGGCCTGGGCCGCCTTGCCCGAACGCGCGCTGCCCACCGTAGAGATCGCCACCGATGACCCCGCTACAATCCTCTATACCAGCGGCACCACCGGCAATCCCAAAGGTGCGCTGGGCACGCACCGTAACTTCCTCAGCAACATCTTCTCATCGGGCTACACCGCCGCGCGGAGTGTGTTGCGTCGGGGCGAGGCTTTGCCCGATCCCGAGCCGCGCACGATCCTGACCGTGATCCCGCTGTTCCACGCCACCGCCTGCAGCGCGACGATGATGGGCGCGTTGGCGGGCGGGCACACGATGATCTTCATGTACAAGTGGGACCCGGAAAAGGCCTTCCAGATCATCGAGCGCGAAAAGGTCCACGCCACGGGAGGCGTGCCGACCATCGCCTGGCAGCTGATCGAGCATCCAGCCCGCGAAAGCTACGATCTCTCCAGCATCGAATCGATCGGCTATGGCGGCGCACCCAGCGCGCCAGAACTGGTCCGCAAAATCCGCGAAGTGTTCGGCGCGCTGCCCGGCAATGGCTGGGGGATGACCGAAACCACAGCCACCGTCACCCAGCACGGCGCCGAGGATTACCTCAACCGTCCTGAAAGCGCCGGCCCCCCGGTGCCGGTATCGCGCCTCAAGATCACCGACCCCGATGGCAATGAAGTGCCGCAGGGCGAAGTGGGCGAACTGTGGGCCAACGGCCCGATGATCGTCGCGGGCTACTGGAACAACCCCGCGGCCAGCGCCGAAACCTTCATCGATGGCTGGGTCCGCACCGGCGACCTGGCCTGGCTGGACGAGGAAGGTTTCTGTCACATCGCCGACCGCGCCAAGGACATCGTGATCCGCGGGGGTGAGAACATCTATTCGTCTGAGGTAGAGAACGTACTTTACGAACACCCGGCGGTGATGGACGCTGCGATTGTGGGTATCCCGCACCGGACTTTGGGTGAGGAACCGGCGGCGGTTGTGTATTTAAAGCCCGGGACCGAGGCGAGCGAGGCGGAATTGCAGGCTCTGGTGCGGGGCAAGCTGGCCAAGTTCAAGGTGCCGGTGAAGGTGCTGTTTTTGGCAGAGACTTTGCCGAGGAACGCCAATGGCAAGATCTTGAAGAAGGAGCTGCGGGGGTTGTTTGGGTAGGGCAACCCCATAACCCACCCCGTCGCCCCGTGCTTGACACGGGGCTTGGCTTTCCTTGCGGCCTAACGTTTGCCATGAAGGCAGAATGAAAAAGGGCGGCTGGGCCTACATCATGGCGAACCGCTATCGCGGCGGGATGTACGTCGGCGTAACCTCCGATCTGATTCGCCGCGTGTGGCAGCACCGCGAAGGCGAAGGCTCGGCCCACGTCAACGACTTCAACAAGACCATGATGGTCTACGCCGAACGCCACGAAGAAATCGAACCCGCCATTGCACGCGAGAAACTGGTCAAGAAATGGCGCCGCGAATGGAAGTTCGCGCTGATCGAGACGGATAACCCTGAATGGCTGGACCTGTGGGAACAGTGGTATCCGGCGGGGCAGGGGCCAGGCGGCGAGGCCGAAAGGTAGCCAAGCCCCGTGGCAAGCACGGGGCGACGAGGGTTTTTTGTTGTGATCAGGCAGCGATTCAGAGGGCAGCTGTCCGAACTTCGATGACCAGGCGTCCTACGCAACCAATGGGTCTGGCTTGGGTGGCGCGTTGCGCGGTCGCACCACGGTTCGCGACGTGCTTAGAAATCCGGTGCCAATGCCAATGTTTGTGGTCTCGATCTCCACTCTAAATTTAGCATGCTTGCGGACAAACCCTTCAACCCACGGCGCGATCAGCGGGTAGAATACAATCGTCTCAGCTGATCGAACGATCGTCCGATTGAGGGTCAGGATTTCGTGACGCGACGGGGTCATCGCCGTATAGCTGAAATGCTCGAAGGTCGGCTCAAGTTTCTTTCCCGACAATTCGACACGAGGGCAGATTCTAATGGCAAGCCAAGGCGTCAGAGGAACGATCCGATTGGCAATGCGAGGGTCGCTATTCTCTTCAATTGCAACCGGAAAGTCGCTCGTAAAAAATGGGGTATCAGCATGCTTGTTTATGAGGATATCCCAATGAAAATTCCCGAATGCGGTGACATGATCAACAATATTGCGAATGCCGATCGCCTGCGGGTAACGACCGTCTATGTCGAATACAAGCGAGCCCTCATTGATCAGTTCTGTCACAGATTTCTCGCCGAGCTCCGGCGGTACAATGTCAAATAGTCCCATGCGGTCCATCAACTGCGCTTCAATCGGCACTAGTGCTTCGAGCGGCGCACTTCCAAGCCGCATGCCTGTTGGCGAGCAGCACATCACAAAGGCCGCGAAGCCCGCAATGACGAACACCACGTTGGGATGAACTTGGCCTTCTTCCAGGGCCGCGCAAGCCCAGTTGTACTTAGGCTCAAACAGCTTTGCGAACTCCTCGATCATTCGTGGCTCGGACAAAAAGGTATTAGTGTTGCCGTCCTCGATCCGACACACATCCTCGGAACCACAAGGAAACTTTCGCCCATCCGTCTTTCGAATGGCGTGCATCTTTTTCCCGCCAAGGTCTGACGCGTAGAAGCGTTTCAAGTGGACTTGGGAAACGAAATGATCGAGCGGCATGTATCCAAGGTTAGACTGGCAGCGGGTACGTCCGCAATGTTGTTCAGTCCAAATTGCCCGCCTTCATTTCTGAGGCTGCGAACTCAACCGAAAAGATCCCCTCCCCCATTCCGCCCATCCTGAGCTTGTCGAAGGATTGTCCTGTTCTTCGTGCCGCGCGCGGTGACGCTTGAAGAAAAGGGCAGTCCTTCGACAAGCTCAGGACGAGCGGATTTGGAGTTCTGGAATCTGGAATTTGAGACTCAAACCCCCTGCACATTCCGCGCCAAGGTCTTGAACCGCTCGCCGCTCGCCTCGCGCACGGTGATCGTGGCGTGGCCGGTCTTGCTCAGTTTCCAGTCTTCCACCGTGCCGCACCGCCCCTTGTGGGTGCCCGCGATCACTTCGCAGGCATCGCCGTTCTGAACGGAACCGTTATCAGTCACCGTGCTTGCTCAGCTCATCCCCGCTCAGCGTCACCACATGGAGCAGGTTGGTCGATCCGGGCGTGCCAAACGGGACCCCGGCCAGTGCCACCAGCTTTGAGCCGGCCTGGCCGAACCCCTGGCGCAGCGCCATCCGCTTGCCCTTGGCGATCATTTCTTCAAAGCTGCCGATATCCTTGGTGGTTACCGCGTGGGTGCCCCACAGCAGGGCCAGCCGCCGGGCGATCCGCTGCGACGGGGTGAGCACCAGCATCGGCACGCGCGGGCGCTCGCGCGCCACGCGGCGGGCGGTGCTGCCCGATCCGGTGAAGATGATGATCCCGGCAACGGTCATCGTTTCGGCAATCGCGGCGCTGGCTTGGGCCAGCGCGGAGGCGGTGGTTGCCTCAGGCCGCACAACCGTGAAGTGGATCCGTTCCGAATAACCCGGATCGCTTTCCACCTGGGCGGCGATCCGGTGCATGATCGTAACCGCTTCGACCGGCCAGGCCCCGCTGGCGGTTTCAGCCGAGAGCATCACGGCATCGGCGCCGTCATAAACCGCATTGGCCACGTCTGACACTTCGGCGCGGGTTGGTGCGGGGCTTTCGATCATCGATTCGAGCATTTGCGTGGCGACCACCACCGGCTTGCCGCTGCGCCGGGTGATCGCAACGATCCGCTTCTGGATCGGCGGCACTTCCTCAGGGTTCAATTCAACCCCCAGATCGCCGCGCGCAACCATGATGCCATCGGCCAGTTCGATAATTTCTTCCAGCCGCTCAACCGCTGCGGGCTTTTCAATCTTGGCCATTAGCGCGGTTTGCGAAGTGCCCATCAGCTTGCGCGCCTCGGCCACGTCTTCGGGCCGCTGGACGAATGACAGCGCGATCCAGTCTGCTCCCTGATCAAGCGCAAAGGTCAGATCGCGGCGATCCTTTTCGGTCAGGGCCGGGATCGGCACCACCGCATCGGGAACGTTGACTCCCTTGCGGTCTGAAATCACCCCGCCCACTTCGGCGCTGCACAGGATCTTGTCCGGGCTGGCCTCGATCACCCGCAGCCGCAGCTTGCCATCGTCGATCAGCAGGCGCTGCCCCTTGTGGAGCACGCCGAACAGTTCTGGGTGCGGCAGGCAGACCCGGTTTTCGTCGCCCAGCGCAGGATCGCGGTCAAAGGTGAAGTGGCCAGAATGGCGGATGACGGCTTTGCCATCCTTGAACTGGCCAACGCGCAGCTTGGGCCCTTGCAGATCGCACAACACCGCAACCGGGCGGCCTACCGCCTTTTCCACCTCGCGGATCGCGGCGATCGTGGCAGCGTGGGTTTCGTGATCGCCGTGGCTCATGTTGACGCGAAACGCATCGGCCCCGGCGCGCAGCAGCTTTTCGATCATTTCGGGCGTGCGGCTGGCTGGGCCCAAGGTGGCCAGAATTTTGACTTTGCGTCCGCGCGGATCAATCTTTGCCACTGTTGCCTCTTTGTATTCTGTGGGCAACACCGGCCCGCTCCCCCGGACCAACCACCCGTCAATGGTACCCTGAGGACGGTCGGTCCGGGGGAGCGGACCGGTGTTGCATCTCCACGTCAGTGGAAACTGCAAACGCTCTATGGCAAAGTTGCATGACAAACCCAAGGAATCACCGATGAGTTGCTCTGAAAATACGAATGTGACTGCTGGCGATCCGCTTGAATCGCTCGATGATGCCATCGCGGCGGCGGCGTTTCGCCGCCTGGTCCTGCATTTGCGCCACCGCCATGACGCCCAGAACATCGAACTGATGGGGCTGGCCGGGTTCTGCCGCAATTGCCTGGCCGACTGGATCCGTGATGCCGGTGCGCCGTTTGACAAAGAAGCCGCGCGCGAACTGATCCACGGGATGCCCAGCGCGACATGGAAAGCACGTTTCCACAGGGAAGCGACCCAGGAACAGCTTGATCGTATGGCCGAGAGCTTGAAGTTGAACGCCCCCGCCCACTAAGAGCGGGCAACCGATTCTCATCTCACCGGAGTGACCCCACATGGCCGATGCCACCGACGACCGCCTGCGCCTTTTGATCGAGCGTGTCGAACGCCTCGAAGAAGAGAAAAAGGGCATCGGTGATGATATCAAGGACGTCTATGCCGAAGCCAAGGCGGTTGGTTATGATGCCAAGATCATGCGCAAGGTTGTTGCCCTGCGCAAGATGAAGCCCGACGACCGCGCCGAAATGGAAGCAATCCTTGATCTCTACAAAGCGGCACTGGGACTGGGTTGATCCAGATCCCGATCGCCTTAGTGTGTGACGCCAAGCCCAACCGAAAGGATCATCCATGATTGTCACCACCACTACGCTGATTGAAGGGCGTCCGGTTCAGCAATATCTTGGCATTATCACCGGCGAAGTCATCGCAGGGGCCAATGTGGTGCGCGATATCTTTGCCTCGTTCTCAGACTTTTTCGGCGGCCGCTCTGGCAAGTACGAAGAAGTTCTGGCCCGCGCCCGTGACGAGGCAATGGCCGAGATGCAGGCTAAGGCCGCAGCGATGGGGGCCAATGCGGTGATCGGGGTCGATATCGATTATGAAGTTCTGGGCAAAGCCGGTTCGATGTTGATGGTCAGCATTTCAGGCACGGCCGTGCTTGTGTGACCCACGGCGCGGGTCAAATTCGCGCCGCTACAGCCGCCGATGCACCGCGCTGCGCCGAAATCTATGCTCCGTTTGTTACTGATGGCTGGACCAGTTTTGAGCTAACCGCGCCCGATCCTGCGGAAATGGCCGGGCGAATAGAATCGTATGCCACCACCCACGGCTGGGTGGTGGCGGAAGTAGGCGGGCAGATAGCCGGCTACGCCTATGGATCGCCCCACCGGACGCGCCAGGCCTATGCCTCTTCAGCCGATGTCGCGGTCTATATTGACCCCGCCTTTGCGCGCCGGGGATTGGGGCGATCACTTTACGGCAGCTTGTTGCCCTGGCTCAAGGATCGCAGGTTCCACGCCGCATTTGCCGGGATCGCCCTGCCCAACCCTGGGAGCATCGCATTGCACGAAGCCATGGGATTTACGGCTCTGGGGGTCTACCGTGAGGTGGGCTGGAAGCTTGGCAGTTGGCGTGATGTCGGTTGGTGGCAGAGGCTGCTCTAACCAAACGCCAGCGCCAGTCCAATCGTAACGCCATTGGCCACCGCATGCGCGGCAATTGCTGCCCATAGGCCGATTTGCTGGCGTATATGGCCCAGCACCAGTCCGGCCCAGAACTGGGGCAAAACAAGCGGCACCGCGATCAGGCTGGCGGTGCCATAATTGCCCAGATGGACCAGTGCGAACAGCGCTGCGGCGCAATAGAAAATGGCCGGATAGAACCGCGCGAACCAGCCCAGCGGGCCCGGCTTCTTGCGCAAGATCAGCCAACCGGCCAAGGCCCCCGCCACAGCCGCCAGCAGCAAGACCAACGCCTGCATCGCCCATTGCGGTGAAAGCGCCAGCACAAAAGCACCGATCCCCGCAGCTGCGCAAACCAGCAGCCACAGCGCCGTGCGGCTGCCGCTTTGCCAGCCGCGAAACAGCAACTCCTCGCTCACGGGGGCCAGAATCACTACGGTCGGCACCAGCCATTCCTTGGGGAATTGTTCAAAGGCGACCGGATCAGGCAGGCTGAAGGCATATTGCCACAGGCGCAAAAGCGGCAGGATCGCGCCCAGCAGAACGGCCACCATCA
Source organism: Novosphingobium sp. (assembly GCF_040079535.1). Classification (GTDB taxonomy): domain Bacteria; phylum Pseudomonadota; class Alphaproteobacteria; order Sphingomonadales; family Sphingomonadaceae; genus Novosphingobium. The sequence continues at coordinate 55,765 of NZ_JBEBKB010000004.1, read as the reverse complement.
GCGCCGTAAGCCAGGTCCAACGCCGCCAATTGCCAGTGCTGCGCAAACCGCCGCCAGCCATAACCTGCGGGCGGCGCAGAAATCCGGTAAAGTCTTTCAACACAGTGCGCGGCGTCAAATCGGTATCAGTCATGATGGGGGTCATACCTTGCAAAACTTTCGGTAGTGTCTCAGTTTGAATTTTGATGGATCGGCTATCGCATTCCAGCCGCAGCGCCTATATGCTTAGCGCAAAGCATGGAGGTAATATGGCAGCGATCCTAATCGAACCCGTCAGCACTCAGTCTGTCGGCTCGTATCCAGTGGAGATCATCGGCATTGATCCCACATCGCACGATTGCTTGATCGGAGATATCACGACTCCCGGCAAAGGCAAAACGCGGGAGGCTTGGAATCTAGGCGGCCTAATGCGTGGTGGATCGGCACCGGTGAACCTCGATATGAGATCAGATGATTTGCAAGCGGCCGTTGAACTGGCAAAACACTTGGGGGCGGCCTGATGCCTAAAGGCCCACGCGGAGAGAAGCGCCCAGCCGACGCTATCGGCCTTGCCGTGATGATCGGCAAGATCGCCACTGGCGAGATTACAGAGGAAGTTGAGGCGAAGCCTCACCCTCCTGCCGTTCGCGGAGCAGTTCGTAAGGATCGTCCGCACGACCGCTGATTTTTGTTCTTTGAGCGATTTCTTGGAGGCTCTTCGACCCGGTGTAAAAACGACCACGCCGTTCGCCATGAGGTATGAGCAATTCTGCGTCGCATAGTTTTTTAAGGTCGCGGCTTGCCACTACGTCAGACAGTTCGTTCTCGACACGATATTGCCCTGCGCGCACCCGATGGCCGAGCGCTCCATCCATAAGGGCGATATTCATCCTTTCATTGAGGTGATTGACAGTCGCAATCCGGCTTATTTCATTGTAAATCTTCCCAAACCATTCATTTCTCTTTTCAATGGTTTGAGCCTGTTGAAAATGTGCGCGCAGGCAAAACTGGACCCAAGCAAGGGCATCATTTTCAGGATGCCATGCGCCCTTTCCGACTTGAGCCAGAATCTCATAGTATGCCGGTGTGTTACGCCCGAGCCATTCTTCGATAGATGAGAAGATTGGACTTATTATGCCATCCCGAGAGAGAACCAGAGTTTGCAAGGCTCGGGCCATGCGTCCGTTCCCATCTTTGAAAGGATGGATCATGGTGAAATTAAGGTGAGCCATTGCCGCCTTCACGACCACGGGGCAGTCGGTTGAGGCATTTAGATAGTCCATCAATTCATCAATAAGCCTTGGAACCGCTAGAGCATCAGGACCTTCATATACCCGCTCCTCTGTCGCTTCATTCACGACATAAATGTCCCCCGGTCGCCATCGGCCTGGCATCTTTTTCAAGCTGTGCTGAAGCATCATGAAATGCAGGCTTCGAATCAACTGCGGATGGTATTCAAATTGACCGTCCTCAGATAGCTGAAGGATATAGGTCATTGCGTTACGATATCCGATTATTTCACGCCAAGTTTCCTCGTTAGCATCCATCGGCTCCTCATCATCTACTGCCGCAATCGCATCGTCCATTGTAGCATGGTAACCTTCGATGCTGTTTGAACCTTGGATGGCGCGCGCCATTGTGCTGCGACGAAGCATCCCGCTCCAACGCTGTGGGTTACTTTGAATGTAGTGCCTAAGTCTCTGACGGAGATCGTTTATCATTTCGACTACTGCGATGTCATCTGGCGTGAGAACGGGAACCTGATAGAGGGGCATATATAAAAACCTTTCGTCGTTTGTATAAATATAAATTGACTTCACGTTGTTGTCAATTTATATAATGCACATGAATAAATTGCCCCTCTCCAAGCGCGTCCAAATCCTCGCCATGCTGTGCGAGGGTTCATCCATGCGCTCGATCAGCCGCGTTGCTGATGTGTCGATCAACACGGTTTCCAAGCTGCTTGTTGAAGCTGGCGAGGCCTGCCTGATCCTGCATGACGAAACCGTGCGCAACGTCAAAGCGAGCCGCATCCAGTGCGATGAAATCTGGTCGTTCTGCCATGCCAAAGCAAAGAACGTGGCTACGGCCAAGGCCGCACCGGAAGGCGCTGGCGACGTTTGGACATGGACCGCGATTGACGCCGATACCAAGCTGATCGTGTCCTACTTTGTCGGTGACCGTTCGGGCGAAAGCGCAATGGTGCTGATGGACGATCTACAGGCCCGCCTTGCCAACCGCGTCCAGCTTACAACCGATGGTCACAAGGCCTACCTTGAGGCCGTGGAAGGCGCGTTCGGCAGTGATGTGGACTTTGCCCAGCTTGTGAAGCTCTACGGCCCCACGATCACTGCACCGGGCCGCTACAGCCCGGCAGAATGCACTGGCATCAAGAGAATTCGCCGGGAAGGCAATCCAGACATTGCCCACGTTTCGACAAGCTATGTCGAGCGCCAGAACCTCACCATGCGTATGTCCATGCGTCGATTCACCCGGCTGACCAACGGCTTCTCCAAGAAGCTGGACAACCATATTCACGCGCTGGCGCTTTATTTTGTGTTCTACAACTTCACCCGCATTCACAAGACGCTGCGCATGTCACCTGCTATGGCAGCGGGCATCACTGATCGGCTGTGGTCGCTTGAGGATGTGATTGCCAAGATTGACGAGCTGGCACCGGCTCCCAAGGCTCGCGGGCCTTACAAGAAGCGCGGCGATGAAAATTCAAACTGAGACACTACCAAACTTTCGGCATGGTTGCTTCGTCCGCATTGCCCGGTGTAAGGGCCGCAGCAACCAAAAAACTTCAGCTGCAACAGGTTCCCATGGCCGGCCATTCCAAATTCAAGAACATCATGCACCGCAAAGGTGCCCAGGACAAAAAACGCGCGGGGCTGTTTTCCAAGCTTTCCCGCGAAATTACCGTTGCGGCCAAGATGGGCATGCCCGATCCGGATTTTAACCCGCGGCTGCGCGCTGCGGTTAATGCAGCCAAGGCCCAATCGGTTCCGAAGGACAATATCCAGCGTGCGATCGACAAGGCCAGCAAAGGCGACGGCGATAACTACGAAGAAGTGCGCTATGAAGGTTACGGCCCGGGCGGAGTTGCCCTGATCGTTGAGGCCCTGACCGACAACCGCAACCGCACCGCTACCAATGTCCGCACTGCCTTTGCCAAGAACGGCGGAAATCTGGGTGCCTCGGGCGCGGTGAGCCACGGGTTCGAACGGCTTGGGCTGATCGAATATCCCGGCAGCGTCGGCAATGCCGACACGGTCTTTGAAGCCGCGCTTGAGGCCGGGGCCGATGACGTTGAAAGCGATGAAGACGGCCACGCGATCTGGGTCGCGGTTGAAAACCTCCACCCCGTCGCACGCGAACTGGAAAAAGCTCTGGGTGAGGCCGTCGGCGTCAAGCTGGCGTGGAAGCCCAGCCTAAAGGCCGAAGTTGGCGAAAGCGAAGCCGCCACCCTGCTCAAGCTGATCGATGTGCTTGACGATGATGACGACGTCCAGACCGTCTGGGGCAACTATGAAATCTCCGACGAAGTGATGGAAAAGCTGGGCTGATGCTGCAATTGGCCGCGAAAGCGCTGCTTTCTGGCGCGCTGATCGTGGCCATTGCCGAAATCGGCAAGCGATTGCCCACATTCGCCGCGCTAATTGCTTCGCTGCCGCTGGTTTCCGTGCTGGGTATGATCCTGCTGTGGAACACCAGACCCGATCCCGAGAACATGGCCGTCCATGCCGAAGCGACCTTTTGGTACGTGCTCCCCAGCCTGCCGATGTTCCTCTTGTTGCCGTGGATGCTGCGGCAAGGTTACGGGTTTTGGCTGGCACTGCTCGCCGGTTGTGCGCTGACAATCGCGCTGTATCTGCTGATGACCCATTTCGGGCCCAGGCTGGGGATCCGGGTCTGACATGCTGATCCTGGGTATTGATCCTTCGCTGACTTGCACCGGCTGGGGGATTGTGGCCAAGCAAGGCAACCGGCTGAGCCATATTGCCAATGGTCAGGTCAAGACCGACCCCAAACAGTCGTTGCCAGAGCGGCTGGTTGCGCTTGATGCCGAACTGGCCGATGTGATCGCTCGGCACCGGCCTGATTGCGCCGCGGTGGAAGAAGTGTTCGTCAACAAGAACCCGCAATCGACGCTAAAGCTGGGGCAGGCCCGCGGAGTTTGCCTGCTGGCGGCGGCGCGTGCCGGCCTGCCAGTGGCAGAATATGCCACGCGGCTGGTCAAGAAGGCGATTGTGGGCACCGGCGGGGCAGAAAAAGCGCAGATCCAGGCGATGCTGGGGGTGCTGCTGCCCGGCGTCAAGCTGGCCGGGGCCGATGCCGCCGATGCGCTGGCGGTGGCAATCGCCCATGCGCATTTGGTGCGTTAGAGCGTTTCGCGCTCCAGGACGGCCTGATAGGTCCAGTACGGATCGGCACTACAAGCGCCCGGCCTGACATAGGTGCAGGCCCGGATCACGCCGTTGGTATAGCAGCCTTGTTCGACATACCCCGTAGTCCCGCGCGGAAGATCGGGGAATACCAGCACATTGGCGGATGCGGCAATGCCCGGCGGCAGCGGCTCGATCGCGGCCTTCACTGCTTCTGGCGCAACATAAAGCGGCACCTCGCGCGGAAGCAGCGCAGGCACCAGATGCGCGCGCCACTGATCGGGCAGCGCGATCCCGCAGGCCTTGCCTTGCCCAACCCCGGCCTGTGCGGCCAGCGGTATCGGTGCGCCGCCGCGCAATGAATATGCCCCGCCCGAACGGGCATTCGCGGAAAGGCCAACGATCAGCCAGACTACGGCGAGAACGACCATCCCGCCCCAGCCCAGCCGCATCCCGCGCGCCGCCGCCGAACGCCGTGCCAAATTGACCGATGTTATGGCAGCAAGGATCAGCGCCGCGAGCACGCTGATCCAGATGAAGCGGTATTCCTTGTGCGCGATCATGCTGTGGAACAGCAAATTGACCGCCAGCGCATAGACTAGCGGGCGATAGCGCCCGGGAGAGAAAACCGCTCCGGCCGCAATGAACACCGCCAGCGGGCCCAGATGCACCAGCAGCATGCCAAGATAGGCCAGTGCCGGTTCGCGGCCAAAGCGCGCCGCGCGGCCTTCGATCATATTGAATTGAAAGTTGATCCAGATCCAGCGCAGCGGCACTTGCCCGGCGATCAGATCGCTTAGCGCACAGAGCGCCAAAGCGCACAATCCGCCTTGGATCAGCAGCCACCAGGCCCGCCGATCAAGCTTCAGGCAGGCGATGGCCAGCACGGCGGCGAAGGGTGCATATTGCAACCGCAGCACCACCCCCAGGCCCAGCGCCAGCCCGGCCCAGCGCAGCGCCTTGGCACTGCGGCCCGGCCCAAGCATCAGCGCAGCACCCAGCAGCAGCGGCCCGGCGGCAATAACCTCTGACAGCAGCAGGGTTGAGAACAGCACGCTTTCATACCACACTGCCGCGACAAACAGCGCCGCGAGACCATGTGCCGCCGAAGTAAGCGCGCCCAGCCGCCAGGCCGCTGGCAGCACCAGCAACGTCAGCGCGATTCCCGTGATCCGCGCGGCATGCATCCCCGCCAATGAGCCGGGTGCAAGCGCATGCCCCAGCCAATACGGCAGCGCCAAAAGCTGCGGGATCAGGCTGTTCCTGGCTCCGAAACGGTATTCCCATGGAACAATCCCGGCGCCGGTTGCGATCCGCTTGGCCTGTTCAAGGTATTGCATGATCTCATCGGCGTGGCTGATATCGAACGGGGCATAGGCCAGCGCGCGCAGCACCAGCGCGGCCAGCACCACAAGCGCAAAGGCCCCAGTCTGGCTGCGCGTCAGGCCTGTTTGGCTGTCCGGCATTGTTCCCCCTTGCGTTCGGCGAACTGTTCGCACGGCGCGCTGCGCCGTGCAATCGGCAAGCCAAGGTTCAGCAAGGCCGGGCTACGGCAGGCCTCAAGTAAACCAATTTGCCGGAGTCGCCCATGCGTCCGTTCGTATATGTTCCCATGATTGCCCTGGCCCTTTCGGGCTGCATGGCCAATCGTTATCAGATCTCCAACGCGCTGGAGCGTTATGGCCTCAATTCCAATCAGGCAGGCTGCGCGGCCGAATTTCTGCGCGGGCACCTCAGCACCGGGCAGGTCAACCGCCTGGCCCGCGCCGCGCATGATTTTGGCGGCGAACGGCGCCTGACCGTAGGCGATCTGGTCCGTGTGGCCGGATCGGTTGAGGACGGCGAAGTCCTGCTCCAGACCGGCGCGGCGATGCTGGCTTGCAAAGTGGGTGCGGATATTCCGATCGGCCGGTTTTAGCGGCAGGGTTGTTGCTGGCCAGGCTATCGGGCTGAACCAATAGTCTGGCCGGCCACTACAAATCGTAGAACGCCACCACTTTCGCCCAGGCTTCCTCGGCCGTCTCAACCCATTCGAACAGTTTCAGATCCTCGTGGTTGATCACGCCTTCATCGGCCAACGCCTCAAAATTAACCACCCGGTTCCAGAATTCCCGGCCAAACAGCAGGATCGGGATCGGTTTCATCTTGCCGGTCTGGATCAGGGTCAAAAGCTCCATGAATTCATCAAGCGTGCCGTATCCACCCGGAAACACCGCCACCGCGCGGGCGCGCAGCAGAAAGTGCATCTTGCGCAGCGCGAAATAGTGGAACTGGAACGCCAGATCGGGCGTCACATATTTGTTGGGGGCCTGTTCATGCGGCAGCACGATGTTGAGCCCGATGGTTTCCGCCCCGGCTTCAGCAGCGCCGCGATTGGCCGCTTCCATGATCGATGGTCCCCCGCCCGAGCAGACCACGAACTGGCGCATGCCCTTCTCGATGATCGCGCATTTCGCGGCGATCTCACCCAGCTTGCGGGCCTCCTCGTAATACTTGGCCTTGGCGGCGAGCCTTTGCGCCACCGCCTTTTTTTCTGGCGCGGCCTTGGCGATCAGGTCGGCGGCCTCCTCGGGTGAGGGGATCCGGGCCGATCCATAGCAGACCAGCGTAGATCCGATCTTTGCCTCTTCCAGCAACATTTCGCACTTCAGCAATTCCAGCTGAAAGCGCACCGGGCGCAGCTCCTCGCGCAGCAGAAAATCGGTATCGCGGTAGGCCAGCTTGTAGGCCTCGCTCTGGGTCTGCGGGGTCGAAACCACGTGCGCTTCGACGAATTCGGCTTCCTGTTCGGCAGGATAGAACCGGCGGCGGTGGAGCCGCTTTTCTTCTTCATCAGTCATTGGCCGCTTTTCGCGCGCGGATGCGCTGCTGTCAAAGCCGAACACAGCAACCCGCTGCATGCCAATCCCTGGTGACAGGCCTGAAGGCTTCCTGCGCCAGATTCGCCGGTTGCCCTCGGATCAAATGCGTATCATGAGTGCCCTTCCCCCGGCATCCGTAATTTCGCGAGTCGCACTTGCCCGTTTTGACACCTCACATTGCGGCCGATCCGGCACTGCCGCTGTCAGGCGCGATCGGCGCCGGACTGCTGCTGGCCTGCGCGCTGGTGCTGGGCGGCGGGGGATCGCCTGCGCCGCTTCCCGAACTGCTGCTTGAATGGCTGGCGCTGGCGGTCGCCGCGGCCTGGTTTTTGCTGCCCGCCACGCGCGATGCATGGCGCAAGGTGCCGGGTGCGGCATGGCTGGTTTGTCTGTTCGCAGCGGCGGTCCCGATCGTTCAACTGGTGCCGCTGCCGCCCGCCCTGTGGCACGCCCTGCCGGGCCGCGAAGCAGAGATTGAAGCGCTTTCGCTGATCGGCCGGCAGGATACCTGGCGTCCTTTGACCATGGCGGCTGACCGGACCTTGGCTTCGCTGCTTTCACTGCTGCCGCCGCTGGTGCTGCTGGTGGTGGTTTCAACCTTGCCGCTGCGAACCCGGCTGGTGCTGGCGCTGGCCGTGGTGCTTGCAGGCCTTGCCAGCCTGACCGTGGGGACCATCCAGCTGACCGCCAGCCCCGATAGCCTGGTGCAGTTTTACGGCGTGACCACCCCAACTCTGCGCGGCTTCCAAGCCAATCACAACGCAACTGCCGACCTCTTGCTGGCGGCATTGATCGGCTGGGTTCTGGCCATCCGAATCGCGGCGATTCGTGGATATCTGCCGAACCGTGCCGGGCCGGTTCTGGGGCTTTCGGCGCTGGGCATCGCGCTTTTTTCGTTCGGCGTGTTCTTCACCACATCGCGGATGGGGATTGGCCTGTTGCCGCTGGCAATCCTGGCAGCGCTGGCGCTGCTGAAAAGCTGGATGCCGCAGCTTAGCCGCAAGACTGCGCTGGGCGCCCTGGCTTTGGCCGCTGTGCTGGCAATTGCGCTGGTAGCACTGCTTCAGCTCAACCCGGCAATGGCCAGGATTGGCCAGCGCTTCAGCTTTGACAAGGAACTGCGGGTCGAACTGTGGAAGGATGGACTTTACACCGCGCGCAAACACTATCCAGTGGGGGTTGGCATGGGCAATTTCGTGCCGGCGCTGGTGGCGGAAGAGCGGCTTGAGGTGGTTCGTCCGGCCATGCCCAACCGGGCTCATAATGAATATGTCGAGCTGTCGGTCGAAGCCGGACTGTTCGGCTTGATTGCCTGGGCGGCGGTAATTGCGCTGATCGCCCGCGCGGCCTTGCAGGCCCGGCTCAGGGCCAACCGGTCTGCACGGGCCGAGGCAATGTTTGCAGGCACCGTGCTGGCCGTGCTCGCGCTCCATTCGATGGTTGATTATCCATTTCGATCCATGGCATTAGCGGCTATTGGCGCACTGTGTGCTGCGATGCTGCTGGCCAACCCAATTCCAGCCTTCGACAGATCGAACGAAAAGGATCATGAGTGATGCCGATGCGCCAACCAGTTCGGCTGGTTGCGATTATGCTGGCGGTGCTGGTTCTGGCCGGCTGCGGCCTGCGCCAATCGCCCAATCCGCTGCCTGTGGGGCCGGCCGCCTATGCCGTTTTCCCCAATACTGAAAACTGGCCCGATGAGGATGTGATCCGCGTTGGAGACCGGCTTTCGGTCCGGGTCCTGGGCGAGCCGGAGCTTACTTCGGATGCCTACGTAGTTGATTCACGAGGGAACATTCAGGTTCCCCTGGCCGGCGAAGTGATCGCCGCCGGGCGGCATCCCGGGGAATTGCGCGATGATCTGACCCGCCGGCTCGGCGCGCGGTATATCCGCGATCCGCAGGTTGCCGTTATTGTCACCGACCGCAAACGCACCAATTACACGGTTGAAGGCGATGTGCGCGAACCCGGTGTGTTCGAAGCCCTGCCCAATACCACGCTGCTTAGCGCGATCGCCCAGGCCAAAAGCCCGACCGACAGCGCGAAGCTTGACGAAGTGATGATCTTTCGGGTGGTCAGCGGCCAGCGGCTGGGTGCGCGCTTCAATCTTGACGATATTCGCAAAGGCCGCGCCCCTGATCCGGCGGTGCTGGCTGGTGATACCATCGTGGTGGGCCGTTCGGCGCTGAAGGATGCCTGGCGGCAATTCCTGCAGGCCGCCCCGGTCTTCAACCTGTTCTACATTTTCCGCTAGGAACTGTCCTTGTCCACCACGCTCCCTGCCCCGCATCGCGCTTCCCACGGCCTCGGCGATCATGATCTGCATGATGAAGTCGAACGGCTGGGTCAGGCGCGTTCGGCCTTCGATTTTCGCTATATCGTGGCGGCAATCCGCGCCAATCTGTGGTTGATCGCGGCGATCGTCGCAGCGGCACTGGCAGTCGCACTGGTTGCCACATGGATGCAGACCAAGCGGTATGATGCGGTGGTTTCGATCCAGATCAACGATTCAAGCGGACGGGTTCTGGGTTCCAAGGAAGACCAGCCAGACGAAATGAACGAAGCCGGATGGGACATTGACCGGTTTCTGAAAACCCAAACCGAAATTATCTCCAGCCGTGGAATGGCACTTCGGGTGGCGCAAAAGCTGAGCCTGCTTGGCAATCCGGTGCTGTATCAGGCCCAGGGCCTGCAGCCACCAGCAGCCGGCACATCGGCAGAAAACCTGAAAATGCAGGCAGCCGGGCTTTTGGCGGGTCACCTTTCGGTAAAACTCCCGCGCGATTCGCGGATCGTGAAGATCAGCTACAATTCAACCAATCCCGCCTTCAGTGCACAAGTGGCCAACGCCTATGCCAGCGAATTCATCGATTCGAACCTGGATCGCAAATTTGATTCGTCGGCTTATGCCCGCAACTTTCTGGGTGAGCAGCTGACAGAGGCCAAGACCAAGCTTGAAAAAAGCGAGCGCGACCTCAACGACTATGCCCGTTCCGCCGGGATCATCCGGATCGCCACCAGTGAAGGCCCGGATGGCAAATCAGGCGGCAATGGATCGGTGATCGGGGCCAGTCTGCAGCAGCTCAACAATGCTGCCAATGAAGCCACGGCGGCCAGGATCCAGGCCGAAGGCCGCTGGCGCGCCGTTTCGGGCGGATCGCTGATGTCAGCCCCGGCTGTGCTTGCAAACCCGACGGTGGTTTCGCTGCTCAACCAGAAGGCATCGGTAGAGGCCGATCTGGCCCAGGATCGCTCGCGCCATCTTGAAGACTATCCCAGCGTCCGGGCCAAACAATCGCAGCTCGATGTGATCAATCGCCAACTGCAAGTAGCGGCCAACAATGTCCGCGCTTCGGTCCGTTCTGAATACGATGCTGCGCTGGCAACCGAGCGCCAGCTGCAGGCTCAGGTTAGCCGGCTCAAGGGCGAAACCATGTCCGAACAGGACCGTTCGGTGCAGTACAACTTGCTCTCGCGCGAAGTCGATACCAACCGCCAACTGTACGATGGGCTGCTCGAACGCTTCAAGACCCTCAACGCCATTGCCGGGGTCAGCCTCAGCAACGTTTCGATGATCGACGCCGCCGAAGTGCCGCGCGGCCCAAGCTCGCCCAATTTGTTCAACAATCTTCTGGCCGGGCTGGTGATCGGGCTGGGCCTGGCCGCACTGGTGGTGTTCTTCAAGGATCAGTTTGACGACGCGATCCGCGTTCCTGAAGATATCGAGGCAAAGCTTAACCTGGCGCTGTTGGGAGTTGTTCCGCAAACCCGCGATGATGATCCCGATAACGCGATGCGTGACCCCAAATCGCCGGTCTCAGAGGCCTACAATTCGCTGCGTGGGTCGTTGATGTATTCGACGCCAGAAGGCTTGCCGCAAATCATGCTGGTCACCTCTGCCCAGGCCGCTGAAGGCAAGACAACGACTGCGATCGCAATCGCGCAAGGCTTTGCCCGGATGGGCAAAAGCGTGCTGTTGGTCGATGCCGATATGCGCCGCCCATCGCTGCACCGCCGCCTTGGCCTGATTGGAGAGCACGGCCTTTCCACGCTGCTGACCTCGCATGATCCTCTGTCGTCGGCGCTCGTCAAGGCCGAAGGGTCGAAGCTTGCGGTGCTGATCGCCGGGCCGGTTCCCCCCAGCCCGACCGAGCTGTTATCGACCGCCCGGATTGAGGAAATCCTGCAAGAAGCAGCTGGCCAGTTTGATGTGATAGTGGTCGATAGTCCGCCGATCCTGGGCCTGGCCGATGCGCCGATGCTGGCTGCGCTGGCCGATGGCGTGGTGTTCGTGGTCGAAGCCGATCGAAGCCGGCGCGGCGCGCTGAAGACCGCGCTGCGCCGACTGCGGGCGATGCGTCCGGTCATTCTTGGAGCACTGCTGACCAAGTTCGATCCGCTCAAATCCGGCAACCGCTACTCGGAATACTACGGCTATCACTATTACCAGTATGAAAGCCGGGCAGAGAAAGGCTGAACCATGTTGCGGGGGGCCTTGATCCTGCTGTCAGGCCTGGCCTTGGGCGGGCTGAGTGCGGTGAGCGGGCTGGACCGGATGGCCCGGACCGATCCCGCAATTGCTGCGCAGGTGCCCACCCGATTTGCCAGTGCCGCGCTGCGCACTTTGGGCGGGCAGGCCCTGGCCGCCCGGCGCAGCGCCGATGCGGCTGCATATGGCTGGCACGCGATCGACCGCTCCCCGGTTAATGCCGAAGCCGTGGCGCTGTTTGCGGCCGGCAATCTGGGCGGCGGCAATACTCCGCTGGCCCAGCGGGCCTTTCGGCTAGCCGGGCGGATGGGTTGGCGTGTGCCGATTACCCAGGCCTATTGGCTCAATCAGGCACTGGAAGCGCGCGATTATGATGCGGCGGCAATGCGGCTTGATGCGCTGCTTCGCCAACAGCCGACACTGGTTGGCCAGCAGGCCCTGATCGATCCGGTTGAACGCAACCCCGAAGCCCGCGCTGCATTGGTGGAGCGGCTTGATCTGGAAACGGCCTGGCTAGGGAAATACCTCAACGAAGTGTTCGATCTGCCGCCCGAAGTGCTGCGCCAGCGCGGCTGGGTGCTGGTTGATGCGGCCAGGGCCGGGTTTGAGGTGGGCTGCGATGCCAGTGCCAATCTGGCGGCGGCAATGATCCATAAACGGCTCTACCAGGAAGCCCGCGAGCTTTGGGCGGCGCAATGCCCCGAAGCCGGCAACGCGCTGTTGGGCGATGAAGGTTTTGCCGCGCTAAACCTGCAGGGGGCCCGCAATCCGTTCGGCTGGCAGATTGTTGGCAACGGCGATGTATTGTTGAGCGCGGTGCCGCTTGCGGCGGGCAACGGCCAGCGGCTGGCCATCGATGGAACGCCTCCAGTCATGCGGCGTTTCCTTGCAAAGCTGTTGCTGCTAGCCTCTGGGCGCTATCAACTGTCCTGGCTGGCCGGCAAAAATGACGGTAAACCAAGCGATAAAATCCGCGCTGCACTAAGCTGCAAGGGTCAGGCCGAAATCTGGCTTGAGCCGCAGCTTGACCGTGCCAGCGGGCGCTGGTTTGCAACCACTGTAGTCCCGGCGGACTGTCCGGAACAGCGGCTGAGCTTTGCCTTGGCTGCGGGTGCAGGAAGTGTTTGGCTGGAAGACGTTAGTCTGGATCCAATACCCTGAGCGCACGGCGTTTGAGCAGCGTGGCCGGATTTCCTGAATAGATCCCGTCCGCATCGGCATCGCCGAACAGCGCGCCGCGCGCCGCCAATACCGATCGATCATGCATCGTCACCCCTGGGCCGACAAATGCTTCGGCGGCAACCCAGCAGTGATCGCCGATCATGATCGGGCGCAATTGCAGCTGAAAGTGCGGGTCGTTTACATCGTGCGTGCTGGCACAAATATGCGCCCGCTGCGAGACCACTGTGCGCGCGCCGATCGTGATCCGGCCTTGATTGTATAGCCGCACGCCTGGGCCAATCAGTGCCAGCTCGCCCAGATCCAGATTGGCCGGGTGCCAGATCAGCACGCTGGCATGAACCCGCGCGCCGCGAGCCACTTTTGCCCCGAATGCCAGCAAGACCAGCCGCCGCCAGGCATGCAGTGGCGGCGGCGTAAAGCGCGCAAAAACCAGCCAGCCGAGCATCCAGAACACCCGGAACAGCCGGTTGCCCAGCGTAAAACTGGCTCCGCCTTCGAGCGGGCGGGTTTGAGCGGCATCGAGCGGTTCGATCGCGTCTTTCTCCCAAAGATTGAATGGGCAAGATTAGGGTGCTCGCCTGCTGGTTGCCAGTCCAAAACGTCAATCAAGCGCAAATGTTGGCATGACCCCCTTTCGTTCTCCGCCGGTTTAGACTAGCGCTGGCAGAGAACGTTAGATCCGCTCGATTCCAACGACAAATCAGGATGATCCGATGGCCAATACGAAACCTGTAGTGCTGGTCACCGGCGGGGCGGGCTTTATCGGCAGCCATGCCTGCAAAGCACTGGCAGCGGCGAACTACCTGGCGGTGAGCTATGACAACCTTAGCACCGGCCACATCGAAGCAGTCAAATGGGGGCCGTTGCATCGGGGCGACGTGCTCGATACTGATCGTCTAACAGCGGTGCTCCGTGAGAGCCAGGCTCAGGCGGTGATGCACTTCGCGGCTTCGGCATATGTGGGCGAATCGGTGAGTGATCCGCAGAAATACTACCGCAACAACGTCGTCGGGATGTCCAGCCTGCTCGATGCCATGTCCGCGACTAGGCTCAAAACCCTAGTCTTTTCCAGTTCTTGCGCGACCTATGGCGAGCCTGTACATTCACCGATCGATGAAGACACGCCGCAGCGCCCGATCAATCCCTATGGCCGGACCAAGCTGATCTGCGAAGAAATGGTCCGCGATACGGCATACGCGCATGGCCTGTGCTATGCGATCCTGCGCTATTTCAATGCCGCCGGGGCCGATCCCGAAGGCGAGTTGATAGAGCACCATAAACCCGAAACCCACCTGATTCCGTCGGTGCTGATGGCCGCGCTGGGGCTGCGCGACGAGATCCAGGTCTTCGGTGACACGTTCCCGACTCCTGACGGCACTTGCATCCGCGATTACATCCATGTCACCGACCTAGCGCACGGCCACGTCCTCGCGCTCACGCACTTGCTCAGAACGGGCGATTCGCTCACGCTCAATCTTGGAACCGGGCAGGGCAGTTCGGTCCGCGACGTGATTCGGGCTTGCGAGGCATGTGTCGACCGTCCGATCCCCCAGCGCATGGTTGCAGCCCGCGCGGGTGATCCGCCGCTGCTGGTCGCCGATGCGAACCGGGCACAGACCGCTCTCGGTTTCATCCCGACGCACTCGGACTTGCCGATGATCGTCAAAGACGCTTGGGCCGCCTTGCAGAAACTGCCGAGAGGCTAGGATTTCTTACCCGCAATCGCCGCCAGATAGGCATTGGCCCAGCGCCTACCGACGGTTTCGAGCGAAAACGGTCCCGCCGCCAGGCGATGCGCCGCCGCAGCCATTTCAAGCCACTGCGGTTCGTTCAACTCCAGAGCTCCAGCGATGGCTTCTGCGATTGCGAGCGGAACGTAACCGCACTCGATTGCGCCGCCCATTTCGAAACCTTCGGGAATATTGCACTCGTCTGTCATAATCGAGGGGGTTGCAGCGGCCCAGCTTTCGAGGATCGACAATGGCAGGCCCTCGCTGTGCGAAGGCAAGATGGTGAAGCGCGATCTCTCAAGCAGCTGTTGCTTGGCTTCGCCAAAGATCGGCCCAACGAATTGGGCAGAGGCAGGCGCGCCGATCAGCGCAGCCTTGAGTTCGGCAACATCCTCGTCTGCGCCCCAGCCGGCAATGACCAACTGCGCACCTGCGGGGTTGAGCAGCTTCCAAGCAGCAACCAGCGCAAGGATATTCTTCTTGGGATGAATCCGGCCGATGAAGGTGATCTTGGCTTCGCGAATCCTGGTCGGCGCGGAAATCACTGGCGGTCCTACATTGGGCAGGACCAGGCTATCACTGCGCCCAGCCTCATGCTCGATCGCCCGCGCCTCGCGGCCAGTCAGCGCGTGGAAGAAGGCGGCGCGGCGCCAAGCCGCGCGTTCGTAGCCGATCCGGGCCAGCGCTTTTTTCCAGCGGCCGCGTGCGGTAATCCATGGATCGAGCATGCCCTGCGGGGTGATGACCAGCGGCTTTCCTGTACGCCGCGCCCAGAGCTCACCTGCTCGGGTTGGATACATCCAGATTCCCTGTTGGTGCAGGCAATCGAGCCTCGCGGCCAGCAGCTTTTTCAACAGATCGGGGGCAAAGCCGATCTGAGTTGGACCTACAATCCGACTGAAATGGACCTGGCTGGGGGCATAGCGCAAGGCGTCTTCAGCGCTGTGTTCGTCCTCCAGCGCGAAGACAACCGCCTCGCCGCCATTCGCGCGAATAATCTCTGCTTGGGCAATGACAGCCTCAGCCACACCTCCGCCCAATCGCGAGGCCGACGAGGTCAAAAGGCCGATCCTGAGACCCGACAGGGATTGCATCTGGCTCAAGCCTGGTCGCTCAAGAAGCGCGTGGGTGCTTGGATTGGTATCGTTTTCATCGCCGAAATTCTTGCCCTAGGTCTATGAATGAGTCGATAGCCGATGTGGCTAGGTCGCTAGAGCCAGCGCCACAGCCCGGCCGGAATTCCGATCAGCCAGCCGTGCAGCCAGGTTGCGCCAAGCCAAAGCGCCGTTCCGCCCAGCCAGGCTATCAGCCCGGCGGCAGGCAGCCCGGCCAGCCGGGGGATGAACGGTGTGCGCCGTTCCCACATTGCCCAGCTTTCCCCCACCAGCCGCATCTTCTTGTTATCCTGCATCAGCGCGCCAAGCAGCGCGAGCAGCCCGATCGCCAGCGATAGCACGATCACCCGCGGAACCGGGCTGACCAGAACGTGGGCCAGGCTCCACAGTGCAAAGCTCCACATCATCGGATGGCGCGTAACGGCATAGATCCCTTTGGGCTTCTGGCGGGCCAGCTGTGCAGCGCGCGGCCCCGGCATCGCCGGGTTGCCCTGGAAGGATCCGATCAACAGCACCGAGGCCGCCAGCATGATCGCGCTGGCAATCCCCCAGGCCAGATCCTGTTGCCCGTTCCACAGCGGCAGATCGCCGGCCGGCACCGCGCGGAAGGCAAAAATCATCCAAACGAACGTTGCCAGCGCCACAGCCGAATAAAGCCCCACGAAACCGCCTTCACCCAGCCGCGCCACCAGCGGCTTGCGCAAGGGGTGCGACAAAGCAAAATGGGTGCCGATAAAGCTGAGTGAAGCGGCAATCAGGACCGTCAGCTGATCGTTCATGGCAGCGGCCCTTTACCAGTCATATGCCTTGGGCAAATCGCCCTCGGTTGGCGTCAGATAGCGATCGCGCAGCCGGGTCTGCCGGTTGGTGAGCGGTTGCTCGACCCCGTCGATATAGACCGCAAGCACGCCTGAGCCGGCTTCCAGCGGATCACCATCCCAGATCACCACATCGCCGGCCCGGCCCGGGCGCAGCGATCCGATCTTGTCACCCATGCCCATGATCTCAGCCGGGCCAGAACTGATCGCGGCAAAGGCCTGGCCCCAGCTGAGCCCAGTGGCCCCCGGCAGCCTGGTCAGCGCGACAAGATTGCCGGCATATTGCGGGGCATAGCGCGGCTGATCGCCAAACGCCCCCAGCGCAACATTGACCCCGGCAGCTTTCATCCGTCCGACGTTGGATTGGGTTGCCCCGATCTGCTCAAACGAATTCGGCAGGTTGGTCAGCGGTGTGGCCAACACCGGCACACCAGCCCGGGCCAGTTCCGGGGCAACCATCCAGCCTTCCGCCGCTCCGACGATCACAATCTTGAGCGCCGGAAATTCGCGCTTCAGGCCCAATACCATGCGGATATCGGCGGCCCGTTCAACATGGACGTAGAGCGGCTGCTGGCCGGTTACCACCGGGATCAGCGCGGCAGCATCGGCGCGGGTCAGCAGGGCATCGAGGCGGCGCGGCCCACCCGGAGCCCCCGCCAGTTCGCGTGCTTCGCCCAATGCGCCGCGCAGCACCGCATAGGTCGCCGCCCGGCTGCCGCCAGCCCGGCGCGCGCCGGTTTCCCCCAGATCGACATACTGGAATGCGCGCGGCCGGTTTACGGCATCGCTATCTGCCCCCAGATCGATCACCGCGCCTTGCCCGCCAAAAATCGATCCTGTGCCGATCGGCGCCACCGCGGCGCGCGTAACCCCGCCGCCCCGGCTGACCTGGATCGGTTGGTCATTGGGATTGATCGCGACCGAGACATCCAGCGCCGCACTGAACGGCGATTTATCAGCATCGCTATCGTTGCTTTCATCCACCGCGCCAACATCGATCAGCCCCAGATCGGTTACCGCGACGACCAGCCCCGGCGTAACCCAGCGGCCCTGCGCATCGATGGTGCGCACACCGGCTGGCACCACCACGGCGGCCCCTGCGGCAATCACTTTGCCGCCCTGGACCAGCACGGTGCCATCCGCGATCGGTTCACTGCCATCGCCGATCACCAGCCGGGCATGGGTGATCGCCACATCCTGCGCCAGTGCGGGCGAAGCAGACAGCGCAATCAGCGCCGCCGCGCCAAGCAAGAGCCGTTTCATTTCACGTCTCCTTCGCCGGGTTGGCCAAGTTCAAAATCGGCCACCGGGCGGCGTTTGCGATCCTGTGCATCAAACAACAGTGCGCCATCGATCCAGACCTTTTCAGGACGGGTATAGGTGGACAGCGGATTGCCGTTCCACAGCACCACATCGCCCATCATCCCAGCGGCCAGGCTGCCGGTCATCTTTTCAACCCCAACCGCTTTGGCGGCGTTGTAGGTGAACCAGCCGATCACATCGGCATCGGGAATGTTGATCCCGGCCCGCCGGGCATCGCCCTGCGCCTTGGCGGCTTCCTGATTTAGCCGCTGGATGCCGTTTTCATCGTCTGAATGGATCACCACGCAGGCCCCGGCCTTCCACAGGATTCCGGCGTTTTCCGGGATCCCGTCATAGGCTTCCATCTTGAAGCCCCACCAATCGGCCCAAACCGCGCTGCAAGTGCCCGCGGCCTTCAGCAGATCGCCGATCTTGTAAGCTTCGACCGCGTGGTGGAATGCGGTAACCTTATAGCCAAATTCGCGCGCCATATCGAGCACCTGGGCCATTTCATCGGCGCGGTAGCAATGGTTCTGGATCAGGATATCGCCGGCCAGCACCCCGGCCAGCGTCTCCATTGCCAGATCGCGGCTTTCCAGCTTTCCGGCATCGCGCTTGGCACGATATTCCTGCGCCTTGATCCAGGTTTCGCGGTTGACCGCAAAATTGCCCATCCGGGTCGATGGCGTTCGGCCCTTGGCCCCGTAAACCCGTTTGGGATTTTCACCGCAGGCCATCTTCATGCCATAAGGCGCGCCGGGAAATTTCATCGCCTGAACGGTGCGGGCATAGACATTCTTGAGCACGACCGAGCGCCCGCCCATCAGGTTTCCCGATCCGGGCAACACTTGCAGGCTGGTCACCCCGCCATTGGCGATGGCCCGCGAAAATCCCGGATCCTGCGGCCAGACCGAATGTTCGGCCCAGACCTGCGGGGTGGTGGGATCGGTCATTTCGTTGCCATCGCTATGGGCATCTACCGAAGGACTGGGATAGACCCCCAGGTGGCTGTGAACATCGATCACGCCCGGTGTCACGAACTTGCCGGTGCCATCGATCCGCAGTGCATCGGCCGGCACATCCAGATCCGCCAGACTGCCCGCCACGGCCGCGATCTTGCCATCGCGGATCAGGACCACGCCCTGTTCAATCCGCCCGCCGCGGCCATCAAACACGGTTGCCCCGGTGATCAAAGTGGGCCGCCCGGCATAGGGCTTGTACGTGGACGGATAAGGATTGGCGTTGAAATCGCGCGCCGCCTTTACCGCGGGGCTATCTTCCTTCTTGTCCTTGGCAACCCCTGCCCCGGTTCCGCCCAGCACCAAAGCCAGAGCGGCGGCGGCGAGCAGAGCCACTTTGCACATGATCATCCTGTCTTACTCCGCTTTGGGTTCTACGCGATCTTCAAGCGTATCGAGGTGCATCCAGCGTTTGACGATCGGGCTGAGTAGCAGGACCGCAATTGCCACGCCGATGCTGATCCAGCCAAACAGCTCGTAAATATCGAGCAGCCCTTGCTTGGTCATCGCGCCGCCTTCTCCGCCGGTGGCTTCACCGATTTTTCCAGCCACGAAATTGCCAACCGCCGTCATATAGAACCAGGCCCCCATGATCAGCGATGCCATGAAGCTTGGCGCCAGCCGGTTCATCGCCGAAAGGCCAACCGGAGACAGGCAGAGCTCTGCGGTGGTCGCCAGGAAGTAATAGGCGAAGACCAGGAAAACCGGGGTCATCGCAGCGGCGCCATAGGCTTCTGCGCCCCAGACCAGCACAAGATTGGCCAGCCCCATCTGCACCAGCGCCAGGCCAAATTTGGCCGGAGCCGAAGGATCCTTGCCGCGCTTGCCAAGCCACATCCACAACGCCGCAAACAGCGGGGCAACCAGGATGATGATGATCGGATTGATCGACTGGAACAGCGAAGCCGGAACCCCGCCGCGATCAACGAAGCGATCGGTAAACAGGCTCATCGATCCGCCAGCTTGTTCGAACAGGCCCCAGAACAGCGGATTGAGGCTGATCAGGAACAGCACGGCAAACATCCGTTCGCGCGGTTCCTTGGGCAGCTTGAAGGTTTCATAAAGCACGTAGCCCAGCAAGCCGACGCCTGAGACAATCAGCAGGCTTTGGATAACATCCTGGTACTGGACCAAGGCCCAAATGACCGCGACCGACGCCAGGCCAACCGCATAGAGCAGCATTTCCTTGGATTTGCTGAGCGGCATGGGTGCTTCGCCAACGCCATTAAGCGCGCCTTTGCCCAGCACGAACACCACCAGCCCGGCCAGCATGCCGATGCCTGCCAGACCAAAGCCATAGCCCCAGCCAATCGTTTCCCCAAGGTAGCCGACCATGATCGTGCCGATCGCCGCGCCCAGATTGATGCCCATGTAAAAGATTGTGTAGGCCCCATCGCGGCGCACGTCGGTAAGCTTGTAGAGCTGGCCGACCATCACCGAGATATTGGCCTTCAAGAAGCCTGAGCCGACGATGATGAACGCAAGCGCCAGCCAGAACACATTGATCGTCGGATCGCTTTGCCCGCCAACCCCTTCAACCGCCATCAGGCTGTGCCCGGCGGCCAGCAGCAATCCGCCGAACAGCACGGCCTTGCGCTGGCCAAGGTAGCGATCCGCCAGATAGCCGCCCAGCACCGGGGTGATATAGACCAGGCTGGTATAGGCCCCATAGATCAGGTTGGCCTTGCCATCGGCGAACAGCCAGTGCTTGGTCAGGTAGAAAATCAGCAGCGCACGCATGCCGTAATAGGAAAATCGCTCCCACATTTCGGCGAAGAACAGCATATACAGGCCCTTGGGGTGGCCTGCAAATTCCGGCTCGCTTTGCGTGGCAACCTTAGCGCCGATTGCCAGGAAAACGCCGAGTACGGCAACCGCGATCGCCGCGATCCAATCCGCCTCGCTCCACAGGCCCATATCTTTCATGAAAAGCTCCCCGAATTGTCCCATTGTGCGGCCGATCGATGCAGCCGCTGCATGGGCCGGGAGACTAGCCGTGATTTCGCGCGTGTGAAGCGAAATGTGTCAGCGTTGTTGCTTTGTTGCGCATTGCGCAAACCAGCCCAAATCGCTTGCCTGACCCGCTGTATTATGGCACTGATGCACCATGCCCGAATCCAGCAAACCCGTATATCTCAAGCTGCGCGATCTGATCGCTTCTGCGATTATTGATGGCACCTATGATGAAGGCGCGATGCTGCCTTCGGTGCGGGCTTTCGCGGCGCAACAAGGTGCCAATCCGCTAACCGTGGCCAAGGCCTATCAGCAGTTCCAGCTGGATGGCCTGGTTGAGGTGCAGCGCGGGGTTGGCATGTTCGTCGCCCGCGGCGCGGCGGCAAAACTGCTGCAGAGTGAGCGTGATGCCTTCCTGCTGCGGGAATGGCCCACGCTGCGGCGGCGGATTGAACGGCTGGGGATCAGCCCGGCTGCGCTGTTGGCTGAGCAGGCCTGATCGCCTGGCCTGATCGCGGCGCAGGGTTAATACTTGTTAACCTCAGATTAAAATCGCGATTGCTTCCTGCTGACAGTGATGGCAGTATCCTTGCTGTGCAGTGCTGCTTGCACCGGGTCGGAAGCTGCGCCGCGCTCTTTTACCAATCAAAACGGATGGCCCTTGCGGGCGCATCCGGTGGAAGGCGTGCAATGATCCGATCCGAACTGCTGGCAGCGCTGGCCCGTGAAAATCCCGGGCTGCGTCTGGAAGAAATCGAAAAAATCGTCGGGACTTTCTTTGATGAAATGTCCGCCCGGCTGGCCAGTGGCGGCCGGGTTGAACTGCGCGGCTTTGGCGCATTTTCCACCCGCGCCCGCGATGCCCGCACCGGCCGCAACCCGCGGACCGGTGAAACGGTTTCGGTTCCCGGTAAGAAAGTACCATATTTCAAACCCGGCAAGGAAATGCGCGCGCGCCTGAACAGCGACTAGTTTTTGTCCGCCTGATGGCGGTGCGGACGGGCATCCGTCCGTCCTTGCACCACCGGCCCGCTCCCCCACCCGGCCACCCATAGGATAACCCTAGGATTGGGTGGCCGGGAGGGGGAGCGTGCCGGTGGTGCAAAGCCAATCGCGCAGACGCTAATAGCGCATCCAGACAGCAAACCTTTCAAACCAGGGCTGGATACCCCCGCTGCACTGCCGTAAGGCCGTGCCTGAAGCGGACGTGGCGGAATGGTAGACGCCGGGGACTTAAAATCCCCTGAGCCTTGCTCGTGTGGGTTCGAGTCCCACCGTCCGCACCAATATCTTGAAGTGGGCTTCGCTATCGCGGGCGCAACGCCGGCCCGCTCCCCACGCAGATTCCCCTAGGCAGCGGTTGACCGGAATTTCGCCGCGTCCGGCTAGCTCCGATCCTGGCGCTACGCCCTTTTCTGGTGCGGCGCGAAAGGATCCAATGGCCCGCAGGAAAGCCGCCAAAGCCCCGGAAATTGCCCCGCCGCACGATCAGCGCGAAGCCCAGCGCTTTACCCTGATCCTGCGCGCCGGAAAACTGGTGACCGCCCAGGGCGAATTCCTGTGCATATTGCGCGATGTTTCCAGCGGCGGGCTGAAAGTGCGCCTGTTCCACGCGCTTGATCTGTCTGCCCCGTGCCAGATTGAGCTGGCCGGCGGCGAGCGCTATGATCTTGCGCCTGCCTGGCAGGATGGCGCCCACGCCGGCCTGCGCTTTGCCGGTGGCCCGGTTGATATCCCTAAGCTGCTGGAAGAGGCCGGACCGTTCCCCAAACGCTCGATCCGGATCCACTTGCCCCGCCCGCTGCCGGCCGTGCTGCACGCCGGCGGCCTGGCGTTTGACGCCGCGCTGCACGATATTTCGCAGCACGGCGCGGCGCTGGCCTGCACAGAATGCCTGCCGGTCGGTCAGTTGGCCGAAATCTGCGCCGATCAGCTTGGCACGATCAAGGCCCGCGTCCGCTGGCGGCGCGGCACCAGGTTCGGGCTGGTGTTTCAGCAGAGCTTTCGGCTGGACGAACTGGCCCGGCTGACCGCGCGATTGCAGGGCTTGGCCGCAATCAGCCCCGAACCAGCAGAAGTGGCCGCCTGTTAACCAGTGATTAGGCAATTTCCTTCACTTCTGGCTGCGCACTTCAAACGGGACAATTCATGAGCCAGACTGTGATCGGATCGGACAAAGCGCGGTCCAAGGTTGTCAATGTTGACGTTGCGATCATCGGCGCCGGGCCGGCTGGCCTGACTGCGGGCTATCTCCTGACCAAGGAAGGCCTTTCGGTAGCGATCATCGAAAAGGACGAAACCTATGTCGGCGGGATCAGCCGGACGGTTGAGCATGAAGGCTACCGGTTTGATATCGGCGGGCACCGGTTCTTTTCCAAAAGCGCCGCGGTGGTCGATCTGTGGAACGAAATTCTGCCGGATGATTTCATCCAGCGCCCGCGGATGAGCCGGATCTATTACGAAGGCAAATTCTACTCCTATCCGTTGCGCGCCTTCGAGGCGCTGTGGAACCTTGGCATCGTGCGCTCTACGCTGTGCATGCTAAGCTTTGCCAAGGCGCAGGCTTTCCCGAACAAAAACGTCAAAAGCTTTGAAGACTGGACCGTCAACCAGTTCGGCTGGAAACTCTATTCGATCTTCTTCAAGACCTATACCGAGAAGGTCTGGGGCATGCCCTGCGATGAAATGAGCGCCGATTGGGCCGCCCAGCGAATCAAGGGGCTTTCGCTGTGGAGCGCGGTGATCGATGGGCTGAAACGCAGCCTTGGCCTCAACAAGCGGCCCAATGACGGCCAGGAAGTGAAGACCCTGCTCGAAACTTTCCGCTATCCGCGCCAGGGGCCGGGCATGATGTGGGACGCCGCGCGCGACAAGATTGTGGCGACCGGCAAAGGTGAAGTGCTGATGGGCCATTCGCTCAAGCAGCTTGCCCCAACAAACACTGGCGATGGCCAGGACGGCTGGCGCATGACTGCCAGCCATAGCGGCGGCGATACGATGATTGCTGCGCGCCATGTGATCAGTTCTGCACCGATGCGCGAGCTGGCCGCGCGGCTGCATCCGCTGCCCCAGACAACACTCAACGCGCAGGCCCTGCGGTATCGCGATTTCCTGACCGTTGCGCTCAAGATCCGGGCCGATGAGGACATGTTCCCCGATAACTGGATCTACATCCACGACAGCAAGGTCAAAGTCGGCCGGATCCAGAACTTCCGCTCGTGGTCGCCCGAAATGGTGCCTGATGAAGGGGTGGCCTGCGTTGGCCTTGAATATTTCTGCTTCGAAGGCGGCGCGCTGTGGTCGATGAGCGATGACGATCTGATCGCATTGGCCGCCCGCGAAATGGCCACGCTTGGCCTGGTTTCAGCCGAACAGGTGATCGGCGGCGCAGTCGTCCGTCAGGAAAAAGCCTATCCGGTTTACGATGAAGACTATGCCCACCACGTTGCAGCCATGCGCGCCGAGCTGGAAGGCAAGTATGCCACGCTGCACCTGGTTGGCCGCAATGGCATGCACCGCTATAACAATCAGGATCACGCGATGATGACCGCGATGCTGACGGCCGAGAATATCAAGGCCGGTGCCCGGGTCTATGACATCTGGTGCGTTAACGAGGACGCCGAATACCATGAAGCCGGCGCTGAAGGCGCCGAAACGGTGATCGCCGCCCCGGCCAACGCCGCGCTGAGCGAAGATCAAGCCGCCGCGCTGGCATCGCTTCGCGATGTTCCGGCCCGGATCGCCAAGAACCGCAAAGCGGCCTGATCGGGAACCGGGGAAGTGGCGAAGGCAATGGCGAGGGCAATGGCGAGGGCAATGGCCAATCTGCTTGAAAAGCTGCGCGATTCCCGTTTTTTGCGCTATTTTGCCGCATCCTGCATCGCGCTGGCGATCGATTTGGGAAGCTTTTTCCTGCTGCTGAAAACCCCGCTTGCCCCCGGGCTGAGCGCGGCGATAGCCTATTCATTGGGGATCGTGGCGATCTGGGTTTTGCTAAGCCGCGCGGTTTTTACCGATGGCACCCATGGCAGCGGGCCCGCCCGTACCCAGCAAAAGGCACTGTTCCTGGTATCATCATGGGGCGGCCTGGCCTTGACCACCGCAATCGTTTCCGCCGCCGATCTGATCCAGGCCGATGTCCGCCTGTTCAAGGGTCTGGCCGTGATCTTCAGCTTTGCGTTCAATTATTTCGCGCGCAAGCATCTGGTCTTTACCGCCCACCGCAAAGTGGCCTGATCGGGTGACCGGGCGGGATCACACTGCAAGCGGGGCCAGCTTCGCCAGACTGTCACCAATCCCCTGGCGCGCTTTTGCCTATAGCTGGATCGGTGTCTCTGCCGTGCTGGCGCTGGCCTACCTTGGCCGGATCGCGGCGCGCGAATTCTTTGATCCCGATGATGCCTTGCGGCTGGTGCAGGTCCGCGATCTGCTGGCTGGACAGGGCTGGTACGATCTTGCCCAGCACCGGATTGATCCGCCCGGCGGCACGCCGATGCACTGGTCGCGGCTGGTTGATCTGCCGCTGGCGCTGGTGATCGCGGCACTGACCCCGCTACTGGGCCAGTACGGGGCGGAAACCGCTGCGCTGGTTGCCATTCCGCTGGTTACGCTGGGCTGTGTAATGGCCTTGGCGATGCGGATAGCGGCCCGCTTCTTCGATCAGGAGGTTTCGGTTCTGGCCGGGCTTTGTGCGGTTCTGGTACCGGCAACCCTGGCCCAGCTGACCCCGCTGCGGATCGATCATCACGGCTGGCAGATTGCATGCGTGATGCTGGCGGCGGCCAGCCCGATGCTGGTCCGCAGCGCCAATCATGCCGCCGCACTGGCCGGGCTGGCGATGGCGCTGGGGCTGACGATCTCGATTGAGGGACTGCCGCTTGCTGCAGCTATCGGGGCGGTTCTGGCCTGGGGTTGGCTGGCCTCTCCCGCTACCGATCGCCGATTGGGCTGGTACATGGCCGCACTGGCGGGCGGGCTGGCCGTGCTGTTTGCGGGCACCCGCGGCCCGGCGGCTTTGCAGCCATGGTGCGATGCGATTGCGCCCGCTCATATTGCTTTTCTGCTGACTGTTGCGGCGGTAACCGGCCTGACCGCCGCCTTTGCCCCGGCCCGGCGCGGCTTTGCATTGGCAGCTTTGGCCATCAGCGCAGCCGCCGGGGCGGCGCTGTTTTACACGCTGGCGCCGGGCTGCATTGGCGCTCCCATGGGGCAGATGGATCCGCTGGTCTATCAGCACTGGTACCGCAATATCGATGAAGGGATGCCGGTGTGGCATCAGGCGCCGGGGCAAGCCGCCGCCGCCGGAGTGCCGGTGCTGTTGGCGCTGGCCGCGTTGGTCCTGCTGTGGCGGCAGGCGCATGGCACCGACCGCCGGTTGCTGGGCGAATATCTGGTGCTGTTCGGGGCAGCACTGCTGACCGGCCTGCTGGTCTGGCGCTCAATCGCGTTTGCCGGGGCGCTGGGCGCGCTGGGCTTGGGCTGGCTGCTAAACCGGATTTTGACATGGGCCCGGCAGGATCCGACAGCGCACAGGCGCGGCGCACTGCCGCTGCGCTATCTTTCGCTGTTTGCTGCGATACTGCTGGTGGGGGCATTGCTGCTGTGGCCATCCAGCCCCGATCAGGCGGCCCGATCACCCGTGGCCAAACTGGCCGGAGCCAGCTCAGGCTGCGATCTGCCCCGCAGCGTGGCCCGGCTTGGCAAGCTGCCGGCGCAGACGGTATTCGCGCCGCTTGATCTGGGACCGGCGATCCTGGCCGGAAGCCACCACGCGGTTGTCGCCAGCAGCCACCACCGCGCCAATCTGGCGATCCGCGATGTAATATCTGCGTTCATTGATAACCCGGACAAGGCCCGCGCCATCGCGGCCCGCCACGGTGCGAGCCTACTGGTGCTGTGTGCCAGCGCGGCCGAGCCGAACACCTATGCCCACCATGCCCCGGGCGGATTGATGGCCGATCTTCTGGCCGGGCGGGTTCCTGATTGGCTGGTTCCGATCGATCTGGGCCAGCCCAAAGGCTTCAGGATCTACCGGGTGATCAACCAGCCCTGAAAGCCAGCGCATCGCCGTTCATGCAATAGCGTTTGCCGGTTGGCTTTGGCCCATCGCTGAAGACATGGCCCAGATGCCCGCCGCAGCGCGAACAGTGAACTTCGGTCCGCGGTGTGCCGGTTTCCCAATCAAGCGAAGTGCCAATCGCCCCTGACAACGGTCGCCAGAAGCTGGGCCAACCGGTGCCGCTGTCATACTTGGTATCGCTGGAAAACAGCGGGTTACCATCGGCGGCGCAAACAAAGGTGCCCTTGCGGTGCTCCTTCAGCAACGCCGAAGAGAAAGGCCGTTCAGTGCCGCGCCCGCGCAGGATATGATATTGCCTGCCGGTCAGCCGCTTTTTCCAATCAGCATCGCTGAACTGCACCGGATAGCTTTTGGCTTCAGCCGATGTCCCGCACGCCGCCAGCGCAGCGGCCGCAGTGCCTGCGCCCAGCCAGGATAACATCGCACGCCGGTTCAATACGCTATCTGTAGTCATGGCTACCTCCGCTGGCAGGTTCGCTGGCAGCTGGCAAAAAGTTGCAGCGCCGCGATCAGAATTTTTCGATTGTGGTTTCCAGTGTGCGGAAACCGTGGACGAAATTGGCCCGGACCCGTTCAACCTTGCCTGTGACTTTCACCCGCATCCGGCGGGCATGCATTTCTTCCATCAGGATCTTCAATTGCAGTTCGGCCAGTCGCGCGCCAACGCAGCGGTGGATGCCATAGCCAAATGCCACATGGCGCCGCGCATTTTCCCGGTCCAGAATCAGCTTGTCGGCATCCGGGAACACCTCTTCATCGCGGTTGGCCGAAATGTACCACAGGACAACCTTGTCACCCTTTTTGATCTGGTTGCCAAACAGTTCGGCATCGGCCGTAGCCGTGCGCCGCATGTGCGCCAGCGGGGTCTGGAACCGGATGCATTCCTGAACGGCATTGGGGATGATCGAAGGATCGCTTTCAAACCGCGCACGCTGATCGGGAAAGCTGTCAAGCCCGTGGATGATGCCAGACATGGTGTTACGGGTGGTATCGTTGCCGCCCACGATCAGCAGGATCAGGTTGCCCATGAATTCCTGCGGGCTCATATCCTTCATCGCATCCGAATGGATCATCATCGAAATCAGATCGCGCTGGGGCGGCTTGCCCATCCGGTCGATCCACAGCGTCTTGAAGTACTGCGCCATTTCGCCAAACACTTCCCAGCGGGTATCGTGCAGCTCCTTGGCAAAAGCCAGTTCGGTGCCGCCGGCCCAGTCTGACCAGAAGGTCAGCAAGCGGCGGTCTTCCCAGGGGAAGCCGAACAGGATCGCCAGCATGCCGGTGGTCAGCTCGATCGAAACCTTGTCCACCCAATCAAATTGTTCACCCCACGGCAGGCTATCCAGCGTGGCCGCGGTGCGCATCCGAACTTCGGCGGTCAGGTGGGCAATCTCGGCCGGGGTAAAGGCCGGGGCAACAGTGCGGCGCTGGCCGGTGTGATCGGGCCGGTCCATCGCGATGAACATTGGCAGGCGGCGCTCTTCCAGCCGGGCCGGATCGATATCGGCTGGCGGATCGCCAATCGTGATCCCGCCCTTGTCCCACGACGAGGAATAGAGTTCCGGAAACGATTCGACGTGCTGGACCGCCTTGACCGTGGTGACATTCCAGTAATCGCCATAAGGCGTGCCGGTAACCTTGTTGACCGGGGCGTTGGCACGCATCTCGGCGAAAATCGGCTGCCAGCGGTCTTCTGCGTAAATGTCAGAGCGCGATACATCGCGCGGATCGGTGTGGACCGGCATATCCGGCGCATGATCCTTAAGCCAGGCATCGAACGCGTCGGTTACGGTGGGCGATGTGCGATAGACGAACTGTTCGGGGCTTGCTGCCTGGGTAGCCATGTCTCAATCACTCCCGCCTAAGCGTGTTTGCCAAATACGTTGCGCACAAAGACTTATCTCGCCGGACTTACCGAAATGTCAATAGCGGCTCGGCGAACTGCCGGATCGCGGCGTCAGGCAGGGGCGCGTTGCCAGAACCGGCGTTTGGCTGCGCCGGTCGGTCCGCTCATCATCACGCGCCGTTTGAACAGCATGGCCCCGCCCCGCACCAGCAGCGCAACCCACATCAACTGCCACACCAAGGCCAGCCCATGCGGCCACAAATCGGGCGATTGCGCGGCCTTGGCCAGCATGGTGAAGGGTGAAGAGAACGGGATCGCCATCGCCAAAGTCTCGATCCAGGTGCCGGTCTTGGCCATCGCATAGTTGGCAAAGAAGAAATTGATCAGCTGCAGCATCGTGACCGGCATCGACAAGGTCTGCACCTCGCGCACGGTGCTGGCCATCGAACCGATTGTCAGGAACAGTGATCCCAGCACCAGATAACCCATCGCGAAATAGACGATCCCCAGGACCAGAAACACCGGCCAGCCCACTGCCGGAGCGGTAAAGTTTGCCAGGCTGTTGCCCGATGCCAGCCACAACGGCACGCCAACCGCGCCCCATACCGCAATCCCGACCATCGAAACCGCCAGCATCGCAAACAGCTTGCCCAGGAACACCGCATCCATCGGGACTGCCGCGGCCAGCACTTCGATGATCTTGTTGCCCTTTTCCTCAACCAGATTGGAAAGGACCATGCCTGCCAGGATCATCATCAGCATGAACAGCACGGTCTGCCCGATTTGCGCAGTAACCAGCCGGCTGCGCGATTGATCGGCTGCGGCGCCCGATGTGGGTGCCAGCTTGACCATAGGATAGCTGGCCGGATCTTTCGCCGCCGCTGCGCCTGCCAGCAGCGCCACCCGACTCTGCCATGGCCCGATCCAGCTGTCCGATCCGGTCAGCACCGGATTTTGCAGATCGCCCGATACCACTGCGGCCATATTGGCCCGGTTGGCCTTGAGCGCAGCGGCGGGATCGAATTGTTCGCCCGGGGCCAGCCGCTTGATCACCACCAGTTCGGGAACCATCCCGCTCAGCTCGCGGTCAAATCGCTTGGCGCTGGCTACCAGCGCATCGGTATCACTGGCCGGCATCGCCACACCCAGCACCGGGCGGCTGGCGCTTTGCTGGACGCTTTGTCCGATTCCGCCCGCCAGAACCCCGATCCCCAGCGTGAACAGCGGACCAAGCAGAAAGAAGATGAAACTGCGCGACCACAGGATTGCGATGAAATCACGCCGCGCCACCACCATGGCGGCTTGCAGGGTTGAAAGGCGTCCGTGCTGGCTCATCGCCGCTGCTCCTCTTCCTTGTCAGCTTCCAGCGCGCGGGCGGCTGCTTCCCCGGCAATCGCCACGAATGCATCGTGCAGCCCGGCGCGTTCGATCGAAAGCGAAAGGATCCCCGCTTCGCCTTCGATCAAGGCGCGCAGCAGTGGCTCAATCCCGCTGGTAGGCAGGTTGAAATACCAGAAACTGCCTTCATGGCGGGCATCGGCTGGCAGCGCCGCGCGCCAGGCCCCATCCTGCGCCCGGGTTTCCAGCCGCACTTGCGGACGGATCCGATCACGCGCCAGATCGACCGGCCCGGCAAACGGAACCTTGCCCCCGGCGATGATCGCCACTTCATCGCAAAGCCGCTCGGCATGGGCGATCACGTGGGTGGAAAAGATCACCGTGGTGCCTTTTTCCGCCAAGCCGCGCATCATCTTTTCAAGCTTGCCCTGATTGATCGCATCAAGGCCCGAAAACGGCTCGTCAAACACCACCAGACGCGGTTCATGGACCAAAGTGCCCAGCAATTGCACCTGCTGCGCCATGCCTTTGGACAATTGCCGGATCTGGCGCTCGATCGCATAGCCAAGGCCGTGCTCTTCCAGCAGCGCCTTGCCGCGCCGCCGCCCTTCGGCCAGCGGAAGCCCGCGCAGTGCGCCCAGAAAAGCAATCGCCTCGTATGTCTTCATAGAGGGGTAGAGCCCGCGCTCTTCTGGCAGATAGCCGATCGTATGCGCCACTTCGTGCGGCCGATCATGGCCCAGCACCCGGCGCGTGCCGGAATCGGGATCAATGATCCCCAGCAGCATCCGCAGCGTCGTGGTCTTGCCAGCGCCGTTGGGGCCCAGGATCCCGTAGATTGAGCCTTCCGGCACGCTCAGATCCACCCCGTCAACCGCGGTGAAGCCTTCGAACCGCTTGACCAGAGCGCGGGCTTCGATCGCCAGCGGACGAACCGCTGTCTCGTCCGCGTTGCCATGCATTTGCCAATCCCCCGGTTTCATGGTTGGGAGCGATAATGGCGGCCTTGTGAACAGGAGCAACAGGAAGTTTGGTTAACGCGGCAGAAATCGCATTGTTAAAGCACGATCTGGCGGCAGAGGCCGCGCGGCTGGGCTTTGCCGCCTGCGGAATCGCGCCCGCTGCTGAAAATCCGCAAATGTCCGTCCGGCTTGAACAGTGGCTGGGCGAGGGGCGGCACGGATCGATGGAATGGATGGAAAACCGGCTGGATCATCGCCGCAGCCCCCAGGGCTTGTGGGATGAAGCGCGCAGCGTGGTCGCCCTGGGGATGAGCTATGCCCCGGCGCGCGATCCGCTGGCATTGGCGCAGGTGCCCGATCGCGCCCGCATTTCGGTCTATGCGCAAGGCAAGGACTATCACGATACCGTCAAAAAGGCGCTCAAGGCGCTGGCCCGCTGGCTGGTTGCCGAAGCCGCGCGGCGCGGCCTGGGCGCGGCAGGGGTGAAGGTCTTTGTTGATACCGCCCCGGTGATGGAAAAGCCACTGGGCCAGGCCGCCGGGCTGGGCTGGCAGGGCAAACATACCAATCTGGTCAGCCCGGCCCACGGCAGCTGGCTGTTCCTGGGTGCGATCTATACCACGCTGGCGCTAGACCCTGATCGGCCGGGCGAGGATCGCTGCGGATCGTGCAACGCGTGCCAGATTGCCTGCCCAACCGATGCTTTTCCCGCCCCCTATCAGCTTGATGCGCGGCGCTGTATTTCCTATCTGACGATCGAGCACAAAGGGCCGGTGCCGCTCGAATTCCGCAGGGCCATCGGCAACCGGATCTATGGTTGCGATGATTGCCTGGCAGTTTGCCCGTGGAACAAATTCGCCAGCAGCGCACAGGCAATGCAGGCCTTTCTGCCCCGCGCCGAACTGGCAGCACCCAGCCTGGCGGCCTTGCTGGCGCTGGATGATGGTGCCTTCCGCTCGCTGTTTTCAGGATCGCCGGTCAAGCGGATCGGGCGGGGCCGGTTTGTCCGCAATTGCCTCTACGCGGCCGGCAACAGCGGCGATGGCGCGCTGCTGTTGCCGGTTCAGGCCTTGTTGCACGATCCCGATCCAGTAGTGGCCGAAGCCGCCAGCTGGGCACTAGGGCAGCTTTGCGCCTAGAGGTTGTTTCCACGTGAGTGGAACAGACTCTTAACGCGCCAGCAAGTTGCGCGCCTGGCTGGCGATCTGGGCCAGCATTGCGGGCGCGACCGGCATTGTGGTTTTCGCCCGCGCGATGACCGTGCGGAACTGGCGGATGGCAGAGGCCTGTTCTTCTGCCCAGCGTTCCACCGCCTTGGCCCCATCGCCCTTCTTGCCGGCATTGCGGCGCAGGAAATCAAGCCGCATCTGCTGGAAATCGCGCGCCAGGCCGTTGACCAGCAAGCGCTCCCACGGATCAGACGGGCTCATCCGGGCGGCAGTATGCTGGGCCCAATCCAGCCCCAGCCGCGCACCCAGATCGGTGAATGCCAGGGTCAGCGATCTGGTCGGCACGGCGCTTTCAAGCGCAAGCCGGGCCAGCCCGATCACCCCATCAAGATCAAACAGCCGCGCGGTCATGGCGGCCTCTGCTGCTGGGGCGCCTGCCGCAACCAGATCGGCCAGCATCCGGGCCGAATGGATCCTGGCTTCATCCGATAGCAACCGATCGAGATCACGGGTCAGCTCGCCCACCCCCGCTTCCAGTTCGGCCACCAGCTTGGATGGCGCCAGCGTGCCCGCGCCAACCCGCAGCAGATCGGCCATGTGATCGGCCACGGCGGAAGCCGCGCGATCAAACAGCAGGATCCGGGCCTGCTCGCTCATCGCGGTGGTTTCGATGGCTTGCCAGATCGCCGGCATGCCCAGCAACCGTTCGGCCGCGACAAATGCCGCGGTAACCTGCGCCAGCGTTGCGCCTTCTTCCTCGGCCAGTTCATAAGGATGGATCAGCCCCATCCGGTTGACCATCCGGTTGGTCAATTTGGTCGCGATGATTTCGCGGCGCAGGCGGTGTTCAAGGATATCCTGTTTGAACCTGGTCCGCATCGCAGCGGGAAACTTGTCCAGCAATTCATCGGCCAGGCCGGGATCATCGGGCAGCGCCGATTCTTCCAGCGCTTCCTGCAAAGCCAGCTTGGCCGAGGACAGCAGCACCGCCAGCTCGGGCCGCGAGAGGCCATGCCCATCGGCCGCACGGCGGGTCAGCGTGTCAGATTCGGCCAGCCCTTCGGTCTTGCGGTCAAGCTGGCCCATTGCTTCCAGCGTTTCGATCAGGTGCAACAGCGATGGCGTGGCGGCGGTGCCGCGGGCCTCGGCGATAGACAGGGCCAGCGCTTGCAGCCGGTTGTCTTCCAGCACGATATGGCCAACTTCGTCGGTCATTTCGGTCAGCAGTTTAACCCGCGCCGGCTCGCTTAGCCGCCCGGCGCGTTTGGCCCCGGCCAGTGCGATCTTGATGTTGACTTCGTTATCGCTGCAATCGACACCGGCCGAATTATCGATGAAATCGGTGTTGATCCGCCCGCCGGTGCCGCCCGCACCCTTCAGCGCAAATTCGATCCGCCCGGCCTGGGTGCAGCCCAGATTGGCGCCTTCGCCGATCACCTTGGCGCGCAGATCGCCGCCGTCGATCCGCAGGGCATCGTTGGCCGGATCGCCAACCTGCACGTTGTTTTCCACCCCCGCCTTTACATAGGTGCCGATCCCGCCAAACCACAGCAGATCAATCTCGGCTTTGAGGATCGCGGTGATCAGGCTGTCGGGGTCGATCGTTTCCTGGCCCAGCCCCAGCATTTCGCGCTGTTCCGGTGAAAGCGGGATTTCCTTGAGCGACCGGGCAAAAACCCCGCCGCCCTTTGAAATCAGCTTGGGATCATAATCTTCCCAACTAGAACGCGGCAGCGCGAACATCCGCGCGCGTTCCTTCCAGCTTTTGGCCGGATCGGGTTTGGGATCGAGGAAGATATGGCGATGATCGAACGCGGCGACAACCTGGATTGACTGCGAAAGCAGCATCCCGTTGCCGAACACATCGCCCGACATATCGCCGCAGCCCGCCACGCGGACCGGATCTTTCTGCACGTCCACACCCATTTCCAGGAAGTGGCGCTGGACCGACATCCAGGCACCCTTGGCGGTGATGCCCATCGCCTTGTGATCATAGCCCTTGGAGCCGCCGCTGGCGAAAGCATCGTCCAGCCAGAAATCGTGCTCGTCTGCGATGGCATTGGCCGTATCGGAAAAGGTCGCGGTGCCTTTATCGGCAGCGACCACGAAATAGGGATCCTCGCCGTCGCGGATCGTCACACCTTTGGGGTGCGCCACTTTGCCATCAGCAATATTGTCCGTGATCGAAAGCAAGGTGCGGATGAACAGTTTGTAGCTGTCCTTGCCTTCGGTCAGCCAGCCATCGCGGTCGCGCGCAGGATCGGGCAGCTGCTTGGGATAGAACCCGCCCTTGGCGCCGGTTGGCACGATAACCGCGTTCTTTACCCGCTGGGCCTTCATCAGCCCAAGCACTTCGGTGCGGAAATCATCGCGCCGGTCAGACCATCTAAGGCCGCCGCGCGCAATCACGCCCGAACGCAAGTGGATCCCTTCGACCCGCCGCGAATAGACAAAGATTTCGCGCCACGGCAGCGGCTTGGGCAGGCCTGGCACCAGGCTTGAATCGAGCTTGAAGGCCAGCGCGGCTTCCCCGGCCGGGGCAAAGGCATTGGTCCGCAGCATGGCTTCAACCACCGCACGGTATTGGCGCAGCAAGCGATCATCGTTGATCGCGGAAACCTTGGCCAAACCTTCGCGGATTGCATCCTGCGCACCGGCCTCGGCCTTGGCCCGATCGCCTTTGAAGGCTGGATCGTGGCGGCAGACGAACAGCGCGATAATCCCGCGGGTTACCTGCGGGGCATGTTGCAGCGCATCGACCACGGTGGGAATGCCATAGGTCATCCCGGCCTGACGCAGATAGCGATACCACGCCCGCAGCCAGTTGGCTTCACCGGCGGTCAGCCCCACGGCAACGATCAGGCGGTTGAACGGATCGTCTTCGGCATGGGCATTAAGCACATCGGCAACCGCCGCCTCAAGCGCTTCGGCGCGTTCAACCAGATCGATACAATCAAGCCCCTTGGGCACCCCCAGCGCGAAATCGTGGATCGTGCCCAGCCGGCCTTCATCCAGATCGGTCGGAACGTCCTCGATCACCCGGAAGCCAAAGTTCTCCAGTGCCGGCACCGTATCGGAAAGCGCAATGGCCCCGCTGCGCTGGTACAGCTTCAGCCGCAGTTCGCCCGGATCAACCGCATCGGCACAGCGCAGCCGCGCGCCGCGGCGGGGGCCTTCCTCGCCCTCATCAGCCAAGCGGCGCAGCCGGGTGATATCAATCGCGGCCTCTACCGGGCCATAGTTGCTGCGGTAAGCCGGCGGGAAGGCCTCGGCAAAACGGGCCGCGATGGCAGCGGCGCGGGATGGATCTTCGCTGGCGGCGATTTCAGCCTCAACCGCATCGGTCCAGCCGCGCACCATCGTCTGCAATTGCAGATCAAGTTTGGCCTCATCGGGCGCGGCCGCCCCTTCGCGCACGTCCAGCACAAACCGGATCATCGCCAGGTTGCTGCCCTCAACTTGCAGGCTCCAGTCAAGCACCGGCGCCTGGGCCGCGTGGCTCAACATATCGGCGATAGCGTGGCGGACCTGGGTGGAAAGCGCATCACGCGGCAACCAGACGAACGCGAACAGGTGGCGTTCAAGCGGGGCGTGGACCAGTGCCAGCCGCGGGCGCGGGCGATCGACCAGGCTCATCATTGCCATCGCGATCCGTTCCAGATCGGCATCGGAAAACCCGATCAGCAAATCGTGCGGCAATGCGGTTAGTGCATGAACCAGCGCCTTGCCGGCGTGACCATTGGGGGCAAAGCCGAATTTGGCCATCACTTCAGCCAGCTGCGCCCGCATCCGCGGAATTCGATCGGGCGAGGCCGAAAGCGCGGCGCTGGTCCAGACCCCGGCATGGACCGATAGCGCGGTAACCTTGTTGCTCTCAATCACCGGGACCAGAAACAGATCAAGCGGGACCCGGCGGTGGACATTGGCAATCAGGTTGCTCTTGATAATCAGCGGCACCCGCCCGCCACCTTTGCCCGCACCATCGAACCAGGCGAAGGCCCGGTCAAACGAAGCCGGTGCCAGCACCGCCTTGGCGCTTTTCTTGCAGATCCCCAATGCTTCGGTCTGGCTGCCATCGCGCTGACGGGTGACATGACCAAGCTGGGTCAGCATCCCATCCTTGAACCAGCGCAGCAGCGCCGCGCCTTCGCCATCGGCCAGGGCATCGGCATCGGCGCCCATCGCTTCCTGCATCCTGGGCCAATCAGCCACTGCGGCGCGGACATCGGCCAAAGTGGCGTTGAGCGCGGTTTCAAGCGAGCGGCGCAAGCGCGCATCGGCCCGGTCGGTCTCAAGATAGATCACGCTTTCCCGCTTTTCGCCGGCGGCGTGGGCATCCAGCACTTCCAGCAGCCGCCCTTCGCCATCACGGCGCACCGCGATTACCGGGTGAAGCAGCCGGTCGATGGTCAGGCCGTGGGCCGAAATCGTCGCCGCGATCGAATCAACCAGAAACGGCATGTCATCGTTAATCAGCGCCAGCCGCATAAAGCGTTCGCTGGCGGTGCCCGAAATCGATTCGATCATCACCGCAGCCGGTCCCGGTTCACGCTTTTGCGCAGCGGCCAGCACGAATGCTGCGGCCTGCGCCAGCCCGCCTTCAACAAACGGCGGATCGCCCGGAAGCATGGAATCCGCCAATTGCCCGGCCAGGGCCTTGCTCAACACCGACTTCGAACTCATTGCAAACGCTCCTCAGGCGAGCACTGGCCCCGCCGGTTCCTGCCTGTTATTTTATTACCGCATTCTGAAGTATATTTGCGCATTGTAGGACCAAGCGGCCAGTGCTGCAACCACTTTGCCCCTAGGGAAATGGGCCTAAACCAGTGCTTTTATCGTTAATTCGAGCGATCGGCGCCGCGCCGCTGGATCAAAGGTCGCGCCCGACGCGATGATCTCATCCGCGCCGGTCCGTTCGACAAATTTGCCGATCTCACGCGCGACAGTCTGGGCCGAGCCAACCGCGCTGGCCTGGCGCATGTGTTCCAGCATGGCGAGCTGGCCGGGCGGCAGGGTCTGGCGATATCCAGCGACCGGCGGCTTGAACCGGCCGGGTGTGCCGGTGCGCAGCGCCACAAAGCTCTGGTCCATCGACGAGCCCAGGAACTCGGCCTCCTCGTCGCTTTCTGCGCAGGTCACCGTCATCGCTGCCATGACATGCGGGCGCTCTAGCCACGGCGAGGGTTTGAACGTGCGGCGATAGACCTCAAGCGCCTGATCCAGGTGATCTGGCGCGAAATGCGAGGCAAAAGCATAAGGCATACCCAAAGCCGCGGCCAACTGCGCACCGAACAGGCTGGAACCCAGCATCCACAGCTGGACATCAGCGCCAAGCCCCGGCGTCGCGCGGATCGGCAGCGCGGGTTCACCGGTGAACAGCGCGCGCAGTTCAACCACGTCCTGCGGGAAATAGTCCGATGCCCGCGCCAGATCGCGGCGCAACGCCTGGGCAATCCTGGGATCGGCCCCCGGCGCGCGGCCCAGGCCAAGATCGATCCGCCCGGGAAACAGCGCATCCAGCGTGCCAAATTGTTCGGCAATCACGAACGGGTTATGGTTGGGCAGCATGATCCCGCCGGCGCCGATCCGAATGGTGCTGGTAGCCTGGCCGATATGCGCCAGCACCACCGCGGTTGCACCGCCCGCCACCCCATCCATCGCGTGATGTTCGGCCACCCAATAGCGTTCATAGCCGGCCGCCTCGGCGCACTGCGCCAGGGCCGCACTATCGGCCATTGCTTCACGGGCCGTGCCGCCTTCGCGCACGGTGACAAGATCTAGGACGGAAAGCTTGATCACGTACCGGGTTGTGCGCGCGGTGGCCCCAACTGGTCAAGATACCCTTGCGCGGTTTTTGCCGCCGGGCTGCCGGGCGCGGCCTTTATCACCGACAGCCAGCTTTGCCGGGCCGCTTCATCGCGGCCCGAAAGCACAGCTATAACGCCCGCCTCAAGGCCAATCTCCGGATCGATCGGAAACAGGTCTGCCGCGCGCTCAATCTGCGTCTGGGCATCGGCCAGCCTGCCCATACGGCGCGAAAGCGTGGCGGAAAGCAGCCAGGCCTGCGCGCTATCGGGCACCAGCTTGCGCGCCTGATCCAGCGCGGCGGCGGCTTCATCCTGGCGCCCCAGCGCAACCAGCGCGCGGGCCCGGTCAATCTGGATCACCCCATCAAGTTTGCCCTCACCAGCCTTGGCCGCTTCGCTATGGGCCAGATCGAGCGCGGCCATGGCCTGATCCAGATCGCCCGCAACGATCCAGGCATTGCCGGCCAGTGCCCCCAGCCGGGCCCGTTCGCCGGTTTCGGACGACGGCAGCTCGTCACGCGCGGAAAGGAACAGCCCGGCCGCCTCTGGCCAGCCTTCGATCCGGGTCAGCGCCATCGCCTTGCACTGCTTGGCCCCGGCGCGCTCAAACTGGTTCGCCGCCTTGGCCAACCAGCCATCAGCCATCTCGATTGCGTCAACCGGCCGCTCCATCGCCAGTTGAAGGCAGCTTTGCAGCATGCTGGGCGGCGCTGGCGCGGCTGGCTGGGTCATTGCCGGGGGATCCTTGCGGGTGGGAATGGGCAGTTTGGCCTGCGGCAAGGCGCCGCCAATGCCAACCTGGGCAAGCAGCGGCAGGAACAGGGAAAGCGGCATCCAGAACTCCAGGCAATCATGGCAGCGCGGCGATCGTGCGCAGCAGCAGGGCAATATCAGCATCGCGCGACAGGCGGTGGTCGCCGTCCTTGACCAGCGTGACCTGCACATCGGCTGAACGCAAGGCTTCGGCAAGCCTTGGCGCGGTATCCCAAGGCACATCATCATCGCACTGCCCTTGCAGCAGCCGCACCGGGCAATCGATTTCGATGGTCTGCCCAAGCAGCAGATTGTCCTGCCCCGATTGCCAAAACCCCTGCCACATCGGCATGCTATCACCCGCGTATGTCTCTGACAGCGGGCGGCGGACAACGCCCTCTGCCGCGATCACCGCCTTTTCCTGCGCCGAATAGCCCCAGTCAGTGAAATCCGGCGCGGCGGCGATCCCGACCAACGCGTGGACGTTTTCGCGCAGTTCCAGCGCCGCCAGCAGCATCAACCAGCCGCCCATTGATGAACCGATCAGCACCACCGAAGCGGCGCTGAGCAGGCCAACCAGCGCCACAACCTCCTCGGCCCAGCGGGTGGGCGTGCCATCGGCAAACCGGCCTTCGCTCTTTCCGCAGCCCGAATAGTCCAGAAGCAGGCATTCGCGCCCCTGGGCAGCGGCCCAGTCGAA
The DNA here is from genome assembly GCF_040079535.1 of Novosphingobium sp. Lineage (GTDB taxonomy): Bacteria > Pseudomonadota > Alphaproteobacteria > Sphingomonadales > Sphingomonadaceae > Novosphingobium. The sequence continues at coordinate 16,272 of NZ_JBEBKB010000004.1, read as the reverse complement.
TACGGCGGTCGCTTTCCCGCCCGCCATGTCGCTCATATAGCCGGGCAGGAACACCGCTGCCGGGCCAGCACCGGGGTTATGGCGATAAGCGATCCGGCGGCCATCGGGCAGGGCGTGAAACAACGGTTGCGTCATGATCGATCCATGCCGCAAGCGCCCACCTCAGTCACGCTGGAAGATCGCCTCGATGGTAAGCTCAAACAGATCGGCGATACGGAAAGCCAGCGGCAGCGAGGGATCGTATTTGCCGGTTTCGATCGCATTCACGCTCTGCCGGCTAACGCCCAGCCGCTCGGCCAGATCCTGCTGGCTCCAGTTGCGCTCGGCCCGCAGCACCTTGAGGCGGTTGTTCATCGCGCTTCGCCCTGCCGGTCACGCAGAGACTGCGCGGCATTGCCCAGCCCCAGTCCCACCGCCCAGACGCCGACTGACCACCAGCCTTCAGCATGCGGCGCGACCCCGAAGGTTTCGAGGAAGCCCCACAGGCTGGCTGTTACCAGCAGGAAACCGGTGGCAAACAGCGCGGCGTTGATCTGGCGCATGCGCTGATATTCATCGTCTTCCTCGGTCAGATAGCGCGCCATCGCCCAAACGAGGAAGGCGATAGTCAGGCTGGGCAGCAATGCCAGCAGCCACAACACTGGCCCGCTTGGGTGCCATGTCGCGCGGGCGGTCAGTGCCGCGCCAAGCAACCCGATATAGCTAAGCGCCCAGATCAGCGCGCGGCGATTATAGGCCTTCAGCGCCGCTGTGGCAGTACCGCACCCCTCTGCCCGGTTGAGCGCGGCCCGGCGCAGCATGACCAGGCTGAGAGAAAACACCGCGATCAGCACCGCATCCCATGGCCACGCGATCCGCTCACTGCGGACCAGCCAGCCGGTAAGCGCAAGGCCCAAGCCAAACACCGCGCCCCACAGCAGCGAGCTGCGCCCGGCCAGGCGCATGAACAGCGGCGAAGTCATACCGCCGCCTTGCGCCAGCTGCACCGGCCCAATTCGCCCGTGGCGACCCACAGCGCCGGAAGGATTACGAATATCGTGGCGGCGTTCGTATCAGCGACCAGACCAAAGCGGTTGGCCACGGCCAGGGCGATGAACGATCCGGCCCAGCACAGATTTCTGGAAATAGCGGTCATAAGTCAAGCTTCCTTGCAATAACGTAAAGTTACCTTGTCACAACGAGTCGTGAATGTCAAGGAGCATATACATTTTGACAAAGGCGCTTGTCAGAGGGTCGCCATTGCCCCGTCACAAAACCGCGCTAATCTGCGCGCATAGCCACAAAAGGATGACCGCCTGATGCCATTGCCACCACCGCCCGCGCCAGTCCCCCACACCAGCCGCCGCACCGCGATGAAGCTGGCCGCGCTTGGGCTGGCCGGGGCGGGCGCTCCGGCGCTGGCGCAAGGTTCCACCGGCTTTACCCACGGCGTGGCCAGCGGTGAGCCCAGGCACAACCTGGTGCTGCTGTGGACCCGTTACCAGAGCGGGCAAGAAACCGTGATCAATTGGGAAGTGGCTGAGGACGAAGGCTTCACCCGGATCGTCTCGCAAGGCGATGGGATCGCCTCGCCGGCCAACGATTGCTGTGTCAAGGTTTGGGCCAAGGGATTGCTGCAAGGGCGCTGGTATTATTACCGCTTCATCGGCCCGGCCGGTGAGCGTTCACCCACCGGCCGCACCCGCACGCTGCCCTATGGCAAGACCAAGCGGTTCCGCATGGCGGTGTTCAGCTGCTCGAACTTCGGGTTTGGTCACTTCAACGCCTATGCCCATGCTGCGCAAAGCGGTGAATTTGATCTGGCGGTGCATCTGGGTGACTATTTCTACGAATACCGGCGCAGCGATTATCCATCGGCCAAGGTGGTGCTGCCGGGCCGCGAATCGCCGATTGACGAAGCCGTGACACTGGAAGGCTATCGTGATCGGTTTCGCACCTATCGCCGCGATCCCGATCTGCAGCGGCTTCATCAGGTGCTGCCGATGGTGGCGATGTGGGATGATCATGAACTGGCCAACGATACCTGGATGGGCGGGGCCGAAAACCACCAGGCGAACGAAGGCGATTGGGCCGCGCGCAAAGCCGCGGCGGAAAAGGCCTATCGCGAATGGATGCCGGTGGGTGATGCAGATTACACCCAGTATGACATCGGCAATCTGGCCACCTTGTTCAAGGTTGATAGCCGGCATCTGGCGCGCGGCAAGCCGCTGGATCTGTTTGACGTGTTCAAGCAGGCAGCCCCCGGACAGGCCGAGGCCGCCTATGCCGCATTCCGCGACGGGGTCTGGCGCGCCGAGGATCGGACCGTGCTGGGGGGCAAGCAGGAGGCCTGGCTGGCCAGCGCCCTCAAAGCCTCGGTCAAGGCGCGCAAGCCGTGGCAGGTATTGGGCCAGCAGATCGTGATGGGGCAGCAGGTGATGAGCGAAAAGGTGATCGCCGGGATGCCCACCGAAACCGCCGACTGGCTCAAGGTGCGGTTGCAGGCCAATATTGTCGCTGGCCGCGCCGGGGTGCCGTGGAACATGGATTCGTGGGGCGGATACCCTGCCGCGCGGGCCCGGCTTTACAAGGCCTCGCTGGAGGCCGGGGCCAATCTGGTGGTGCTATCGGGCGATAGCCACAATGCCTGGGCATTTGATCTGGACCACAAGGGCCGCCGCGTGGGGGTGGAAATGGCCGGACATTCGGTCACCTCGCCGGGCGCGGAAGGTACGCTGGGCTGGCTCAAAGCCGATGAACTGGCGCGCGATATGATCGAAGCAAACCCGCAGCTCAAATGGTGCGACACCGCCCAGCGCGGTTATATGGCGGTGGAACTGACCCCGGCGAGCGCCACCAGCGAATGGCGCTTCATGGCCAGCGTGCGGCAAAAGGGCACGGCGCTGGCAGGGGTGAAGCGGATGACGGTGCTGGCGGGGCAAAGGAAGTTTTCGCTGTAAGCGGCTATTTGCCGCCTTCCGCCAGACATTGGCGATAGGCTTGCTTTACGAATGCGGGTAGTTCGCCTTTGCCTTGAAGTGCCAAGAGGTTATCCAGAGCAGGCGATTGCTGATCAGACTGCGCCTCACGGATCGCACGATAGGCATTGAGCGCGCTTTCAACACCAGCAAGCTGCTGCGCATCGAGGTCGTTCACTCTCCCAGGATTTTCCAGAATGTATGCGCCCATCGCCAGCATGTACTGGACGACGACCAGGTCAGCATGCACATATTTGCTTTCCAGCACCCGGCCGAGCGAATCGGCACAGACCGATACCGTCAAGTCAGGGGCGGCAACGAGCCATCTTACCGCCCACGCCCGATCATCTTTCAGATTGGGATCGAGCGGCGCGCGCTCAAGCTGCTTCACGACGGAAACGAAGCGTTGCTGCGCTGCTGTGAGTGACGGTTTGCCGACCTGAGCATTGGCCGTCATTGTGCCCAAAGGTGCGGCGCAAGCCAGAATTGCAAGCAACGCGGCGGGCAATGGAGCTAGTTTCATGCGGCGCTTGTATTTGAAATTTCGGACTTTCACAAACCAGTCCGTTCGCAGCAGGTCGGTCGCCGCATCACATAAGTGAATGGGCCCGGACCATAAGCCAATTGCTTCCTTAACCCCTCCCCGCTATCCACGCCCACGATGACGCAGCACCGCGCCTTGCAGACTACTACTACCACCCCGGCGATCCGGGGGCGGGTAGCAGTCGCCTAGCACGCGATCAGCGCACCGCCGTCCGGGTTCGGGCGGCTGGCGTTTCCTCTCGAACCTCATTGAAACCAGACGCCGCCCCTTCCGGTCAGCGCACTCCTGTGCCAAAGCGCCGGGCGACAAGAGACGAGAGTGAGCATGTCAGACCAGTACACAATCAGCCTGCCCGATGGATCGACGCGCGAAATGGCCGCCGGTTCCACCCCTGCGGATGTCGCCCTGGCAATCGGCCCCGGCCTGGCCAAGGCCGCGCTGGCCGCGCGGATCGATGGTGAGCTGGTTGATCTGACCCGGCCGTTCACCGGCGATGCCAGCCTGGCGCTGGTGACCAGCCGTGACGAAGCCGATGCGCTGGAACTGGCCCGGCACGATTTTGCCCACGTGCTGGCCGAAGCCGTGCAGGCGCTGTTCCCCGGCACCCAGATCACTTTTGGGCCTTCGACCGACGACGGGTTCTATTACGATGTAATGGCGCCCGCTGGCCGCGAGCCATTCAGCATGGACGATCTGCCCGCGATCGAAGAGGCGATGCGCGGCATCATCCGCGCCGACAAGCCGCTGCGCCGCGAGGTGTGGAGCCGCCAGGCGCTGATCGACAAGTGGACCAGGGACGGCGAAAGCTTCAAGGCCGAATGGGCCAGGGAACTTCCCGAAGGCGAGGAACTGAGTGTCTATTGGTCGGGCGATGATTGGCTCGATATGTGCCGCGGGCCGCATCTGCCCTCCACCGGCAAGCTCGATCCCGCCGCCTTCAAGCTGATGCGGGTGGCGGGCGCTTACTGGCGCGGCGATCAGAAGAATGCGCAGCTGACGCGGATCTATGGCACCGGCTGGCTGAACAAAAAGCAGCTCGATGCACACCTGACCCGGCTGGAAGAAGCCGCCAAACGCGATCACCGCAAGCTGGGCGCCGAGATGGACCTGTTCCATCTGCAGAGCGAGGCTCACGGCAGCGTGTTCTGGCATCCCAAGGGCTATCTGATCTGGCGGACGCTGGAGGCCTATATGCGCCGGCGCTTGGATGGCGCCGGCTATGTCGAGGTCAAGACCCCGCAGGTGATGGACGCCAAGCAGTGGGAGCAAAGCGGCCACTGGGGCAAGTACCGCGAGAACATGTTCGTGATCCCCGATGAGGTGCCGAACACCGAGGACGCTGATGGTTCTGGGGGCCCGCTGATCTCCGGCGAGGCCGACTGGATGGCGCTCAAGCCGATGAACTGCCCGGCGCACGTGCTGATCTATCGCCAGGGGATCAAGAGCTATCGCGATCTGCCGCTGCGGATGGCCGAATTTGGCTGCTGCCACCGCAACGAAGCCCACGGCGCGCTGCACGGGATCATGCGGGTGCGCCAGTTTACCCAGGATGATGCCCATATCTTCGTGCGGGCGGACCAGCTGGTGGAAGAGGTCCGGGCGTTCTGCGATCTGCTCGATCTGGTCTACAAGGATCTTGGGTTCGCAGACTATGCGATCAAGCTCGCCCTGCGCCCCGAACAGCGCTTTGGCAGCGACGAAATGTGGGATTGGTCCGAAGCGAGCCTGCGCGATGCGGTTGCCGCCACTGGCCGCGCCACGGCGGAATTCGGCTGGGAGGAATTGCCCGGCGAAGGTGCGTTCTATGCCCCCAAGCTGGAATTTCACCTGACCGACGCGATCGGGCGGACCTGGCAGTGCGGCACCTTGCAGACCGATACCGTGCTGCCCGAACGGCTTGATGCCAGCTACATCGGCGAAGATGGCGAGCGCCACCGCCCGGTGATGCTGCACCGCGCGATCCTGGGCACGTTCGAACGCTTTATCGGGATCATGATTGAGCATTATGCCGGCAAGCTGCCGGTCTGGCTGGCGCCGGTTCAGGCGGTGGTCGCAACGATCGTTTCGGATGCCGATGGCTATGCGGCGCAGGTCACAGCGCAGCTCGTGGCGGCCGGGATCCGGGTGGAAAGCGATATCCGCAACGAGAAGATCAACTACAAGGTCCGCGATCATTCGCTCAAAAAGGTTCCGCACCTGCTGGTAGTGGGCAAGCGCGAAGCCGAAGAGGGCACAGTTGCGCTGCGCACCCTGGGGGCCGAACATCAGAAGGTGATGCCGCTGGTCGAAGCGATCGCGCTGCTGCGGGCCGAAGCCACACCGCCGGATTTGCGCTGATCGCGTGCTAGGCCTGACCGAAATCCAGATTGCCGCTGCGATTTTCGCGGCGCTGGGGGCGGCTTTCGTGCGGGGCCTTGCGGGCTTTGGCATGGCGATCCTGCTGGTGCCGGTGCTGGGCCTGGCAATCCCTCCGCGCGAAGCAGTGGTGGTGGCCAACTGGCTGGGCTTGCTGATCGGGCTGGTCGGCCTGAAAAAGATCCTTCACGCCAGCGAGAAGACCGCGTTCCAGATTGCCGGAATGGCGGTGCTTGCAGTGCCGCTTGGGGTATGGCTGCTGGCCGCCGCAGATCCATCGCTGGCCCGGCTGCTGATTGCGCTGATCGCGTTCGGATCGTTCTTGCTGGTGCTGCTGCCCAAAAAGCCCGCACACTATGCCCCGGGGCCTGCCGAAACCGGGATTACCGGCCTGCTTTCAGGCGTGCTTACGGGCTTTGCCGGGATGCCTGGCCCGCCGGTTGTGCCGTTTTATCTCCGCCGTGAGATTGCGCCCGAGCTGGCCCGTGCTTCGATGATGACGATTTTCCTGATCACGTCGCTGGTCGGCGTGATCTCTGCCTTTGTGCTGGGGGTGGCAACGGTGCGCGAACCGGCCTTCGCAGCGGTATTGTTCCCGGCAGTGTTGCTGGGCAACTGGCTGGGAACCCTCGCCTTTGGCAAGATCAGCGACACCGCCTGGCGCAGTTTTACGGGCCTGGTGCTGGGTCTGGCCGCGCTGGCGGCGCTGTTGAAGCTGCTACAGAACTGACGGCAGGGGCTGGCCGGCCAGGATCAGGGCCAGCGCACAGCCGATCACCAGCACCGGCCGCAGCAGCGTTTCAAACTGGGCAAAGGGGCGCTGGGCGATAAGGGCAATGGTCTTGGCCATGGCGGCATTATCGGGCCGGCAGATTGCCAAATCGTAAATGCGCTCAGATCGCGGCCCAGCTGCGCGCCAGCATATAGAGCGCAACCACCACGATCAGGCCGGCAAAGACCGAATTCAGCCGCCCTTTGTGCGCAGCCAAGCGCCGCGATGCGGAAGTTCCGGCAACGCTGCCGGCCACACCGCCGGCAATGAAGCTGCCCGCCAGCCCCCATTCGACCAACCCCGAGGCGGCGTAGTTGAGCGCGGTTGAAAGCCCGAAGGCGCTTACCGCGACCAAAGAGGTGCCAACAGCGCGGTAGATCGTCATCGAGGTTGAGGCGATCAGCCCAGGCACAATCAGAAATCCTCCGCCAATTCCGAAGAAGCCTGAAAGCACCCCGGTGCCAAATCCGAAGCTGGCAACCTTGGGGAAGTTGTCGCGATTGCAAACCACCCCTTCCTGCCCCGGATCGCCGCGCCCGCGAAACATCAATCCGGCCACCAACAGCATCAACAGGGCGAACAGGAACAGCAACTTGTTTCCATCAAAGGCCTTGCCCAGGCTTGAACCTGCCACGGCGCCGAACACTCCGGCCACCGCATAGGCCCCGCCGCAGCGCCAGTTAACATTGCCGGCCCGGGCATGATTGGCAAGGCCCGCCAAGGCATTGACCGCAACCGCCAGCGCACTTGTCCCAATTGCAACATGCGGGTCCCTGATTCCAACCACATAGACCATCAGCGGCACCGCCAGAATCGATCCGCCACCCCCAACCAGCCCCAGCGTAAAGCCCACTGCAATGCCCGACAGTGCCGCCAGCAGATGCTGCGCGGTGTCGATCACAGCAGATTCAGCGGCAGCTTGAGGTAGCTGACGCCGTTGCTTTCGGGTTCGGGAAAATGGCCGGCACGGATGTTGATCTGAACAGACGGCAGGATCAGCCGCGGCATCGCCAGCGTTGCATCGCGGGCTTCACGCATCGCCACGAAAGCGGCCTCATCGATCCCGCCGCGCAGATGCACATTGTTGGCGCGTTGCCCCGCAACGGTGCTTTCCCAGACGTAGTCAGCGCGGCCCGGCGCCTTGTAATCGTGGCACAGGAATAGCCGGGCATCATCCGGCAGCGCCAGCAGGCGGCGGATCGAGCGGTAAAGCGCGGCGGCATCGCCGCCGGGAAAATCGCAGCGGGCGGTGCCATAATCGGGCATGAACAGCGTATCGCCAACAAACACTGCATCGCCGATAACATAGGCCAGGCAGGCCGGCGTATGCCCCGGAACATGCAGCGCGATTGCCGCTATTTCGCCCAGATCAAACCTGCTTCCATCTTCCATCAGCTGATCAAACTGCGATCCGTCGCAGGCGAAACTGTCCGGCTCGTTGAACACGGCGGCAAAGGCTTGCTGGACCGTGGTGATTGCCGCCCCGATCACGATTTGCCCGCCCAGTGCATCCTTCAGAAACGGCGCGGCTGACACGTGATCGGCATGGGCATGGGTTTCCAGCAGCCAATCGGTGCTCAGCCCCTCGGCCCGGACATAGTCGGCGATCGCCTGGGCTGATTTGGTCGACGTGCGGCCCGAGGCCTGATCGAAATCGAGCACCGGATCGATGATCGCAGCGTGCCGGGTTTGGGGATCGTGGACGACATGGGTGGCGGTGAAGGTCGCCGTGTCAAAGAAGGTCCGGACAACGGGAACGCGGCCTGAAGCCTGGGCCGCTCTGATCTGGGCGGTGGCAGAGGAAAGGATCGGATCGGTCATGGCTTGCCTGTAACACTTCGGGGCGCCTTTGGGGACATCCCCGCAAGCGCTCTACTTGAACGAAGCACCCGGCCTTATGCCCAATCGCTTGAACAGGCTTGCGGCCGGGCAAAACCCGGTAAAGCTGGCCTGAAGCAGGTTGAGCCCGGCAAAGGCGGTCAGCCACAGCCAGGCCGGGTGAACCCAGTGCGCCAGCGCCAGGCTGGCCAGCACCATCACCCCGGCAAAACGGAAAACGGCGGAATCGAGGGTCATGGCAGTCTCCTATTTGAAACGCAGCTTGCGGATGCCGAGAGCATGGAGCGCGAGCTTTTCGTAAAACGGTTCGCTGGTCCCGCGGCGGATCTTGTGGAGGAAGTATTTCTCGAACCCGATCTTGGCGAGGTGGACCCATTTGCCCTCACTCGACCAGTTGAGGTTGCGCGGCGGGATCTGCGGCTGGGCCACAAAGGCCACGCCGCCGTCGCCGAAATCGGCCAGGCAGACCGCGTTCCAGGTCGGCTCCTCGTCGGGCTCCTTGCCGTTCAGCTCTGCCTTGAGGTTCATCGCAATCGCGGTGACCATGCTTTCAATCATGAACCCGGTCTTGGGCACACCAACCGGGACCGGGGTTGGCCCGATCGGCGGAATCGCCACGCAGACTCCCAGCGAATAGACATTCTTGAAGGTGGGGTTGCGCTGGTGCTTGTCGGCCAGGATAAACCCGCGCGGGTTGGTCAGCCCTTCGATCCCATAAACCGCCGGAACCCCGCGGAACGCCGGCAGAATCATCGAGAAGCCGAACGGCAGATCGTGGCTCTGCTTGATCGTGCCATCGAAATTCAATTCCTCGACATGCATCTGCCCTTCTTCAACCTTGGTGATCCGCGCGTTGGTGATCCATTTGATGTGGCGTGAACGCATCTCGCTTTCGAGCAGGCCATTGGTATCGCCCACCCCATCCAGGCCGAGGTGGCCAACATAAGGTTCGGCGGTAACGAAGGTCATCGGCACCCGATCACGCACCTTGCGGCGGCGCAGCTCGGTATCGACGATCATCGCAAATTCATAGGCCGGGCCATAGCACGAGGCCCCCTGCGCCGCGCCGATCACCACCGGGGCCGGCCCCGCCGCCAGCGCTTCAAACGCGTCTGCCGCAGCGCAGGCGTGGTCGGTGCGGCAGATTGACGATGTGAACCCCTTGGGGCCCAGACCTTCGATTTCATCGAAGGCGAGATCGGGGCCGGTTGCGATCACCAGGTAATCATAGGCAAGCGAAGATCCATCACTCAGCTCGATCCGGTTTTCGGCCGGGTGGACGCGCTTGGCCCCAACCGAGGTGAAGCCGATCCCCTTCTTCGCCATCACCGGCGGCAGATGAACCTTGATCGCATCAGGTTCGCGCCAGCGCACTGCAACCCACGGGTTCGAAGGCACAAACCAGTAATCGTCGGAATCGCCCACCACCATGACTTCGGCCTTGCCCTTGGCCGCATCGCGGATCTCATAGGCGGCGATCGTCCCGCCAAGGCCGGCCCCCAGGATCACTATTTTCGGCAGCGCCATTGTCCCTGCTCCTGCTGTGCCGAACCACCAGACTGGCTGGCGCCGGTTCGACTCGATTGCTTATATCGCTATTGACTAATATTCATAGTTATGCATATTAGCAAGTGTAAATATGCATCGGTCCGGACGGGCCACTAGCAACAGGAAATCGGCATATGGCCTTTGGTTTTGGCAAGGCGAAACACCGCGAGCTTACGGCTCGCCAACTCAGTTCGATGCTCCAGCAGGGCCGCGCGATGGTGGTGGATGTGCGCGAAGTGGACGAATTCGCGGCCGGACACATCCCCGGTGCGGTCAACGTTCCGCTATCCACTTTTCGCGCCAGCCAGCTGCCCGATCCCGGCCAGCGGATCATGGTGCTGAACTGCGCTGCGGGGCGCCGTTCGGCAATGGCGCTGGAGCGGTGCAGCATCGCCCGCGCAGAAATCGACACCCACCTGGCCGGGGGCTTTGGGGCCTGGCGCACCGCTGGCCTGCCAGTCGAAATCTGAAAGGACTGACCATGGGCAAGACCGGATCAATCCTGGCCGCTTCTGCGCTGCTGCTGGCCCTGCCACTGGGGGCCTGCGGGTCTGAGCCAGCCCCCAGCAAAAGCGCGGCTGCGCCAGCTGGTGAACGGCTGGTGCTGCAACCCAGCGACACGGTGCAATGGCAGGACGTACCGGCCGAAGTTGCCACGCTGAAGGAGGCGCAGGTCCTGGCCCGGATCCCCGGCATCCTGACCACGATCACCGTGCGCGAGGGCGATATGGTGCGCGCCGGCCAGGTTATCGGGCGGATCGTGGATAACCAGCTGGGATTTCAGGCTGGTGCCTATGGGGCCCAGGCCGCCGCTGCGCAGGCCCAGGTAACCCAGGCCCAGGCCGAATGGAAGCGGGTCAAATACCTGTATGACAAGGGGGTCTATGCCAAGGCCCGGCTTGAACAGGCGCAGGCCGGCCTCGATACCGCCCGCGCCCAGGTGCGCGCCGCCCAGGCCCAGCAATCCGCCGTTGGCGCAGTTGCCGGGCAGGGAACGATTGTGGCCCCAGCCAGCGGCCGGGTGCTGCGCGCCGATGTCCCGGCCGGCGCCCCGGTGGCCCCCGGCGTAGTGGTAGCGGTGATCACATCGGGCCCCACGATCCTGCGGCTGGCCGTGCCCGAATCGCTGGCCCTGCTGATCCACCCCGGATCGCGGGTTTCCACCACCGGGTTCGGCGGCGCGCCGGTGGAAGGTGTGAATGGGGTGGAAGGCCGGGTAATCAAGATTTATCCGTCGGTTATCGCCGGGCAGCTGACCGTCGATGTCGAACTGCCGGGAATCGATAACACCCTGATCGGACGGCGGATTGCCGCGCGGATCGAAACTGGCACCCGCAAGGCGCTGCTGGTGCCGATCCAGTTCGTCACCAACCGCTTTGGGATCGACTATGTCAGCGTACTGGCAAAGGATGGCAGTGCCGCGCAGGTCCCGGTCCAGATCGCCCCTTCGGCCGAGCCGGGCCGGATCGAGATCCTGTCTGGCGTAATCGCTGGTGATACCCTGATCGGAGCCACCCCGCGATGAACCTGGGCATTTCCGGCAAGCTGACCCGCGCTTCGATCCAATCCCCGCTGACCCCGTTGTTTCTGCTGGCGGCGGTAATCGTCGGGCTGATTGCGACCATCACGATCCCGCGTGAGGAAGAGCCGCAGATCTCGGTGCCGATGGTCGATATCCGGATCATGGCCCCGGGACTGGCCGCTTCGCAAGCGGTAGAGCTGGTGGCCAAACCGCTGGAAACGATCGTCAAAAGCGTCGCCGGGGTTGAGCATGTCTATACCCAGGCCGAAGACAATGGCGTGATGGTGACCGCACGGTTCCTGGTCGGCTCCAATCCCGAAGATGCTGCAATCCGGATTGGCGAAAAGATCGAAGCCAACAAGGACCGCATCCCGGTGGGCATCCCGGCCCCGCAAGTAACCGTGCGCGGGATCAGCGATGTGCCGATCGTGGTGCTGACCCTTACCCCAAAGCCTGGCGCGCCGGGCCAGTGGAACGATCAGGCGCTGTTCGAACTGGCTGGAAAACTGCGCACCGAAATGGCCAAGGTTGACGATGTCGGGCTGAGCTTCATCACCGGCGGCCAGCGGATGGCACTGCGCGTGGTGCCCGATCCGGGCAAGCTGGCGGCAGCCCGCGTCCCACTGGGCAATGTGATCGAGGCGGTTAGCCAGGCGGGCCGCACATTCCCGGTTGGAAGCTTGCGCGAAGGCGGACAGGCGATCAGCGTAACCGCCGGGCAAACGCTGAAAACCGCCGAGGAGCTGGGCCAGCTTACCGTCCGTTCGGTCAGCGGCGCGCCGGTGCTGCTGAAAGACGTGGCAAGGGTCGAACAGGCCAGCAGCGAAGACCAGGCCCGTGCCTGGCGCTGGGCAAAGGATGAACAGGATGCCTGGGTGATGACCCCGGCGGTCAGCCTGGCTATCGCCAAACGCGCCGGAGCCAATGCGGTAACGGTATCGCAAAACGTGGTGGAACGGCTCGGCGTGCTGAAGGGCACGCTGATCCCCGAGAGCGTGACGGTGGCCGTCACCCGCAATTACGGCGAAAGCGCTAACGAAAAAGCCAACGAGCTGATCTTTCACCTGGCGCTGGCAACCGTTTCGATCGTGGTGCTGATCGGCTTTGCAATCGGCTGGCGCGAGGCCGCCGTCACCGCAATCGTGATCCCGACAACGATCATGCTGACCATGTTCGCCAGCAAGGTGATGGGCTTTACCATCAACCGGGTCAGCCTGTTCGCGCTGATCTTCTCGATCGGAATCCTGGTCGATGATGCAATCGTGATGATCGAGAATATTGCCCGCCACTGGGCAATGGACGATGACCGGTCACAGATCGACGCTGCGGTTGAGGCGGTGGCCGAAGTTGGCAACCCGACCGTCGTCGCAACCCTGACCGTGGTTGCAGCGTTGCTGCCAATGCTGTTCGTTTCCGGGCTGATGGGCCCCTATATGGCGCCGATCCCAATCAACGCCAGCGCGGCAATGGTGTTCAGCTTCTTCGTTGCGGTGATCATTGCCCCGTGGCTGATGATCCGTTTTGCCAAAAACGCGCTAGCCCACGGCCACGATCCGCACGGCGGCAGATTGGGCGCGTTCTATCGCCGCTTTGCCCAGCCGGTTATCGCCACACGGCAAAGCGCGCGGCGCTTTCTGATCGCGGTTGGCGCGGCAACCTTGCTGGCGATGTCGATGTTCTACTTCAAAGCGGTAACGGTAAAACTGCTGCCGTTCGACAACAAAAGCGAGGTTCAGCTGGTGGTCGATATGCCCGAAGGGACCAGCCTTGAAATGACCGGCCGGGTGCTGGAACAGGCCGCCGCGGTGGCCCGCCAATTGCCCGAAGTGACCGCGATGGAGGCCTATGCCGGCACGTCCGCGCCGTTCAATTTCAACGGGCTGGTGCGGCACTATTTCCTGCGTGCGAAACCCGAAATGGGCGATCTGATGATTACCCTGGCCCCGAAGGATGAGCGCAGCCGCGCCAGCCATGACCTGGCGGTAGACCTGCGAGAGCGGCTGAAAAAGGCAGTCGCTTTGCCGCCCGGCGCCTCGATCAAGGTGGTTGAAACCCCGCCCGGCCCGCCGGTTCTGGCAACCCTGCTGGCCGAGGTCTATGGCCCGGATGAACTGACCCGCCGCAAAACCGCGCAGCAGATCGAACAGCTATTCCGCTCGGTCCCCTATATTGTCGATACCGACAACAGCTTTGGCGTGCCGCGCCCCACGCTGCGGTTGGTGCCAGACCGCGCCAAACTTGATCAATATGGTTTGTCCGAGCGCCAGCTGTTCGATTCGATCGGTGCGCTGCTTGGCAACCAGACCGTCGGCTATGTCCCGCGCGCCAGTTTGAACGGCGGCGACGAGCGCGATCCGCTGCCGATTGAAATGGGGCTGGCGCAGAACCAGCGCACCTGGTCGGGCGCACTGGCCGCAACCCCGGTGGCAGTCGCGCCGGGCGGGCAACTGGTGCCGCTGGGCGAACTGGTAAAGGCCGAAATGGTCCCCGGCGGGCAGGCCATGTTCCGCCGCGACGGGCGCGGGGCGACCATGGTTACGGCCGATCTGGCGGGCCGCTATGAAGCGCCGATCTATGGTCTGCTGGCGGTGGATGATGCGATCGATCAGTTCGATTGGGCCAAGGCGGGGCTGGTGAAGCCCGAAGTGCTGCTGAACGGCCAGCCGGTTGATGAAAGCAAGCCATCGGTGCTGTGGGACGGCGAATGGGAAATCACCTGGGTGACGTTCCGCGATATGGGCGCGGCCTTCATGGTGGCGCTGCTGGGCATCTATGTGCTGGTGGTTGGCCAGTTTCGCAGTTTCAAGGTGCCGCTGGTAATCCTGACCCCGATCCCGCTGACCCTGGTGGGAATTGTGGCCGGGCATATGCTGCTGGGTGCGCCGTTTACCGCCACATCGATGATCGGGTTCATCGCGCTGGCCGGGATAATCGTGCGCAATTCGATCCTGTTGGTCGATTTCATCCGCCACAGCCAAAGCGCCGACAAAAGCCTGCGTGAAACCCTGATCGAAGCCGGAACGATCCGCTTCAAACCGATTGTGCTGACCGCGGCGGCGGCGATGATCGGCGCTGCGGTGATCCTGACCGATCCGATCTTTCAGGGCCTGGCGATTTCGTTGCTGTTCGGCCTCGCTTCATCAACCGCGCTTACCGTGCTGGTTATCCCGGCGATCTATGTGGTCTTGCGGGATGATGGAATTCCCCTAGGAAGCACTGAGCCATGAAGCCTACTGATCTGACCGAGCTGAAAAGCAACGCCGCCGCGATGGCCGGGCGGCTCAAGCTGCTGAGCCACCCGGAACGGTTGTTGATGCTGTGCCGGATGGACGAGGGCGAATGTTCAGTGACCCAGCTGGTTGAGCTGACCGGGCTTTCGCAATCGGCGGTCAGCCAGCACCTGGCACTACTGCGCGACGAAGGCGTTGTCACCACCCGGGGCGAGGCGCAGACGCGCTATTACACCCTGCTCGATCCGCAAATTCGCGCAATCATCCACGCGCTGTGCGACATCTGCGGCGAAAGCTGCGTCTGAAGTGAAGGATTGAAAGCGCACCGTAAACCGGCCACACTCTGCCCATGCGCAAACCAATCCTCGCCCTATCCGCCCTCCTCCTCGCTTCCGCTTCAACCGTGCTGGCTCAGGCTTCTGCCAATCAGGCCGCCGGACGCACCACGCCTTCACCGCTCGCCCCCAGCGAGATTGTCGCCAATGCGCCCAAGGGCGATTGGACCGCGATTGCTGCGTCCGATCTGCTGGTCATGGACCTCACCCCCGACGCCAAAGGCAAGCCCCGCCGCGTGGTGATCCAGCTGATGCCGGCGCCGTTTTCGCAAGGCTGGATCGGCAACATTCGTAAGCTGGCGGCAGCGCACTGGTGGGATGGCACGGCGATCAACCGGGTCCAGGACAATTACGTTGTCCAGTGGGGCGATCCGGATGCGGAGGACAAGACCAAGGCGAGGGCGCTGCCGGCGGGGTTGGCTGAGGTGCCGGAGAGTGACTACACCAGCGCCGTCCGGGAGGAATTGATCGATGACCCAATCGTTCATGGCCACACCGTGCGACCGTTTCTGGTTGAAATGCCATGGAATAACTCGCCGATTGGCGATCCATCCGTCATAGCGGCAGATGATTACGCAGCCCGTGTCGGGTTCTGGGCGGGATGGCCCTTGGCCGGCACGCCGCCCAAGCGGGGATTGGGTGAGGTAGGCCGTCTTTGGCCCGTCCACTGCTACGGCATGGTCGGCGTCGGCCGCGACCTTTCTCCCAACACCGGCAGCGGGGCCGAGCTCTACACCGTGATCGGCCACGCCCCGCGCCACCTTGATCGCAACATCGCGCTGGTTGGCCGGGTGATCGAGGGGATGGAACACCTCTCCAGCCTGCCGCGCGGGCATGGCGCGCTGGGGTTCTATGATCTGGCGCAGGGCGACGAGCGGACCGGGATCACCTCGATTCGGCTGGGTAACGAGGTACAAGGTCTGCCAGCCTACGAATACCTCTCCACCGAAAGCCAGAGCTTCGCGAGCTTCGCCGACGCCCGCGCCAACCGCCGCGATGCCTTCTTCATCCGGCCTGCGGGCGGGGCGGATGTGTGCAACATTCCGGTTCCGGTGCGGCGGGTGGCAACAAAGTGAATTGGGTTCACGCAAATGCGCAAAGTGAATTCGCCCTATCACCCCCTCGTCATCCCCGCGCATGCGGGGACCCAGGGCGGGCCAACACTGGGTC
>NZ_JBEBKB010000003.1:0-126568 GCF_040079535.1 Novosphingobium sp. | reverse complement strand
CAGGTCGATAGCTGGAACGGCCTTGGCGCACTGTACGTAGAGATTATCAAAAATCATGCATTGAACGCCGAGGCCCGGTGGAGTGAAGCGCTGCAGTAAAATGCGCCAGCCCTTGCAAATGGCTGCAATCATTTTCGGACTGTTGCTGGTGCCAGTTGCGGCCGGGGCGATGGTTCTGGCGATTGACCGGTTTTTCCCCGAAGCGAAAGCCGCCGAAGTGCCAGACACGCCGCCACTGCAGGAATGATTGCAGGGTGTTCGGGCGGGCTCGCTATGCGCAAGCCCGCCCTGCCCCCGGCTGCGCGGCTGGCGCGCTGCCTTGGGCGGGGTTTGACAGGAAGCTGCAAGCTTTACTTGCACAAATCCGACAAGATCAGATCGGCAGGTTGTCGATCAGGCGGGTGCCGCCAATCCGCGCGGCCACAAGCAGCCGGGCCGGGGCGGGGCCAAGTGTGCTGACCGGATCCAGCGAAACGGCATCGCGCAGATCGGCATAGTCGATCGATTCGAACCCGGCTGCCAACAGGGCCGTTTTGAAATCGGCCAGCGTGGCGACAATCGCTGTCCCATCGGCAATCGCACTGCTGGCTGCCCGCATCAACCGGGGCAAGGCAGCGGCGCGGGCGCGGTCGTCAGCCGAAAGATAGGCATTGCGCGAAGACAGCGCCAGCCCATCGGCCTCGCGGACGGTGGCCACGCCGTGGATCCTGTCAGGATGCGGGCCGGTCAGATCAAGATCGCGGGCCATGCGCCGGATCACAGCCAGCTGCTGCCAGTCCTTTTCGCCAAACAGCGCCAGATCGGGCTGAACCTGATTGAACAGCTTGAGCACCACGGTGGCCACGCCATCAAAGTGGCCGGGCCGGGCATCGCCGCACAGCCCCGAGCTGACCCCGCCAACCGCCACGGTGGTGGCATAGCCTTCGGGGTACATCGCCTCAGCATCAGGGGCCCAGATCAGGCTGACCCCTTCGGCTTCCAGCAGCGCGGCATCGCGGTCAAGCTGGCGCGGATACTTGGCCAGATCCTCGTTAGCGCCGAACTGACGCGGATTTACGAAGATCGAGACAGCTACGTGGGCCGCGCGTTCGCGGGCCGCGCGCACCAGCGCAAGGTGCCCTTCGTGCAGCGCGCCCATCGTGGGCACCAGGGCCAGCGGCCCATCGCGGCGCAGCGCCTGGGTAGCACTGCGTAGTGGATCAATTTGCACTGCGATTTGCACGCCCGTAACCCCTTGGATAAAGCCGCTGGAGAATGCTGTTCGCACGCCTTACGTTGCGGTGCAGCAAAATCAACCAGCCAACTGAAAGTTCACCCCCCACCCGTGTCAACGCATTCCGGTCCCCATCGCATAGTCTTCGCCAACGAAAAGGGCGGCACGGGCAAATCCACCACGGCTGTTCACGTTGCGGTTGCGCTTGCCTATCAAGGCGCGCGGGTGGCCGCGATTGATCTTGATCCGCGCCAGCGCACGCTCCATCGCTATTTTGAAAACCGCACCGAGACGGAACGTCGGCGCGCAGTAAAGTTGCCCAGCGCCAGATTTGCGGTGTTTGAAGGCGATACGATCGAAGCACTGGACAGCCAGATCGCGGAAATGTCACGCGATGCTGATTTTGTGATCTTTGATACCCCTGGCCGCGATGATCCCTTTGCCCGCCACGTCGCAACCGAAGCCGATACGCTGGTCACCCCGCTGAACGATAGTTTCGTCGATTTTGATCTGATCGGGCAGGTTGATGCCGAAACCTTCAAGGTCCGCAAGCTTTCGTTCTATGCCGAACTGATCTGGGAAGCACGAAAGAAGCGGGCGATGGCAACGATCGCACACAAGCGCCGCGAGATGGACTGGGTGGTGGTGCGCAACCGGACCCAGCATACCGAAGCGCGCAATATGAAGCGGCTTGATCAGGCACTGACCGAGCTTTCCAAGCGGGTCGGGTTTCGGATTGCCGGCGGGCTTTCAGAACGGGTGATCTACCGCGAGCTATTTCCATCAGGCCTGACGCTGCTTGATAAAGGCCACCTGGGTGAACTGGGCACCAGCCATCTGGTCGCCCGGCAAGAACTGCGGGCCCTGGTAGCCTCGCTGGCATTGCCGATGCCGGGTGGCCGCGAGCCCGAGCTGTCGCTGGGCCGGATCGGCTGATCCGCGATGGGCAAGCTGATCGCGCTGGCCCTGCTTGGATCGCTTGTCTGCCGCATGCTGACGGGCCAATGGCCCTGGGGGTTCTGGAAAAATAGTAAACAATTGCAAAAGGAAGCCAGTGCTCGGGCCTTGCTAGGTGTGCCGCGAACGGCTACGCGCGCCCAGATCGCCGATGCAACCCGGCGCCTCATCGCCAAAGTCCATCCAGACCGCGGCGGAAGCAATCAGGCGGTCCATGCCGCCACAGCCGCGCGCGACCTGTTGTTTGCGCGGCTGGACAGGATCGAGGCAGAGAAGAAATGAGCCACCAGTTCCATTCCACTGTCCTGCGCGAATACGATATCCGCGGCATCATCGGCGAAACGCTTGGTGAGGAAGACGCCTATGCCATTGGCCGGGCCTTTGCCAGCCTGCTGCGCAAGGCAAAAGGCAAGAAGATTGCAGTTGGCTATGATGGGCGCATTTCATCACCGATGCTGGCCGATGCGCTGGTTCGGGGCATCAACGATGCCGGGCTTGATGCGGTGCAAATCGGCATGGGGCCAACCCCGATGCTGTATTATGCCGAAGCTTCAATGGAAGATGTGCAGGGCGGCATTCAGATAACTGGCAGCCACAATCCCGCCAATTATAATGGCTTCAAGATGGTATTTGCGGGCCGTCCGTTCTTTGGTGCGGATATCCAGCTGCTCGGCAAGATAGCCGCCCGCGGGGCCTGGGAAACCGGCACCGGAACCAGCGAAAGCCGCGAGATTCTGGATGAATATGTCAGCCGGCTGGTCCAGGGGTTGAGCGGGATTGATCGCGCCAGCCTCGAACACCTCAGCATCGGTTGGGATGCGGGCAACGGCGCCGCCGGCCCCGCGCTCGAACGTCTGGTCCAACAGCTTCCTGGCAAACACCATCTTCTCTTCACCCAAGTGGATGGGACGTTCCCGAACCATCATCCGGATCCCACTGAAGAAAAGAACCTTGCCGATCTGAAGGCGTTGGTCGCGGCCAAGAACCTCGATTTCGGGGTGGCTTTCGATGGCGATGGTGACCGGATCGGAGCGATCGATGGCACCGGCCGGGTGATCTGGGGTGACCAATTGCTCATGATCTACGCTGAAGACCTCCTCAGAATTCAGCCCGGTGCGGCGATTATCGCCGATGTGAAGGCCAGTCGGGCTCTATTCGAAAAGGTCACAGCATTGGGTGGACGGCCCACTATGTGGAAAACCGGACACAGCCTAATTAAATCCAAAATGAAGCAGATTGGCGCGCCGCTGGCTGGCGAGATGAGCGGCCATGTGTTTTTTGCGCATCAATATTATGGGTTTGACGATGCGCTTTATGCCGCAGTGCGGCTGATTGCAGCTTCGGCCCGGCTCGGCAAATCGGTAACGCAGCTGCGCAGTGAAATGCCGGCCTTGGTCAATACCCCGGAACTTCGGTTTCAGGTGGATGAGGCCCGCAAATTTGCGGTGGTGGATGAGGTCAAGCAGCGGCTGGCTGATGCCGGCGCGGATGTAAACGATACCGACGGAGTGCGGGTTTCAACCGTCGATGGCTGGTGGCTGCTGCGCGCTTCGAACACCCAGGACGTGCTGGTGGCGCGGGCTGAAAGTTCGAACCAGGCCGGGCTTGATCGGCTGCTGGCCCAGATCGATGCGCAGCTGGCGCTAAGCGGATTGGAACGCGGGGAACAGGCGGGGCATTAGTTTTCCGGCTGGTGTTGCAAGGCTGACAGCAGAGGCGATCAGCGCGCCAAACCAAAAAACACCGCTAGTCCTTCCAGCCCCAGAACAGCGTGCAGGGCAGTACGTTCAGCCATTCGAACCCGGCATCGATCCGTTTGAAATGCTGGGCCATGAAATCGCGGGCCCTGGCGCTGAACTGATAGACCAGAAAGCCTCCGCCGGGGCGCAGCACGCGGTGGGTGGCCGCTGCGATCGCTGCGCCGATCCCGTCTGGCAAGGTTGAAAATGGCAGGCCGGAAAGAACATAGTCGGCGTGGTCATGGCCGTGCGCGCGCACGATTTCCGCTACATCGGCGGCCGATCCCAGTACCGGCGAAAACCGGCTGTCGGTGATCGTGGCCCGCAGGTAATCGATATAGAGCGGATTGGTATCGATCACGATCAGCCGGCCATCGCGGCCGAGCCGTTCCAGCACCGGGCGGCAAAAGGTGCCCACGCCGGGGCCATATTCGACAAACAGCTGGCACCGATCCCATTGTACCGGCCCCAGCATCTTTGCGATAGTGAAGCGCGAACTGGGGATGATCGATCCGACCATCACCGGATGCGCGATGAAGCCTTGCAGGAAAACACCCCACGGCCCCAGCGACCGTCTGATCCGGCGCTTGATCCGGCGTTTGATGCGTTGGCCCAAGCCTGGACGAATAAAATCAGTAGCAGGCATATGAAACATTAGTCCGGCTGTTGAAATGCGGCCCCGCCCATCACAAATTTGCGGGCCCATTGCAAGGCGTGAACGACAGGCTTAGCGGTGAAGCGATGTCACGTAGCGATCCGCAACTGATTCCATCCGCACCGGGGGGCACCGCCAGTCTTCCGCCAGGGCGGGTGGCGCTGCTGTTTACCGTGGTGCTGGTGACGGCATCAGGCAACACCGCGATGCAAACGGTGATGCCCTCGATCGGAACCGAGCTGAAGGTTGAGGATTTCTGGATCAGCCTGGCCTACACTTGGTCGGCCCTGCTGTGGATGATCTGTGCGCCGCTGTGGGCCCGGCGCAGCGACAAGCGCGGACGCAAGGCGATGATGGGGATCGGGCTGCTGGGCTTTATCGCCAGCTTCGGGCTGTGCGGGCTGGCCTTGTGGCTGGGGCTCAACGGGTGGCTTAGCGCGATCGGGACACTGGTGATGTTTGCGGCGTGCCGATCGCTTTACGGCGGGTTCGGTTCGGCCGCGCCGCCGGCGGTTCAGGCCTATGTCGCCAGCCGGACCAGCCGGGCAGAACGCACCCAGGCGCTATCGTTGATCTCTTCCAGTTTTGCGCTTGGCACCATTATCGGCCCGGCGTTGGCCCCGCTGTTCATCCTGCCAGGATTGGGCCTGACCGGGCCGTTCGTGGCCTTCACGCTGATTGCGGTGGCGGTGCTGATCGCGCTGCGGACGTTCCTGCCCAGCGATGATCCCGCTTTCGCCGGCAAGGGCGACATCACCGCCGCGCCGTTCAGCACCAATTCCAACGTTGCGGTGCAAGGAAGCGAAGACGAAGGCGGCGTGGCCGAGCGTGAACCGGGCGGCCCGATCGCGATCCTGAAGCGGGCCTGGAATGATCGCCGAACCCGGCCATGGCTGGTCGCGGGCCTGCTGGGCGGGCATGCCCAGGCTGCGGTTATGGGAATTGTCGGGTTTCTGATTCTTGACCGGCTGGGCCTGCGCGAGACCCCGCTGCTGGGCAGCGAACCAATATCGCGGGCAATGATCTTTGGCGCCTTTGCCACGCTGATCGCCCAATGGGGGCTGATCCCGCTGCTGCGGCTGGGCCCGCGGGCTTCGTGCCTGTGGGGGATTGCGGTGGCTTCGGCCGGTGTCGCACTGCTCAGCGTGGCCGGGCGCGAATATACCATCGATTTGGCCGTGGCTTTGATCAGCCTTGGCTTCGGGTTGTTCCGCCCCGGTTTCACTTCGGGCGCTTCGCTGGCGGTATCCCGGGCCGAACAAAGCCAATCGGCCGGCGTGGTCGCCTCGGTCAATGGCGCGGCCTATATCTTTGCGCCGGCAGTGGGCGTCTGGCTTTATGGCCACGATCCCTGGATCGGCTTTACGGTGATTGAACTGCTGTGCCTGGCGGTGATTGTGGTCGGGGTCAGAAACATGACCAAGGACGAGAATCTGACCGAACGGCGCAAGCCCTAAAGAATCTCCCGCACCGTTTCCTGCGGCCGGCACAGCCGCACGCCTCTATCGGTTTCCACCAGCGGGCGTTCGATCAGGCGCGGCTGGGCCACCATCGCGGCAAGCACTTCGGCGGCGCTGGCCGCTGGCAAGCCGCGTTCTTCGGCATCGGTGCCGCGCAGCCGCAACCCTTGCTGGGCAGAAATTCCGGCATCGCGGTAAAGCTGGGCGAGTTTTTCCGCGCTGGGCGGGGTTTCAAGGTATTTCACCACGGTCAGGTCGATGCCAGGGGTTTCCTCAAGGATCGCCAGGGTCTTGCGCGATGTGCCGCAATCGGGGTTGTGCCAGATGGTTGCCTTCATAGCCGGATCTCCTTTGCCGGCCACTTAGCGAAATCTTGCTCCGCTGCCAATTTGATCCTTGTCAATGCGAACGATTCGCATTAGCGGCATAATCACTATTGAGAATTGTTAGCAATAAGGATCGAAATGCGCCGCCTCGCCACAATCGCTTGCCTGCCTCTATTTGCGATTGCCAGCGCGCTGTGGGCCGGGCCAGCCTATGCCGGGGCGGATCTGACCAGCGAGGCTGGCGAGGCGGACGAGGACGCGCCGATTGTGGTGACCGGCGATCGATCGGCCGAAGCCGAAGTTCACGGCACCAAGACCAGCACTGCGCTGTTTGATACCGCGCAAAGCGTGGCGGTGCTGGGCCGCGAAAGGTTGGATGACCAAGGGGTACAGGGACTGGGCGAAGTGCTGCGTTATGTGCCCGGCGTAACCATGGGGCAGGGCGAGGGCCACCGCGATCAGATCGTCTTGCGCGGCCAGGCCAGTACGGCAGATTTTTTCCTCGATGGGTTGCGCGATGATGCCCAGTACTACCGCCCGCTATATAATACCCAGCAAGTCGAAGTGCTGAAAGGCGCCAATGCCCTGCTGTTTGGGCGCGGCGGCGGCGGGGGTGTGATTAACCGCACCTCAAAGCTGGCCCAGACCGGGCAGACCAGGCTGGGCGGATCGGCCAGCGCTGACAGTTTTGGTGCATGGTCATTGGCCGGCGATCTCAACCTGCCGCTGGGTGAGCGCATGGCCCTGCGGATCAACGCCGCCTACGAAGGCCTGGACAACAACCGGGATCAATTTGGCGGGCACTTCCTTGGCATCGCCCCCACCATCATGATCCAACCGGCCGATGGAACCAGGCTGATGCTGGCCTATGAATACGCCCAGGATGATCGCGTGATCGATCGCGGCGTGCCTTCGCTGGGCGGGCGTCCGATCACCGGCCATGCGCAGACTTTCTTCGGCAGCCCAGCCATCAATATCGGGCAGGTTGATGCCCACATTGCCCGCGTCCGGCTTGATCAGGATCTGGGCCCAGGGCTTACCTTCAATGTCACCGGGCAATATGCCGCCTACGACAAGCATTACGCCAACCTGCTGCCCGGTACTGCCACCGCCGCAGCCGTATCGTTCAGCGGCTATGAGGCGGGCAATCACCGTAGCAACTGGATCGGGCAGGCCAATCTGGTCTGGAAGGGAACGACTGGAGCGATCGGCCACACGGTTCTGATCGGCGCAGAACTTTCAGGCCAGGCCAGTGATGCCACCCGCCGCAACGTGCTGTTTGCCAATGGCAGCGGCGGCACGGCCTCAGCGGTCACGCTGCCGCTGGCGCAAAGCTATGGGTTTCCCGCCATCAGCTGGACAGGCCTTGTCACCAATGGCCATACCGATGTGACCAGCCGATCGCTCTACATCCAGGACCAAATAGAGCTGGCGCCGTGGTTGCAGCTGATTGGCGGGGTGCGTTACGATCACGTCGGGATCAAAGCGGCCAACCTGCTGACCAGCACCGCCACAAGCCGCTCGGAAAACAAATGGTCCCCGCGGTTCGGGCTGGTGGTCAAGCCGCAGGCCAACATCGCCGTTTATGCCAGCTATGCCCGCAGTTTTCTGCCGCAATCCGGCGATCAGTTCTCCTCGCTCGATTCCAGCCTCCAGTCGTTAGAGCCTGAGGCGTTCCGCAATCTGGAACTGGGGGCCAAATGGCAGATCATGCCCGCATTCAGCCTGACTGCGGCTGTGTTCCAGCTGGAACGCAGCAACACCCGCGTGGCTCATCCGGCCCATCCGGGGTTCTTCGTGCTGACCGGAAAAAGCCGTGCCAAGGGCCTGGAGCTCTCGGTTGGCGGCCGGATCACCGCAGCCTGGCAGATCAGCCTTGGCTATACCTTGCAGCAGGGCGAGATTCGCTCTGCCACAACCGCTGCGCCGGCCGGGCGCAAGCTGGACAAGTTGCCGCGCCATCAGGCATCGGCCTGGACCCGCTATGATCTGACCCCGCGCTTTGGGCTGGGCCTGGGGGTGGTTCACCAATCGGGCCAGTTTGCAACGATCAGCAACGCGGTTTGGTTGCCCGGCTTCACCCGGCTTGATGCGGCGGCCTATTACGATGTGTCTGATCGGTTCAGCCTGCAACTGAATGTCGAGAACCTTACCGACCAGGTCTATTTCAGCAGCGCCCACAGCGATAACAACATCCAGCCGGGCGATCCGATCAATGCAAAGCTGACCGCGCGGCTGAAGTTCTAGAATTTGTTCCACCAACTTGGGCCGGCGTTGTGCTGTTTCAGCCTTGCTGAAACCGACCCGCGCCGATCAATTGCCCTTCATCGCCGGCACAGCGCGGGCCGCGTCCCGCGGGGTAATTCCCGGGGCCGGGGCGGCGCTAATCGTTTCAGTCTGCCGCGCCACCCGCCCGGCGCGCTGGATTGCCCGGACCAGCCGCGGATAGACCCCGCAGCGGCACAGATTGGGTACCGCCGCCGCGATGTCTTCAGCCGTGGGATCGGCATTGCGGGCCAGCAGGGCTGCCGCGGCAATCGCAATGCCGGGCGTACAGAACCCGCACTGGATCGCCTGTTCGGCCACCAGCGCCTGCTGCACCGGGTGCGATCGATCGGCCGAAAGCCCCTCGATCGTGGTCACTGTGCGGCCTTCGGCATCGGCCAGGGTAACCAGGCAGGATCGCAGCGCCTGCCCTTCGATCAAAACCATGCAGGCCCCGCAATCTCCTTCGCCGCAGCCGTATTTGGTTCCGGTCAGATTGGCGACATCGCGCAGCGCCCACAGCAAGGGCGTGGCCGGATCAAGCTTGAACTCGACCGCACGGCCGTTGACGGTCAATCGCGCCACGAACGGTCAATCCTGTCAATCTTGCGGACCCAGGCATCAAAATCGGCCTGGCCGGGCAAAGTGCCCGGAACCGCTGCTTCGTGCAGATCGCGCAAGTGCACCGCCACCACATCATCGGACACCACGATCGGCTTTCCGGCGGCGCGCGTTGCCAGCATCACTTCGCAGGCGCGCTGAAGTGACCAGTGGGTGATGAACACCTCGGGCAAAGACCGGCCAATGATCACCGGGCCATGGTTTCTGAGCATCAGGATGCGCTTCTCACCAAGGTTTGCCAGCAGCCGCTCGCCTTCCTCGGACCGCACGGTAATCCCCTCAAAATCGTGATAAGCGATCCGTCCGGCGAAGTTGCAGGCGTAGAAGTTGACCGGCTGGAGCCCGCCTTCAAGGCTGCTGACCGCCATGGTCGCGGTGGTATGGGTATGGGCGATGGCATGGGCCCCGGGCACATTGCGGTGGAACAGCCCGTGCTGGGTGAAACCGGCCTTGTTGACCGGATAGGGGCTGCCATCCAGCGTGTTGCCGTCCAGATCGATCTTGACAAGGTTGGATGCGCAGACTTCGGAATAGAGCAGCCCGAACGGGTTGATCAGGAACGCGCCTTCCTCGCCGGGGACTTTTACCGAGATGTGATTGTAGATCGATTCCGACCAGCCCAGATGATCGAACACCCGGTAACAGGCCGCCAGCTCCAGCCGGGCCTGCCATTCGGCTTCGCTGCATTCGATATTGCGGGCATGGGCGTTGAGCTGGGTAGCCATGGCGATCTGTCTCCGGTTGCGATTTGCCACCGGATGTTAGTGATTGGTCAGAAATTTACAACACCGGCCCGCTCCCCGGCCCGGTGTTGTAAGCCAACCATCAACGCCCGATGGAAATCCGCAATCCGGCCCAGACGGTGCGGGGCGCGCCCTGATCGATCGAGCCGCCCTGATTGCGGGTTATCACCGCAGCGTCGGTCAGGTTCTCGATCCGGAAAACCAGGCCGAACCGCGGACTGATCGGAACCAGCGTGAACAGATCAAGTGTGGTTGCGGCGGGTAACTGATCGGTCTGAAGGTCATCCTCATACTGCATGCCGATATGCCGGACACTCAGCGCCAGCCGCCAGCCGGGGGCGGGCGCCCAGGCCAATGTGGTATTGGCCGCCAGCTGCGGCGTTTGTGCTGGGCGCATGCCATTGAGCGCGGCGGAACTGCCGCTTGCCTCAACCCTGGCGTCGGCCAAGGCCAGCGAACCGTCCAGGCTGAACGGGCCCAGCCGGGCACCCAGCCCCAGCTCCAATCCGCGCGCGCGAACTGCATCAACATTGCGCCGTTCGCGCAGGTTGGTTCCGATCGTGACATTGGCAACCGCGTTCCCGGCCCGGTTGTCAAACGCGGTAACCGAAATGTGCAGTGCCGGGGCGGGCTGCCAATCCAGCCCGGCCTCAAACCCGAACAAGCGCTCGTTCACCAGATTGGCATTGGCGCGGGTGGTAATCGGGAACACCGTAAAAGGCCGGTAGAGTTCATTGAGCGTGGGCAATCGCAGGCCGGAATAGATCGAACCGCGCAAGGTCAGATCGCCGCCCGGGCGGATCAGCACGCCGCCCCGGCCAGACCATTCCCAGCCGGCCCGCTGGGCAAAGCTGTTACTGATCGTCACCGTGCCGGCGGCATTCTCTTCGCGAAAGAAGCCGTCCGAAATAGACCAGCGATCGGTCCGCAGGCCGGCGGTCAGGGTGATTGCCCCCAGGGTCCAGTCATGTTCGGCATAGAGCCCCAGATCGCTGCTCTGCCCGCCAGCCTTGCGCCGCGCGGTAACCAGCCCGGTTATGCCAGAATAAGCGTCCTCAGCCATGGTGCCCGATGCAACGCGCCAATCAAGGCCAAGCCGCAGCACCCGCGATTGCCCGGCAGGCGGGCGCAATTCCAACCTGCCGCCCCAGCCGGTCGAAGGCGTGGCGCGCTGATCAAGCACTCTGCGAAAGCTGGCGGCGCTGATTACTGTGTTCGAAAAATCACGCGCCTGCAGATAGGCCAGGGCATCGAACTGCCAGGCACCGCTGCCAATCAGGCGCAAGCTGGCATCCTGTCCGCTGCTGGCTGCATTGGCCCCGGCAAAGCGCAAGGTGCGATTGTCGTCAAAAACCAGCCCGCGGGCCTGCAATTCGATACCGTGCGCAAGCGGGGCCACGCCGCGCAGGGCAAATGACCAGCCATCATAACGGGCCCGAACCGATGCCGGGACCCGCTGACCGGGCGGGGTCGTCCAGAACCCCTCGCCGCGATCCCAGCGAACACTTGCCGTTGCAAAGCCTGCGCCCAGCTGCGGCGCCAGCGTGGCCGAAAGTGTACTTTCACCGCGATCATCGATCAGCGTCTCGCCTGAAAACAGCCCCAGCTGGCGCGGCCCAGCGCTTTCCAGCTCGATTGTTCCGGCCACCGCGCCGCTGCCAAATGCGCCCGATCCGCCGCCGCGCGTTACCCGGGCCAGAGCCAGCCGCTCGGGCGCGATCGCCGAAAGCGGGATGAAGCCAAAAAACGGATCGGCCATCGGCACACCATCAAGCAGTACCAGACTGCGGCTGGTGGCATTCCCGCCCAGCGCACGCAGCGTTACCCCTTGGGCCGATGGATTTGCGCTGCGGCTATCGCTGCGGCGAAATTGCTGGAAGCCCGCGATCGATCCCAGAGCATCCTCGATCCGCCCCGATGCCGTGCTCGACAGGCGATCAGCCACGATCGTCTGGCGGTCATAGGCCGGGGCACCCGGGGCTTCGGCAAGGCCGGTTCCGGTGACGATAATTTCGGTTTCGCGCGTGCTGTTTTCTTGCGCCTGCGCGGCGGCGGGCAAGGCCAGGCACATGGCCAGGGTCAGCGGGGCAGGGCGGGACAGTCTGATCATGTCTGCCGCCTATCTGGATGCTGTCTGGATGGCAATCGGCGGATCGGGCGCTAAACATCCAGTGAAGTGGTCGGATTTCTGGGCTTTCGATTCGCTGACCCTAGATAGTCAGACAAACGTATTTCATTTCAACGTATTCATCGATCCCATAGCGCGATCCCTCACGCCCCAGACCTGATTGCTTGACCCCTCCAAATGGAGCAACCTCGGTTGAGAGAATTCCTGAATTTACGCAAACCATACCGCTCTCGATCGCTTCGGCCACCCGCCAGACCCGGCTGATATCGCGCGCATAGAAATAGCTGGCCAGGCCAAATTCGGTATCGTTGGCCATCGCAATCGCTTGCTCTTCGGTCTCAAATCGGATCACCGGGGCCAGCGGGCCGAAGGTCTCTTCGCTGGCAACCAGCATGTCCTGGGTTACGCCTGCCAGCACGGTCGGTTCAAAGAACGTGCCGCCCAGCGCATGGCGTTTGCCGCCAGCCAGCAGCGTTGCACCTTTGGCCAGGGCATCGGCGACATGTTCTTCAACCTTGGCCACGGCTTTGGCGTCGATCAGCGGGCCCTGTTCGGTCCCGGCATCAAGCCCATTGCCAACTTTGAGCGCCGCCGCGGCACTGGCCAGTTTGCCCACAAACGCATCATAGATTCCGGCCTGCGCGTAGATCCGGTTGGTGCAGACACAGGTCTGGCCCGAATTGCGATACTTGCTGGCCATGGCGCCAGCCACCGCGGCATCCACATCCGCGTCGTCGAACACGATGAAGGGCGCGTTGCCCCCAAGTTCCAGGCTCAGCTTCTTGATGGTAGCGGCGCTCTGTTCCATCAGCAGCCGCCCGATCTCGGTCGATCCGGTGAAGGATAGTTTGCGGACCTTTGGGTTGGAGGTCATCTCGCCGCCAATCGCGCTGGCGCTGCCGGTGATGACCGAAAGGATGCCTTTGGGGATACCCGCTTCCTCAGCCAGCACCGCCAGGGCAAGCGCCGAATAGGGCGTTTGTGCCGCCGGCTTGATCACCATCGGGCATCCCGCGGCCAGTGCCGGGCCTGCCTTGCGGGTGATCATCGCATTGGGAAAGTTCCACGGGGTGATCGCCGCAGTCACGCCGATCGGCTGCTTCAGCACCAGGATCCGTTTGTCGGCCATGTGGCCGGGGATCACATCGCCGTAGAGCCGCTTGCCCTCTTCGGCGAACCATTCGATGAAGCTTGCGCCATAGGCAATCTCGCCGCGCGCCTCGGCCAGGCTTTTGCCCTGCTCCAGGGTCAACAACCTGGCCAGATCTTCCTGATTGGCCATGATCAGATCGAACCATTTGCGCAAAATGGTGGCGCGTTCCTTGGCCGTTCTGGCGCGCCAGGCCGGCAGGGCTGCTTCGGCGGCTTCGATTGCCCGGCGGGTTTCAGCCGCGCCGCATTTGGGGACTGTCCCTAAATGCGCGCCGGTGGCCGGATTGGTCACCGCGATCGTTTCGCCGCTGTCTGCTGCGGCCCACTCACCGCCGATAAAGCATTGCTGGCGCAGCAGGGGAGAGATGGTCATCGGGCTATCCTTACAGTGCCTGAAGCAGGGGCAGTGCCTCGTCGAGCGCCTTGCGGATGATACCCACCAGCTCGTCGATCTCATCATGGCTGATGATCAGCGGCGGGCACATCACGATGCTATCGCGGATCCCGCGAACCATCAGCCCACCCGCGATGCAGCGATCGCGCACAATCGGGCCAGCGGTGCCCTCGGCCCCGCCCCAGCGCTTGTTGGT
The DNA here is from genome assembly GCF_040079535.1 of Novosphingobium sp. Lineage (GTDB taxonomy): Bacteria > Pseudomonadota > Alphaproteobacteria > Sphingomonadales > Sphingomonadaceae > Novosphingobium. Next base: position 112,719 of record NZ_JBEBKB010000003.1, on the reverse strand, counting down.
TCCCTTCTCGGCAACCAGTTCAATAGCACCAAGCAGCCCGATTGAGCGCACTTCACCCACCAGCGGATGATCGTTGAGGCCGGCCAGCGCCTTGGCCAGATAGGGCCCGCTATCGCTGCGAACCTTTTCGGCCAACCCCTCGCGCTCCATGATCTCGATATTGCGCAGCGCCACTGCCGCGCAGACCGGGTGGCCCGAATAGGTATAGCCGTGGACGAAATCGCCGCCGGTTTTCATCACTTTGACGATCTCATCCGAAACCGCGACCGCGGAAATTGGCAAATATCCGCTCGACAACCCCTTGGCCATGGCGATGATATCGGGTTTTACACCCACGGTTTCGTGGCCCCACATATTACCCGTACGGCCAAAACCGGCGATCACTTCATCGCAGATCATCAAGATGCCATACTTGCGGCAGATTGCCTCAACCTGCGGCCAGTAATTGGCTGGCGGAATAATCACGCCGCCGGCACCCTGCACGGGTTCGCCGATGAAGGCGGCGACGTTTTCGGGGCCGATTTCAAGGATCCGCTCCTCGATTGCGGCGGCACAGGCACTGCCAAACTCGGCTGGGTCCTGACCGAAGCCTTCGCCGAACAAATAGGGTTGACGGACATGCTCTACCCCGGGGATCGGCAGATCGCCGATCGGATGCATCGCCTTCATTCCGCCCAGCGATACGCCTGCTACAGTTGAGCCGTGATAGGCGTTCCAGCGGCTGATGAAGACCTTGCGAGCTGGTTCGCCTTTCAGCTTCCAGTATTGGCGGACCAACCGGAAGATGGTGTCGTTGGCTTCAGAACCAGAGCTGTTGAAGAACACGTGCGGCAACCGGTTCTGGGTCAGGCTGGCGATCTTCTGGGCCAGCAGTACCGTTGGCGGCGTCGCGGTTTTGAAAAAGGTGTTGTAAAACGGCAGTTCGCGCATCTGTTCCGATGCGACCTGGACCAGCTCTTCGCGGCCATAGCCCACATTGACACACCACAGGCCCGCCATGCCATCAAGGATGCGGTTGCCATCGCCGTCGTAGATGTAGCAGCCTTCGGCGTGGGTGATGATGCGGCTGCCGCCCAGGTTCTCAATCTCTTGCCAATCGGCCTGCGCGGGCAAGTGGTGCGCAACATCAAGGCGCTTTAGTTCGGCGATATCGTAATTGCGGGGCATGGTTTTCTCCCTTGGACTGGTAAATTGAAACTGGCGTACGCAAAGGCGCGCTGCTTCAGGGAGAGAAGCCGGTCCGGGCGAGAAAGCGGTTGGTGCGGGTCACGCGCGTGTTCATAGCTCACCCCGCATAGCACGGCCCAGCAGGCGGAAGAAAGCTGCGCTGTCTGGGTTGCGGTTCGCGTCCCATTCGGGGTGCCACTGCACTGCCACCACAGGCGCGCTGCCCAGCCGGGCTGAATAGCCTTCGATCAGTCCATCTGGCGCCGTGGCTTCGATGCTAAGGCCTGGTGCCAGTTTGCCGATCCCCTGAAAGTGGACCGAATTGACTGTCAGCTCTGGTTTTTCAAAGGCCCGCGCCAGCACCCCACCCTGGCTTAGTTTGACCGGGTGCAAATGATCGAACATTGCATCGAAGCTGACGTCATCTGGCGCATGGTGGCGCAGCAGATCGCCGCCGGACGAAGTATCGCGCCGCAAAGTGCCGCCCAGCGCGACATTGATTTCCTGAAAACCGCGGCAGATTCCGAAGACCGGACGGCTGTTGCCGATCATCGCTTCAACCATGCCCAGTGCAATTGCATCGCGGCCGGCATCGAACGGACCGTCCCCGCCTTCGTCACTATAGCGATGGCTTTCGAGGTTAGAAGGACTGCCGGTGAGCAATACCGCATCAAGCCGTCCCGCCACCTCGCGGGCGCTCATCAGATCGGGCAGCGAAGGGATCAGCAAGGCCGCACAATCGGCATGGCGCATTGCTGCGCTGACATAGCGTTCCATCACCGCCTGTGCCGGTTCAGCCCCAACGGTGCGGTTGCAGGCGATAATGCCAAGGACGGGGCGAGCGATCATCGCAGGGTCAATGCTTTATCATAACGTGGCGGGTCGTCATGTAATGCTCCAGACTATAGACCGACAGGTCTGATCCATATCCCGAACCCTTGATCCCGCCATGCGGCATTTCGGTGACGTTGGCGGAATGGGTGTTGATCCAGGTGACCCCGTATTCCAGCCGAGCGGCAAATTCGGCAGCCTTGCCGACATCGCGGGTCCAGACTGAGCTGGCGAGGCCGTATTCGCAATCATTGGCCCATTCAAGCGCGGTTGTATCTTCGTCAAAGCGGGTCACCGAGACGACCGGGCCAAACACTTCTTTCTGGACTATCTCGTCTGAATGGCGCGCCCCGGCGATCAGGGTGGGGGCATAGAAAAAGCCGGGTCCGTCGGGGGCATAGCCGCCGGTGATCACCGTGGCCGGAGTATCCGATGCGGCGCGGGCCACGAAGCCATCCACCCGGTCACGCTGGCGGGCCGTGATCAATGGACCCAGCACCGTGCCTGGCGCGTTCGGATCGCCGATCCGGATTGATTCGATCGCGGCCTGCAAATCGGCCACCAGCCGGTCATGGATGCTGGCATGGGCATAGACCCGGCATGCGGCGGTGCAATCCTGCCCAGCGTTATAAAAGCCCGCTTCGGCAATCGCTTCGACAGCGGCTGGGACTTCGGCATCAGCCAGCACGATCACCGGGGCCTTGCCGCCCAGTTCGAAATGGGTCCGTTTGATCGTGGGCGCAACGGCTTCAAGGATCTTGCGGCCGGTGGAAACATCGCCGGTCAGCGATACCATTCGAACCTTGGGGTGCGCGACCAGCCGCGCGCCAACGCTTTGGCCATTTCCGGTGACAACGTTGACCACCCCGTCGGGCAGAAATTCGGCGCAGACCTCGGCCAGCCGCAGCGCGCTTAGCGGAGTGTGCTCGCTGGGTTTGAGGACCACCGCGTTGCCAGCGGCAATGACCGGGGCAATTTTCCAGCTCGCCATCATCAGCGGATAGTTCCACGGCGCAATGCCAACACAGATGCCCAGTGGATCGCGCCGCAACATTGAAGTGAAGCCGGGGCGGTACTCACCCGCCGGCAGGCCGGGAACTGTCCGCGCCGCCCCTGCAAAGAACCGGAACACGTCAACCGTATTGCCAACATCAACTGCCTTGGCGGTGCCAATCGGTTTGCCGCAGTTGAGCGTTTCGAGCGCAGCGAATTCATCGGCCAGGGCTTCGATCCGGTCCGCAATCAGCAGCATCCGGTGCGCGCGTTCCTTGGGCGGCATCCGCGACCAGACCGCGAACCCGGCTTCGGCGGCGGCAACAGCGGCATCAACTTGCGCGCGGCTGGCGCTGGCGATCAGCGCAACCTGTTCGCCATTGGCCGGGTTGAACACCGGTTCTCCCGCTTCATCGCCGGTCAGGGCCTTGCCGGCAAAGAACTGGCTGCTGCTTTCGTACATGGAGAGATGCGCCTCTGCGGTTGAACGGCAAGCCTAGAGCCCGGCGGGCTGGACGTGAAATATGAAAAGGAAACCGTCGCTTATCGGAAAAGCCGATAAAGCTCAGCTGAGCAGTACGACCGGGCTATCGGCGCGCCAATGCATCGAAACCAGATCATCCCAGGTGAAGTCTTCCTGATCGCGGCGCGAAAGATTAGGGCGCGAAACCCGGATCATCGCGCCTGAGGTGAGCTTTATCTCGAACAGCGTGATATCGCCCAGATAGCTCATTCCCTTGATCTGCCCGCGCGCCAGGTTGTGATCTTCAGGCGCATCCTGCGCCGCTGCGCGGATCGCTTCGCCTTTGCCGGGGACGTGTAGATAAATCTTCTCAGGCCGCAGTGCGACAAACACGTCAGCCCCGTGCGGGCCGGTTACGCCGTGGTTGAGGAAAATCTTGCCCAGTCCCGGGCAATCAACCGCAGCCCGATCGGCCTCGTCAAGCGTCAGCTTGCCTGCGAACAGGTTCACTGATCCGACGAAATCGGCAACGAAACGGTTGGCGGGATATTCATAGAGATCCGCAGGCGTGGCCAGTTGCGCCACTTCGCCTTTATTGATCACCGCGATCCGCCCGGCCATCGATAGGGCTTCGTCCTGATCGTGGGTCACGGTTACGAATGTGATCCCGACCTCGTCCTGCAGATCGCTGAGTTCGAACTGCATCTGCGCCCGCAGCTTGGCGTCCAGCGCTGAAAGCGGCTCATCCAGCAGCAGCACTTTGGGCCGCATCACCAGGCTACGCGCCAGTGCAACGCGCTGGCGCTGGCCGCCCGAAAGCTGATCCGGGCGGCGCTTGTCGAGCCCGTCGAGTTTGACCAGCTCCAGTGCCTCACGCACCCGGATGTCAATCTCGTCACTGGGGGTTCGGGCAATCTTCAGGCCATAACCGACATTCTGCGCCACCGTCATATGCGGGAACACCGCATAGCTTTGGAACACCATGTTGACCGGCCGTTTGTTGGGCGGAACGGCGGCCATATCCTGTCCATCGATCAGGATCCGGCCTGATGTGGGGATCTCAAATCCGGCAATCATCCTTAGCAGCGTGGTTTTGCCGCAGCCCGATGGGCCCAACAGCACGAAGAATTCGCCCGGCATGATATCCAGGCTGACATCGTCCACCGCTGCCACCGGCGATCCGGCATAGCGTTTTGTGATGTTCTGAATCGATATGATCGGGCTCTTGGTTTCGGACATGTCAGTGACTTTCGGCGATCGATTTGATGCCCTGATAACGGAGGGCCACGGCGGTCAGCACTACCGTCATGATGATAAGCACGGTCGATGCGGCGTTGACCACGGGCGAGACGGAAAACCGGACCATCGAATAGACCTTGACCGGGAAGGTGATCGTATCTGGCCCGGCTGTGAAGAAGGTTATCACGAAATCATCCAGGCTGAGCGTGAACGCCATTAGCGCACCGGCAATCAGCGCCGGACGGATATGCGGCAGCAACACATCGCGAAAGGCCTGCCATTCGTTTGCGCCAAGATCCTTGGCGGCTTCCTCTTGTTCGCGGTTAAAGCTGGTCAGGCGCGATCGCACCACCATGGTCACGAACGGAAAGCTGAAAGTGATGTGGGCTATGGTGATCGCCGAAAGGCTGAAGGGCCAGGGCAAACCAGTGGGCCAATCGACTGCCGCAAAGAAAATCAGGAAGGCCACCCCCAGGCAAATCTCGGGAACGATGATCGGCAGACTAATCACCCCATCGACCGCGCTTTTGAATGGAAACCGGAAGCGCCACAGCATGATCGCCGCCAAGGTTCCCAGCACCAGACTGAACAGCGTGGAAAGCGCCGCGATCGTCAGCGAATTGCCCAGCGCCTCGATCAGGGTCGAATCGTTCCAGGCCTTCTCATAGTATTTTGTGGTAAAGCCGCGCCACACCACGTTGCGCTTTGAATCGTTGAAGCTGAACGCCATCAGCACGACCAGCGGTGCGTAAAGGAACACCATCACCAGGGTTACCCAGCTGCGCAGCCACCAGGTGCGTGAATATTCCAGTGGGGCCAGCGGGGTGCGTTTGAACAGCGCCATGATCAGGTCCCCACCGGCTTCTTGCGCAGGCCCTGCAGTGCGATCAGCGCGAACATCGCGTAGATCAGAATAAAGGAAAGCGCTGCGCCAAATGGCCAGTCGTTGGCGCGCTTGAACTGGCGCTCGATCACATTGGCGATCATCTGGCTGTCGGTCCCGCCCATCAGATCCGGTGTCAGGTAGGCGCCCAAGGCCGGAATCAGCGTAATCATCACGCCGGCGAAAATGCCCGGCATCGCCAGCGGAACAACGATCCGCATGATCGTGCGAAAATGCCCTGCGCCCAGATCCAGACTGGCCTCGATCAGGCTGCGGTCAAGCCGGTCAAGCGCCGAATAGAGCGGCAGTACCATGAACGGCAGGTGGACATAGACCAGGCCAAACACCACCGCGAAATTGTTGAACAGCAGCTGGACTGGTTCCCAGGTTGGCAGCGGCTCAAGCCCGACCAGAGTCTTAAGCCAGCTGGCCCCGCCCCACAACGCCCCCAGCCCCTTGTTGGCATAGCCTTGCGTGCCCAGCAGCATCATCAGCGCATAGGTGCGGATCAGCAAGTTGGTCCAGAACGGCAGCATGATACCCAGCAGCAGCCACGGGCGCCATTTCTCGCTTGCGAAAGTGATCGCCATGGCCACCGGAAAGCCGATCACCAGGCAGATCAGCGTGACCAGAGCCGCCACCACCAGGCTTTTCGCAAAAATCGAAAGATACAGCCATTCGGTGGCGCGCTTGTAATTGTCCAGCGTGCCGGAAATGTCGATTTCGGTCAGCCCGGCATTGCGGCCAAAACTGTATGCCCAAACGATCGCCATCGGCACGATGAAGAACAGCAGTGTCCAACCGGCCGGCGCAAGCGAAGCGGCCAGAAAGCTTTGCTTGTGCTCACGCCAGTTCTGGTCGGACATGCCCTTTTCAGCTCCCGGTCAGGCTGCGTTGACGCGGGTCATGGCTTCTTCATAGAGCGGCTGCAGCACCGGATTGAACGCGGCATATTCGCACTTTGCCAGCACTTCAGCGGCTGGGAAGATCACCGGGTTGTTCTTGTAATCATCCGGCATCAGCGCTTTTGCGGCGGCATTGGGGGTGGGATAAAGGATCGTTTCAGTGATCTTCTTGCCCACTTGCGCATCGAGCAAATTGTTGATGAAGGCATGCGCGTTGCCCGGGTGCTTGGCGCCCTTGGGAATGCACAGGTTATCCGAATTAAGCTGGCTGCCTTCCTTGGGGATGACGAAATCAATGTCGTCGTCTTCGGCCATCAACTGGGCGATATCGCCGTTGTATTCCAGCACCAGATCGACATCGCCCTTGGCCAGCAGATCTTGCCCATCATCGGAATGGAACTTCTTGATATGCGGCTTCTGCTTGATCAGCATCGCCTCGATCGTCTTGACGTCGGCCGGGGTCAGCGCGTTGACCGATTTGCCCAGATACTTGGCATAGAGCCGGAACAGATCGCCCGCTTCAGAAAGCAGCGCAATCCGCTGCGAATATTCGGGGCTGTCAAACAGCACCTTCCAGCTATCGGGCTTCGTTTTCACTTTGCTCTTGCGATAGCCGATCCCCAGGCTGAGCCAGGTGTAAGGCATCGAGAATTTGCGGCCCTGGTCATATGCGACATCGATAAAGGTTGGATCGACGTTCTTCAGGTTGGGGATTTGGCTATGGTCCAGCTCCATCAGCATCCCGGCCTGGGCCATCCGCTCAACAAAATCGTTGGAAGGCACGATCAAGTCATAGCCGGGATTGCCGGCCTTGAACTTGGCGAACAGGACATCGTTCGAATCGAACAGGTCCATCTTGATGTCGATCCCGTTGGAGGCCTTGAAATCGGCCAGTGTGGTTTCGCCGATGTAGGTGTCCCAGGTATAGAAATTGAGCTTGGGCTCTTCCGCAGCGCCAGTGCCGGCAGGCGCGCTGCCTGATTCGCCCTTGCTGCAGGCACCCAGCGTGGTGAAGCTGATCCCGATCGCGGCCACACCCAGACCCTGCAGCAGCGAACGCCGCCCCAGCTTCTGGCTTTTGAAATTATCAGAAGCGCTCATCACACTACCCCTCGATTGCGTTGCCCGTTTTTTGTTTTGCAATGCTAGCGCGGATTGTCCGAAAGCCAAGCATCACTTTGGTGGCAACATGCCCGCTCTTGCGCTGTGGGCCAGTCGATTATACAAAGCGATAGCTATCGAAAAAACCGATGAACATCACATTTCGCCAGATCCGCTATTTTATCGCCGTGGCTGAGGCGCGCTCGGTCTCGGGCGGTTCAAGCGCGGTCGGGATTTCGCAAAGCGCGGTAACCGACGCGATCCGCACGCTAGAGATTGAAACCGGTGTCACCCTGTTTCACCGCCACGCCAAGGGCGTAACGCTGACCCGTGAAGGGCACCAGTTTTTGCGCCACGCCCGCTCGATCATCAGCGCGATCGCGGATCTGGCCGGCGGCGTCGGGCGCGAGGGTGAGGAGACAGTGGGCAACGTGCGGATCGGGGTAACCCCGGTGGTAACCGGCTATTTCCTGACCGACCTGCTATCACGCTTCAGGAAGCTGTTCCCCAAGATCGAGATTGCGCTGGTTGAGGATAAGCGCAGCTACGTTGAACACATGCTGGTTGGCGGGGAACTTGATCTGGCGCTGCTGATTGTCTCGAATCTAGAAGAACGCGATGCGATCGATCACGAAGTGCTGCTGCGCAGCGAATGCCGCGCCTGGATGGCGCCCAGCCATCCGCTGTCTGATGTTGATGGGCTGACCCTGGGCGATCTGGAAAACGAGCCGGTGGTGGCGCTGCAACTTGATGAGCTTGAAGGGCTGATCGACGGGATCTGGGGCAAGTTCGATCACCCCCCGCGCGTCGCCTGGCGAACCAGCAGTATGGAAGGCGTGCGCAGTTTGGTCGGGACCGGGGCGGGCATCACCCTGTTGCCCGATCTGGTCTATCGCCCCTGGAGCCTCGATGGCGACCGGATCGTGGCCAAGCGGACCCGCGAAACCTTGCCGACGGTCGATATCGGCGTGGCCTGGCGGCGGCTGACCCGGCATTCGGAGGCGGCGAGCCTGTTTATGGAAACGGTGCATCAGCACCGGCGGTGAAGGGTTAAACGGCCCTCACCGAACCGGGGCATGAATCACGCATTCCGCAAATACCAGGCATAATCCAGCTCAGTCACCTCAGCCATGAACCGCGCCATTTCCACGCCCTTGACGGTTGAATAGTGTTTCACGAACCGCTCGCCCAGATACTGCTTGCTCAGATCAGAGGTCTCGAACGCCTCGATTGCGGCACCCCAGCTGTTGGGCAGGCGGATGTCCGCGCCTTCGGCCTCATAACCGTTGCCGACGACCGCCGGGCCCGGATCGATCTTGCTGCGGATCCCGTGGAGCTGGGCGGCCAGCACGGCGGCCATGGCGAGGTAGGGGTTGGCATCGGCCCCGCAGATGCGGTGTTCGACGTGGCGTGAAGCCGGCGAGCCAGCCGGAATGCGCAAGCTGACCGTGCGGTTGTTGACCCCCCAGGTTGCCGCCACCGGGGCATAGGAATTGGCCTTGAACCGGCGGAACGAATTGGCGTTGGGGGCGAAAATTGCCATCGATTCGGCCAGCATCATCTTCATCCCGCCGATAGCATGGAGCAGCAGCTCGGTGCCTTGGGGATCTTCACTGGCAAAGGCATTGTTGCCGTGCTTGTCGTTCATCGAGATATGCAGGTGCATGCCCGAACCGGCGGTTTCGGCAAACGGCTTGGCCATGAAGGTTGCCTCCATCCCAAACTTCACCGCTACGCCTTTGACCAGCCGCTTGTACATGATCGCATCATCAGTCGCGCGCAGCGCGTCGGGCTTGTGGCGCAGGGTGAATTCGAACTGGCCGGGGGCATATTCCGAAATCCCGCTTTCCAGCGGCAGATCCTGCTCGTCACAGGCTTCGTAAAGCGCGTCGAAAAACGGCTTGAGATCTTCCATCTCGCGCAGGCCATAGACCTGGATATCCTTGGAACGGTGATCGGTTACGAGCCCGCGGGCCGGCACCGGCCGCCCGTCTTCCAGATCGCAGAGATAGAATTCCAGCTCCACCGCTACCACCGGGGTCAGGCCTTCCTGGGCCAGCCCATCGATCACCTTGCCCAGCACGTGGCGCGGATCGAGATCGTTGGGGGTGCCGTCCAATTCATAGAAACTGGTCAGGAACTGGGCGGCATTATCCCCCAGCCACGGCGCGCGGACCAAAGTGCCGGGGACCGGAAAGACGTAACGATCGGCATCGCCGTCTTCCCAGACCAGCCCGGTCTCTTCGCAGTCACGCCCGGTGATATCGACCACCAGCACCGATCCCGGCAGGAACCGGCCCGATTGATAGACCGCCTTAACCTCGTGTTGGCGCAGCCGCTTGCCGCGCGGAACGCCGCACATGTTGGTGTGAATCAGATCAATCGCATCAACATCGGGGTTGGCCTTGAAAAAGGCTTCCGCCTCATCCGCCAGGGCACGCTGGTTTGAGCTTATTGCAGTCATCGGTCACTTCCAATCAGGGTCTTGAGGCATTGGTCGAGCACTTCGGCCAATCGGTCAACCTGCTCCGGGCGGGTGGCCGGGCTGACCAGGGTCATGTTGTGGAATGGCGCGATCAGCACGCCGCGATTGATCAGGAACAGGTGCAAGGCATGTTCGAGCTGCCCATGCATCTTGGCCCGTGCTTCGGTGCCATTTCTGGCCGGGGTGGGATCGCAGATAAATTCGCCGCGCGAGCCGATCTGGGCAACGTGCCAATCAAGCCCGTTGGCGATGATCACATCCCTGGTTTTGGCCGCCAATACTTCGGCCAGCGGAAGCATGTGATCGTAGGCCGCGGGTGTCATCACCTCGGTCAGGCAGGCACGCATCGCGGCGAGCGCCAGGGCATTGGCCGAAAGCGTGGTGCCGATCCCGGAATGGCCCTTTTCGCCCTCATCGCGAAGTTTTTCCATGCGCTCAGCCACTTCTGCGGTGAAGCCGAACACAGCGCAGGGCACCCCGCCGCCAACCGGCTTACCCAGCACAAACAGATCGCCCAGCGGCCCAAAAGTGGCGCTGTGCCCGCCGTATCCGGTGCTGATCGTATGGGTTTCATCCCAGACCAGCAAGGTGCCGTGGCGGGTGCAGGCCGCCCGCACGGCTTCCAGATAGCCCGGCTGGGGCAGGACCATGCCGACATTGGTCATCGCTGGTTCGGCCAGAACGCAGGCTACATCACCCACAGCCAGCGCGGCTTCCAGCGCGGGCAGATCGTTGAATTCAATCACCACAGTGTGCGCCCGAACGTCATAGACCTGCCCGACCAGGCTCTTGCGCAATTCAGGTTCGCCAGCGCGCAGATCGACAAACACATCATCGACCGCGCCGTGATAGCAGCCGTTGAAGACCAGAACCTTGTCGCGCCCGGTGATCCCACGGCACCAGCGGATTACCGCACGATTGGCCTCGCTGGCGCTGGAGGTAACCTGCCAGAATGGCAGCTTGAAGCGCTTGGCCAACGCATCTGCTACCACCACCGCATCCTCTGTTGGCAGCATGCAGGTAAGGCCCTGCGCTGCTTGCCGGGCAAGGGCTGCGGCCACTGGCGCGGGGGAATGGCCAAACATCGATCCGGTATCACCCAGACAGAAATCGTCATAGCGATGGCCATCCGCGTCCCATAGCTCTGCCCCTTGGGCACGGCTCGCGAACAGCGTAAACGGGGTGCCCCAATCGAGCATCCAGTGAAACGGTACGCCGCGGTGCCAATGGCGCGCGGCTTCCCTGCCAAGCGCGGCCGAGCGCGGATTGGCGGCGACAAAGCGTTCGCATTCGGTGGCGCGCATCCGGGCTATGGCGGCATCGGTAATCATAGCCGGTCTTTCAGGGCATAGTAGAGCATACCCGCCACGTAGAGCGGATGGCGCAGCAGCTTGCCGCCCGGAAAGGCGCGCTGCGGCAACCGGGCAAACAGATCAAACTGTTCGGCCTGGCCGCGCATCGCCCGGGCGATCAGATCGCCTGCCAGTGTGGTCAGCAAGACTCCGTGGCCCGACCAGCCGTGGGCATAGAACGAATTGCCGATCCGCCCGAATTGCGGCAACCGGTTGAGCGTCAACCCTACTGCGCCGCCCCAGGCATAGTCGATGCCCACGCCTTTGAGCTGCGGAAAGACCTGTTCGATATAGGGCCGGACAAATTCGGCCACGTCGCGCGGAGGGCGCGGTGAATATTTCTCGCCGCCGCCAAAGATCAAACGGCCGTCGGCGCTCAGCCGGTAATAATTGAGCACAAATTTGCTGTCAGATACCGCCGCGCCAGTGGGCATCAGGCGCTGTGCAAGATCCGGATCCAGAACTGCTGTGGCAACGTTGTAGTTGACCACAGGCATCGTCATTCGCGCCAGTTTCGGCTCTAGATCGCCCATCCAGGAATCGGCGGCCAGCACGCCAAAACGCGCCGTTACGGTGCCGGCCTCGGCGATCGCGCAGACCGGGGTGCCATGATCCACCCGGCTTACCGGCGAGCCCTCAAAAATCCGGACCCCGGCCGCCAGCGCAGCTTTGGCCAGGCCCAACGCATAGTTTAGCGGATGAAGATGCCCGCCGCTGGGATCGATCATCCCGCCGTGATAAAGCTGCGATCCAACGAATTCAGCCTGCTGGTTGCGGCTGACAATCGACGCGCCGCGATAGTCCAGCAGGTCTTGCAAGCATTCAAGCTCGCGCCGCATCGCCTCAAGGTGTGCTGGTTTTGCGGCGGCATGAAAGTGGCCGCTGCGAAGATCGCAGGCGATCTGGTGCCGGGCGATCCGTTGGCGGACCATATCGCCGGCGCCATTGGCCAGCGCGAGCAGTTCAGCAGCGCGGGTTCGCCCCAACTCGCGGATCAGCTCTTCCGGGCCCCAGCGCAGCCCCGGGATCATCTGTCCGCCGCTGCGCCCCGATGCGCCCCAGCCGATACGCCGGGCTTCCAGCAGCACCACCGAATAGCCGGCCTCTGCCGCATGAAGCGCCGCTGAAAGTCCGGTAAAACCGCCGCCCACCACCACCACATCGGCGGTTTCGTTGCCTGCCAGTCTGGGCTGGTCCGCAAATGAATTGGCACTGGCGGCGTAGTATGATCGCGCATGCGGCTCCAAGGGCTATACCTTGAGCAAAAGGTGTTCGCGTTCCCACGATGAGATCACCGATTGATAGGCGTACAGCTCAGCGTCCTTGATCGCCCAGAAGATCTCGAAAAATTCCTCGCCCAGCAAGGTTTTGACCGGTTTGCACTGATAGAACCGGTCCAGCGAAGCTTCGAGCGTCCGCGGCAGGGTGCGCGCCCGGTTATAGGCATTGCCCTCCATCATCTTGGGCGGGATCATCCGCTCAACCATGCCGATGTAGCCGCAGATCAACGAGGCTGCGATCGCCAGATATGGATTGGCATCGGCCCCGGCCAGCCGGTTTTCAACCCGGCGATCCTTGGCTTCGGAAACCGGCACGCGGAAGCCGCAGCTGCGATTGTCGCTGCCCCAGTGAACGTTGATCGGGGCGGCGGTATCGGGCCGCATCCGCCGGAACGAATTGACGTTGGGGGCTACCAGCGGAAGGACTTGCGGCATCAGCCGGACCAGCCCGGCAATATGGTTGCGAAACAGCGCGGTTTCCTTGCCATTTCCGGTTGAAAATACGTTGCGCCCGGTTTCGAGGCTCAGCACCGATTGGTGGATGTGCATCGCGCTGCCGGGCTGGTCAGCCATCGGCTTGGCCATGAAGGTAGCATAGACCCCGTGCTCCAGCGCAACCTGCCGGACGATCCGTTTGAACAGCAACACCTGATCGGCCAGCGCCAGCGGATCGCCGTGGATGAAGTTCACTTCCAGCTGGGCGGCGCCGGCCTCGTGGATCATCGTATCGATGTTCAGCTCGGCCTTTTCGCACCAATCATAGATCTGTTCGATGATGTCTTCATATTCGCTCAGCGCCTCAAGGCCAAAGGCCTCGCTGGCGGTTTCGGCCCGGCCCGAGCGGCCCGGCGGCGGGGTCAGCGGAAAATCAGCGTCGAGATTTTTGGAAACCAGATAGAACTCGGCCTCGGGTGCAATCACCGGCTGCCAGCCCTTGGCTTCGTATAGCGCGAGGACCTTCTTGAGGATCTCACGCGGGGCAATTTCGATCGGCTTTCCTGCCGCATTGTAGGCATCGCAGATCACATAGGCGGTTGGTGTCTTGTAACCTGGTGCCTCGCGCAAAGTTGATGGATCGGGCACCAGAAAAACGTCGGGATCAAAGTCTGGCACGATGTGCTGGACATCCTCGGGATAGCCGCCGGTCACCGTCACAATGAATACGCTGCCGGGGATTCGCAATGTCTTGTCGGCCAGCGATTTTACGAACTTGGCCGCGGGCAGCACTTTGCCGCGCTGGATCCCGTTCATATCGGGCACGATGCATTCAACCTCGCCGATCCCGCGTTCCTTGATCCAGCTGGCGATGTCGATGGTCATTGCATGCCTCGTTCGGTTTGGGGGCCGCAGCGCGTTTTACGCTGCGGCCTACCCGGCTTAGCTCAGAAACCGAACTTGAGCGATGCCACCGCGATGGGATCGCCATTGGTGGAAAACGAACGTGCGGTATCAACATAATCGATCGAGCCGGTCAGCCCGCTGCCCAGATCGACGCTCATGCCAACCAGCCAGTCCTTCTTGTTGCTGCCAAAGGCGCCGTTTTCGAACCCGAAGGTGCCGTGCAGCGAAACCGGACCATCGCCCAGCGGCATTTCGCCCGAGACATAGACGTAGGTGTTGTCCTGGCTGCCAATGTTGGTCTGGCTGGGGGCATAGGCCACGCCAACCTTCATGTCGGCCGGACCAACCTTGGTGCCAAGCGAGCCATAGACTTCAAAATAGTTGAAGCCCTTGTTGCCAAGGTAGGAATAATAGATCCCGCCCACATCGACATTGATCCGGCCCACGTCCTTGGAAAAGCCCATGGTCCAGTCAACCTCAAGATCATCGGCCTTGCCGCTGCCAAGCTCCACATTTGAGCCCCAGGCCGAGGCGTAGAGCCCCGATTGGTGCGCCAGGCTGATCGAAGCCATGGCTTCAGGCTCTTTGCCCGAAAGCGAAATACCACGGAACCGGTAATCGGATGCAGCGCCCACTTCGCCCGAAAGATCCCAGGTCGGGGTCGGCTCTTCAGCTTCGGCTTCTTGCGCATAGGCCACCGTTGGCAGCGCGGTGAGTGGCATGGCGAACGCCATTGCGACCAGTAAGGTTTTGATTTTCATTGCTATCCCCTCATCATAGACCGGAGGGATTTGGAACCGGCCTGATCGTCAATTCTGCCGTTATATCGACAGTTTATGACCCCAGTCTGGTTGCTAACCCTCTCCTGTTTCAAACAATGCCGGGTTTTGGGCGACAATGCCAATGGGATTTGTTGGAGCTATGCCTATCGACTTTTCCGATAGGTTAATTCCTTGCGATCCGAATGGTATCGTCGCTAGTTGCCGCCTAACAGCACAATTCCGCCCGCCCCGAACCACCGACGGACCCTCAAAGGAGCCCCTGCATGCCTGATCGCAACGACCTTTCCGCCTTCTGGATGCCGTTCACCGACAATCGCGGGTTCAAGGCCAATCCGCGGATGCTGGTTGCCTCTGAAGGGATGCATTACACTGCGGCGGCAGGGCACAAAGTGCTGGATGGCACTGGCGGTTTGTGGTGCGTCAATGCCGGGCACAACCGGCCCAGGATCGTCGAGGCGATCCGCCAGACTGCCGGCACGCTCGATTTTGCGCCCACGTTCCAGCTGGCCCACCCGCTGGTGTTCGAAGCCGCAGCGCGGGTTGCCGCGATCATGCCTGAAGGGCTGGACCGGATCTTCTTTACCAATTCTGGCTCGGAAAGCGTTGATACCGCGCTCAAGATCGCGCTGGCCTATCAGCGTGCGCGCGGGCAGGGCAGCCGCACCCGGCTGATCGGGCGTGAGCGCGGCTATCACGGGGTTGGCTTCGGTGGAATCTCGGTTGGGGGGATCGTCACCAATCGGCGGCAGTTCGGGACATTGCTGGCCGGGGTGGATCATATGCGCCACACCCATGACCTTGCCCGAAACGCTTTCAGCCGCGGGTTCCCCCAGCACGGCGCGGAACTGGCTGACGATCTGGAACGGATCGTCGCGCTGCACGGTGCCGATACGATCGCGGCAGTGATTGTCGAACCGGTGGCCGGTTCAACCGGGGTACTCATTCCGCCAGTGGGCTATCTTGAGCGGCTTCGCGCAATTTGCGATGCCCATGAAATCCTGCTGATTTTTGATGAAGTGATTACTGCCTATGGGCGGGTAGGAAAAGCGACCGCGGCAGAGCGGTTTGGCGTGACCCCGGATATCATCACCATGGCCAAGGGCCTGACCAATGCCGCCGTGCCGATGGGCGCGGTGGCGGTGCGCGGGTCTGTTCACGATACCGTGGTCAACAATGCCGGCCCCGGTATCGAACTGTTCCACGGCTATACCTATTCGGGCCACCCGCTGGCGGCCGCTGCTGCGATTGCCAGCCTTGATGTCTATGCCGAAGAGGGCCTGTTCGAAAAGGCGATTGAGCTTGAGCAATACTGGGCCGATGCCGTCCATGCGATGAAGGATGCGCGCCACGTGATCGATTGCCGCAACGTGGGCCTGATTGGCGGGATCGAGCTGAACCCCCGCCCCGGTGCGCCAACCAAGCGGGCGATGGAGGTGTTCCATCGCTGCTTTGACGCCGGCCTGCTGATCCGCGTAACCGGCGATATCATCGCGCTCTCCCCGCCGCTGATCCTGGAGAAGAGCCACATCGATGAGATCTTCGGCAAAATCACCGAAGTGCTGGCCGGGATTGAGTAGCCAAGGCGCTGGTGCCGCTTACAGGATTTGAGCCTGTGACCCCATCACTACGAAAATTGGAATGATTCCAGCGGCTTAGGAAGGTACATTTCGGGATGCGCCACTAAGCCAAAACATCGAAACGCTCACTCTGTGCGGCCAAGGTGCATGGGGGCGCCTTGAGGTAATTTTATGTGTTTCCAGTGTGTCAGCAGTCTGACTTGATCATAAAATCTGATGAGGGTTGCCGGATGCGGCAGTTCACATTTGGAGCGGGACGACCCAGGCAACACACAGCCTCGTCTGCTATCAGAGAATTTTGCCTGAAAGCTGCCCCGTGTTCAAACACTCGCCGGCAATGGAAGCTGGGCTATCTCCTGTGAGCCCGCTCCTAGCAACGGAAGTGTGAAAAGTGGACGCCGGTTTCGTCACGGCACAACTGGGCCGATGGACTATGGAACACCAGCTGCCAGAAGGCCTGCAATGAGTTAGGGGCAGAACCACCCAATAACTGACCGGACTCGAAACATCAGGTGATTGATGCGCCTGGTTGCCGCGTCGGGTGGCAATGGGTGGCCGGAGCGGCGAAGGGGTGGGCTGCTCCGGCCACAGCGCGGACTTAGGTGGCAGCAGCTCTCGCGGCGGCTTGGGCGGATGCGAGATCGCCCTCGGGATCAGCAGTCAGCAGCGTGGGTTGGAAGCAAACTTCGACGATGTCTTCGACCCCGGCCTGGTTGAGCCACGCTTTCAGATAGGTTGAGTGATGGTCGGTGCCGAACTCCGGCGAAGGCATCGCCGGCCCATAAGCGCCGCTGGTCAGCACCAGCACGGCCTTCTTGCCGGTCAGCAAGCCGGAATAGCCCTTCTCGGGGTCGAGGCCGAAAGTCAGGCCTGGTTGATGGATGATGTCGATGAACTGCTTGAGCTTATAGGGAATGCCACCATTCCACATCGGCACGGCGAGCAGGTAGATGTCAGCCGAAGCAAAGCGTCCGGCAATCGCGGTGATCTCATCCCACGCAGTCTTCTGCGCGCCGTCGTGATCTTGTCCGGTAATGATCGCCATCTTGGCGGCGGCCTTGTTGCCGTCGAACTCGGGCAGCTTTTCCGCCGCCAGATCAAGCAGGTCGATCTCGGCATCGGGGTTTTTGGCGGTGAAGGCTTCAAGCCAGGCATCGGCCACGGCAGCTGATTTGGATTCGGCGCCGCGCGGCGAAGCCTTGATGTAGAGCACTTTTGTCACGGTTTTCATCCTTCTGAACGGGTTGGGGAATCGCATCTCAATGATCACTTTGTTGCGAACATCGCCTTGATTTCGGTGGCGATCTGGGGGGTGTTTTCATCGAGCACGAAGTGTCCGGCATCGAGCCAGACGAGCTTTGCCTGCGGCAGATCGCGGTGGAACGCCTCTGCGCCGGCGGGCACGAAGAACGGGTCGTGCTTGCCCCAGACGATCAGCGTCTTTGGGTGATGCTCGCGGAAGGCAGCGTGCCAGCTGTCGTAGAGGGCGACATTGGTCTTGTAATTTTCGAGCAGGTCGAGCTGGTAAGCATCGGTCCCCGGCCGGTCGAGCAACGCCTGATCGTGGGTCCAGTTATCCGGGCTGATCGCTTCGGGGTTCTTTGCCCCGACCGTGTACTGGAACTGGGTGGTTCCTGCAGCAAGGAAGCTACGCGCGGCAGCTTCGGTCTTAGCATCACGCCTTTCCCACAGCGGCAGGAACACCGCCTTGGGCATATCGCCGACGCCGTCGAGATAGGCATTGGCGTTCTGCACGATCAGGCCCTTTACGGCATCGGGCCGCTGGGCAAAGATCCGAAAGCCCACTGGGCCGCCGTAGTCCTGCATATAGAGGACGTATGATTTGAGGCCGAGCTGGTCGATCAGACCGGTCACATGTTCGGTCAGGCTATCGAAGGTGTATGAAAATTCGCTGGCTGGTGGCGCATCGGATTGGCCGAAGCCTATGTAATCCGGCGCGATGACGTGAAACTTGTCCGCCAGCGCCGGAATTAGATCGCGGTACATGAACGAGCTCGACGGGAAGCCGTGAAGCAAGATGATCGTCGGTGCCGCTGGATTGCCGGCCTCGCGGTAGAAGATCTTGTGGCCGTTCACCGTGGCATAGCGATAGGCGACTGGATGGACGGTCATGGACATGTGAGCCTTTGGATGGGCAGGTGCGGCCAAGGCCGATCCGGACGGGGCGAGGGACAATCCGGCCAGGGCGAAAGCCGTGGCTGAGTGCAGCAGGAGCGAGCGGCGGGGAAGTTTCATAGGACAGCCTTGTAACCGATGTTTGATGTTTTTAATGGTGTCAAGACATGCGACACTTGTCAAGTGTCTTTTTATCAGTTACAAAACACGCATGATCACAAGGAAACATGCCCGGTGAGCAACAGCGAAAAATCCGCGGATTTCAGGGACGGAATGCCCTTTCTGGGCGGAGCTCCGTGGCTTGATCTGGCCAACAGCAGCTTCAGGCTGGACGGTAATGCATTCGACTTTCTGTCCGATGGCCCAAGCTTCGCGCGCTGGGTCGAGGCTGCCGGATTCGCCGTAGCGCCTGAAAGCCTTGAAGCCGAACGGCTGGCCGCACTTGGCTTGCGAGGCCTGACGCGCGAGGTATTGGTCAGGCTCAACAACGGGCTATCGCTGACCCTCAATCAGGTCGATCAGCTCAACGGGCTACTCAGGAACAGGACGATCCTCGAGCAGGCCCGGCTTGCCGAGGGTGCCTTCGAATTGGACTTTCCGGATCACATCGCCGGGCCATTCGTCGCAACTCGGCTGGCGAGCGAGCTTGCTCACTTCCTCGATGACTACGAGGCCGGCCGGTTGAAGAACTGCGACAATCCGACATGCGACATGGTGTTCTACGATCGCGGCAAGAACAATCGCCGCCGCTGGTGCACCATGTCGATCTGCGGCAATCGCGACAAAGTTGCGAACTATCGTGCGCGGCGGGCAGGCGCGAAGTCACACTGACGGGTCGAAAATTTGTAGTTGAGCTACGACTGCTTTCCCCAACATTTCCACCACCCGCACTAACCGATTTGCAATTCGATTGCGGACATTCTGACATCGAGGATATGCTGAGTTTTGGTCATCGAACGACGTTCTGGGATCAAGCAGAGTTGGATGTGACTTTTGAAAAAATCAGTGGGTCTGTCGGATCGCTATTACTGCTTTGGTCTGCAATCGAGCGATCAGCGCGGGAGCAGGTCATTTGCGCCCACGGATGCGTTCCATAATCGGCACACGGTATCGCTGCTGTCTTGAGACTTTGGGAAGATACGGTGAATGCAGGTCAAGCGCGACCAGCCGAACGATCCTCAAATCAGCCAATTCATCAAGCTAACGCAAAGCCTTATGGCCCATCAAACTGGGTATGGCACGGGTCAGTGGCGATTCTATGCTGAAAGTGCCTTCAACCGCACAAATTCGTCTCCCAGAGCGGAAGCGCCCTGCAGCTTATCTTTTTGATTTTCTTTGTGAAAGGGCTGGTGCCGCTTACAGGATTCGAACCTGTGACCCCATCATTACGAATGATGTGCTCTACCGACTGAGCTAAAGCGGCACTTCGCCTAGAATGTGGAGGCCCGAGCCGGAATCGAACCGGCGTGCGCGGATTTGCAGTCCGCTACGTAACCACTCCGCCATCGGGCCTCGCCTGCAGGCCAGGCCCGCAGGAGCGAGCGCCACTAGCTTAGCCGGGATGGCCGTGCAAGACGATTTACGCGATCCGGCTGAAGCCCACGATCCGCCGGGCCGGATCGGCTGCATCAAGCCGCACGGTGATCGGCTGGCCCGGTTTGACCGAATGGGCGTTGGTGCGGGCTACCACTGGCAGATCGCACAGCTGGATCCGCACTCCGGCTTCGTCGATCTGGGTTACCACCGCGGCAAAGCTTTCGCCTTCGCGCCCAGCCAGGATCGCGGCTTCGGCCAGATCGATCACCGCGCGTTCAACCTGCCCCGCGCGGGCATCAGCCTTGCCCATTACCGGGCCAAGCCGTTGAAACGCCGCTTCAACCTCAGCCTCGATCGGCTGGCCATTTGCAAGGCTAAGCGCGGCGCGGATGACATAGCGATCGGCCAGGCGGCGCAAGGGCGCGGTCATGTGGCAATAGGTTGCGGCCATTGCGGCGTGCCAAGGCTTTGTGCCATCCTGATAGGGGACATAGCTTGCCCCGTTGCCCGCGCGGCGGATCGCCAGCATGAAAGCGGCGGCACCGGGTTCAAGCGGATCGAGGGTCTTTTCGAACTGTTCGAGGCTGGCCTGTTCGGGCCAGATCAGGCCAAATGCCTTGGCGGTAAACCGCAGCCTTGCCACCGCGCGCGGATCGGGCCCGGCCATCACCCGGAACAGTCCGGTTTTGGCGGCGTAAAGCGCATCTGCAACGGCCAGGTTGGTGGCGAGTGAGAGGGCGGCGTTGCTCTTTTCGGGTCCGGACAGGGGGCGCAGCCGCAGGGTAAAGTGGCCAGCCCGGTCGCGTTCAACCTCTTGCTCGGGCGGATCGACCCGGGCCGCGCCGCGGGCTTCCTCAGCATCAGTGATGCGGCGGGCCAGCGCGGCAAAATCAGCTGGCAGTTCATCCTCGCGGACACTTTCGTAGCCCAGCTTGGCGCGGCTGCGGATTGTTGCGCGTTCGGTCCCTTCAAGCTTGACTGCGCCATCAGGCGCGACACGGGTGGTGAACACCACGGCCAGGCGCTCTCCATCAGGCAGCAGGCTGGCGGCACCTTCGGCCAGCAGCGGGGGATGCAGGCCGGCTTTGCCATCGGGCAGGTAAAAGGTTTCGCCGCGGGCCCAGGCCTCGGCATCGATCGCATCGCCATCGCGGACAAACCACGGCACGTCGGCGATGGCATAATGCAGCAAAAGGTCATGGCCGGATCGTTCAATCGCAAATGCCTGGTCAAGATCGGTCGAACTTGCAGGATCAAGCGTGACAAATGGCAAGGCGGTGCGATCGCGATGCTCGGTTGAGACCCGGCGGGCGGCAGTCTCGGCCGCGGCCAGAACCTGCGGCGGAAAATTTGTGGGGACTTTGAACTGCGTGCGGATTGCGGCCAGCCCATCGGCCAGCAGGCAATCGGGATCTTTCAGCGCCTTCATCGTGCCGGGCTAGCCGCCTGCCGCCGCCTTGCCAAGCCGATGCCTTTTCAGCATGGCGGATAGCGAAACATTGACGGAGCATTTGGCGGCACGGTAAGCGCCCCCGGAACGCCGCACGATAGCCGGTAGTCAAGAGGATCAGAGCCCATGAAGACCCGCGCCGCAGTTGCCTTTGCCCCCAAGCAGCCGCTCGAAATCGTCGAGCTTGATCTGGAAGGCCCCAAGGCCGGCGAAGTGCTGGTTGAAATCATGGCCACCGGGATCTGCCACACCGATGCCTATACGCTAGACGGTTTCGATAGCGAAGGGATCTTCCCTTCGGTGCTGGGCCACGAAGGTGCCGGGATCGTGCGCGAAGTGGGCGCAGGCGTGACCAGCGTGAAGCCGGGCGATCACGTGATCCCGCTTTACACCCCCGAATGCCGCCAGTGCAAAAGCTGCCTTTCGGGCAAGACCAACCTGTGCACCGCGATCCGCGCCACCCAGGGCCAGGGCCTGATGCCCGATGGCACCTCGCGTTTCAGCTATAAGGGTGAGACTGTGTTTCACTACATGGGCTGCAGCACATTTTCGAACTTTACCGTTTTGCCCGAAATTGCCCTGGCAAAAATCCGCAAGGACGCGCCGTTCCAATCAAGCTGCTATATCGGCTGCGGGGTAACCACCGGGGTTGGCGCGGTGATCAACACGGCCAAGGTTCAGGTTGGCGATAATGTGGTTATCTTTGGCCTCGGCGGGATCGGGCTTAACGTGATCCAGGGCGCCCGGCTGGCCGGTGCGAACAAGATCATCGGGGTGGATATCAACCCCGATCGCGAGGAATGGGGCCGCAGGTTCGGGATGACCGACTTCCTCAACTCCAAGGGCATGAGCCGCGAAGATACGGTCGCGATGATTGTGGCGTTAACCGATGGCGGGGCGGACTACACCTTCGATGCCACCGGCAACACCGAAGTGATGCGCACCGCGCTTGAAGCCTGCCACCGCGGCTGGGGCACCAGCATCATCATCGGGGTGGCCGAAGCCGGCAAGGAGATCGCCACCCGCCCGTTCCAGCTGGTTACAGGCCGCAATTGGCGCGGCACCGCTTTTGGCGGAGCCAAGGGCCGCACCGATGTGCCGGGGATCGTGGACATGTACATGACCGGCAAGATCGAAATTGATCCGATGATTACCCACGTGATGGGGCTGGAAGAAATCAACACCGCTTTCGATCTGATGCACGCGGGCAAATCGATCCGCAGCGTCGTGGTTTTCTGATTAGGACCAAATCATGTTCAGTCACGTAACATTGGGCACAGACGATGTGCCCGCCGCCAAGCGGTTCTATGATGCTACATTGGGCGCGCTGGGCGTTCCTGCTGGTGAGATCGATGTACAGGGCCGGCTGGTCTACATGCATGGCGGCGGCCGATTGGTAATCCGCACGCCGCTCGACGGTGCCAGCGCGCATGGCGCGAATGGCGGCACTCTGGGTTTACTTGCTGCCTCGCCGGCAGAGGTAGAGGCCTGGCATGCAGCGGGCGTGGCAAACGGCGGCACGTCAATCGAGAATCCTCCTGGCGAGCGCAGACCGCCCGACGGGCGCGTGCTCTATCTGGCCTATCTGCGCGATCCTGCGGGTAACAAGCTTTGCGGCTTTCACAGGATCGTTTGATGGAACAGGTAAGCACAATCCGCAGCCATGGCGGCAGCCAAGGGGTCTATGCCCATCAGTCGAGCGCTACTGGCACCGCGATGACGTTTTCAGTGTTCGTGCCCGATCATGCCGAAGGCGTGCAGCTGCCTGTACTGTGGTATCTTTCGGGGCTGACTTGCACCCATGCCAACGTCACCGAAAAGGGTGAGTTTAGGGCAGCATGCGCCGAAGCAGGGGTGATCTTCATCGCGCCCGATACCAGCCCGCGCGGTGATGATGTGCCCGATGATGATGGTTATGACTTTGGCAAAGGCGCGGGCTTTTATGTCGATGCCAGCCAGGCGCCCTGGGCCGCCAATTTCAAGATGCGCAGCTATATCGAACAGGAATTGCCGGCACTGATTGCAGCGCAATTTCCAGCCGCAGATATGAGCCGCCAGGGGATTACCGGCCATTCGATGGGCGGGCACGGCGCATTGACCATCGCCCTGCGCAATCCGGGCCAGTTCAAATCGGTCAGCGCCTTTGCCCCGATCGTCTCGCCGCTCAATTGCCCATGGGGTGAAAAGGCGCTGGGCGGCTACCTTGGGCCAGATAAAGCGGCATGGCGCGCATACGACGCCTGCGCGCTGATCGAAGACGGCGCGCGGTTGCCCGATCTGCTGGTCGATCAGGGCGATGCGGATGATCACCTCCACGAACAGCTCAAAACCGGGCTGCTGGTGATGACCTGTCGCAAGGCCGGGATCCCGGCAATGATCCGGATGCAGCCTGGTTACAATCACTATTACGAGTTTGTGTCGACCTTTATGGCCGAGCATGTTCGCTGGCATGCCGAGCGATTGAAGAGGTAGCGCGCCGGGCCCATGGCCGTGCGATCCCGGCTGGGCGCGCAGCCAAAGGTGCGGCGGTATTCGCGAGCGAAATGGGGGGCCGAGGAAAAGCCGGTTGCGACCGCTACTTCCAGCATTGAAAGACCGGTCTGCCTGACCAGTTGGCGCGCCCGGCCCAGGCGCATAGAGCGGTAATGGGCTGCCGGACGATCACCCAACTGGGCCGCGAACAACCGTTCCAGTTGCCGCAGCGAAAGCCCGGCGATCTCGGCCAGGGCCGGCAGCGGTAGCGGATTTTCGAGGTTCGCTTCCATGGCCGCGATAACATCGAGCAGCCCGGGATGGCGCACGCCGGTCCGTTCGGAAAGCGCCAGCCGCTGGGGCCCCGCAGCGGCGCGGGCGGCGTGGTGCAGCATTTGATCGGCCACCTGTGCGGCCAGGTCGCGCCCAAAATCCTCGGCAATGAAGTGCAGCATCAGATCGAGCGGTGCAGTCCCGCCCGAACAGGTGAAGCGGTTGCCATCGAATTCGTAGATGCTCTTGGTTACATCGAGCGTGGGATAGTTTTCGGCGAGAGTTTCAAGATCTTCCCAGTGCCCGGTGCAGCGCCGCCCATCAAGCAGGCCGGCATCGGCCAATACGATGCTGCCCGAACAGACCGAGCCGATCATGGCGCCTTGGCGCGAAGCGCGGCGCAGCTGTGCGGCCAGATCGCTATCGCGGTGATCGTAGGCATTGATCCCAGCGCAAACCACCACGGCATCGGCCAATCCAATCAGCCGCAGCATTCCATCAACCTGGATCACTGCGCCGTTGCTGGCCCGCACCGGGGCGCCATCCTTGCTCAGTGTGCTCCATTCATAAAGCGTGCGGCCCGCCATCCGGTTGGCAGCCCGCAAAGGCTCTATTGCCGCGGTAAACGGCATCATCGAAAAGTCCTTGATCAGGACAAAGGCAAAGCTGCGCGGCCAGCGCGGTGGTCTGGTGGTTGCGGTCACGCGGCATACCAAATTGTCATGTCGCCAATATATCAGCAAATGGCGTAAATGGAACATATTGATCGCGATATTTGCCGCAGGATGTTCCGGTTGTTGCGATCAAGTCGATCATTAACGGTTGAGGGATGCCCATGTCTGACGGCGAAGAAATCATTCTGCGCGACCTGAACGATGCCGACCTTGTCGAGCAGATGAAGGACGACCTGTACGACGGCCTGGCCGATGAGGTTCATGAGGGCACCCAGATCCTGCTCGAACGCGGCTGGGATGCCAACAACGTGCTGACCGAAGCGCTGGTCGAAGGCATGCGGATCGTCGGCATAGATTTCCGCGACGGAATCCTGTTCGTCCCCGAAGTTCTGCAGTGCGCCGGTGCAATGAAGGCCGGGATGGGCCTGATCCGCCCGATCCTGGCCAACAGCGAAGACAAGTCCAGCCTGGGCACTTATGTGATCGGCACGGTCAAGGGCGATATCCATGATATCGGCAAGAACCTGGTCGGGATGATGCTGGAAGGCGCTGGTTTTGAAGTGGTTGACCTTGGCATCAACAATCCGGTCGATAATTATCTCCACGCGATCGACAAGCATAACCCTTCGATCCTGGGGATGTCGGCGCTGCTCACCACCACGATGCCTTATATGCAGGTGGTGATCGAAGAGCTCGACAAGCGCGGCATCCTTAAGAACTTGCCGGTGATGGTTGGCGGCGCGCCGCTGAACCAGGAATTCGCCGATGCGATCAACGCCACCAGCTATGGCCGCGATGCTGCGGTCAGTGCTGAACTGGCCAAGGCGCTGGTCGGCAAGAATCGTTAATGGGTGATCCCGCTGCCCGTCGGACCGGTGGCCGCCGGACCGGTGGCCGCGAGGCACGGCTGGGCCGCCGTGCACGGCCGCAGGAAGCGCCGACGGCTGCGCCAGAATTGCTCGCAACCACCAGCCCCAACCCCGAAGGCCCGGCGCTGGTGCTGGCCTGCGGCGCGATCGCCAATGAAATCATTGCCCTGCGCGAGCAACTTGGCATCGCCGACGATGCCATGGTTCTGCATTGCCTACCTGCCGAATTGCACAATCGCCCAGGCCAAATCGCGCCGCGGGTCGATGCCTTCCTGACCGAGCACCGCCATAAATATTCGCGGGTCGTGCTCGGCTACGGTGATTGCGGCACCGGCGGCGCACTTGACAAGGTGCTGGAGCGGCACGCCGCCAGCCGGCTGCCGCATGCGCACTGCTATGAATTCTTTGCCACAACGCCGCGCTTCAATGAGATTACTGAAGCCGAGATCGGCAGCTATTTCGTCACCGATTTTCTCGTGCGGCATTTCGATCGACTGGTGTGGGAAGGCCTCGGCCTCGATACCAGGCCTGACATGGTTGAAAGCTATTTCGGCAACTATCGCGATCTCGTCTATCTGGCCCAAACCGAAACCCCGGCGCTGCAGATCAAGGCGCAGGAGGCTGCTGAGCGGCTTGGTCTTAGGTATGTCTATCGCCAGGTTGGCTTTGGCGATCTGACCGAAGCGATCAAGGGCGCGGCCGATGTATAGCGTGCGGCTTTGGTCGGCGCGCCATTCACGCCAGATGGAATGGGCCTACAACACTTTCAATCCCGCCGTGGTTGCCGTGCTGCGCGGCGTGGTCAAGGTGTTTGGTCGCAAGCTTGATAAGCCGATCACCAAGGCCGAGGCGCTGGCCAAGGGATTTCTGTTCGATTGCAAGATGTGCGGTGATTGCGCGCTTTCGAAAACCGGCATGTCGTGCCCGATGAATTGCCCCAAGACGCTGCGCAATGGCCCCTGCGGCGGGGTCCGCGAAAACGGCCACTGCGAAGTAAAGCCCGAGATGCGCTGCGTCTGGGTTGCGGCCTGGGATGGGGCTTCGCGGATGAAGCAGGGCGACCGGATCGCAGAAGCCAATTTCGCGCTCGATCACAGGCTGAAGGGGCAGAGCTCGTGGCTCAAGCTGGCCCGGGATGACTGACCGCGCGACCATTGATGCTGAAGGGCTCAACCCCGGTGATCCGTTGGCGCAGCTTTCGGGCCATGTATCGCACGGCCGGTTTGAACGTGTGCTGCGCGCCGGCCACTTTGCAATCTCGACCGAGATTGCCCCGCCCGATTCTGCCGATCCGCAAGAGGTCTTGCGCCGCGCGGCGTTGTTTGATGGCCATGTCGATGCGATCAACGCCACCGATGGGTCGGGTGCCAATTGCCACATGTCGAGCCTGGCGGTCTGCGCGCTGCTGACCCGCGAAGGCCATTCGCCGATCATCCAAATCAGTTGCCGCGATCGCAACCGGATCGCGATCCAGGGCGATCTGCTGGGGGCATCGGCGCTGGGGGTCTGTTCGGTGCTGTGCCTTTCGGGTGATGACGTATCGGTTGGCGATCACCCCGAAGCCAAACCGGTGTTCGATCTTGATTCGGTATCGCTGCTGCAAACCGTTCGGATACTGCGCGATGAAAGCCGGTTTCTTTCAGGACGTCAGCTTGATCTGCCGCCGCGCTTGTTTCTGGGGGCATCGATCAATCCATTTGCACCGCCGCACAGTGCCCGGGTCGATCAGTTTGCCAAGAAGGTTTCGGCCGGGGCCCAATTCGTCCAGTCGCAATATTGCTTCGATATAGAAATGGCGCGTGCGTTCATGGCCCGATCGCGCGATCTGGGGTTGACCGAGCGCTGCTATGTGCTGATGGGCGTGGGGGTGTTGGCATCGGCCAAAACCGCCAGATGGCTGCGCAGCGCGATTCCCGGGGTGCACATTCCCGAAGACATTATCCACCGTCTTGAGCAGGCCGAAAAGCCCCGGGCCGAAGGCCGCAAGATCGCAGTTGAGCTGATGCAGCAACTGGCCGAAATCGAAGGGATCAGCGGTGTGCATCTGATGGCCTTCAAACAGGAAGAATGGGTTGGCGAAATTGTCACCCAGTCGGGGGTTCTCCAGGGCCGCAGGCCATGGTCACCCAGCCACCTCGCCCACCTTACCCAACTCGCAAAAGCCTAAGGGAACAGTCGATGTCCAGGACCGTGCTTTCATCTGCCACCAAGGAAGTCATCATCGGCTTCGACCAGCCCTTTGTGATGATCGGAGAGCGCATCAATCCCACCGGACGCAAGCTGCTGGCTGCGGAAATGAAGGAAGGCAATTACGACCGTGTGGTTGCCGATGCGCTGGCCCAGGTTGAAGCAGGCGCACAGATGCTGGACGTAAACGCCGGTATTCCGCTGGCCGATGAGCCCAGAATTCTGGCCGAAGTGATCCAGCTGGTCCAATCGGTCACCGATGTGCCGCTGTGCATCGATAGCTCGATCATCGAAGCGCTTGAAGCCGGCTTGGCGGTTTACAAGGGCCGTGCGCTGGTCAACTCGACCACCGCCGAAGAAGAGGTGATGGAACGGGTGCTGCCGCTGGTGAAGAAGTACGGCGCTGCAGTTGTCGCAATTTCCAACGATGATACCGGCATTTCCGCAGACATCGACGAACGTTTCCGCATTGCGAAGCTGATCGTCGAGCGCGCGCAGGATCACGGGCTCAAGCCTGAAGACGTGGTGGTCGATCCGCTGGTTATGCCCATTGGTGCAATCAACCAGGCCGGGCGCGACGTATTCAGGTTCGTGCGCCGCCTGCGCGAAGAGCTGGGGGTCAACACCACTTGCGGTGCTTCGAATATCGGTTTTGGCCTGCCCAACCGCCACGCAATCAACAACAGCTTCTTGCCGATGGCGGCCTGTGCCGGGATGACCAGCGCAATTCTCAATCCATGCCACGAAGGGCTGGTCCCGGCGATCAAGGCGGCCGATACGCTCAACGGGGTTGATCCAAATTGCGCCAACTGGATCCGGATGTTCCGCGAACCCAGCCCCGAAGGTGAAGGCCGGGGCGGACGGCGCGGTGGTGGGCGGCGGCGTGGCTGATTCTGTCCAGCACAGCGGGCGGTGCCTGTGTGGTACGGTCAATTACCGTGCCCTGGGCCTGCGCGATGTGTGGTTTTGCCACTGCACGCAGTGCCGCAAGGTAACCGGGCACTATCTGGCAGCCTGCCGGACCGAGCGCGAGCGGTTTGATATTTCCGGCGCGATCAGCTGGTCCGGCCATTCGGGCACGTCGCAACTGGGCCGCTGCGCGCGCTGCGCCAGCCCGTTATTCTGGCAGCAACCCGGATCGCCAACGCTTAGTGTTCTGGCTGGTAGTCTTGACCATGCCGCAGGTCTTGATCCGCTGGGCCACGCCTTTGTTGGCGAAAAGGGTGATTACTATGCAATCGCCGATGGGCTGCCCCAGTTCACCGGTACTCCGACAGGCGGGTTTTAGACCTTGGGCGAACACAAAGTCATCTTCACCCCTTCGGGAATTCGGGCCACGGCGCAGCATGGGCAAAGCGTCTATGACGTAGCCTTGGCCAGCGGGGTCGATATCCTCTCGATCTGCGGCGGCAAGGGGCTATGCCGCCGCTGTCAGATAGAATTCGAACCGGGTGACTATTCCAAGTTCGACATGAAAGTAGAGGCCGATCACCTTTCGCCCTGGACCGATAGCGAGGAAAAGGCAGCGAAACGCGGCGATCTGAAGCCCGGACGCAGGCTGGCCTGCCGGGCGCAGGTGTTGGGCGATGTGGTGGTTGAAGTGCCGGGTGATGCGCGGCATCAGGTATCGAGCATTTCAAAGGATTCGACCGGGTTTGAAACCGAGCTCAACCCCGCGATCAAACTCTTCATGGTCAAGCTGCCGGTGCCCGAGCTGGATGACAACCCCAGCGATACCGAAGCCCTTATCGCAGCGCTGCGCCTTTTCGGGGTGGAAGCCCAGATCGAGCATCGCCCGCTGACCAAGCTGCAACCGATCCTCGCGCAAAATGAGCGCGAGCTTATTGCAGTTGTGCGCGATGATGCGTGGATCATCGATGTCTGGCCGCCTTCGCCCTTCGATGCTTATGGTGCGGCAATTGATATCGGATCGACCAGTCTGGCGCTTTATCTCTATGATCTGACCAACGGCGCGCTGGTCCACCAGGCTTCGGCGATGAACCCGCAGATCCGCTACGGCGAAGATCTGATGAGCCGGGTCTCCTACGTGATGATGAACAAGGGCGGTGAGGAAAAACTGACCGCCGAGATTCAGGGTCAGGTTGCCGCAATGCTTGAAGAAGCGCGGGCCAAGCTTGATCTTGGGCCGAACCAAATTCTTGAAGTTGTGCTGGTGGGCAACCCGATCATGCACCACTTTTTCCTGGGCATTAACCCGGTTGAATTGGGCCAGGCGCCGTTCACGCTGGCGGTGAAGGACTGGTTCGAGGCACCGGCCACACGCTTTAACCTGGGGATTTCGGAAACTGCCCGGATCGCCTTCCTGCCGCTGGTTGGCGGGCATGTTGGCGCGGATACAACCGGGGCCTACCTGACCCAGCTGGATACGATGAAAGACCGGTCGGTGCTGCTGGTCGATATCGGCACCAATGCCGAAATCGTGCTTAGCCATGGCGGCAAGGTTGCGGCCTGTTCATCGCCGACCGGCCCGGCGTTTGAAGGTGCGGAAATCAGCGCCGGGGTGCGCGCCACGCCCGGCGCGATCGAACGCGTGCGGATCGATCGGCAGACCTTCCAGCCAAGCTTCAAGGTGATCGGCAGCGATGAATGGCTATCGGATGCCGATCCTGCCATCGCCGAACAGCGCGTGGTGGGGATCTGCGGGTCGGGCATTTTCGAAGTCATGGTTGAGCTGGCCAGCGCCGGTCTGGTGGACGAAAGCGGCCTGTTCCGGCCCGATGCGGCCCCGCACCGGTTTGTTCAGGAAGGGCAAAGCTGGAAGTTCCTGCTGCTCGATCGCCCGGAAAACCCATTGTGGGTTAAACAGACTGACGTGCGCGCGGTTCAGCTGGCCAAGGCCGCACTGGCGGCTGGCGTCAACCTGCTTGTCGATTTTCTTGAATGTCCGGGCTTTGATGAAGTGCTGCTGGCGGGGGCTTTCGGCACCCATCTGGATAGCCAGTATGTCGCCGATATCGGGATCATCCCCTTTGCCAGTGCAGCGCAAATCCGCTCGGTTGGCAATGCCGCCGGAATGGGCGCGGCAATGGCGCTCTACAATGTGGCTGAGAAAGCCCGGATTATCGAAGCGGTGAAACATATCATCAAAGTTGAAACTGCTACCGAACCGAAGTTTCAGGACTATTTTGTCGCTGCTATGAAGTTCCCCACCGCACCAAAACAACAAGGCGATGCCGCAACTGGCCGAGGCCGCCGCAGCAGCATGCGGACCCGCGAGCGCTAAGGAAGGAAGATTAATGTCAAGAGATGGACGTTCCGGAGGCCGCCGCGGCCGTGCCGCAGCCAATGCCGCCGAAACACCGGTGCGCGATCCCTATATCAAGCGCAAAATTCCGCCCTATTCAGTGCTGGGAGATGCCGATCTGGCGATCCTGGAGCACAATGCCGATACGATCCTTGAAGAAATCGGAATCGACATCAAGGATGATCCCGAAGCGATTGCGCTGTTCGTGGCCGCCGGCGCCACGGCGGATGGGGTTCGGGTGCGCTTTCCGCGCGGGATGTGCCGCGAAATCATCCAGAACAACGCGCCTTCGATTTTCACGCAATATGCCCGCAACCCGGAAAACAATGTAGTGATCGGCGGCAACAATACCGTTCTGGTTCCGGCCTATGGCAGCCCCTTTGTCTACAGCCGTGAAGGCGGGCGCCGCTATGCGACGATCGAAGACTTCCGCAATTTCGTGAAGCTGGCCTATGCCGCTGACAGCCTGCACCATTCGGGTGGAACGATCTGTGAACCGGTTGATCTTCCAGTTAACAAGCGGCACTTTGATATGGTCTACAGCCACATCAAATACAGCGACAAGCCGTTCATGGGCTCGGTCACGCATCCGCAACGCGCCGAAGATACCGTCTCGATGTCAAAAATTGTCTTCGGCGATGATTTCGTTGAGGAAAATTGCATTACCGTCAATTTGATCAACGCCAATTCGCCGCTGACATTCGATGAAACGATGCTGGGCGCGCTGAAGGTTTATGCCCGGCACAATCAGGCTACAATGGTCAGCCCGTTCATTGTCGCTGGCGCGATGTCGCCGGTCACCGTGGCCGCAGTCGCGGCGCAAAGCCTGGCCGAAGGCATGTGCGGGATGGCCCTGGCCCAGCTGGTTCGTCCCGGCGCGCCGGTGATCTATGGCAATTTCGTAAGCTCGATGTCGATGCAATCGGGCGCGCCAACTTTTGGCACACCCGAAGCATCGCTGATCATCAATTGCGGTGCGGCGTTGGCCCGGCGGCTGGGTGTGCCATTCCGCAGTGCGGGCGGGTTCAATGCATCCAAGGTGCCCGATGCCCAAGCCGCTTATGAAAGCGCCAACACGCTTCAGCAGGGGCTTCTGGCCGGCGTGAACTTCATGCTCCACACTGCCGGTTGGCTCGAAGGCGGGCTGGCGATGGGCTATGAGAAGTTCGTGATGGATTGCGATCAGGCGGCGATGATGGCGATCTATTCCAAGGGTGTCGATATGAGTGAAAATGGCCAGGCACTGGATGCGATACGCGAAGTTGGCCCGGGCCAGCATTTCCTGGGTTGCAGCCACACCCAGGATAATTTCAAGACTGCGTTCTACCGTTCGACCATTGCCGATAACAACAGCTACGAACAATGGATCGAAGACGGCAAGCAAGACGCCGAACAGCGTGCTGAAAAGCTCTACAAGGACATGTTGGGCAGCTATGTCGCGCCAGAGCTTGATCCGGTGATCGACGCCAAGCTGGTGGCTTTCATGGAAGAGAAAAAGGCCAGCTTCCCGGATTCAAACATCAGCTAGTCAGACGGAGAGCAGGCATGGCGGATTGGGCGGACGAAATCAGTACAGGAGACTATGGCAAAGGCGCGCGCAGTTTTCTGGGCATGCAGATTGACCCGCTGGTGTTCTTTCCAACCGCGCTGATCTCGCTGGCCGTGATCGCCTATTCGGTGCTGGCGCCGGCGCAATCGGCCAAGGCCTTCAATGATATTCGGGTCTGGACGACAACCAGCTTTGACTGGTTCTTCATGTCTGCCGGAAATCTGCTGCTGCTGTTCTGTGTGGCGGTTGCGGTGTCTCCGCTTGGCCGGATCCGGCTGGGCGGCAAGGGCGCGGTGCCTGACTATTCGCGGCTAAGCTGGTTTGCGATGCTGTTCGGGGCGGGCATGGGGATCGGCCTGGTGTTCTATGGCGTTGCCGAGCCGGTTTCGCATTTCACCAGCGCGATGGCGGGCGGATCAGCGGCTCCGCTGGGCGGGGCGGCCGGCAATGCGGCTGGTGCACGCGATCTTGCCATGGCGGCAACGATCTTTGATTGGGCGCTGCACCCATGGGCGATGTTTGCGGTTACCGGGCTTGCCTTGGCACTGTTCGCCTATGATTTCGGCATGCCGCTTTCGATGCGCTCGGCATTCTATCCGCTGTTCGGCAAGGCTGTCTGGGGCCGTTTGGGCGACGGGATCGAGGTGCTGGCCGTTTTCGCGACGATTTTTGGCCTGGCCACATCGCTGGGGCTGGGCGCGCAGCAAGCGATGGCGGGGATCACGTTCCTGTACAAGATCGGCAGCACGCCGGGTTCTATCCTGGGCCTGGTAGCCGTAATGGCGGGGATCACATTTCTTTCGGTGCGCGGCGGGATTGATCGCGGTATTCGTATCCTGAGCGAGCTTAACATGCTGATCGCGCTGGGACTGCTGGTGTTCGTGCTGCTGACTGGCCCGGCGATCGAGCTGCTGTCAGACCTGCTGCGCAACATCGTGGTCTATCTGCAGAACCTGCCAGCCCTATCGAATCCGGTCGGGCGCGAAGACGGCGGGTTCTATCGCGATTGGTCGGTCTATTACTGGGCCTGGTGGATCAGCTGGTCGCCGTTTGTCGGAATGTTCATGGCCCGCATCTCGCTGGGCCGGACGGTGCGCGAATTCATTGCGGGGGCGATGATTGCCCCCAGTCTGCTGGGGATTTTGTGGCTGACAATTTTTGGCGATGCCAGCATTGCGCATATCGTGGGCGGAGACGGCGCGGGGTTGGCCAAGGCCAGTCTTGATCAGCAGCTGTTCGTGCTGCTGGGCACATTGCCGTGGGCGCAAGTTACCTCGTTCATTGCGATCTGCCTGATCCTGATTTTCTTCGTCACCGGCTGGGATTCTGGCACGCTGGTGATTGATACCATGACATCGGGCGGGCGCACCGATACGCCGCTTCGGCAGAAGACCTTCTGGCTGCTGGCGGTGGGCGGGATTGGCGGCGTGCTGCTGCTGTCGGGCGGGCTCAATTCGCTTCAGGCCGGGGCAATTGCAACCGGGCTGCCGCTGGCCCTGGTGCTGCTGGTGATGTGCGCGGGTACGCTGCGCGGTCTGCTGGCCGTTCACCGCCGGCAACAAAATTAGCGACTGAACAAACAATCTTGCGGATATGGCATAATATCAAATCCGCATGATCTGGACTGTTTCCGCGTCCCCTGTCAGTCTTCGCCCGAATTGGAGGCGAGGCAATGCGCGATGCGTTCTATGCCGGGGTCAGGAAGGCCCTTGGAGACATCGAAGATCAGGGTTTGACCAAGCACGAGCGGCCGCTGCTTTCGCCCCAGGGCGTTGCGGTAGCGGTTGATACGCCAGCCGGCCGCCGCAGTGTGATCAATTTCTGTGCCAACAACTACCTTGGCCTGGCCGATCATCCCGATCTGATCGCGGCTGCGCACCAATACAGCATCAGTCATGGCTTTGGCATGGCTTCGGTGCGGTTCATTTGCGGGACGCAGGATATCCATCGCCAGTTGGAACGGCGCATCGCCGGGTTCTTTGGATATGAAGACAGCATCACCTTTGCGGCCTGCTTCGATGCCAATGGCGCGGTGTTTGAGCCGCTGTTTGGCGCGGATGATGCAATCATCTCTGACAGCCTCAACCATGCCTCGATCATTGATGGGGTGCGGCTTTCCAAGGCTCGGCGGTATCGGTTTGCCAACAACGATATGGCCGATCTGGAAGTGCAGCTACAATTGGCGGATCGCGAAGGCAGCGGCGCGAAAGTGATCGTGACCGACGGGGTATTCTCGATGGACGGGTTTATCGCCAACCTTTCGGCGATCTGTGATCTGGCAGACAAGTACGGCGCGCTGGTGATGGTTGATGATTGCCATGCCGCCGGGTTCATGGGCCAAGGTGGACGCGGATCAATCGAACACTGCGGGGTGATGGGCCGGGTCGATCTGCTCACCGGCACGCTGGGCAAGGCGCTGGGCGGCGGGATGGGCGGCTATATCTGCGCGCGCCAGGAAGTGATCGATCTGCTGCGCCAGCGTGCGCGGCCTTATCTGTTTTCCAATGCACTGGCCCCCGGGCTGGTGGGTGCCAGCCTCAAGGTGTTTGAGATGCTTGAAGGCGGCAATCCATTCCAGGCCCAGCTGTTTGCCAACGCAGCGCGGTTCCGTGCCGGGATGGCCGCTGCCGGGTTCACCCTGCAACCGGGCGAGCACCC
Organism: Novosphingobium sp.; assembly: GCF_040079535.1. Lineage (GTDB taxonomy): Bacteria > Pseudomonadota > Alphaproteobacteria > Sphingomonadales > Sphingomonadaceae > Novosphingobium. The sequence continues at coordinate 77,251 of NZ_JBEBKB010000003.1, read as the reverse complement.
GATCATCCCGGTGATGCTGGGCGATGCCCGTCTGGCGCAGCAGATGTCAGCCATGCTGCTGGACGAAGGGATCTATGTCACCGGCTTCTCATTCCCGGTGGTGCCCAAGGGCCAGGCCCGGATCCGCACCCAAATGAGTGCAGCGCATACATTTGAACAGATTGACCGCGCAATTGCGGCCTTCAGCAAGGTCGGCCGCGAACTGAAAGTTATCGGATCATGAGCAGCCCCAACACGATGCCCGCGCTGGTCAAGGCCAGGGCTGAACCTGGTATCTGGCTGCAACAGCAACCGATCCCGGAGCCAGGCCCCGATGAAGTGCTGATCCGGGTGCACCGGACCGCGATCTGCGGGACAGATATCCATATTTTCAATTGGGATGATTGGGCCCAGCGCACCATTCCGGTGCCGATGATTGTCGGCCATGAATTTGGCGGTGAAATCGCCGCGATCGGCACCGCGGTAAAACGCCCGCTCAAGATCGGCCAGCGGGTCTCTGGCGAAGGCCACCTGATCGGTGAAAAGAGCCGCGCGGTGCGGGCCGGGCATTTCCATCTTGATCCTGAAACGCAAGGGGTCGGGGTCAACCGGCCCGGTGCGTTTGCCCACTATCTGTGCATACCGGCATTCAATGTGATTGCGCTGCCCGATCATGTGCCGATGGATATTGCGGCATTGCTCGATCCGCTGGGCAACGCGGTCCATACCGCGCTGGCGTTTGATCTGATCGGGGAAGATGTGCTGATCACCGGCGCTGGCCCGATCGGGATCATGGCCGCCGCAGTAGCCCGCCACGTTGGCGCGCGGCATGTGGTGATCACCGATATCAACCCGTACCGCCTGGAACTTGCCGGCAAGATCGCTGATTGTCTGCCGGTCAATGTTGCCCAGGAAGACCTTGCAGCGGTCCGCCATCGGCTTGGGATGAGCGAAGGCTTTGATGTGGCGCTGGAAATGTCGGGGGCTGGTGCTGCGCTCAATCAGATCGTCGATAACATGGTGATGGGCGGCAAAGTAGCCATGCTTGGCTTCCCGCCCGGTGAAACCACGATCGAATGGAGCCGGATCGTGTTCAAGGCGCTGACCATCAAGGCGATCTATGGGCGCGAGATGTTTGAGACCTGGTACAAGATGCTGGCGATGCTTGGATCGGGGCTCGACGTCTCGGGCCTGATCACCCACCGCATGCCCTATACCGATTTCGAGCAGGGTTTTGAGATCATGCGGTCAGGCCATTCGGGCAAGATCGTGCTTGATTGGTCATGATCTAGGGCGAATACCCTAAATTCCTGCTTGCGCTTGATCCCGGTCAATGTCCTAATTGCGTTCGGAGTCGAAACCGACCGCAATGGCGCACAGCTGCGCCCCGGATTTGAACGGAGAATCAGGATGGCAACTGCAGCAGTGGCAGCGAAAGATTTGGCAACCCATGTTGATGTGCTGATTGTCGGCGCGGGCATTTCCGGGATCGGTTCGGCCTATCACCTGCAGGAACAGTGCCCGGGCAAAAGCTATGCAATCCTTGAAATGAAGGACACCTTCGGGGGGACCTGGGAAACCCACAAGTATCCAGGCGTCCGGTCTGACAGCGATCTGTATACATTCGGCTATCGCTTCAAGCCGTGGGTCGGCACCCCGATCGCTTCGGGCCAGGCGATCCTCGATTACATGGGCGAAGTGATTGAAGAAAACGGGATTGCAGAGCACATCCGCTATGGCCACCGGATCACCGCCTGCAGCTTTGACAGCCAATCCAACCTATGGACGATCGAAGCGACCGACAAAGGCGGGCAAGCCAAGACCTTCACCGCCAATTTCCTGTGGATGTGCCAGGGCTATTACGATCACGAAACGCCGTACATTCCCGAATGGAAGGGGATGGATCAGTACAAGGGCAAATTTGTCCATGCCCAACTGTGGGATCCGGGGACCGACTACACCGGCAAGAAAATCCTAGTGATCGGATCAGGCGCAACCGCGGCCACGGTGATCCCCGCTTTTGCCGAAAAGGCCGCGCATGTTACCATGCTGCAACGCTCACCAACCTATTTCTACTGTGCAGAGAACAAGAACGAGCTGGCCGACAAATTGCGCGCCGGCGGGATTGATGAGCCCACTATCCACCGCGTCGTCCGAACCCAGATCATGCACGATCAGGATGTTATGACCAAGCGCTGCCAGACCGAGCCCGATGCAGTGTTTGAGGAACTGAAGATGCTGGTCCGGGCCTTTACCGGCAAGGACGATTTTGAATTCGAGCCGCATTTCACGCCAAAATACCGGATCTGGCAACAGCGACTGGCCTTCTGCCCCGAAGGCGACATTTTCCGCGCGGCGGTGGCAGGCAAGGTATCGATTGTTACCGATACGCTTGATACCTTCACCGAAACCGGCGTGCGCACCGCCGATGGTACCGAGATTGAGGCTGATATCATCGTTGCCTGCACCGGTTTCCGTCTGTCGGTGATGGGCGATATTCCCTTCAAGGTCGATGGCCAGCCGGTCAACTGGCACGATACTATCAACTATCGCGGAATGATGTTCACCGGGGTGCCCAACATGGCCTGGGTGATGGGCTATTTCCGCGCCAGCTGGACCTTGCGGGTCGATATGATGGGCGATTTCGTCTGCAATCTGCTCAATCGAATGGACCGCAATGGCGTCAAACGGGTTGAGGTTGCCCTGCGCGAGGAAGACCACAACATGCCGCTGGGTGACTGGATTGAGAACGACAATTTCAATCCTGGCTATCTGATGCGCGGATTGAAGGAAATGCCCCAGCGCGGCGACAAGCCCGAATGGCGCCACAACCAGGATTACTGGGCCGAAAAAAATCAGATCCCCAATACCGATCTGGAAGGCGGCGAATTCGTTTACGATGGGGTGCGGGCCGGCCTGAAAGTGACCGAACCGGCCTAAGCCCGGTTTACAGCCCGCCTTGCCTGCGCCAGACGGTTGCAATGAGCAACGCAATGATCTGGTGGGGTGGACAGCGCCCACCGCTTGAACCGATGACCGCGCTGGGCGAAAATGCCATGCCGGGCCACTTGGGAATCGAATTTGTCGATTGCGGCGATGATTGGATCACCGCGCGGATGCCAGTCGATCACCGCACCCAGCAGCCGTTCCAGCGGTTGCATGGCGGGGCATCCGTGGCCCTGGCGGAAACGATCGGATCGGTTGCCGCCGGTCTCTGCATTAACCGCGAAACGAGCGTGGCGGTGGGGATGGAAATCAACGCCAACCATATTCGCCCGGCCTATTCGGGCTGGGTCTATGCCAAGGCAAGCCCCGAATCGATTGGCCGCACCACGCAGGTCTGGACCATCCGGATTACCGATGGGGCGGGCAAATTGGTCTGCATCTCGCGGCTTACCGTGGCGGTAATCGCGCTGGAAAGGAAATGACCATGCCCACCCAATCGGTTGCCGTCATTGGCGCCGGTGATTTTATCGGCGCGGCAATCGTCCGCAAATTCGCGGCCCAGGGTTTTGCGGTCCACGCCGGGCGGCGCGATGGTGAAAAACTGGCCCCGCTGCTGGGCGGTGCAATTACCGGGCGCAGTCTGGATGCCCGGCAAAGCGAAGATGTCGCCGCCTTCCTTACTGAAGCCGAAGCGATTGCGCCGCTGGCTCTGGTGGTGTTCAACGTTGGCGCGAATGTCCAGTTTCCGCTGACCGAAACCACCGACCGGGTGTTCCGCAAAGTCTGGGAAATGGCCTGTTTTGCCGGCTTTGCGGCCGTGCGCGAAGGCGCGCGGATCATGGGCCCGCGCGGGCAAGGCAAGATTTTTGTGACCGGGGCAACGGCCGGCCTGCGCGGCAATCCCGGCTATGCAGCGTTTGCCGCAGCCAAGGCCGGACTGCGCCTGATGGCCGAAAGCGCGGCGCGTGAATTGTGGCCGAGCGGAATCCACGTGGCGCATCTGGTGATCGATGCCGGGGTCGATACCGCCTGGGTTCGCCAGCGCGTGACCGACCGGATCGGAGCCGAAGCCCTTGCCGCGCAGCCCGATCTGCTGATGCCGCCAGAGGCTGTGGCCGAGGCCTATTGGTCGCTGTACAACCAGCCCAAGGCAGCCTGGACATTCGAGCAAGTGATCCGGCCTTATGGGGAGACGTGGTGATGCCGCGCGAGATCGAATTTCTGTACGATTTTGGCGGACCCAATTCATGGTTCGTCCACCGGGCAATCCCGGCGATCGAGGCTGAAGGCAAAGTGCGCTTTCGCTATGTCCCGGTGCTGCTGGGCGGGCTGTTCAAAGCCACCGGCAACAAACCGCCACTGATGGTCTATGGGCATGTTGCCGCCAAAGTGAACTATGATCGGCTGGAAATGGAACGGTTCATGGCGCGTCACGGCATCACCGGGTTCCAGTTCAATCCGCACTTTCCGGTCAATACGCTGCTGGCGATGCGCGGCGCAGTTGCGGCTGAACGCCTGGGCTGCGGGGCGGCGTATCGCGAAGCGATGTACACCGCGCTGTGGCAGGATGGGCAAAAGCTTGATGATCCAGCGGTCTGGGCCGAAGTGCTCATCCAGGCCGGGCTCGATGCGGCTGCGCTTGGCGCTGCGGTGGAAGATCCGGCGATCAAGGCTGCACTGATCACCAGCACTGAAAGTGCGGTTGCGCGCGGTGCCTTCGGGGTGCCAACTTTCTTCCTTGGCAATGAAATGTGGTTCGGCAAAGATCGCCTGCGCGATGTTGTCGAGGCTGCAACTGGAGCAGTGCAATGAGCGAATTTCCCCTGCCATATAATTCAACCGATCTTGGCGGCCGCGTGGCAATGGTAACCGGCGCTTCATCCGGTCTGGGGGCGCGATTTGCCGAAGTGCTGGCAAGCCAGGGCGCGGCGGTGGTGCTGGCAGCACGGCGGCTTGACCGGCTTGAAGCACTGGCGGCCAAGATCACCGCTGCGGGCGGCAGGGCGCTGGCGGTGCAAATGGATGCGACCGACGCTGATAGCATCGTTTCAGCCGTGGCTGCGGGCGAAGCCGCATTCGGCACGATCGATATCCTGATCAACAACGCCGGAATGCCCGATGCCCAGCGCGCCCACAAGATGAGCACTGCGCTGATCGATCAGGTGCTGGGCGTAAACCTGCGCGGCCCGTGGATCCTGTCTTGCGAAGTTGCCCGGCGGCTGATCGCGGCGGGCAAGCCAGGCCGGATTGTCAACATCAGCTCGGTCGCGCATTTCCGCTACGATGGCGGCGGCGCTGCGCTTTATGCCGTCACCAAGACCGCGATTGCCCGGATGACCGAGGCGCTCAGTGTCGAATGGGCGCACCATGGCATCAACGTCAACGCGATCGCGCCGGGCATGTTCGTATCCGAGATGACCGACGGAATGTTTGAGCGGATGGGCGGAAATCCCGCTCCCCACCTGCCCAGAAAGCGCGTGCCGGTGCCAGAGCAGATGGATTCAACCCTGCTCTATCTGGTCGCGCCCGCCAGCGAATGCGTTACTGGTGCGACGATCCGGATTGACGATGGGCAAAGCGCCCGGGCGCGGATGTAGGTCCCGCTGGCCCGTTTCAGCCGCCGCGATTAGGTCCTGACCCTAGGGCAAGCGAAACAAGCCGGCCCCAAAGATGCTGTCGCGGCCTTTTGGGCCAAGATCGGCCGCCTTTGCGGCAACCGCAGCGCGCATCATGGCCGGATTATGCTGTTGGCCGCATGGCTTGCCGCGCAGCAATGCGCCCGCGACAATCGCAGTGGCAAAGCTGGTTCCCGATACAGCGCGGCGTCCGCCCGGCACCGCCGCGTTCATCCTGACACCCCAGGCGGCGACATCAATTTCGGGCCCGTGCGAGGCATAGGCATAGGCCTTTTTCGAACTGTCGATTGCGGTTACGGCCACAACGCGCGGATCGCGCCCCGGAAACAGCACGGGGCCGCCGCCGCCATTGCCCGCTGCCGCCACCACACAGGTCCCCAGGCCTTCGAACCGCGCCAGGGCGCGGGCCAGCGCCGGATCATCACGGGCGGTCCCGAACGACATGTTGACCACATCGGGCCGCAGCGCCAGCGCCCGGTTGAGCGCCAGTACCAGCCGCGAGGATTGCGAACGCCACCAGTCCTCTCCAACCGGGGCGAAAGCCGCCAGACTGAACAACCGGGCTCCCTGCGCCACTCCCGCAAATGCACCCGTTCCCACCAGAATTTCGGCAATCGCCGTGCCGTGGGACGATGGATCCAGCGCCGTGCCAAAGCCTTCCTGGATGATATTGGCGCCGCGCAGCGCGGCGTTGCCAATATCAACTGGGCTGTCGATCAGGGCAATCGTGCCGCTGACCTTGTGCTTTGGTCCGATCCTGATCCCGCTTATTGCCGCGCCTTGCTCGCGGCTGTTGCCCAGCACCTGGAAATTAAAATCGGGCTGGGCCCAGGCCACTTTGGGATCCTTCGCCAGCCGCGCCATGGCCTGTTCGGGCGTATCCCCGATCGCCAGCCGGGCGACCACCATGGTCACGCCGAGTTCGGGCAAAGGTGAAACCGCAAGCACGGTGACCTTTGCTGCCTTGGCGATCCGGGCTGGCTGCGCCGCCGGATCCTCCAGAAAGACCAGAACCTGGTCCGGCACATAGTCTGCCATTGCCCTGTCACGCATGTCCAGAGCAGGACCAGTCAGCGGCGGTTCGGGTATCTTTTTGCCCCCCAGCGATAGCGATATGCCCAGCCCCCCGCCGCTGCTGCCGATATTTTGCCGCGGGCCATTGGGCGGCGACTGCGTGGCAGGCCCGCCAACCACCTGGGCAAACAGTGGCACGGCCAGGCATCCCGTCAGACAAGCCGCCAGAACGGCCCCGGCCAGCCGGATCATTCGGCCGGGTCCGCAGTGGCAATCAGCGCAGAACCGCGCAGGCGTTCGATCTGCTGCTGAAGCCGCCCGCCTTGCTGGTTGCTGTGCAGGATCAATGTCCCGAAATCGCCGCCGCCCACGATCGTCAAGTCTTCGGCGGCGAACATTTCAGACACCTGTTGCCAAGCCGCGCCAGCCTTGAGTTCGACCAGAATAGAGCCTTTGCCGGCAACTGGATCCTTGCCCGAAGCCAATTCGTAGTTCTCTTGGCGAAGCGTCCCGATCTTGCCGTTTTGCCACAGCAAGGCCCCGGCTTGCACCGCCACCGCCAGTGCCAGCCCCAAAGAGACCGCCGGGCTCCAGTTTGCCGGTGCCAGAAAGGCCAGGACCGAATTGGAAGCGGGTCCGCCGGCAGCCGTATCATTGGCGGCCACTGCCGGAGGGGCTCGCACAGGGATTTCAGCCCAGGGCGCCCCGCCAGCCTTAACCAGGTCCAGCAGTTGGCGATGCTCTTCAAGTTCGGCGCGCAACATTGGCGATGCTGCCAGCCCGGCCTCAATCCGTGCCCGTGCAGCTTCGGGCAGCGTTCCGTTGAGGTAGAAGGGCAAGAGCTTGGAAAGCTCTCCGCGATCAGCGATGTCAGTCATGTGCTGTCCCTTCGGGTTCGGTGCTGGGCGCATACAGTGCGGTATCGCTAAGCCAGCCCAATGCCGAGCGGCTTGGCAGGAAAAAGTATCCGCCGCCCATCGTCTGGACGAAGCTTTTCATCCCCTCGATCCGGATCGGCCCGGCGGCGGTCGGGATGGTGAAGACGCGGCCCAGCGGACAGCCGCTGCGCGGATCGACCGGATCGCTGCCGATGATCGGATCGGGTTCGCGTTCAAGCCCGTGGAATGCCGGGGCATTGGCCCAAAACTGCTGGACGAATTCAAACTGGCGTTCGATATCAGCGCAAATCGAGGCAAACAGCAGGCCCTTTTCGCCGGTTTCAGGGCGGGTATAGGTTCGGCCCCGGCGCAGCAAACGGTGGCGATTGGTAATCACTTGCTCGGCCGGATCACCGGGCTGCTTGCTATCGCGCGGATTGGTCCGGCGAATATGCGCCCCGAACGGACAGGCCAAACCGTGCGGGTCGTCGCTGCCATAGGCAAAATCGTTGTCCAGTTCGGCCTCGATACTGCCTGGAGTGGACAGCCGGTTGATCGGATTGCCCACCAATGGCCGCCCGCTGGGCCAACGCCCCATCAATTTGGCCTTGATCCATTCGCGATCGGGGCGCTGCCCAACCAGCCGGTAAAGCTCTGCCAGGCCGCCCTGACCAAGCTGATCGGCAGCAGCATCAAGCCAGCCCTCGAAGCCAGCGACATCCTGTTTGAGCTCACGCAGGACCAGATAGGTGCCGTTGCGACCAAAATCGCGCGGGCTGCGTTCCTGAGCGGCTTCACCAAAATCGGGATAGCGCGACGGGTCAGACACGCCGCTGGCCGGCAGGGCCCCGCGCACATCGGCTTCGACCGGCAATTGCGGGCTGGGCGGCAGATAGCCTTCGGCATTGGCATAGCCCAGGATCATCTCGCCCGGTTCAAGCACATCGCGCGCCGCAACCCCGCGCAGGCCGCGCTGGGTTCCGGCGATGACCGGCTGCGAAATGCCATCGCGGTAGCCGAAGTGCTCAAAATCGGCGCGGGCTTCGTCGGCAAAGGCCGGCGCGCAATCGGTTTGCGAAAGCACCGATCCGCCATGGTTGGCAATCAACTGGCTGTGCAGATCCACCATCCGTTTCAGCCGGTCTGGGCTGGAGGCGTAGAGCATCAGGACCGCCTCGGTTGTGCCAGCTGTGCTTGGATCATCGTGCCAGCGCCATCCTGCCGGATCGCTGGGCCCGGCATCGCCGTTTACCCGCGCCCGCGCGCCCATCCCCATGCGAAAGGCATAGGGCATCGAACTGAGCAGTGCATCGCTGCGGCAATTGGGCACTTCAAACCGGGCCAGGCCCGCCGCCGATAGTGCCAGGAACACCGCCTGATGGGTCGAATCCGCAACGTCGCTGGCATAGGGCGAGGCCAGCGCGGCGGGATCAAACCCGGTATCCTCACCGGTCAGCGGCCGCTCGCCAAAGGCAATCGTCAAGGCATTGGCCAACATGAATTCAGCCGGACGTCCTGCCGGGCGCGGAACGGTGCACAAGACCCCTTCGTCAACCAGCGCCGCACAGGCGGCCTGACCGCCCGCGCCATCAGGGCGCATCGGCTTGCCGCGCACCCAGCAAAGCCATTCGCCCAGCGGCTCGCCGCTTTGTGGCAATTGCAGTGCAAGTGCGGCGGAATAGCGCAGCCGTTTCATCCCGCGCAGGACCAGAGCCTGGATTTCGTCGGTTTCGATCCGGTTGGCCGTTCGCGGCATCGATCCGAAACAGCGCAGCCATTCCTCGCCCTCGCTGGCGTTGGCGGCCAGGCCCAGTCCGGAATGGATCAGCGCGTTGGCGCGGATCTGATCGGTTGTCAGTTCGGGAAACCGGGCATACCAGAACGGCACCAGTTGTTGCTGGATCCGTTCCCAGCGTTTGAAACTATCGCCATCGCGCGCGCCATCGCCCATCATGAAGCGGGTCTTGGGAAAGCCTTGCCAATTGCTCCACGCTGCGCTCTGGCCTTGACGCGCACGGGTGATGAAATCTTCCAGATAGCTTTCCCAGCTGCCATCGAAGTTTGAATAGAATGCCACCTTGTTGGTGCCCGGCACCCGCCACCAGCGCGCAAAATGAATCGTGCCCATGTTAAGGATCAGCCCGGGGCGAAAGCCATAGGTGATCAGCACCCTGATCCCCCATAGCGACACTGCATGGTTAAGCGCACGGAACCAGCCAGGCTTCAAGGTGCCCACCGCTAGGATGTGGTTCTGGGCATAGCCGGGCGGGTTTTCCTGGACCGCCAGTGCACGCAATTTATCCAGCGGCGCGTGCGACAGATCGGGCACATCGCGCTTTTCCGCGCGGCGCAGCAAAAACAGATAGGCCCCCACAACGGCGGTTGCGGTGAACAGCCCCATCGCCAGCGCCTTGGCCGCCAGCAGCAGCAACCAGACGGCCAGGCTCATTTCCCCGCGCGCCCCCAGCAGCCAGGCCCAGACCGCGACGAAGCCCGCCAGCGGCCATGTCACCAACCGGCCATCGCGAGAGGCCAGAAACCTGCCGAACCGCTGTCCGACGCTGCTTTCCTTATACTGCGCCAGCTTGAGCCGGCCCGCCTGGATTTGCAGGTGAAAGGCGTCCCAGCCCTCACGCTTGGCCTCATCGATCAGCGCAAGCTGCGCCGGGCTGGCATCGGCCCGCAGTTCGCCATCGCCGCGCAGCAACCGGCGCAGATGGGCCAGGGTTAGCATCGGATGGCTGCCGCGTGCAGTTTCGCTGGCCACATAATCACGCAGCACCCGCCCGGCAAAATCGGCAAAACGTGCCTGCCGGGCAATCCTGGCGACGGGAAATTCACCCAGGCCATTGTAGTTGAGCCCGGTTGCGCCCCATGGTTTGCCATGCAGCGGCACGATCCGCGCGGCCATGAAGGCGAACAGATCCTCCCCATCGCCCAGCCCGGCAAAGGCAAAGGCCGGGCGCAGCAGGTGCCCGGCCGTATCGGTGATGGCCCGCAGACCTTCGCGGTCGCTGCCATCGACGGTCAATTCAAACGCCAGCCGCGGGCCTTGATCGGTATCGATGCAGGCCAGCGAGCAAAAATGGACCAGACCGGTGGCATCAAGCGCGGCGGTGATCGCGGCCCCGGCCGGGTTGCCCAGCTTGGCCAGTTCAGCCCGCAGCACGGGTGCCGTCTCATCAGCGACCGGGGCCAGCACGATGAACATTGTCTGCCCCGCTGCCGGTGAGGAAAAGCGCATCGTCAGATGGCGTGGAAACGGCCCGCACTTGGCCATCCGTCCGGCGCGGCCGGGCGCAGGCTTCAGATCTTCACGCGCCAGCAGCTCGGCAAACAAGGCCGTGATCTGTTCAATCGCCAGATATTTGCCCAGGCACCAATGCGGGCCAACCCCAAAGACCAGATCGGGTTCCTGGGTGCTGCCATCGGCCAGCTTGCGATCGAGCCGGAACTTGCCGGGCTGCGGCCAGGCGCGCGGATCGCGCAGTGCCGACATGGTCGATACCAGCAGCGTCGTGCCGGCCTTGATCGGATGCGATCGCCCATCGATCTCGATCCGGGTATCGCGCGGGCAATAGCGCCACTGCCCGGGGGCCAGCGCCGGGTTGAGCCGGCCCAGCTCCATCACCACCGCGCGCATGGCCGCCAGATCGCCGCAGCGCGCGGCTTCGCTGGCAATGCCCCAGGCATCGCCGCGCGCCAGCAGTTCTTGCAGCATGTTGCTGGCTGCCAGCGTGTTGGTGGGGATAAAGCCAGTTGCCAGCCCCATCAACAGCGCCTTGATCTCTCTATCTTCAAGCGGCTCAGCTTGCTGGATCACGGCCAGCCGCTCAACCAGAGTTTCGGCATTGGTGCCGTCAAGTGTGCCCGATCGCGCCCGCCGCTGGGCCCGGATCAATGCATCACCCAGCACCGCATCGATCCGCCGCTGGGCGTTCATCGCCATTTTGCGGGTGCCCGCATCGCCATATGGATCGCCGAACAGGAAGGCCGAAAGCGCCATGGTCCAATCGCCGAACTGGTCCACATCATCGCATTCAAGCCCGAAATAGCGCAGGCATATCTCAGCCGGGACCCGTTTCAGCAAATCGGCCACGACATCGATCTCACCGGGCGAATTATCAAGCAAGGCGCGGGTGAAATCACGCGACATCGCGCCGATCCAGGCCGCATCATCGCGCTGCACCGCTTTGTGCAGGAACGCGCGCATCCGGTCATGTTCGGCCCCTTCGAGGCCCAAAGGGAAGGTCGCCCCATCGCCCAGCTCGGCCATTTCTGGGCCAAACGGAGTGATGAAATCGTCTGGCCGCAGCAGCACTTCGCGCACTTGCGCCTCGCGGGTAACATGCAGCAGGCCGGCCAGTGGCAGCAGCGGCTTGAACCGGCGCGAAAAGGCATAGACCAGCGGCAACAGCCGGCCCGCCAGGTTTGATTTCAGCGCGGCCAATTTGCCCTTCGGGGCCAGCACGCTGAAATCGAACGGCTCAAGCGCAGCAGGGGGATGCGCGCTGGCGGCATGCTGCGCCGTTTCGATGGCGGCGAAGTATTTTGGAGTTGGCATTGAAGGGCCCTTTCGAAAGGCTAGTCGCGCGCCGGGCCTGCGCGGTTCAATCCTTCTTTCAAAAATTCGTTCCAGGTTGAATCGAGAAACGGAATCCAATCGATGAATTTTGGGCTGTAGCCGGGATTGGCCCGGTAGAGTTCGTTCAGCGCGGCGCGGGCTTCGGCTATCCGGTCCAACCGGACCAGCGCGTTGACCTTGGCAACGTGGCCGTGAACGTATGATCGCCGGGCTGCCAGCGCGGTTTCGGCATAGACCAGGGCGCCGTCCCAATTTTGCTGCATCAGGCTGATGGTCGCCAGTTCACCAGCAATGAAAAACAGATATTGGTCATTGGGGCTGAGCCGCAGCGCGGTGCGCAATTCGGTTTCGGCCTCGGCCAGCTTTAGCCCAAGATAGAGCGCACAGCCCAGCTGCACCCGGGCCATTATCAGGCTGGGATCAAGTTCCACCGCCCGGCGCAGCAGCGCTTCGGCGCGCAGTGGCTGCATCAGCCAGATCTCTGCAATCCCGGCCAGCATGTGCCCGCGTGCGTCCTGATGATCGGCCACGATTGCGCGCTGGGCTTGCTTGCGCACTTCGCCGATCGCCTCTGCATTGGCGCGGGTAACCCACAGGTCCCACAATTTGACCCATGCAGCCTGGGAAATCGCTTCGGCTGCAAAGGGATCGATCGCGCTTGCCCGGTCGGCCAGTTCCGCCGCGCGGACTGCATCTTCACGCGTCATCCGGTGCATGTGCCACTGCGATTGCCAGATTAATCCGGCCTGATCCGATCGATCGGCGGCGATTGCGGCGGCCTGTTCGGCCTGGGCAATCCGCGCCCTGATTGCACTTGCCGCCTCGTCGATGGTCGATGGTGCTTCGGCCGAAAGGCCTGCCAGCGCAAAGCGCCCGCTCCACAGCAGCCGCCCGCCATGCCGCTCGGTCAGGGTCAGCGAAAGCACCGGGGCAGCAGCGCCAGCCGGGCGAACCTGGCCCTTGATCTCAAACCGGGCGGCATCGCTGCCCGGCCCGACCTGCAGCCGCAGCCAGCGGATCCGCGCCAGACGCTCAGCCAGTAGATCGCCGGCCTCATCGGATCCGGCGATCTCCAGCAGCGCCAGCGATGTCAATGAACCGTCCGCCAATGCGGGCTGGCTGCGCGCCGGGGCTGCGGGCGCTGCGGCCATCAACCGGCCGCGTTCCTCGCGCAGCCAGTCTTCAAACCCTTCCTCACCCGGCAGATCGATCCCTTCAAGGAATTCGCCGACAGCTTGGGTGCCAGTCTGGTGCAGATCGATCACCACCAGATCGCGGTTGATCCAGATGCGCTGGTGATCTGCACAAAGCAGCTCCTGGCCATCGCGATTGACCACCTTGCGCAAACTGGAAAGCTCGCGCCGCAGGCTTGCCTGTGCCTGTTCGGCTGGGCGCGATCCCCACAACCGATCTTGCAGCCAGACCCGGGTCCGTTCTGCGCTGGGCGATGCGGCCAGCATGGCCAGCAGCGCCTGTGCGCGCCGGCCCGGAATATCGATCCGCCCGGCAGCACCGGACAGCCGGAACGGGCCAAGCGTCTGCATGGAAAATGGTGCGACCTGCACTGTGTGAACAACCCCTGTTGGAGCGAAGCTTACCGCAAAGTTTTGGGATTTCACTGCTTTTTTTCACGCCACTGCGACGTTCGTTTCACGCTGGCTGGGCGCAGCAGGGGCCAATGCCCCGACATGAACCAAGCCGATCACGCCCTGACCCCCCAGTTTGACCGGATCCTGTCCCGGATCGAGGCTGGGCAGATCGATCAGGGAATAACCCATCTGGCCGGACTGCTTGATGCCGTGCTGATCGATTGCAGCAATCCAGCTGCTGTGCGTCAGAATCTGTTGGCGCATCCACTGGGCGCGGCACTGCGTGAACCGGTCCTGGCCGCATGGTCACAGCGGCTTGGGATCGCCGCAGCGCTTGATGCGCGCAAGGAATTGTCCCGGTCAACCCTGGATCATGCCAACCAGCGCGGAGATCGCAGCCTGTTTCTGGCAGATAGCCTGCCGCGTCCTGGCCCAGGCCAGTTCGATCTGATTTTGGCGGCAGACCTGCCCGATCGGATCACAAGCACCCAGCTTGAGCCAGCGATCAAGGCGGCGGCGGATAGCCTTGCTGCGGGCGGGCGGCTGGTTTTGTCATTCTTTGTTCCCGGCCATCTGGGCTGCGGTTGGCAAACAATCTGGCTGGATCAGCAGATTGAACGCCACGCACCTGCGGCGTTTGGCGCTGCGGCGCGCGCCGCCGGCCTTGAGCCGCGGCTTTTTCATGATGCCAGCGACAGTCTGGTCTGGGCGGAACTGCGCGCGTGCCCGGCGAACGGCAGCGAGGGGGAATGACAATGCGCGAACTGAGCGAGGAAATTCGCGGCATAGCCAAGGGCGATCACGCCGCCTTCACCCGGCTTTATCGTGCTGAAAGCCGGGCCTTGCTGGCGCTTGCCACCGGCATTCTGGCGGGCGATCGCAGCGCGGCCGAAGACGTTGTTGATGCCGCCTTCATCGGGGTCTGGCAGGGGGCAAAACAATATCAGGGGTATGGCGATGCCCAGGCCAAAGGTTGGCTGCGGCGGATCATGCGCAACAAGGCGGTCGATTGGCTGCGCGCCAATGGCCGGTTTGAACTTGGCCTTGAGGACGATCTGGGGGCTTTTGATGCTGATCCGGCGGTCAACCCTGAACAGGCCGCGCAAACCAGCGATGCCTCTACCCGGCTGGCGGCTGCGCTGGCCAGGCTAAGCTTTGAACAGCGCGAGGCCGTGATGCTGTGCTATTTTGAAGATCTGCCGCTGGCGGCAATCGCCGAAATTGCCCGCTGCCCCGAAGGCACTGTCAAAACCCGCCTGTTCCATGCCCGCAAGGCACTGAAATTCGAACTGGCCCCTGCCGAACTGCTTGAGGCGGCCGGCTAGGTCGTCGCTCTTCACCCAAGCCATCCGCCGTTTTGCGACCCTGGAAGACGGATGGTTCCCTGATGGGGTGCGATGGACAAGGCTCCGTTGCACCCCATCCTTTTGCCTGCCTTCGCAGTGCCAGAATAATTTCTGCCGCAATTGAACCATCCCGCCCGCCACGCCGACCTTGGCAGGCCCGGCACAAGCCAGGCGGCTGATGGGTGGGGCATTTTGCATCATCGCCAGGATACAGGAGCACAAGTGATGAGCAGGTTTTACATTTCAGGTATGGCGGCAACTGCCGCTGCCGGGTTGGTTTTCGGGATTATCGGCGTGGCCCAGCCGGCACTGGCCGATGGCTGCGTGCTGGCTAATGGCCAAACCTATTCAGGCCTTGATGCGACTAACGACGGCATAACCATTGCCAATGGAACAGTAATCACCGAACCAACCGCTGTGGCTTGCGGACCAACGGCAGCCACCACTGGCACCAATTCCACCGCGCTTGGCGCTTCATCGGCAGCCGGGCAGGATGGTACGGCTGTGGGTGCCAATGCTTCGGTTACAGGCACCAATTCGGTCGCATTGGGGCAGGGCAGCAGCGATGGCGGCGATAGTAACGTAGTTTCGGTTGGCACGATCACGCTGCAGCGGCGGATCACCAATGTCGCAGCCGGGACCGCCGGGACCGATGCGGTAAACCTGACCCAGATGCTGGCTGCCGTGGCATCGGGCAATCCCTATCTGGCCTTCCAGAGCACCGGCGCAGCCGCGGCGGCAACCGGCACCAATTCGGCCGCAATCGGCGTTGGTGCGGTGGCCAGCGCGCCCAATTCGGTTGCGCTGGGCACCGGTTCGATCGCGAATGCTGCCAACACCGTCTCGGTTGGTTCGGCCGGCAACGAACGCCGCGTGGTCAATGTCGCACCCGGCACGATCAGCGCGGCCAGTACCGATGCAGTCAACGGCGGCCAGCTTTATGCCGTGCAGCAATCGGCAACCATGCTGGCCAATCAGGTCACGCTGAACCAGCGCCAGAACGAAGCCGGGATCGCCGCCGCGATGGCGCTGGGCGGCACGATCATGCCGGCCGATGCCAATTTGGCAATTTCCTTCAACCTTGCAACCTATCGCGGTGAACAGGGCTTTTCGACCGCTGTAACCGCCCGGGCAAGCGATCACGTCTATGTCAGCGCGGGCTTCAGCGGATCAAGCGTCAAGGGCTCAACCGGGGCGCGGGTTGGCATGACGCTGGCCTGGTAATCGCATTGGGAAGACAGGCCGGGATACCGGGATTGCGATCCCGGCGTTCCGGCCCTGTAGTGCGCCCAGGCCCGAACCCGTGCCAAAGTGTTTGACGAATCCCCCGCGATAGTGGCAAGCGCGCCCAATCATCGCACCGCGCTGAGCTGAGCGGGTATAGCATAGTGGTAATGCACCAGCTTCCCATGCTGGCTAGAGGGGTTCGATTCCCCTTACCCGCTCCACTTTCCAACCACCGATATGCAGCACGACGGGTCTTCAGACCAGCTTGGCTTCGTGCCACAGGCCGGTCAGCAGCGCGGTCATTTCGGGTTCATGGTCACAATTGATGAACCAACGCTTCATGCAGCGTTGCCACACTTCGATGGTGGTTGCCGGGTCCAGCTTGCGCAATTGGTCGATCTGGGCATGGGCCTGCGGGGTATTGCCAAGATAGCTATTGGCGATTGCCTGGCCGATCAGAACGCCGGTTGACATCGAATTGTGTTGCCAGGCCGCTTCATACCAATCCAGCGCGGTCTGCCAATTGCGCAGGCGCAGCTGGCCTGCCCCGCGCCAGGTATGCGATGCATAAAGCGTGTGTGATCCTGGCGCAGCGCGCAGCTCATCTTCGAAGTGTCCCGAAGCCGCATCAATCCGGTTAGTCTGGGTCGTCGCCACCCCCGCGGCATAGTGCGCCAGGCCGCAGCTGGGGCTGATCGTGCGTGCGCGCATGGCCAGCCGAAGGGCATCATCGGGGCGGCCAACATAGTTGTAGGCTTCAGCCAAATGGGCCAGCACCACCGCATTATCCGGCTCAAGCACGATGGCCGTATCGATGCTGGCTGTGATCATGCGCACCTCTTGCGGATCATCCGGCACCAGCCACATGTAAACCGTTGCCGCAGCATCGGCCAGCATCGCATGGGCCAGGCCATAGTCAGGCGCGATCTCTACCGCGCGCTGCGCTTCGGTCAGCGCCAGCAGCAATGTCTCACCCGTGATATTGCGGAAAGCAGCGCTGGCCCGGGTCACACATTCCCAGGCGGTCAGATCGTCGGGCTTTTTCAGCAGGCGCGCCATTTCGAGCCGCTCAACCTGGCTGTGAAGGTGGGCCGAAACCTCTACCACCAGATCTTCCTGAAGGTCTGCCAATTCCGAAACCGGGCGTTCGAACCGCTGGGTCCACAGCACGGCACCGCTTTCTGCCTCGACCAGCTGTGCGGTGACGCGCAGCATTTGCCCGGCCCGGCGGACATTGCCCTCCATCACATAGCGCACGCCCAGATCGCGGGCCATGGCGGTCAGATCGGGGATTGCCCCGGTGCGGAACCGGGCCGTGGCCGAACTGGTAATCACCCGCAGGTTCACGCCTTGCGACAGGGCGTCGATGATATCTTCAACCATCCCCAGCGAGAACACCTCGTCTTCGGGCAGGCCCGAACGATTGGCGAACGGCAGCACCGCCAGCGATGGCACTTCGCCATGCTTGCCGCGGCGCGGCCGGGCAGGCGGCGGGGCCGGGGCCAACGCTGAGGTCAGGCTTGGGGTCAGGTTTGGGGCAAGCGGAATTGCGGCATTGTCAGCCGAAGCCGCGCCGGCGGCAACAAAGCGTTGAACATCGGCCAGAAAGGCCTGCCAGACCGGATCGCTATCAGCGCCGCTCCAGTGCGCCAGTTCGGCGGTCTGGGTCAGCTCGAACATGATCGGGCGTTCGCACGGCGCGATCATCGCCGGGACCAGGGTCTTGTTGCGATCGGCCAGGGTTGCTTCGGAACGGACCCAGCGCGAAACCACACTGCGCGGCGACCACAGCACCACAACTGCGCTGGCGCGGCGCAGCGCATTTTCGGTCACCTCATCATAGGCCTCGCCCGATCGCAGCGTGACATCCCACCACACATCCAGTCCGGCGCGCTGGAACGCTTCGGCAAACAAGCGCGCAGTGGCCTGATCCTCGCGGTTATAGGAGAGAAAAATCTGGCTCATCCGCGCGCTCGCCTCAGGCTTTCCACAACACAGAGCCGGGCATGATCGTCATGTCATAGACAAATTCGACGCCCAGCAGGGTTTGCTGCGGCGCTATTCCGAAATCAGTGGCGATCGGTGACGAATCAAGGTGGTGCAGCACCATGTCGAATTCGGTCAGATGCGGCATCGAGTCAAACTTCGTCACATAACCGGGTGCTTGCGCAATCGCCTGATAGCAGGCCCGGGTGCCATCAGCCACATCGCGAAACTGTTTGAGGAACAGCTGCGGGATCCGCCGCTCCAGCACATCGGCCAACAGGTCTTCGCCCAGTTCAAGGCTGGGATACCAGCGCTGGGCATCGCTTTTCATCATCGACCACAGCGCCCTGGCTCCGCCCTCGAATGTCTGGGCCGCCTGGTCCAGCGGGCCCGGCGGACTGGCGGTGGGGGTCAGATCCAGCAGCCGCTGGTATTGCTCTTGGCTGTCCTGGCCAAATGTTTTGGTGGCGAACAGATCGACCGAAAGGCCCGCCGGATTGCCGGGATCGCCGGGGCAGGTGATGTGCCCGGCTTGCTTGAAGTATCCAAAAATCTCGCGGCCCGATGCAATCGCGACCGGATTGTTCAGCACCAGATAGGGCATGACCATGTTGAAATGGGTCGCCACTTTCAGTCCGTCCCGGTCTTCAACTCGCACCGCCGGCAACCAGAATGTCAACTCTCGCTCGCTTGACCAGCCCATCTCGGGCGCGGCGGCAAAGCGGCCCACGCCGATATCGACCACCGTCATCATCATGAACGAGGACAGCGGCAAAACCTGCACCGCGCCGTGGCTGGGCCCATCGAATATGGCTTGACACCAGGCGGTCATCCGGGCCTGATCGGCTTCAACCAGAAAGGCCCACATCCGGGTCTGATTGAGCTCTATTTTGCCGGGGAACGTCGCCGATCCGGAATGCTCGGCAAACCGCGGCAGGGCGCCGGGCACCTGCCGAACCGTGCTGTACCGCGCCGCATCGATCCGTTTGATGCTAACAGGAAATCCCGAAATCGCCCGGCTGGCCAGCATGCCCGAAACCGTGGTTGCTTCAAACGAGCCAAGGTTCTGGCCGTTCTGGATCCAGTCTCCGGTAAGGTAGAGATTGCCATAGCCCGATCCATCGGTGCGCAGCCGCATGCGGGCCGTATCTGCCACGCTCAATGTATAACGCTCGCTTGGATCGATGTTGGCGCGGTTATAGCTGCTGGCCAGGGTTCCGGCTTTTGGCCCATCGGGGCCAAAGCGGTTGGGCCAGAATGTGCTGGCCTGTCCATCAAGATAGTCCTTCGCGCTGGCTTCGATCAGGGCCTGCGCCTGCGCCGGATAGGCCGCATCATCTCTGGCCGGGGGATAGGGCGGGCAAGGCATCGGCCCGCAGGCGATCTGCGCGGCCACTACTCCGCTTGATGCCGGCCATTCTTCGGTGGCCAGAACTTCGGAAATATCGGCCCAGGAATTGAGGTTTGCGGCATCGAACCCGCCGATCATCGCCGGATTGTCCCAGCCCAGCCCGGCCTCATTGGTGGTGGTCCAGGTTTGCAGGCTTTGCGTTGCAACGGTCTGGACCGCATCGATGTAGGTCTGCCAGGCTGGCTTTTGCGCAATCAGTCCGGCGCAGATATCGCGGTGCGCGCCGGGCGGAATAGCCAGAACCAGCAGATCATAATCGGTCCCGGCGGTAATCGTGCGGGGCGGCAATGCATCGGCCCAGCTGGTCCACTTCGATTCCAGATCGGCCCCGCTGGCCTTCAATGCGGCGCCATTCTTGATCTGATCGTAAAGTGGGCGATCAGGCCAGACCATCTGTCCACTGGCAAGCGGATAGAGCGGATTGTAGCTTGCGTCCTTCAACGCAACCTGGCGGCCGATTACGACCGAGCCGATGCTGGTGCCGCTGGCATCGGGAACCAGCGCATCAACCCGGTGGAAGAATTCGAACGAGACCCCGCGCGCCTTCAGCACCTGATAAAGCGGCTCTGCCACCAGATCGCCGGTGGCGGTGTTGAACTTCCAGATTATCGAGCCCTGATAGGTTGCGGTGTTCATCAGGCTGAGGAACATCGTGCCCGCTTCGCAATTGCCCGGGCCCTGCCAATCGCCGCCGGGATAGGCAAAGATCAGATCGTACAGCGCGCGCACCGGTGCTGAATTGGTGGTTAGTGGATCGGCCCCGTGCGCGGCCAGCCACTGCTTGTAATCAAGCTTGTTGACCGCTGCCAGGTTCTTGTCCGGATCAAGCAGCAAGCCATCACGCAGGCCGCCAATCAGGCTGGACATGCCAAAATCGATCATGATCCACAGCCGCCGAAGCGGTGTGCTGCCTTGGACCAGATGGCCAATCGTGCGGCCCACCATCACTCTCAGTTCGTGCAGAAGATCGGCAATTGCACTGTGCTGGGCCGGGCTATGGGTAATCGGATCGGGATCAAGCGCGTTTATCAGTGCCATCACATCGCGCAGCAGGGCCAGCGCGGCATGTTCAATCCCGCGCCCGATCAGGCCCAGCAGCCAGGCGATCGCCTTTTCCCACCACGATGCGCCAGCGGCCGGGCCAGCAGGAAAATGTGCGGCGTGATCGCCTTCAAGCTGGCCCAGGATCCATTCGATGAACTGGACCATCCGGCCAAAGATCGAAGGCGGCTCGTCTATTCCTGGTGTGCCGGGGAATACCGGCAGATCGATCACCCAGGGGATCCACTGGCCGTCCACCTCTTCCATCAGGCTCATCGCCGGAACCTGGGTAAAGCCCTTGCGCCAATCCGCAAACGGCGGTTTTGCAGCCTCGGCATAGAGCGATTGCACCATGGTGAAGGCGTTATCGTATTGCCCCATGAACACGTGCAGCCCGTGTTCCTGAATGCGCTGGTGATAATCGGGATTGCGCCCGGTGGCGCATTTGCCGCCCAGCCGCCAGCCCAGCTGGTAGATCGTTACATCATAGCTGTCTTGCTGTTCGGGGGCGGTCAGATTGAACGCCGTAACCAGTCCAGAAAGCCCGCCACCAAGTATTGCAACCTTGGTCTTGGCCACGCCGATTCTCCCTTGCGCGCCTGATGGATACGACCCCACAGCCGCACGAAACGGCATTTTTGCGCCGGAGTCTACTCCTAAGCCGTGTGATGCGGCCAGATCGGCATGTCCGGGTTGCGCGCAAACAGCGTAAAGGCGGCAAACAGGAACGGAATGCCCATCGCAAAGGGTGAAATCAGGTGGACATCCTCAACCTTGGGATTGCCCAGCCAGGCATCGATAAAGGCCATCGAACCATAGCCCAGCACTGGCAATACCGCGACAACCTTGGACACCCCGCCCGGCCAGGGTTCATGAACCAGCCGCCGTTCCAGCAGGCGATAGGCTAGAAACACCACGAATGCGGTCAGCAACCAGCCGCGATAATTGCTGAGCGGTACGCCAAAATATGACCCCCCATCGGTCCAGACCCAGGCCGGGTGTCCCACCACTTTTTCATCTAGCACCGCCGGCAGGCAATCGATCGTTCCGGTCTGGCAGGTGTGAAAGCTCATGATCGGGTCCATCGTCAGATCCCAGGCGGTCATCACCAGTGCGCTCAGTGCGCAGATCCACAAAATCCACGCCGTTCCGGTCCCTTGCGAAACCGGGTGCCCTTCGGCCAGCAGATTGGTGACGACATAGCTGGGATAAAACATCATGTACCAGGCGAACGGGATCAGCAGCGGGATCAGCCCCAGGATCTTGGGGCCCAACACATCGGTGTAGTAATAGGGCCCAAATATGATCCCGGTGGCTTCGCCGATATATTCGCTGGCAAAAGCAAATGTGGTGCACAGGATCAGCAGCAGCACCGCCCGCCGGTGCCCCAGCATGACCACCGAATGGACGAAACAGAACCCGGCAAAACCTGGTACCAGGATCGACCAGGGCATCCGCTCAATCGGGAAATCGAACCCGCCGGTCGCAATCCCGGCGTAGAATATCCAGCCGATCAGGGCCAATGCCAGAATCCACACCGAATTGGGGATGCGTGCGATCCCCGCACCATTGCCGCTCGTCATAACATCCCCCATCGGCCAGCTTTTTTGCTGCATTGCCCGCCTGCGATCATCCTGCCCCGCAGCCGCAAATGCAAGCGCTCAACCCGTTCGGCGAAATTGTGCCAGTCGTTCAATCGCTTGATCGATAACTTCGGGCTGCTTGGTAAAGCACAGCCGCAAAAATCCGTGCTCTGCCTTTTCGGCATAGAAGGCTGAGACGGGGATCGAAGCTACACCGGCCTGGCGCAGCAGCCGTTCCGCAACCGCTGCGTCATCGGCCGGCAGCCCCGATCCGGCCAGGTCTATGGTGATGAACCAGGTGCCGCTGGCGGGCAACACGGCAAAGCCTGCTGCGGTCAATCCATCTACCAGCCGCGCTTTGGCGGCTTGGTACCGGGCCAGGTGCGCGCTGTGCCAGTGCTGCGGCAAGGCAAAGGCGTCTGCCACCGCCCATTGCAGCGGGGTGGCGGTGGTAAAGGTCAGGAACTGATGCCGTGCCGCGATCTGCGCAGCCAGTGCCGGAGCGGCCACGGCCCAGCCGACTTTCCATCCGGTCATTGAAAAGATTTTGCCAGCCGATCCGATCTTGATCGCGCGTTCGGCCAACGCCGGGATCGCCAGCGGCGAGACATGCGCAGTTCCATCGAACACCATCCCTTCCCACACCTCGTCGCACAGCACCCACAGATCGTGGGCCTGAGCCAAGGTGCCGATCGCTTCGAGCATACTGCGCCCCAACATCGTGCCGACCGGATTGTTGGGCGTGTTGAGCACGATCCCGCGCGTTTCAGGGCCAATTGCCGCCGCCAACGCCGCCAGCGGGAACGCCCAATCGGGCGGGGTCAGGCTGATGAATTTGGCCCGGCCCCCGGCCCATTCGATCAGCGGCAGATAGGCATCGTAAAGCGGCTGGACCAGGATCACCTCGTCCCCCGGGCGGACCAGCGCAAGCAAGCTGGCGGCCAGCGCTTCGGTCCCGCCTGAGGTCACGATCACGCCATCATCGGCGATCTCCAACCCTTGTGTTCGGGCATAGTAATCGCGGATCGCCCCGCGCAATTCGGGCAATCCGCGCATCGGCGGGTATTGATTGGACCGTTCAGCCAGCGCCCGCTGGGCCGCGGCGATCAGTTCAGGTGGCTCTTCCATTTCCGGAAAACCTTGCCCAAGATTGATCGCCCCCAGCTCTCGCGCCAAAGCGGACATGGTTTCGAATACAGTGGTCTTGGGCGCGTTGCTGGCCATGACCCCGCTTTAGCCGCAGTGCTGCGGGGTGGCTAGGTTATGCGTTCATGATCTAGGGCGCTGGCTTGAATGATCGCTGCTCCAGGGCGAAATCTGCGCATGCGCGCGGTTCAAATCAAACCCTAAACCTCCGCATCGGAGCCAAACCAAGGTCATTCCCGGATAGCGCCGGGTGGCCTGGGCCGGGCATTTTGCCGGCTATGCCGCTACCCCTTGCCCTGCTCGCCGCCGCCACATTCACGCTTTGCAGCGATGCGCCGCGGATAAATTGCGTGGTTGATGGCGATACTTTCTGGCTGGGCGGGGAGAAGGTCAGGATCGCGGATATCAATGCGCCTGAAACCCACCAGGCCGGCTGCCTGGCAGAGCGCGAACTGGGCAAACGGGCGACGCTTCGGCTGGCGCAGTTGCTTAACGCGGGGCCATTCGAGCTGGCAGTAAAGGGGCGCAGCACAGACCGTTATGGCCGCGCGCTGCGCGTGATCAAACGCGGCGATCGATCGCTGGGCGCACAATTGGTCAGCGAAGGTCTGGCCGAACCGTGGCGCGGGCGGCGCAGCGATTGGTGCGGCGCGCTTGCCCAGGGCCGCCTGCCCGGCTAGCCCAGCGGCGATGCTGCATCGCCGTCCTGCCCCGCGCCCGGTCCTGCCCGCCCACCGCTGGAGCGGCGAAAGCCGCCTGCGCCGGTTCTGGAATGCACTGCGCTGGTGGCTGGGTGCAGCGCTGCTGGTTGGCGCTATGTGGTATTTTCTTGGCCAGCAGCGGATCGGGCCCGATGCAATCCCCGCCGGACCCAGCGAAGTGATCAAGGGCCCGTTCACGCGTTGCGGCAAGGGCCGCAGCATGGGCTGCGTGATCGATGGCGATACGATCATGATCGGCCAGCGCATGATCCGCGTGATCGGGATCGACGCGCCCGAAGTGCGATCGCCGCGCTGCGCCGATGAAGCCCAAAAGGGTGAGGCGGCATCGATGTATCTGCTGGCACTGCTCAATCAGGGCCCGGTAACTTTGGCCGGCCCAACCCCGGCGGTGCGCGATGAATATGGCCGTGAACTTCGCCACCTGCTGCGCGCGCGCGCGGACGGCACTGTCCAGTCGCTTGCTGATGATATGGTGGCCAGCGGCCTTTCCCGGCCCTATCTTCACGGCTCACGCGGGCCATGGTGCTGATTCGCGGTTGCTCAGGGAGCGGGATAATGTTGCAGATTGAAGGTTGGATCAAACTGGCAAGCGGCGAATTCGAGAAGGTTCGCGAACAGGCGATCGCGATGGTTGCAGCCACCAATGAAGAGCAAGGCTGTCTGCACTATGCCTTTGCGCAAGACATCTCTGATCCCGATCTGATCCGCATTTCCGAACGCTGGGAAAGCCAGGAAGCGCTCGCCGCGCACGGCGCCAGCGCGCATATGGCCACGTTCAACAAGGCGATGGGCAGTGTTCAGCGCGAAGGCGCAGACCTGTGGCTTTATAGCGCCGAGGCCGTGCGCAAACTGATCTAGGGTCCTGACCCTAGATTCCGGCGTACCACTGATAGCCGCGGGCATCTTCCCAGTGCCCGCCGCCGCCGCGATAGAACCCGGCCAGGCTATCGGTAAGTTCGATCCGCATCACGTATTTGGCTTGCTTGTAGCCAAGCTGGCGCTCCACCCTGAGCCGGATCGGAGCGCCGTGGGCTTCGTCCAGCGGCTGGTCGTTCATCCGCCAGGCCAGGATCGTCTGCGGATGGAACGCATCGACCAGATCGATCGATTCGTAATAAGGTGCGCCTTCAAGAATATCGGCGCAGTGAAACACGGCATAGCGCGCCGCTGGCAGCAGGCCGGCGGTTTCCAGCACCTTGCCCAGTTGCGGGCCCTGCCATTTGCCGATCGCGCTCCACCCTTCAACGCAATCGTGCCGGGTGATCTGGCTGCGCTGCGGCATTGATTTGAGCGCGGTAAGTGGCAGTATCAACGGCTGCCTGACCAGGCCATCAACCCTTAGCGCCCAGCCGCCGAATTGCTGGGCCAGCTGCTGGCGATAGGCTGGATCAGCCACCGATATGCTGCCATTGGCCTTGAACACCGGCGACATCTCTGCCTCAGAAAACTCGCGGGCCAGGCTATTGCCCATCAGCAGGCGGTGGGTCCGCAGGTTGAGCCCGGTTGCACCTTTTAACACGCCCTTGAAAGCCTGGCTGTCATTCAGCTGATCGCACCCGCCCAGCAACAGACCGCCGGCCCCGGCCGCACCCAGCCCGAACAATTTACGCCGTGAAACAATCATGCCTGATCCTCCCGGTCTTGCGGCAGGCGGTACCAGCCAGTCAGCATAGAGCGCAGTTCATTGATTGGCCCGGCCAGGATCACCATGGCAATGTGGACCAGGAAAAAGCCGGCCAGCCCGGCTGTGCACAGAAAATGGATCGAACGCGCCGATTGCCGGCCGCCGAACAGATCGATCAACCATGGAAACGCTGCATCAAGCCCGGGCGACATCGTTAGCCCGGTCAGCACCGTCACCGGCAGCATCACGATCAAGACCGATCCATAGGCCAGCTTTTGCAGGATATTATAGCGCAGCGCTGCCGCCCCGGTGGGAAAGCGCAACCGGGCGTGCTGCTTGATATCATGCCACAGATGGGCCGGGGCCAGCTCTGCCAGCCGGGGGGCCAGATCGCGCCGCAGGTGGCCGCGAACCAGGCCCCAGCCAAGATAAAGTACCAGTGCCGTGCCCAGCACCCAGGCAAAGGCGAAATGCCACAACCGGGCATCGGCCAGGCTGTAATGCGATGGGATCGTGATCCACGGCGGAAATGGCACGCCGCCGTTCAGATGGCCAAGATCAAGCCAGGCCTGATCGGGATGGCCTTTGGCATTGGCGCCATAGTGGCCCCAGTACAGCCGGGGGTGGGCGTTGAAGATCATCAGCCCGCTCATCAGCATCACGGTTACCGCAACCAGATTGATCCAGTGCCAGGCCCGCGTAAACAGATGATGCCGCCGCACCAGATCACCGCCCTTTGGATCAGTTGCCTGCATTGCTGATGCCCTCCCGGGGATTGTTTCGCTGGATGTGCCGCAACGGTTACACACATTTTACCGGACAGCGAAAACTATCACATCGGCGCTTGTCACAACTCGCTGCTATGTGCAGGGACTTGAGTATAAAATCCGGAGGAAAGTTTCATGCGGCAGATCGATCATTTCATCCACGGCGGCACCGCTGGTTTGGTCAGCACCCGCAAGGGCGCGGTGATGGATCCCAACAACGGCGGCCAGCAGGCAGAAGTCGTGTTGGGCGGGGCTGATGCGCTGGAACGCGCAGTGGCAGCGGCTTCGGCAGCGCAGCCCGGCTGGGCCGCGATGAACCCTCAGCGCCGGGCGCGGGTGATGTTCAATTTCAAGGCGCTGATCGAACGCGACATGCAGGCCCTGGCCGAGCTGCTTTCCAGCGAACACGGCAAAGTGGTGGCAGATAGCAAGGGCGATATCCAGCGCGGGCTGGAAGTGGTCGAATTTTGCTGCGGGCTGCCGCATGTCCTGAAGGGTGAGATCACGCACGGCGCCGGTCCCGGGATTGACGTCACTTCAATGCGCCAACCGCTGGGGATTGGTGCCGGCATCACCCCGTTCAACTTCCCGGCGATGATCCCGCTGTGGATGGGCGCGATGGCGATTGCAGCGGGCAACGCCTTTATCCTCAAGCCCAGCGAGCGCGATCCTTCGGTGCCGGTGCGGATTGCGGAGATGTGGCTCGAAGCCGGCCTGCCCGACGGGATCTTCCAGGTTGTTCACGGCGATAAGGAAATGGTCGATCTGATCCTTGATCACCCGGCGATTTCGGCGGTCAGCTTCGTTGGCTCAAGCGATATAGCACAGTATGTCTATTCGCGCGGGGTTGCTGCGGGCAAACGCGTGCAGGCGATGGGCGGGGCCAAGAACCACGGGATTGTGATGCCCGATGCCGATCTGGATCAGGTGGTCGGTGATCTGTGCGGCGCAGCGTTTGGTTCTGCGGGCGAACGCTGCATGGCGCTGCCGGTTGTAGTGCCAGTGGGCGAAGACACGGCCGAGCGATTGAAGGCCAAGCTGATTCCGGCGATCGAAGCGCTCAAGGTCGGCATTTCGACCGATCCCGATGCCCAGTATGGCCCGGTCGTCACTGCGATGCACAAGGCCAATATCGAACGCTGGATCCAGACCGCGGTGGACGAAGGCAGCGAACTGGTGATCGATGGCCGCGGCTTCACCATGCAAGGGCATGAGGAAGGCTATTTCCTGGGGCCGACGCTGCTCGATCATGTCACGGCTGACATGACCAGCTATCACAATGAGATTTTCGGCCCTGTCCTGCAAATCGTCCGCGCCACCGATTTCGAACACGCGCTGACTCTTCCCAGCAAGCACCAGTATGGAAACGGCGTGGCGATCTTTACCCGCAATGGGCATGCGGCGCGTGAATTTGCTGCCCGCGTCAATGTCGGCATGGTCGGCATCAACGTGCCAATCCCGGTGCCGGTGGCCTATCACTCGTTTGGCGGCTGGAAGCGTTCTGGCTTTGGCGATACCGATCAGTACGGCATGGAAGGCCTGAAATTCTGGACCAAGGTCAAGAAAATCACCGCCCGCTGGCCCGATGGCGGCGGCGATGGATCAAACGCGTTTATCATCCCGACGATGGGGTGAATGTCGTGAAATTTATGGCTTCATGGCGCGCGGAGATTACGCTCAAATTCGCCCTTTTTGGCCTGATTTTACTATGGATTGCCTCGTTGACGGCACCGGTGGCCCGCGCCTCTACTGAACCCTCCGTGAGCGAAGTGTTCATGGGTCATGACATCTTGCTGATGGGGCCGTTTGGCATTCTGGTTGGTGAATTCGGCTGGTTCGCAAACATTACGTTCGGTTTGCTTTTGCTCACATCATTCTACTCGGCAAGAGTGGAACGGACTGCTGTGCTATCTATCTTTCATTTGCTTTTCGTGGCTAGTGCTCTGGGATGGAATTCCTGGCCGGCCGATGAGGGTGGAGCAAGGTACTACATAATAAACGCCCACTTCTGGGGATATTATTCGTGGTTCGCTTGCGTCTTTGCGATGCCGCTCTTTTCGGTGGCCCATGCGTATTCCAGACGCGATCCTACATTGACAAATGATGAGGCCCAATGACCAAGCGCCGCGTCTCCAGCGGATCACCGCTTGAACCAATCCTTGGCTTCAGCCGCGCTGTGCGCACCGGCAAGCAGATCATGGTTGCGGGCACTGCGCCGATCGAGCCCGATGGATCGAGCACACCTGGCGATGCTGCTGCGCAAATGGAGCGGTGCTGCGCGGTGGTAGCCAAGGCGATTGCCGATCTGGATGGCCACATCGACGATGTGGTGCGGACCGTGATCTACCTGACCGACCGGGCCGATTTCGATAGCGTCGCGCGGGTTCACGGCAAATGGTTTGGCACGGCGCGCCCAGCCTGTACCACCCTGATCGTATCAGGCTTTGTCCGCCCGGAATGGAAAGTGGAAATCGAAGCGGAAGTGATGGAGCCGTGATTGCCCGGCTGCTGTTGATCCTGGCCCTGCTTCTTGGGTCCAGCCCGGCCTTGGCAGACAAACGCATTGCGCTGTCGTTTGATGATGCCCCGCGCAGCCGCGGCGGGTTCTTTACGCCCGATCAAAGAACCCGGCGGATCATCGCGGCGCTGCGCGCTACCCGTGCTCCGCAAGCGGTGTTCTTCGTGGTTCCGGGCCAGATTGGCCACGATGACGGGATTGGCGGTGACCGCAGGATCGCGGCCTATGTCCGGGCCGGCAATGTCATCGCCAACCATTCGTTCAGCCACAAACATCTGAGCGAAATTGGCGCGCTGGCGTTCCTTGACGATATCGACAAGGCAGATGCCTGGCTGCGCCATCGCCCCGGCTTCCGCCCATGGTTCCGCTTTCCTTTCCTTGACGAAGGCGGCGCCGATAAAGCCCGCCGCGATGTTGTGCGCGCGGGCCTCGCCGCGCGGGGCCTGTCCAATGGCTATGTCACCGCCGAAAGTTCGGACTGGCACCTTGAATCCATGGCCGCAGAAGCACGCGCAGCGGGCAAGCCGATGGACATGACGGCGCTGGGGCGGCTCTATGTCAGCTGGCATGTCGAAGCGGCAGACT
The DNA here is from genome assembly GCF_040079535.1 of Novosphingobium sp. Lineage (GTDB taxonomy): Bacteria > Pseudomonadota > Alphaproteobacteria > Sphingomonadales > Sphingomonadaceae > Novosphingobium. The sequence continues at coordinate 47,668 of NZ_JBEBKB010000003.1, read as the reverse complement.
TTGCCGCTGGGCTGCTCCGCAAAACGACCGGCCGCCAACCGGCGCAAGTGATGCTGCTCCACGAAACCGATCTCGCCGCGCTCTATCTTTCCGATTTGATCCGCGCGCTGCGCAAGGATGGCTGGACGGTTATTTCGGCCGACGAAGCCTATGCCGATCCGCTGCGCGCCGAAATGCCCGATACGCCCTTTGCAAATGGCACCTTGACCGAAGCGCTGGCCTGGCAAAAAGGCCTGCCAAACCCGCGCTGGTATCGCTACAACGACATGAAGCTTGCCCGCGAAGCCTTCAATCGCGACGTGCTTGGAGAGACCGAAGCCAAATGACCGACCAATTTGCCCTGACCGAAGACCAGCTTGCGATCCAGGATATGGCGCGCAAGTTCACTGCGGACCGGATCACGCCCTTCGCGGCCGAATGGGACGCACAATCACACTATCCGGTTGATGTCTGGAAGGCCGCCGGAGAACTGGGTTTCGGCGCGATCTATGTGTCTGAGGAGAACGGCGGGATCGGGCTTGGGCGGCTGGAAGCGGCGCTGATCATGGAGGCGATGGCCTATGGCTGTCCGGCGACCAGCGCCTATATCTCGATCCACAATATGGCGACGTGGATGATCGATACCTATGGTTCGGCCGAGCTGAAGGCGCGGTTTTTGCCGGGGCTGGTTTCGATGGAACAGATCGCCAGCTATTGCCTGACTGAACCTGGCAGCGGATCCGATGCGGCGGCGCTCAAGGCCAGCGCAAGGCTGGATGGTGATCACTATGTGCTGAACGGTACAAAGCAGTTCATTTCGGGCGCGGGCTACAACGATGTGTATGTCTGCATGGTCCGTACATCGGACGACAAGGCCGCCAAAGGCAAATCGGGGGGTATCACCTGTCTGGTGGTTGAGAAAGGCACGCCAGGCCTGTCATTCGGCGCGCCCGAGAAGAAGCTCGGCTGGAACGCCAGCCCGACGGCGCAGGTCATTTTCGAGGACTGCCGGGTGCCGGTGGCCAACCGGGTTGGTGCAGAGGGTGAAGGCTTTCGCTTTGCGATGGCGGGCCTCGATGGCGGGCGGATCAACATCGGCGCCTGTTCGCTTGGCGGGGCGCAGCGCTGCCTGGATGAGGCAGTGAACTATACCAAGGAACGCCAGCAGTTCGGCGTGGCCGTAGCCGAATTCCAGAACACCCAGTTCATGCTGGCCGACATGGCGACCGATCTGGAGGCAGCCCGCGCGCTGCTTTACATGGCGGCCGCAAAGGTCAGCGCCAATGCCCCTGACAAGAGCCGCTTTTCGGCGATGGCCAAGCGGCTGGCGACTGATAACGGATCGAAGATTGTCAACGATGCGCTGCAATTGTTTGGCGGCTATGGCTATCTGAAAGACTATCCGATCGAACGCTTTTGGCGCGATCTGCGCGTGCATTCGATCCTGGAAGGAACCAACCAGGTGATGCGGATGATAGTTGGCCGGGATTTGCTGCGCCAATGACCGATGAAATGATCATCCGCCGCGAAGGCGCCGCCGCTTTCCTTTCGCTCAACCGGCCCGGGGCACTCCATGCGCTGACCCAAGGCATGGATCACGCCATGACCGCAGCACTGCTGAACTGGCGCGATGATCCCGCTGTCCAGGTAGTGATTATCGATCACAGCGAAGGCCGCGGCTTTTGCGCGGGCGGCGATATCGCCTTTCTGCGCAATTCGGCGCTGAACGATGGCGGCGCATCGGGCCGCAAATTCTTCTATGAGGAATACCAGCTCAACCACTTGCTGATGACCTACCCCAAGCCGGTTGTGGCCTTCATTGACGGGATCACCATGGGCGGCGGCGTGGGGATTTCGCAGCCAGCAAGGTTCCGCGTCGCGACCGAAAACACCCGCTTCGCCATGCCCGAAACCGGGATCGGCTTGTTTCCCGATGTCGGCGGGGGCTGGCACCTTTCGCGGCTCTCTGGCCGGATGGGGCAGTTTCTGGCGCTGACCGGGGCGCGGCTGGATGGTGCGGAATGTCTCTGGACCGGGCTTGCCACGCATTACCTCCCGCATGATGCGCTGACCGAGGCCAAGGAGCGGCTGGTGCACGGGCATGATCCGGCGCAGGTCCTCGCCGCGCTGGCAATCACCCCGCCGCCCGCGCGGATTGAGGGCAATGCCGCGTTGATCGCCAGGCATTTCGCTTCGGATCGCTATGAGGATATCCTCGCCAGCCTGGAAGGTGACGACAGCGATTGGGCGGCCAAGGAACTTGCCACATTGCGCACCAAGAGCCCGCAGACCTGCAAGGTCGCGCTGCGGCAATTGCATGACAGCGCGCTGTGCCCCGATTTTGCCGCCAACATGGTGATGGAATATCGCATCGCATCGCGCGTCCTCACGCGGCCCGATTTTGCCGAAGGGGTGCGCGCGGTGATCGTTGACAAGACCATGGATGCAAAGTGGGATCCAGCCACGCCTGAACAAGTGTCAGACGAACTGATCGAGAGCATCTTTGCCCCGCTGCCTGCGGACGAAGAATGGCAGCCCTTGCCATAGGCCCTCTTCACCCTGAACTTGTTTCAGGGTCCATCGTGCCGCAAGGTCGGCGCATGCGCAAAAACCGATGGATTCGGTTTGGTCACGCAAGGCTTCAGGGCCGGACGAGAAATGGACCTTGAAACACGTTCAGGGTGACGAATTTGGAGTTGGTTTGAATGTCCGCTTACGAACACATCCTCACCGAACAGCGCGGCGCCGTAACGCTGATTACGCTCAACCGCCCGCAGGCATTGAACGCACTCAATTCGGCCGTTCTGGAAGAACTGATCACTGCCTTTGCCGCATATGAAGCCGATCCCGGCCAGCGCTGCGCCGTGCTGACTGGTGCAGGCGAAAAGGCCTTTGCTGCAGGTGCCGACATCAAGGAAATGGCCGACAAACCGGCTGCCGATTTCTATGCTCAGGATTTCTTCAGTCGCTGGACCAGCCATCTGGTCAAGACCACCCGCAAGCCGTGGATCGCGGCGGTGAACGGGTTTGCGCTGGGCGGCGGGTGCGAACTGGCGATGATGGCGGACTTCATCATCGCGAGCGAAAACGCCCGGTTCGGCCAGCCCGAAATCAAGCTGGGCGTAGCCCCCGGCATGGGCGGCAGCCAGCGGCTTACGCGCGCGGTGGGCAAGGCAAAGGCGATGGAAATGTGCCTGACCGGGCGGATGATGGGCGCCGAAGAGGCCGAACGTTCAGGCCTCGTCGCGCGCGTAGTGCCGCTTGCCTCACTAGTTGAGGAAGCGCTGAAAACCGCCACAGAGATCGCGGCAATGCCGCCGCTCGCTGCCATTGCCAACAAGGAGATGGTAGGCGCTGCGTTTGAAACCGGGCTTGATCAAGGGATCCTGATCGAACGCCGGATCTTCCAGGTCCTGACCGCGACCGAGGACAAGGCCGAAGGCATGGCTGCATTCATCGAAAAGCGGCCTGGGGTTTGGAAGGGTAAGTGACATGAAAATCGCCTTCATCGGCCTTGGCAACATGGGCGGCGGGATGGCCGCGAATCTGGTCAAGGCAGGGCATGACGTTCATGCCTTTGACCTCAGCGAACAGGCCCTCGCCCGCGCGAAGGACAGCGGCTGTTCCACCTACACCTCGGTGCGCGAAGCGGTGCAAGGTGCCGAAGCGGTCGTCTCGATGCTGCCCAACGGCAAGATCGTCGAGAGCGTCTACACTTCGGATGTGATTGGCCATGCCCCCAGCTCAGCATTGCTGCTCGATTGCTCGACCATCGATGTCGATACCGCTCGCCGGGTTGGCGCGGCGGCTGCGGCAGCGGGCCATGACATGGTCGATGCCCCGGTATCGGGCGGGATCGCCGCAGCGGCTGGCGGCACCTTGACCTTCATGGTCGGCGGCACGGCCGAAGGCTTTGTCCGGGCCGAACCGATCCTGGCTGCGATGGGCAAAGCGGTGATCCACGCCGGGGCCAGTGGCGCGGGCCAAGCGGCCAAGATCTGCAACAACATGATCCTGGGCGCGACGATGATCGCGACGTGTGAGGCTTTTGCCCTGGCCGAAAAGCTGGGGCTGGACTTGCAGACCTTCTATGACATTTCCAGCAAGGCATCGGGCCAATCGTGGTCGATGACTGCGTATTGCCCGGCCCCCGGTGTCGGTCCCGCCAGCCCGGCCGATAATGGCTATCAGGGCGGGTTCGCGGCCGCGCTGATGCTAAAGGATCTCAAGCTGGCAATGGAGGCTGCGGCAAGCGCCGGGGCAAAGGTGCCAATGGGTGCGCGGGCCGAAGAACTCTACGAAGCGTTCAGCGCAGCGGGCAACGGCGGTGTGGACTTTTCAGGCATCATCAAGACGCTTTGAGCGCAGTGTTCGAGCCGGGGGCAAGTCTGGGCGGCCCTTCGACAAGCTGTGGCCAGACGGTTAGTGGGTCTGGGTGACTCAGCCGCAAAGCCATCACCATCATCTGATGCCGTTCATCGCGGTGGCAACCGGGATCGCTTCATTCAGTGTGATGGACGCGCTGATGAAGGGGGCCAGCCTTGAGGTTGGGGCCTATAACGCGATGCTGTGGCGATCGTTGCTGGGGGCCGCAGTGATGGTTCCCCTGTGGAAATTTCTGGGCGGCCGGTGGCCCCGGCGCGATGCGCTGCGGCTTCATGCGCTGCGCGGTCTGAACGGTGCGATCATGGCCACAACGTTTTTCTATGGCCTCAAATTCCTGCCTTTGGCCGAAGCCATGGCAATCAGTTTTATCGCCCCGCTGATCGCGCTCTATCTGGCCGCCGTGCTGCTGGGTGAAAAGATCGGCAATCGAGCAATCTTCGCCTCGGTGCTGGGGCTGGCCGGGGTGGTGGTAATCGCCGGGGCCCGGCTGGGGCAGGGCGGCTATAGCAGCCAGGCCGCCTGGGGGATCGCCGCGATCCTGGGCTCAGCGGTGCTCTATGCCTGGAACCTGATCCTTCAGCGCCAGCAAGCCCAACTGGCCGCACCGACCGAGGTGGCGACCTTCCAGGCGCTGTTCAGCAGCCTGTTTCTGGGCCTGCTGGCACCGTGGCTGGCGGTTCAGCCATCGCAGGAAGTTGTGGGCCTTGTCAGCGGATCGGCGGTGCTGGCAGCGATTTCGCTGATGCTGATTTCGTGGGGCTATGCCCGCGAGGAAACCCAGGTGCTGCTGCCGCTGGAATACAGCGCCTTCATCTGGGCCGCGATCATGGGCTGGCTGATGTTTGATGAAGGGTTGAGCCTGCCCAGCGTAACCGGTGCGGTGCTGATCGTGATCGGCTGCTGGATCGCGGCGAAGCGGCAGCCCGTTCATACCGAACAGACTGCACTTTAGTTCGGTTTTGGCGGCTTGCGCCCCTTGACCTAGCGCAGATTCGCGCGCATCGGCGGCGCCGACAGACGGCCTTGCTGCATCCGCGAAAGGGGCGCGCCCAGGCGCTCCGCTGAACAGTCAAGGCCTCCACCATTCAGGAGGCATATCGCATGACCCAGGTCGGACAGGACTCACTCGGCACACGCTCCACGCTCAATGTCGGCGGCACGGAATTTGCCTATTATTCACTGAACAAGGCTGCGGCCAAGCTGGGCGATATCAGCCGCCTGCCGTTCAGCATGAAGGTCCTGCTTGAAAACCTGCTGCGCTTTGAAGACGGCGGCTTTACCGTATCAACCGACCATGTGAAGGCGGTGATCGATTGGCAAAAGAACCCCACGGAATCGGCCGAGGAGATTCAGTATCGCCCAGCCCGCGTGCTGCTGCAGGATTTCACCGGGGTGCCGTGCGTGGTCGATCTGGCGGCAATGCGCGATGCAATTGCCAAATTGGGCGGCGATACCAGCCGGATCAATCCGCTGGTTCCGGTCAATCTGGTGATCGACCATTCGGTGATGGTTGACGAATTCGGTCATCCCAAAGCTTTCGAAGAAAACGTTGAGATCGAATACCACCGCAACATGGAGCGTTACGACTTCCTCAAGTGGGGTTCCAAGTCGCTCAACAATTTTTATGCCGTGCCGCCGGGAACCGGGATCTGCCATCAGGTCAATCTGGAAAACATCGCGCAGACGGTCTGGACATCGAAGGATCAATCGGGCGTAATGGTCGCCTATCCGGATACCTGCGTTGGCACCGATAGCCACACCACCATGATCAACGGCTTGGGCGTGCTGGGCTGGGGCGTTGGCGGGATTGAGGCTGAGGCCGCGATGCTGGGCCAGCCGGTTTCGATGCTGATCCCCGAAGTGGTTGGCTTCAAGCTGACCGGGAGCTTGCGCGAAGGCGTGACCGCAACCGATCTGGTGCTGACCGCCACCAACCTGCTGCGCGCGCACGGCGTGGTGGGCCGGTTTGTTGAATATTACGGCCCCGGCCTTGCATCATTGAGCCTGGCTGACCGGGCCACGCTGGCCAACATGGCGCCTGAATACGGCGCAACCTGCGGCTTCTTCGGGATCGACGACAAGACGATTGACTATCTGCGGCTGACCGGGCGCGAGGAAAGCCAGATTGCGCTGGTTGAAGCCTATGCCAAGGAGCAAGGCTTCTGGATCGACGCCGCCGCGCCCGATCCGATCTTCTCCAGCGCGCTTGAACTCGACATGGGCAGTGTCGTGCCCTCGCTCGCCGGGCCGAAGCGCCCGCAGGACCGGGTCTCGCTGCCCGACGTCGACGATGTCTTCGCACGCGACATGGCCGAAACCTACAAGCGCGCCACCATCAGGGTGCCGGTCGAAGGCAAGGACTTCGATATCGGCGACGGCGACGTGATGATCGCGGCAATCACCAGCTGCACCAACACCAGCAATCCCGGCGTGCTGGTCGCGGCCGGACTGGTTGCCAAAAAGGCCGATGAGCTGGGGCTGAAGCCCAAGCCTTGGGTCAAGACCAGTCTTGCGCCGGGATCGCAGGTCGTCACCGATTATCTGGTCAAGGCCGGGCTGCAAAGCCATCTCGACAATATCGGCTTCAATCTGGTTGGCTATGGCTGCACCACCTGCATCGGCAATTCCGGCCCGCTGGCCGAACCGATCAGCAAGGCGATTAACGACAATGGCCTGGTTGCCGCCGCCGTCATCTCGGGCAACCGCAACTTCGAAGGCCGCGTTTCGCCCGATGTGCGCGCCAACTTCCTTGCCAGCCCGCCGCTGGTGGTGGCCTATGCCTTGAAGGGAACCGTGATCGATGATTTCGTCACCACCCCGATCGGCCAGGGCTCGGGCGGTCAGGACGTGTTCCTGAAGGACATCTGGCCCAGCAATCTGGAAGTCGCCGAAACCATGGCGGCCTGCGTAACCCGCGACATGTTCCAGGCCCGCTATGCCGATGTCTACAAGGGTGATGCCCATTGGCAGGCGATCAATGTCACTGGCAGCGAAACCTATCAGTGGCGCGCGGGCAGCACCTATGTTGCCAATCCGCCCTATTTCGATGGCATGACCATGCAGCCGGCCCCGGTGAACGATATCATCGATGCCAAGCCGCTGCTGGTATTGGGCGATTCGATCACCACCGATCACATCAGCCCAGCCGGCAATATCAAGGCCGATAGCCCGGCCGGCCAGTGGCTGATGGAGCATCAGGTCAACAAGGCCGATTTCAACAGCTATGGCGCGCGGCGCGGCCATCATGATGTGATGATGCGCGGGACCTTTGCCAACATCCGGATCAAGAACGAAATGGTTCCCGGGATCGAAGGCGGGATGAGCAAGTACAACGGTGAGGTTATGCCGGTGTACGATGCCGCAATGCGCCACAAGGCCGATGGCACGCCGATGGTGGTTGTGGCGGGCAAGGAATACGGCACCGGATCAAGCCGCGATTGGGCGGCCAAGGGCACCAGCCTGCTGGGCGTGCGCGCGGTGATCGTCGAAAGCTTTGAACGGATCCACCGCAGCAATCTGGTTGGGATGGGCGTGCTGCCGTTGCAGTTCAAGGATGGTGATAGCCGCACTTCACTGGGGCTTGATGGCCTCTGCACCTACACCATCACCGGCGTTGCCAGCCTGACCCCGCGTCAGGATGTGACGGTGGCGGTTACCCGCGGCGATGGCAGCCAGTTCAGTTTCACCGCGCTGTGCCGGATCGATACCGCCAACGAGGTAGAATACTTCATGCACGGCGGGATCCTGCACTACGTGCTGCGCAAGCTGGCTTCTTGAAGCGAAGGCGTTGTGATGGGCGGACTTTAGATGGTCCGCCCACGATCCTTGATCCAGACATCGGTTCCATAGATTGAGCCGGCGGCAAAGGCTGCGGCGCGGCGTCCGAAGCGCACATACGAAAAGGGCGGCCCGCAAAGGCCGCCCTTACCCCTAATCGAATAGGATTATGCCGGTTCAGTCGGCCTTTTTGGCCAGACGGCGGCGGCTGAAAATGCCGGCTGCGGCCGCACCGAACAGCAGCATCATCGGCGGGGCCGGCACATCGGTGCCGCCGTTCGACGTGGTGGTGGTGGTGTTGCCCGAGCTGGTCGAAGTGGACGACGAGGTCGACGAGCTGGTCGAGCTGGAAGAGCTGACGTTGCCCGAAGTGGATGAGCTGGTTGAGCTGGATGACGAAACATTGCCCGACGAGCTGGACGAGGTAGACGAATAGTTCCCCGAACTGGTCGAAACATTGCCCGAGCTGGTCGTGCTGGTTACGCCGCCGGTCGAAGTCGATACGCCCCCGGTTGAGGTCGATACGCCGCCGGTTGAAGTTGAGACACCGCCGGTCGAAGTGGTCGAGCTGGAGGTGATCCCGCCGGTGGTGGTGGTGCTGGTCAGCCCGCCGGTCGACGATGAGGTGGAGCCGCCCGAAGTTGAGGTGGAACCGCCCGAGCTGGAGCTGGTGATGCCGCCGGTAGTGGTCGAGGTGACCACGACGCTGCCGCCGCCGCCCGAGCTGCCGCCGAAGAAGCCGCCAAAGAAGCCGCCGCCAAAGCCGCCGCCGCCGCTGCCGCCAACGATCACCGTCTGGCCGCCGCCGCTGCTGCTTTCAGGCATCGGCTGGGGGGGAAGCTGCGGCATCATCGGCACCATCGCCATTTGCGGCTGCTGCGGAGCGCACGAAACGCTGCGGGTTACCACACGGCGGATCTTGCGCTGGCGCTTGTACTGGGGGGCTACGGCAATCCGGTGCGTGCGCTTGCGCTTCACCTTGGGTGCCGGGCCACGCTTGGGAGCATGCTTCACGTAGGTCACCTGCGCAGCCGGGGCCTCAGCAACGTGGACTGCACCGCCCCCGACTACTGCACCGCCAGCGGCAAACGCCGCGAGTTTCACAAGTGCCATCCGTACCGACATAGCTTTTGCCTTCTTTGCCTGTTGGGGCGTTGATTGCCGGCAGCCCTGTGCTGCCAATTCGCCCCTGTAGACATAAAAGGCATCAGTTCTGTTAAGCCGACAATCGCATTAACCGTGTTTTTGCTGGCCCGATCCGGGAAAAGTGCATTTTGTGTGCAGCGCCGCACCGACCTGTCCCATTCTGGAACCGAACCGGGCGGAAATGCGAACGCCAAACCCGCTGATAGCTATGCTGCGCCCGAATCGCCGGGATCGAACAGTCCGGCCTGGGGCCCGGTTGGCGGGGTGATTCCCAGGTGCGCCCAGGCCCGATCGTTCAGGCAGCGCCCGCGCGCGGTGCGGGCGATCAGGCCCAGCTGGATCAAATACGGCTCAATCACCTCTTCCACCGTATCGCGTGGTTCAGACAGGCCCGCCGCCAGCGTTTCCACCCCCACCGGACCGCCCTTGTAGATATCGGCGATCATGTTCAGGTAACGCCGGTCCATCGTATCAAGGCCCAGTGCATCAACCTCTAGCCGGGTCAGCGAGGCATCGGCGATGGCCTGCGTGATCGTGCCATCCCCCGCGACATGCGCAAAATCGCGCACCCGCCGCAGCAGCCGCCCGGCGACCCGCGGCGTGCCGCGGGCGCGCCGGGCAATCTCGCGCGCGCCGCCGCTTTCAATCCCGATGCCAAGCAAGCCCGCGCCGCGCGTGACGACGCATTCGAGTTCATCAACAGTATAAAAATTCAGCCGCACCGGAATCCCGAAGCGGTCGCGCAACGGCGTGGTCAACAATCCCTGCCGCGTGGTCGCGCCGACAAGTGTAAAGGCTGGCAGATCAATCCGCACCGAGCGCGCCGATGGCCCCTCGCCGATGATCAGATCGAGCGCGCGGTCTTCCATCGCCGGATAGAGCACTTCTTCGACAATCGGATTGAGCCGGTGAATCTCGTCGATAAACAGCACGTCGCCGTGCTCAAGGTTGGTCAGCAACGCGGCGAGATCGCCGGTCTTGGCAATAACAGGCCCGCTGGTGGCGCGGAACCCCACCCCCAGCTCGCGCGCGACAATCTGCGCCAAAGTGGTCTTGCCCAGCCCCGGTGGGCCATAGAACAACACATGGTCCATCGCCTCCCCGCGCGACTTGGCGCTTTCGATGAACACCGAAAGGTTGTCCTTCGCCGCCGCCTGCCCGACGAATTCGGCCAGCGTCTTGGGGCGGAGAGCCGCGTCTGCGTCTTCCGGCTGGCGCTGGGTTGAGAGGAGGGGGTTATCGGTCATTGCAATCCAAAACCAACCCAGCTTCGTCACCCTGAACTTGTTTCAGGGTCCATTTCGCCCCACACCCTGCCCTATGCGGCAAGAGCGGCTTCCTTGCGTTTATATTCTGGCGAGCGGGCACTACGGCACGCTTTACATCGGGGTTACGTCCGATCTGATTGCGCGGCTGTGGCAACACCGGAATGATGCGCTGCCGGGATTTACGTCGCGGCATAAGATCCACCGGCTGGTTCATTACGAACTGTTCGGCGAGATAGAGCCAGCGATCCTTCGCGAAAAGCAGCTCAAGCGTTGGCACCGGGCGTGGAAGATCAACCTGATCAACGAGGGCAATCCGCAGTGGGGCGATTTGGCCGTGGGGCTGGGTATGCCGCCGCTTGGGTCGGGTGAACGGCCCGATGGACCCTGAAACAAGTTCAGGGTGACGGATTTGGGAGAGGTGCATGTGAGGAGTCACCCAGCCGCCCTTTTCAGCCCGACCCGGATCAGCGCATCCAATCCCGCATCCTCACCCAGTTCCTCGATCGCCCGCGCCACGGCCATCGTTGCCACTTGCGGCTTGAAGCCCAGATTCTGGAGCGCCGAAACTGCATCGGAACTGGCCGATCCGGCGGGCGCTGCGGCGATCATCCCGCCTGCCGCGGCGGGCATCGCCCCGGCTTTATCCTTCAATTCATTGACGATCCGGCTGGCCAGCTTGGGCCCCACGCCTTGTGCGCGGGCAACCATTGCGGCGTCGCCGGCCCCGCAGGCGCGGGCCAGTTCATCGGTGGAGAGCGCCGAGAGCACCGCCAGCGCCATCTTGCTGCCCACGCCCTGCACGCCGGTGAGCAAGCGGAACCATTCGCGTTCGGCGCCGCTGGCAAAGCCGATCAGGCGCATGTCGTTTTCGGAGACTTGCAGTTCGGTATGGACGGTCACCCGGTCCCCCCGCACGCCCAGCGCGTCAAGCGTCTTGGCGCTGCAGTGGACCAGATAACCCACGCCCGAAACATCGATCACGGCCCAATCGGGTCCGAAGTCATCAAGCGTTCCGGTTAGCCGTGCGATCATGGTTTGTTCTATGGCACAGCGGGCACAGCCGGTCTAGCCCCGCGCTTCGCCGTGCCCCAGCGGCCCGCTGCCTGCCCCAAAACCCGGCGCGGCGCGCAAGGCAGAGCGAACGAACAGCCGGGCCCGGTCCACCGCTTCGGCCAGTTCCAAGCCTTTGCCCAGATAAGTCGCGATCGCGCTGGAAAGCGTGCAGCCGGTGCCGTGGGTGTGGCGGGTGTGGATCCGGCTGCCCGACATCACGTGTGGCGCGCTACCTGGCACCATCAGCACATCGTCCACGCGCTCTCCCTGCGCATCGCCGCCTTTGGCAAGGTAGGTTACGCCGCGCGCCTGCATCGCTTCGTGCCCGCCCAGCGCCGCCAATTCCGCGACATTTGGCGTGGTCAGCGTGGCCAGCTGCATCAGGCGTTCAAAGGCTGCGATGGTCGCGGCGTCGGCCAAAGCCGCGCCGCTGGTGGCCACCATAACCGGATCAAACACCACCGGCACACCCAGCGCCGCCAGCCGATCCGCCACCACGCCGGCAATTTCGGGTGAGCCGAGCATGCCGATTTTTACCGCATCGACCCCGATATCCGAAACACAGGCATCGATCTGGGTCGCGATCAGTTCCGGCGACAACACTTCGACCCTGGTCACGCCCAGCGTATTTTGCGCGGTGATCGCGGTGATCGCGCTCATCGCATAGCCGCCCAGCACGGTGATGGTCTTGATATCGGCCTGAATGCCAGCGCCGCCAGAACTGTCAGACCCGGCGATGGTCAGGATGCGGGGCGGGGGCATCAGCCCCCCTTGGCCGCCAGATATTTGCGCAGGGTGCCGGGTGGATGCTTGGCGTGGTGTTTCTCTGCGCGGCTCGGCCGGTCCATCAGCTCGCCGCCGCAATTGGGGCAGCGTTCATCCAGCGCATCGGCGCAAGGACTGCAAAATGTGCATTCAAAGCTGCAGATGAACGCGCCGGGCTGCTGCGCGGGAAGATCGGCACCGCAGCGTTCGCAATCGGGGCGCATCTCAAGCATCGGCCGCTTCCTTTACCGCATCGCAGATCGCATCGACCACCTGTTCCACCTGGGCGGCATCATCGCCTTCGGCCATCACCCGGATCACCGGTTCAGTCCCCGATGGGCGGATCACCAGCCGGCCTTTGCCGCTCAGCTGCGCCTCGGCATCGGCAATCACGGCTTTTACGCGGGCGTCATCCAAGGGTTTGCCCCCCGCAAAGCGCACGTTCTTCAAAAGTTGCGGAACCGGATCGAACAGGTGCAGCAGTTCGCTGGCCTGTTTGCCCGATTTGACCAGCGCGGCCAGCACTTGCAGTGCCGCCACGGTGCCATCCCCGGTGGTGGCATGATCGAGCAGGATCATGTGGCCCGATTGCTCTCCGCCCAGATTGAAGCCATCGGCCCTCATTTTCTCAAGCACGTGGCGATCGCCCACCTTGGTCCGTTCCAGCTTCAGCCCGCGTCCGCCAAGAAAGCGTTCGAGGCCCAGGTTGGACATGACCGTGGCAACCACGCCGCCGCCCTTCAGTTCGCCGCGATCGGCCAGCTGGGTGCCGATCAAGGCCATCAGCTGATCGCCATCAACCGTCTGGCCTTTTTCATCGACCACGATCAGCCGGTCAGCATCGCCGTCCAGCGCAATCCCGATATGCGCGCCGCTGGCAACCACGGTTTCCTTGACCAGAGCCAGGTGGGTCGATCCGCACTTGTCGTTGATGTTGATGCCGTTGGGCTGCACGCCGATGGCCACTACTTCGGCGCCCAGTTCCCAGATCGCGCTGGGTGCCACCTGATAGGCCGCGCCATTGGCGCAATCGACCACGATCTTGAGCCCATCAAGCCGGACATCATCGGGCAGCGCGCTTTTGACCGCGTGGATATAGCGCCCGCGGGCATCGTCGATCCGCCGCGCCCGGCCGATCTGGGCCGAGGCGGCCAGCGCCAGATCCTCACCCAGCATCGTCTCGATCGCCAGTTCATCAGCATCCGACAATTTGAAGCCATCGGGGCCGAACAGCTTGATCCCGTTGTCTTCATAGGCGTTGTGGCTGGCAGAGATCATCACGCCCACATCGGCGCGCAATTCGCGGGTCAGCAGCGCCACGGCAGGCGTTGGCAAGGGCCCGGTAAGCACCACGTCCATGCCCACGCTGGTGAAGCCAGCAACCAGCGCGTTTTCCAGCATGTAGCCAGACAGGCGGGTATCCTTGCCGATCACCACGCGGTGCTTGTGGCTTCCGCGCAGAAACCGGGTGCCCGCCGCCTGGCCGACTTTCATCGCGGTGGCAGCGGTCATCACCCCGGCGTTGGTCTTGCCCCGGATTCCATCGGTGCCGAAATAGTTACGTCCCATAGCCCCGCCTATAGACTTAAAAGTGTTCAGGAATTGCTATGTCGCACACCGCCGCTAAAGTCACGCCCACAAGATGATAAGCGCAAGGGAGCGATTGCATGCAAGCACCAGCCGAAGCGGCCAAATTCCCGGAAATCAAGGTTCCGGCCGGGCTGACCTTTACCGGGCTGGTGCTGGGCTTTGCCGTGGGAATTTTGCTGCAGGGCACCCCGGTGCTGGCGCAGATCATGGTCTTTGCAGAACCGGCCGGCCAGCTGTGGCTGCGGGCGCTGCAAATAACGATCCTGCCGCTGGTGATCGGGCTGGTCTATACCGGCATTTCGCAAACCCTGGCGGCAGCGGGCGGGGGCAAGCTGGCCCGGCGCGCGGTTGCGCTGTTTTTTGCGGTGCTGCTGGCAGCGGGCGCGATGTCGGCCATTGTGGTGCCGATGCTGCTGGAATTTTCTCCGATCCCGCCGCGCGCGGTGGCCGCTTTGGGCGGAGCGGCAAGCGATGCCGGTACTGTCCCCGGTTTTTCGCAGATCCTGCTGGCGATGATGCCGGAAAATATCTTTGCCGCGGCTGCATCGGGGGCGATGCTGCCGATTGTGCTGTTCGTCGCGGTGTTTGCAGTTGCCGCGACCCGGATTGCCGATGCCGCGCGCCGTCAGCTAGCCGCCGTGTTCGAAGGGCTGGCTGCCGCGATGATGGTGGTGATCGGCTGGGTGCTGGCTCTGGCGCCGATCGGGGTGTTTGGACTGGCTGCGGCGGTGGCCGCGAACAGCGGAACCGATGCGATCAGCGCCCTGGCGCACTATATCCTGATCGTCAGCGCGGCCGGGCTGGTGGTAACGCTGGGTGGCTATGCCATCGCTGTGCTGATCGCGCGCCAGCCGCTGGGGGATTTTGCGCGGGCGATGCTGCCGGTTCAGGCGGTTGCGCTTTCCACCCAAAGTTCGCTGGCTTGCCTGCCTGCGATGCTGGCCGCGACCCGCAAGCTGGGTGTGCGCGAGGCGACCGCCGATTTCGTTCTGCCGCTGGCCGTCGCGATTTTCCGCGGGACCAGTCCGGCGATGAATATGGGGGTGGCGATCTATGCCGCTTACCTAACCGGCACGCCGCTATCGCCGTTTGTGCTGGCGGTGGGCGTAGGCGTGGCATTCCTTGTCTCGCTCAGCTCGGTATCGCTGCCCGGCACGCTCAGCTTCATCATTTCGGTTGGGCCGATCGCCAATGCGATGGGCGTCCCGATCGCGCCGCTGGCGCTGCTGGTGGCGGTGGAAATCTTGCCCGATCTGATGCGCACACTCGGCAACGTGACGATGGACGTTGCGGTGACGGCTGCGGTGGACAAGGGGCGGGAGTAAGGGATTTTTGATCGGTGCGCTATTCACGTCCGTGAAAAGCTTGGCCTATCCGGCCCACTCCCCCGGCCCGGCCAGGCCAAGGCCGATGCCTTGCTCGCACTAATACCAGCCAGAGAGCTACAATCCCTTTTCGTAAATCGTGTATTCCTTGTTGACCGTGCTTTCGATCGCACCGGCGATCGCGTTCATGCCCTGATTGTCATCCAGCACCCAGCCGATCTCTCCGCGCTTGGCGCCATAGTTGGCCAGCGCATTCTGGCGGATCGTCTCGATCATCATGAAGGCCAGCTGGCTGGCCAGCCGGCTTGACTGGTGCTTTTTGAGCACGCCCATCAAGGGCACGCGCATGGTCTTGGTGCGGGGCTTGCGCAGCCACCACAGCAACTTGGCCCAGCCAAACGGAAACAGGTTTCCGCCCAGCGGCTGCAACACTTCGTTGAGGTTCGGCAAGGTCATCATGAAAGCTACCGGCTCGCCCTCATATTCGGCGATCATGATCAGATCTTCGCGCACGATCGGTTTGAACTTCTTGCCGGCATAGGCGATTTCGCGATCGGTGAACGGCACGAAGCCCCAGTTGTCTGACCAGGCATCGTTCAGGATGTGCAGGATGATGCCCGCTTCGGTATCGAATTTTGAGCGATCGACATTGCGGATCCGGATCTTGGCATTGCGCTGGCCCGATTGGACGATCCGCTGGATCAGCGGCGGAAAATCCTTGGTAACGTCCAGATCGTAGGTCCGCAGCACCTTGGCCGGGGTATAGGCCATGGCTTCGATGTAATGCTGATACCGTTCGGGTTGATGCCCCATCATCACGGTGGGGGGATGATCAAAGCCCTTGGTCAATTGGCCCGGCTCTTCCCAGACCGACATCGATAGCGGGGCCAGCACGCGGGTCATGCCCTTGTCGCGCAGCCAATCTTCGGCCCGGCAAATCAGCGCCTTGGCAACCGCCTCATCCTCAGCCTCAAGCAAGCCCCAGTTGCCGGTGCCCGGGCCCATCCCTTGCGCCGGGTCCATCGCGGTGGCCAGGTGATCAATATGCGCAGAAATCCGCCCAACCGGCTGGCCGGCGCGGTGGGCCAGAAAGAATTGCACATCGGCATGTTCGAAGAACGGGTTCTTGGCCGGGTTGACCAGCTCTTCGGCTTCGATCCGCAGCGGCGCCACCCAATTTGGGTCTGATCGGCCCAGCCGATAAGCCAGATCGACAAATTCGCCCAGCTCTGCCTTGTTGCCAACCGGGGTTACGGTTATTTCTGCCTGTGCCACGATGCTGCCTTTGTTCAAGGTCAATGAGACCCGTAATCTTGCCCGCCACTACGCCAAGCCGGGCTGCAATGGAATGATTTGATGACCGTTCAGGAAAAGATCAATGCCCCGCTGCCCACTGCGCCGATCCCCGATGATATGGCGATGCTGCGCGCGGCGGTGGATCTGACCCGCGATATTTCTGCGGCCAAGGCCAGCATCTATTGGCCAGACATGCTGGGTTCGGCCGCGATTGGCTATGCCGGGATCGCCGGCGCGATCCTGCTGCATGGCTGGCAGGCCTGGGCCAGCGCCGGGATTGCCGTGCTGTTTCTGTATCGCGCGCTGCTGTTTATCCATGAATTGACCCATATCCACCGCACCGCGCTGCCGGGCTTCCGGTTCGTCTGGAACCTTGTGGCCGGTATTCCGATGCTGACCCCGTCGTTCATGTATGAAGGGGTGCACACGCTGCACCACGCCCGGACCAAATACGGCACGATCGAGGATCCGGAATATCTGCCGCTGGCCTTGATGAAGCCGTGGTCGCTGCCGGCGTTCATCCTGATCGCAGCGTTGCTACCCATCGGCCTGCTGATCCGCTGTGCGGTGCTGGTCCCACTGGGTGCGGTAATTCCGCCTTTGCGAAAGCTGGTGTGGGAACGCGCATCATCGCTTTCAATCAATCCCGATTTTCGCCGCCGCCCGCCTGAAGGAGACTTTGCGCGGATGGTGTTCTGGCAAGAACTGGGAGCAGCGGTGTGGGCCTGGGCCTTGCTGGCCAGCACCCAGTGGCTGGGCTGGCGGTGGCTGGTGATCGCGCTTTGCGTGGTATCGGCAACCGCGGTGTTCAATCAGATCCGCACCCTGGTGGCGCACCTGTGGCAGAACGATGGTGCGGCGATGACCGTCACCGCGCAATACCTCGATTCGGTCAACGTTCCCCCGCCCGAACTGTTCGCCCCGCTGTGGGCCCCGGTGGGTCTGCGCTATCACGCGCTGCACCACCTGCTACCCAGCCTGCCATATCATTCGCTGGGTGAGGCGCACCGGCGGCTGGCGGGGCACCTTGGGTCTGGTTCGACATATGAGCGGGCCAGCTATCCGGGCCTATGGCCGCTGGTTGGCCGGATCGCGCGCAGCACGATGATCCGGCGTTAGGGATGTTGACCCGCTGACGCCGGTGCGGAAAGCCCATCCGGGGCTCTCTTGGCCTGGCCAGCCCCGCTCCCCTACTCCTCGGTTTTGACCAACACCGTTTCGCCCACCAGCAGGAACAGCAGGAACGGCGCCCAGGCCGCGATCAACGGTGGGTATCCGCCAAAATTGCCCATTGCCAGCACGGCATTATCGACCACGAAATAGGTGAATCCCAGCGCCATCCCCAAAACCGCGCGGATCAGCAGTGTCCCCGATCGGGCCAGGCCAAACGCCGCGACTGAGCCGAGCAGCGGCATCAGCAGCGCCGAAAGCGGTCCGGCAAATTTGTGCCACCATTTCGCTTCAAGTTCCGAAGTGCGGCGGCCCGATGCCTTCATCGCCTTGATCGAGCCGGCCAGCGAAAACACGTTCTGCCCTTCGGGATCGACCCGGCCCAGCGCCAATTGCACGGGGCTGACACCGGGCGCAATGATCTGGCTGGGCTGGCTGGTCTGCGCGGTTGTGGCCACATCGAAGCGGACCGGATTGTCCAGCCGCCAACCAGGCGCAGCATAGCTGGCGTGCGGGCTGCGCAGCTGTTCCACCACCATCCCGGCCGCATCGCGCCGATACCAGGTTACCCCTTCCAGCCGGGTTGCCGCGCCTTGGCCCGAAACGGTCTGCGCGGTCAGGATATTGGGCCCATCAGGCACATAGACGTTCGTGCGCACCCCGGTGTCTTTGGGCAGCGGCTTGTAACGCGCCTTGTTCCACTGTTTGAGCACCCCGGTGCGCGGGGCCACAACGGTTTCGTTGAAGGTGAAACTGATCAGCGAGATTGCCGCAGCAGTCAGCAGCATCGGTGCCAGGATCTGATGTGCCGAAAGGCCGGCCGCGCGCATCGCGATCACTTCGCTGTTCTGATTGAGCGGCCAGAAGGTGAACAACGTGGCCAGCAGCACCGAATAGGGCAGGAACCGCGCGATCAGCTGCGGCACGTTGAGCGAAACATAGTACCACAGCTCAGCCTCACCATTGCCGGGAACCGCCAGGATATCGCCGCTTTCAGACAAAAGCTGGAGCATTTGCAGCACCAGCACCAGCAGGAACAAAACCCCGACGATCCGGGAGATGAACAGCCGCGCCAGATAAAGCGTGATCGTGCGCGAGGGGAACAGATCGCCAAACATCAGGTCTGCTCCGGCTTGATCCGGCGGTCACGATCGAACAGCTTGCGTACCCGTTTGCCCAGATTGGCCGCGGCCTTTTCCAGCGCGCCGATCGGTTGCCCGCCCGGAACATAGGCGATCCGCCAGAACAGCCAGACGATCAGCAGCGCAAACAGCACAAATGGCCCCCACAGGATCAGTTCGGGCGGGAACCGGCCCTGCGCTGCGGCGGCCTGGCCGTATTCGTTGATCTTGTGATAGGCCACCACCATCAGGATCGAAAGGAACACCCCCAGCGACGATGACGAGCGTTTGGGCGGCACAGCCAGGGCCACTGCCAGAAGCGGCAGCAACAGCATCATCATCACCTCTACCATCCGGTAGTTCAGGCTGGCCCGCGATGAATTGCGGGTCTGCTCGGTAACGGCGTTGCTCCAGCCGATCCGCAGCAGTTCAGGCAGGATATATTCCCGCTCCTTGCCGCCGCGCTCGCGAAATTTCTCGATCGCGGGCAAATCGATCGGCAGATCGTGGCGCGCGAATGAAAGCACCCGCGGGCTTTGCCCGGGTTCGTCCTGCACCAGCTGGCCCTGGGTCAGACGCAGGATGATCGTATCGGGGCTGCCCTTCAGCGCAAGGAAGGTGCCCTCGCGCGCAGAGATTGTAACAACCTGGCCCTTGGGTGAGGAAAAGCGTGCAAAAATACCGATCAGATGCCGCCCATTGTCGCGGCTCTGATCAATCCGCAGCGCCATCCGGTCTTGCAGCGTAGTAAATTCGCCAACCTTGATCGAAGCCCCCAGCGCGCCCGAACGCAGTTCGAAGTCCAGCCGTTCGTACCAATATCGCGCCTGCGGCTGGAGGTAGCCGACAATCCCGAAATTGAGCGCGGCCAGCACCAATGTAATCACAAACGGAACCCGCAGCAGCCGGGTATAGCTGAGCCCCACCGCGCGCATCACATCAAGTTCGCTGGTGGTGGCCAGCTTGCGAAAGGCGAACAGGATCCCCAGCATCAGGCCCAGCGGAATCGCCAGGCTGGCATATTCTGGCATCAGATTGAGCAGCATCTGGAACACGATCTTGATCGGTCCGCCTTCATTGCCGACAAATTCGAACAATTTCAGCATTTTATCGAGCACCATCAGCGATGCTGCGATCAAAAACACCGCCAACATCGGCATCAAGACCAGCCGGAATATGTAACGATCAATGGCAGGAATGAATTTCACGCAGGTCCTGGCGGAAGAGAGGGCACGATTGCCCATAACCGGGCAGGCTGCGCTGCGAAAGCGCTAATGGTATTGCGCCAGATCATGGCGCGCGGCACAATCGCAGGTTAGGGTGCTGCTGAATTTACGGCAATAGGAGCAACAGGCATGGAAGCAATCCCGGGAAAGCCACCCGAAACGCATGCCGTTGAGCGGATTGGTTGGCTGCGCGCGGCTGTGCTGGGCGCCAATGACGGGATCGTTTCCACCGCCAGTCTGATCGTGGGCGTGGCCGCCGCCGCCGCCGGCAAGCCTGAAGTGCTGGTTGCCGGGGCAGCGGGGCTGGTCGCTGGAGCATTCTCCATGGCAGCGGGGGAATATGTCTCGGTCTCAAGCCAGGCTGATACCGAACGCGCCGATCTGGAACGCGAAAGGCGCGAACTGGCTGAGCAGCCTGAGTTCGAGCTTCAGGAACTGACCAATATCTATCGCCAGCGCGGGCTGGGCGAACCGCTCGCCAGGCAAGTTGCTGAAGCGCTGACCGCGCACGATGCGTTGGCCAGCCATGCCCGTGACGAACTGGGCCTGGCCGAAATGCACCGCGCGCGGCCCTTGCAGGCGGCGGTGGCTTCGGCCGCAACCTTTGCGCTGGGTGCGGCGCTGCCACTGGTAACGGCAGTATTGCTGCCAATGGCCACTCTGGCCGTGGGCGTATCAATCGCGGCGCTGGTGTTCCTGATGGCGCTGGGCGCGCTGGGCGCCAAGGCTGGCGGCGCACCAATGGGCAAAAGCGTGCTGCGGGTTACGTTCTGGGGCGTGCTCGCAATGGCCGCTACATATGCGATCGGCAGTTTACTGGGTACGACTGTGGGGTGACTGCGCGATAACCATTGGCCTTCCTGCACTTGGCCCTACGCCTTCTCCAGCGTGCATTGCAGCGGGTGCTGGTTCTGTTTGGCGAAGTCCATCACCTGGTTGACCTTGGTTTCGGCGATTTCATAGGTGAAAACCCCGCAAACCCCGACGCCCTTTTGGTGGACGTGCAGCATCACCCGGGTTGCAGCATCAAGGTCCATCTGGAAAAACCGCTTTAACACTATCACCACGAATTCCATCGGGGTGTAATCATCGTTGAGCAGCAGAACCTTGAACTGGCTGGGTTTTTTGGATTTGGCGCGGGTCTTGGTGGCCAGGCCGATCTGGTGCCGGCCGCCATCCTCGCCGTCGCTGTCATCGGCAGCGCGGATGGTCTGTTCGGCAAGGGCAGGGTTGTGCATCATCGGATCAAAATATCGCATTCAATGGGTAAAGAACAAGTGCCCATCGCTCAAAAACCAAACGGGCCGGACAGCGCGTGGCTGTCCGGCCCTGATTGGGCTCGCGGCGAGGTGGGGAGAGGGGATCACCAAACCGCGAGGAACGGCTGCCTTTAGGCGGCCTGCTTGACCTTTTCGACCGCGAGGCTGACGCGGGTCTGGATCGGAGCGAAAGCTTCGGTGGCGAGCTTCACCATGGTTTCCGAGCGCTTCGAACCGGTAGCAACCGCAGCGTCAAAGTTGCGGCGCAGGATTTCACCCTGCAGCTTGAAGAAATCAGCCGGCGACTTGACGGCGGCGAGTTCCTTGACGTCGGCGGTCATGGTTTCAAGCGCAGTCTTGCCTTCGGCAACCACGTCCTGGCCCAGGGTTTGCAGGCCAGCGGCCAGAACCTTGCCCGAAGCAACCAGGGCTTCAACGTTGCCCTTGGTGAATTCAACGCCTTCGCCGGCATAGGCCTGGGTCTTTTCAAACGCGGTCTTGGCGCGTTCCTGGGCATCGGCAACAACGTCCTGAACCTTGGCGGAGAAATCTTCGGTGGCGGTCTTGGTCTTGGTCATGATGGTATCCTTCAAAGTCGAGATGGGGGCAATCTTGGCTGGCGCCTTGTTGGCGGCAGCCTGCTTGGCAATCTTCTTGGGTGTGGCGGCCTTCTTGGCCGGAACCTTCTTGGCCAGAACCTGCGCGGCAGGAGCGGCTGCTTCAGCCTTCACTGCGCTGCCGGCTTCAATCTGCGCGGCCGCAGCGGCATAGGCCTTTTCGGCAGCAGCTTCGGCCTTGGCGGCGTCAATCTTTGCTTCGGGGGCAGTAGCCATTGTCACAAATCCTTCTAACCGGGACCGGAAAAATCCGGCCTCATGTTGCAGTGCACAAAGTAGTTATTGCACCTGCGAAGTCAAGGAGTTTTTGTGCAGTGCAGCATAAACCGCATTAACCACTAAATCTGAATGATTTAATTGGATTTCACATAGCGCCCGGGGGCATCCTCAATCACCGAATCACCCTTTGCCCCGGGCACCCGCTTGCCGTTTACCGGTACTTCGGCGGCATCCTGGCTGCGGATCCATTCGATCCAGTGCGGCCACCAGCTGCCCGGTGTTTCGATCGCACCGGCTACAAATTGATCGAGGCTTTCGGCTGCGCCGGGATTGGTCCAGTACTGATACTTCCTGGCGCTGGGCGGGTTGACCACGCCCGCGATATGGCCCGATCCGGCCAACAGAAAGGTTTTGTCCCCGCGCAAATGATCCATCAGCTTCCAGACGCTGGCAGCCGGGGCAATGTGGTCTTCGCGCCCGGCCTGGATATAGGTCGGCACTTCGATCCGGGTCAGATCAATCGGGGTGCCATCCGCGCTGAGGCAATCGGGAACCACCAGCTTGTTGTCGCGGTACAGGTCCTTAAGGTAGGCCATATGCCACTTGGCCGGCAGATTGGTGACATCGCCGTTCCAGTGCAGCAGATCGAATGCCGGATAGTCTTCGCCCAAGAGGTAGTTCTTGATGACATAATTCCAGATCAGATCGTTGCCGCGCAGCATGTTGAAGGTGAAGGCCATATAGCGGCCATCAAGATAGCCCTGCTTGGCTGAAAGCTTTTCCAGCGCGGCCAGCTGCTGATCGTCGATGAACACCTTGAGCTCGCCCGAAAGTTCGAAATCGACCTGGGCGGTAAAGAAAGTCGCGCTCTTTACCTTGCCGGCCTCTCCGCGCCGGGCCAGCAGCGCCAGCGTGGCGGCCAGCGTGGTTCCGGCCACACAATAGCCAATGGTGTGGACGCTGTTCACATCCAGCCGGCTGCGAACATGGTCGATCGCATCGATCTGGGCCCGGATGTAATCGTCCCAGACCAGATCGCGCATGCTTTCATCGGCCGATTTCCACGAAACGACGAATACGCTCAGCCCTTGTTCCACGGCCCAGCGGATGAAGCTTTTTTCGGGGCTAAGGTCGAGAATGTAGAACCGGTTGATCCAAGGCGGAAAGATCAGCAGCGGCACTTCCAGCGCGTTCGGTGTGGTCGGGCTGTACTGGATCAATTGATAGAGCGATGTTTCGTGGACGACTTTGCCGGGGGTGGCCGCGATATTCTCGCCCACTTTGAAGGCCGCCGGATCAACATGGGTCAGCTGGCCGCGCTTCAGATCGGACAGCAGGTGCTGCATCCCCTTGATCAGGTTTTCGCCTTTGCTGGCGATGGTTTTTTCCAGCACCACGGGGTTGGTCAGCGGGAAATGAGCCGGGCTGAGCATTTCGGTTAGCGTGCGGGCCGCGAATTTCAGCTGCTCACTGCGGGCTTGATCGCCGCCGCCAGCGCTATCGGTCCCGGCGCTTTCGGCCCCAGCACTTTCGGCCAGAGCCTGCACTTGTTCGGCCAGCATCAGATAGGTCTGGTGGACCAGCGCATGAAACGGCTGTTCGCGCCATTTCGGATCGGCAAACCGGCGATCCTTGCGCGGCAGCGCAGGGCCATCTTGCGCGGCCTCGCCCGCCTGGGGGCCTATTCCGTATTGCCCCAGGACACCCTGCCACAGCGACAGGCTTTCTTCCCAGAACTGCTTTTGGCGCGCCGGTTCGCCCAGCGGCAGGGCCTTGAGCCAATCCTGCATCACCGGCACGAATTGGCCCAGGCCGCCCAGAATATCGGGCGCCTTGGCAAACGCGTCGGCCGCACCGCCAGCGGCTTGCGCCTGTTCGCGCTGGAATGTCAGCCACTGGGCCTGCAATTGCTGGGCAACCGCGGTCCACTGCGCCATATCGCCGCCGGGATCCCCGGAACCCGGCTGGCCGGTGAACTGGGCAAACAGCTTTTGCGGGGCTTCAAACATCGCGGCCAGCATTTCACTGCCGGGCAGGCCCTTGGCCGTCTGATCGCTCATCCGCAGTGTCTCCTAGCGGGCCTTGCAGCGAACCGCACCGGCCCGGTTATATTGCCCGTGGAACTTGGGCATCGATTCTGAACGACCGCCAAAATCATGGCCATCGCCAAGATACAGCTCCATCTCACGGCCTCCGGGGGCTTCGGGGTTTTCCCAGTTTTCGATCTGGATGTTTTTCTTGCCCGATCCCCATTTGCCGTGGCCCTGAAGCATGCTGGCAAAGGCGTTCTTGGTCAGGAAGCGGAACAGCACAGGCCCGCACTGGCCCTTGTCACCCACGCTGACCCCGCAGAAATCCTTGCCACAAGGCGCGATGTCGATCGTCTTGTAGGGCCGGCCCTTGGCCGAAAAACGCTCATTGGCATCGGATATGGTCCAGCGCCCGAAATAGGGGCTGAGCTTGGGCGCGGGCGGCACCGCGCTGGCCATCACGCTGATGGACAGGGCAAGGCCAATCGACAGACCGGCAATCGGATGGGATAAGAACTTCATGGACCTCTCCAGCTTTTCAAAAGCGATACCATCCAGCCCGGCGCGTCAGGCGGTGCGTCTGGTGCTTCTAGCAGGATTGACGGCGTTTGTAATCTATACTGCGGGCAAGGCGGTTTATTCGCCGTGGCAGGTTGATGATTTTCCCGATGCGCTGGCGATCAAGATGGAACTGATGCCGATCACCTTCGCGGTGCATATGGTCAGTGGGGGTGCAGCGTTGTTGCTGGTCCCGATCGCACTGCTGCTGCGCCGCCACCCGCGCTGGCATCGCTGGGCCGGACGGATCGCGGCGGCCGATGTGATGGTGGCCGGGCTGACGGCCTTTCCGGTTGCGCTGATCGAGCCGGTGACCCCGGTTTCGGGCTGGGGCTTCGCGGCGCAAGGCGCGGTCTGGCTGGTGCTGCTGGTTCTGGGCATCTGGAATATCCGCCGCCGCCAGATCGCCGCCCACCGCGCATGCATGCTGCTGATGGCGGCTACCACCACCGGTGCAGTGTTTTTCCGGGTCTATCTGGCGCTGTTCGCGATTGGGGGCAGTTACCGCCATTATGCGCTGTTCTACGCAACCGATGCGTGGCTTGCCTGGACTGTGCCGTTGGCGGCCATGGCGTTGTGGCTAAAACGCACTGGCGCAATGCCGCGCGATCCCCGATAAGGCCCCGGCCGCTGCATCCTGCGCCGTAAACTCTGGAAAGGTCCAATGTCCGAAGAATTCTACCGCATCAAGCGACTGCCGCCCTATGTCATCGCCGAAGTCAACGGCATGCGGGCCGAAGCGCGCGCCGCGGGCAAGGACATTATCGACCTGGGAATGGGCAATCCCGATCTGCCCCCGCCGCCGCATGTGATCGAAAAGCTGTGCGAAGTGGCCCAGAAACCTGACGCGCATGGCTATTCCGCATCGTCTGGTATTCCCGGTGTGCGCAAGGCCCAGGCCAATTATTATGGCCGGCGTTTCGGGGTTGATCTGGATCCAGAGACCGAAGTGGTCATGACCATGGGTTCAAAGGAAGGTCTGGCCAGCCTGGCCACCGCGATCACCGGGCCGGGCGATGTGGTGCTGGCGCCTAACCCCAGCTATCCGATCCACACCTTTGGTTTCATCATCGCCGGGGCAACGATCCGGTCTGTACCGACCACGCCGGATGAGAATTATTGGCGCGCGCTGGAACGGGCAATGGCCTTCACCGTGCCGCGCCCATCGATCCTGATCGTCAACTATCCGTCCAACCCCACAGCCGAAACGGTCGATCTGGCATTTTACGAGCGGCTGGTGGCCTGGGCCAAGGAAAACAAGGTCTGGATCCTGTCTGACCTGGCCTATTCCGAACTCTATTACGATGGCAATCCAACGGTTTCGATCCTGCAGGTTCCCGGCGCAAAGGATATTGCGGTAGAGTTCACCTCAATGTCGAAAACCTTTTCGATGGCCGGCTGGCGGGTTGGCTTTGCGGTGGGCAACCAGCGGCTGATCGCGGCGCTGAAGCGGGTGAAAAGCTACCTTGATTATGGGGCGTTTACCCCGATCCAGGCGGCGGCCTGCGCCGCGCTTAACGGCCCGCAAGATATTGTTGAGGCTAACCGGACCCTTTATCAAAAGCGCCGCGACGTGCTGACCGAAAGCTTTGGCCGCGCCGGGTGGCATATTCCCAGCCCCAAAGCATCGATGTTCGCCTGGGCCCCGCTGCCCCCGGCGCTGAAAGACATGGGCAGCCTTGAATTTTCCAAGCAGCTTTTGACCCATGCCGAAGTCGCGGTTGCGCCGGGCGTTGGGTATGGCGAGGAAGGCGAAGGCTTCGTGCGGATTGCTCTGGTCGAAAACGAACAAAGATTGCGCCAGGCCGCACGGAACGTTCGCCGCTATTTGCAAAGCATGGGGATCAATTCCTCAGCGGCGTGATTCGCCCACAACATCCTTGGGCGCTGCGGCCTCCCCCTATTGCGCGGGGCAAGCGAATTGTGCAGCCATGGAGCTTCCGGGGCATTCCAATCGCATAGGGCTTGTGAGGGCACCATGCGCCTTTTTCGCTGGTTTTCGGCGGGGCCAGTCCCTGCTGCATATGATTTGCGCCAGCTTGGCTGGCAGCTGCTGGCCGATTCGCGTTCGTCTGGGAGAGCGGCTGCGCATGTCGTGCTGGGCTGCCCGCGCCAGGTTCCGCTCAACCAATGGCTTGGCCTTAGCGGCGCCAGCCTGGTCCAGCGCAAATGGATGATGATGCTTGAGGTTGAGGAATCACTTGAGCGCGCGCGGATGCTGCGGTTGGGCTTTGGCGATGCGCTTGATCGCCAACTGACCCTGGACGAGCTTGAACTGCGCGCGATGCGGCTGGCCGAACTGGCGCAATCGCTGCCGCGATACCGCCAGGCCGGGCCGCTCAGGCTGGATCTGCTGGCCCGCGACGGGTTTGTGGCAGGCCGCGCGTTGGGCCTGCATCCGCGTGAGTTTTCGCTGATCTGGCGGCTTACCGAAACGCCCGAAGAAGACGTCAGCGCAAGCGAGCTGTTGCACGATGTCTGGCGGCTTTCCTTCCGGCCCGAAACCAACAGCCTGGCGGTTCATATCAGCAGGCTGCGCGCCAAACTGCGGATCGCCGGGATTGACGGCATGGTCGAAACCACCGAACTTGGCGGTTATCGGCTGGCTGAACACAGCACGATCGGGCTGGTTCGGGATTGGGGGCTGGACGGCCACTTGCGGATCGGCGAAATAACCGCAGCCTTTTGATCGAACCGGGGAACTAGCCAAGCATGGACCTTACCGTAAATCCCGCCGGCCGCATCGCCATCACGATGGATGCAGACGGTGTCGCCCAGGTCCGCCTGTCCCGGCCTGACAAGATGAATGCGCTTGATCCAGACATGTTTGCCGCGCTGATTGACGCAGCCCGGGTGCTTCATGGTCTCAAAGGGCTGCGCTGCGTGGTGCTCTCGGGCGAAGGGCGCAGCTTTTGTGCCGGGCTTGATCTGACCAGCATGGCCAATACCGACCGCCATGACCGGACACCCCTGACGACAAGAATCTATGGCCAGGCCAACATGCCCCAGCAGGTGGCGCTGCAGTGGCGCAAGTTGCCGGTTCCGGTGATCGCAGCGGTGCACGGGGTTTGCTTTGGCGGCGGGCTGCAGATCGCCAGCGGAGCCGATTTCCGGGTGGTTGATCCCACCGCACGGCTGGCGGTGATGGAGATGAAATGGGGGCTGGTGCCCGATATGGCCGGCTATGCCCTGTGGCGCGGAACCGTGCGCGATGATGTGCTGCGCGAACTGACCTATACCAACCGCGAATTCAGCGGGGCCGAAGCGCACGAACTGGGTTTTGCCACGATCGTCGATCCCAATCCGGTCGCCCGGGCCAATGCCATCGCCGCCGAAATCGCCAATCGCAACCCCCATGCCCAGCGCGGCGCCAAGCGGCTGTTTGGCGATTGGCTGCATGCCAGCGAGGCTGAGATCCTGATGGCCGAAAGCGTTGAGCAACAAGCGCTGATCGGGACGAAGAACCAGATCGAAGCGGTGATGAGCCAGATGCAGAAACGCAAGGGCAATTTTGCGGATGTCTGATTGGTTTTAGAGTGGTTTGTGTTTGTGCGGAAAGCCTCTTCGGGCTTTCCTTGCCTGGCCGGCCCGCTCCCCCGGCCCGACCACCCGTTTAAGGTACCCTGTGGGTGGTCGGGCCGGGGGAGCGGGCCGGCCAGGCCAAATTGATCGCAGAGGCGATCAGCCTGCCGAACAAAAACTCAACACTCCACCACGTTCACCGCCAGCCCGCCAAGCGACGTTTCCTTGTACTTGTCGCGCATGTCGAGCCCGGTCTGCCGCATCGTTTCGATCACCTTGTCAAGGCTGACGTGGTGGGTGCCATCGCCCAACAGGGCAAGGCGCGAGGCGTCGATTGCCTTCACTGCGCCCATCGCGTTGCGTTCGATGCACGGGATCTGGACCAGCCCGCCAACCGGATCGCAGGTTAGTCCCAGATTGTGCTCCATCCCGATTTCAGCGGCGTTTTCGATCTGTGCGTTGGTGCCGCCCATTGCCGCCGTCAGCCCGGCCGCCGCCATCGAGCAGGCCACCCCTACCTCACCCTGGCAGCCCACTTCGGCGCCCGAGATTGACGCGTTTTTCTTGTAGAGAACGCCGATTGCCGCTGCCGTCAGCAAAAAGGCGCGGCGCGTGGCAGATGTGCCGCCATAGCAGCGATCGTGAAACCGCAGCACTGCCGGAATGATCCCCGCGGCACCATTGGTTGGCGCGGTTACAACTTGCCCGCAGGCCGCATTTTCCTCGTTAACCGCCATTGCCCACAGGTTGATCCAGTCCAGCACGGCCAGCGGATCGCCCAGGTTCATGCCCTGCTTTTCGGCCAGATCCCGCGCCAATGCCGGGGCCCGGCGCCTTACCTTGAGCCCGCCTGGCAGGGTCCCTTCATTGCGGCAGCCCCGATCGATTGAATCGGACATGGCCTGCGCGATCCGGTCAAGTCCGGCCTCAACCTGCTGCGCCGGCGCGCGCGAGCATTCGTTGGCAAACATCAGTTCGGCAAAGCTTTGCCCGCTGGCCTGGCCCAGTTCCAGCAGCTCCTCGCCCGAGCTGAAATCAAACGGCAGTGCCAGATCCTGGGCATCGGCGCCGCTGTTTGAGCCCGCCTCATCCTCATCGACAACAAACCCGCCGCCGATCGAATAGTACATGCGCCGCGCAAGTTCGGTTCCATCGCCATCAAATGCGGTCAGCGCCATCGCGTTCGAATGGAACGCCTGGCGCTCACGCTGGAGGAACTGGATATCGGCCGCAGGATCGAACGCTACCGGATGGCGGCCCAGCAGGTGAACCGTTCTGGCGGTGGCAACCCGTTCCAGCAAGGCGCCAACCGCATCGGTATCGACTGTGGCCGGCACTTCGCCGCACAGACCCAGGATAATTGCCGTATCGGTGGCGTGGCCCTTGCCGGTCAGCGCCAGCGAACCATAAAGCTGGACCAGCACCCGCGCGGCCGCATCAAACTGCCCGCGCGCTTCAAGCCAAACCAAAAAGCGCCGTGCGGCCACCATCGGCCCGACCGTGTGCGAACTGGACGGGCCAATTCCGATCTTGAACAAATCAAAAGTGCCAAAGCTCATGATCCAAAACTCATGGCAAATTCTAGCTCCCCCGCTGGGCAGTGCCGATTGCAGGCGCTGGCCGTGATGGTCTGCGGCCATAGGCGCAAGCCGCCGCCCTGCCAAACCCGCAGTGACCCGCTTTACAGCTGCTAATGCCGGACCTTATTCCTGCTGATGCAGAGCAAACAAAGTTTACCGGATTCCAAAAAACCCTCATTTGTTAGCGCGCAGGGGTCTGCCAGTCTCTTTTGTGCAAACTTCGATTGATTGTTCGCGTCCACTTGCCATGAGGGTGGCGGACGCAGGTTCTGGGGCATCCTGCATGACCCCATGCAAAAATGAGATTTCGCGACGCCCGGCCATTTGGCCATACCTTACAATACCCGGCGTGGGTCTGCTATCTGACAGGCCAAACCAAGGGGGAGGGATAAAAAATGAAATCAACTTTGAAATTGTCGTCCGCGGCGATCGCCATCGCTATCCTGTCCAGCGCTGCTCCGGCTTTTGCGCAAGGCGCACCGGGCGATGCCGATGCTGATAGCCCCCAGACCGGGGTTCCTGATATCGTGGTGACGGCCACCCGCCGTTCTGAATCAGCCAACCGCATTCCGGTCGCGATTCAGGCAATTGGCGGGGCAGAGCTGAGCCAGCTGAATGTCACCAATTTTGAAAAGCTGGTTGAATACCTGCCTAACGTGCGCACTGCATCGCGCGGCCCGGGTATTTCATCGGTTTATATTCGCGGCCTTTCCACCGATACGGCCGGTTCGCAGATTCTGGGTGTGGCGGGCGTCCAGCCCAACGTCGCGCTTTATGTCAACGATGCCCCGGCCTCTACCCCGGGCCGCAATCTTGATATCCACGCCACTGACCTTAACCGCATCGAAGTGCTGGCCGGTCCGCAAGGAACGCTGTTTGGCGCGAACGCGATGGGCGGGGCAATCCGTTACATCACCAACAAGCCTGAACTTGATGAAGTTCACGCCGGTTTCAGCGCCAATGCCGCCACCACCAAGGGCGGCGCTGCCAGCTTTGGCGTGGAAGGCTACCTCAACCTGCCGATCGTCAAGGACAAGCTGGGCCTGCGCCTGGCGTTCTACAGCGATCATCAGGGCGGCTACATCGATAACGTGGCCGGCACCTATCGCATGCCGTGGAATCCGGGCGGCCCAGGCGTGCTGCCCACCGGCAACCCGCTGCTGGTTGCCCAGGCAATCGAAAGCTGCGTTGGCGTGGTTGGCTGCGTGGCCACTGCAACCGGCACCACCGGCGGCTTCGTGGTCCCGGCGCGCCAGTCGATCAACAACAACAATTTCATCCAGGATAATTACAACGACGCCAACTACAACGGCGGCCGTGCCACGCTGGCCTATCAGATCAGTGATGACTGGTCGCTTGAATTCATGACGCTTTACCAGGAACTCGAAACCGACGGCGTGTTCGATTACACCCCGTCAGTGGGCGATCTCAAGGTTCAGCAGTATGGTCCCAATACGCTGCAGGACACGATCAGCCTGTCGTCACTGACCCTCAAGGGCCGGCTTGGCATGCTCGACGTGATCTTCAGCTCGTCGTACCAGGATCACCACTCGGTCCAGCAGGCTGACTATGCGAAATATGCCAGCATCGGCCTCTACATGCCGTTCTACAACTGCGATCGCGGTGTCTATTATGCCGGCTACGGCAGCTCGGCTTCGCAGGGCCAAACCTGCTATTCGCCGAACAACAGCTACAAGGTAAACGATCGCAACCGCCGCTGGACGCAGGAACTGCGGATCACCACTCCGGCTGAAAACCGCGTTCGCGGAACGCTTGGCCTCTATTACGATGTCAACCGGATCTATGACGTAACCCAGTGGAACTACACGCTGCCTGCGGCCGGGTTCATCTATAACCTGGCGCCCAATCCGGCGGTCAATGTGCTGGGCGTCGGCGCGTTGCCGGGGGCTGGCTTCGTCAACACGATCCTGCGCCGCGACCGTCAGTTTGCGGTTTACGGCGAAGTGTCGTTTGATATCGTGCCGGACAAGCTGATCGCAACCGGTGGTGCGCGCTATTACAGCGAAAGCGCCGGGATGTACGGCGGCTCCAGCACCAGCTTCAACAACTCGTTGCGGGCCAATTGCGCGACGGTCAGCACGGATCCGGCCACCGGCCTGACATCGTGCAATTATGTTCCGCTGCTGGTCGCACCAACCACTCTGGCAGCCAGTGCGAACCTCACAACCAACCTGGCGGGGATCAACCCGGCCAGCTATTCGGGCGTGATCTTCAAGGGCAACCTGACATATAAGGTGACCCCAGATTCGCTGCTGTACTTCACCTATTCGGAAGGCTTCCGTCCGGGCGGTTTCAACCGCAAGGGCTGCAATGGCGGGGTTGCATCCAACCCGACCTATACCGCAGCTTGCGCCGCCAACCGCGCCTACGCACCGGATAATGTGACCAACTTTGAAATCGGCGCCAAGCTGGGCCTGATGGATCGCCGGTTGCAGATCAATCTGGCCGCTTATGCGATCGACTGGAAAGAAATCCAGATCGCGGCGTTCAACCAGAATATCTCCAACCAGACCTTTGTCAGCAACCTTGCCAACGGCAAGATCAAGGGCATCGAAGGCGATATCACGGCGCGTCCCAGCCGCGGGCTGACGATCAGCACCGGGTTCTCGTACAACGATACCGAGCTGACCGGCTGCACTGCCAACGCAATCGCCCAACTGCTTTGCAGCCAGGGCGTGGTTGTACCGGCAGGCAGCCCGCTGGCGCTGAGCCCCAAATTCCAGGGCAACATCATGTTGCGCTATGAATGGGAAACCAGCATGGGGCTGAAGCCTTTCTTCCAGATGGGCTTCCACCACGTTGGCAGCACGATCTCGTCTG
This sequence comes from Novosphingobium sp., assembly GCF_040079535.1. Lineage (GTDB taxonomy): Bacteria > Pseudomonadota > Alphaproteobacteria > Sphingomonadales > Sphingomonadaceae > Novosphingobium. Next base: position 14,940 of record NZ_JBEBKB010000003.1, on the reverse strand, counting down.
ACCTTGCGAACACCAACATCCTCTACACCGGCTGCAACTCGCCCTACGCGGTTTGCGGACTGACTTCGGTGATCAACGGGGTGACGGTAGCACCGGGCAGCGCGATCCAGCTGCAGCCGCAATCGTTCGCCCAGCCTGGCTACAACACGTTCGAAGCCTCGTTCGGGTTCAGCAAGGATAACTGGTCGCTGACGATCTATGGCGACAATCTGGGTGATGAACGCCCGCAGCTGTTCACCAGCGCCAACGACGGTGAAACACGCGTTACCACATCGCGGCCGCGCACCATCGGGATGCGGGTATCGTACAAGATGTAACATGAAGGCGCGCCCCGGTCCTTTGGGATTGGGGCGCTACCTTCGGGTCCGGGAGGGGCAGCGTCCACCGGCGCTGCCCCTTCTTGCAAGCGGGCCAGATTGGGGTTGGACAATCCTTGGAAACCAGCCAGATTGACCGGATGGAAATGGATACCACTACCGACCAGATTCCATCTTCTGCGCACCAGCAAGCGGGCAGCTTGGTCGATCAGGCCAAAGCCGCGCTGCAACGCGGGCAATTGGACGAGGCCGAGCAGCTGTGCAGCCAAGCCCTGGCCGCCAGCCCGCAGCACCGCGACGCCATTTACACGCTGGCCGCGATCCAGCGCTATGCCGGCCGCCCGCTTGATGGGCTGGCCACAATCGCCAAATTGATCGCGCTCGATCCCGGTTATGGCCGGGCCTATCAGGAGCGCGGGCATTGCCTGCGCGCGCTGGACCGGATGGACGAGGCGCTGGGGGCCTATCAGAACGCGGTCGCGTTTAATCTGGGGCTGCTGGCCAGCTGGAAGATGCTGGCCCAGATGCATGGCGCGGCCGGCCGCGCCGAAGCGGCCGGGTTCGCCCGCGGCCAGTGCGCCTATCTGGAAAGCCTGCCGCCAGAATTGCAAGCGGTGATCAGCCTGATCCACGAACACCGGCTGGGCAAGGCCGAAACCCAGGTCCGGGCGTTTCTCCAAGCCCGCGGCCACCATACCGAAGGCATGCGGCTGCTGGCCGATATCGGGGCCAGGTACAATTCCTATGACGAAGCCGAATTCCTGCTGGAAAGCTGCCTGGTGCTGGAACCGGACAATACCAATGCGCACTTCGATTACGTCAACCTGCTGCACAAACGGCAGAAATTTGGACAGGCGCTGGAACAGGCCACGGCGCTGTGCCGCAAGGCTCCGGACAAGCCCCAGTTTGATCTGCTCTATGCCAATCAGGCACTGGCCGTGGGGCATTTTGACGAGGCGCTGACGATCTATCGCCGCCAGATCGAACAGACCCCTGAAAACCCCACCCTGCACCTGTCGGTCGGCCATGCGCTTAAAACGGTGGGCAAACAGGACGAGGCGATCGGTGCCTACCGCGATGCCTACCGGGTCCGGCCCGAATTTGGCGATGCCTACTGGAGCCTCGCGAACCTTAAAACCTATCGGTTTGAGGAAAGCGAAGTGGCCCAGATGCGCGAGATTGAGGATCAGCCAAACACCCAGCTGGTTGATCGCTATCACCTGTGCTTTGCGCTGGGCAAGGCGCTGGAGGATCGCGGCGATTACGCCGCATCGTTCGCCTATTATGAGCGCGGCAACCAGCTGAAGCGGGACGAGGTTGGTTATGACTGGCGGCGCATCACGCAGGAAATCGCGCTTCAGCAGGAACATTGCGGGCCAGAACTGTTCGAACGGTTCAAGGGCAGCGGCAGCCCCGCCGCCGATCCGATCTTCATCCTGGGCCTGCCGCGGGCGGGCTCTACCCTGCTCGAACAGATCCTCTCATCGCACAGCCAGGTTGAAGGCACGCTGGAACTGCCCAACATCCTGGCCCTGGCCCACCGGATCGATGGCCTGCGCCGGATCGGTGAAGATGCCAATTACCCCGGAAATCTGATCGATCTTGACGGCACCAAATTAGCCGAATTTGGCGAAGCGTTCCTCACGGACACCCGGATCCACCGCAAGGCCGGCACGCCCTTTTTCATTGACAAGATGCCCAACAATTTCCGGCACATTGGCCTGATCCAGCTGATCCTGCCCAATGCCCGGATCATCGATGCCCGGCGCGGCGCAATGGGCTGCTGCTTTTCCGGCTTCAAGCAGCTGTTCGCCGAAGGGCAGGAGTTCACTTACGGGCTTGAGGAAGTGGGCCATTACTACAGCGACTATGTGGGGCTGATGGACCACTGGGACGCGGTGCTGCCGGGCAAGGTCTTGCGGATGCAGTATGAAGCGGTGGTGGACGATCTCGAAGGCCAGACCCGCCGGATGCTCGATTTTCTTGAGCTGCCGTTCGAAGCAGCCTGTCTCAATTTTCACGAAACCGAACGCGCGGTGCGAACCGCAAGTTCAGAACAAGTTCGCCAGCCGATCTTCAGAAGCGGCGTCGATCAATGGGAGAAGTTCTCGGATTACCTCGACCCGCTGCGCGGCGTTCTGGGCCCTGAACTGTCGCAAACCTGAAAGGAACACCAATGGCTACGATCGCACCTTCGGCGCAAGACAGCAGCCCCAGTCTGGGGCAACGCTGGTATGTGCTGATCGTAATGATGCTGGTTTACACCATCAACATCGCCGACCGTTATGTGATGTCCACCGTGCTTGAGCCGATCCGGCTTGAGCTTGGCCTGTCCGATGGCGGCGTGGCTTTCCTGACCGGCGTATCGCTGGCACTGTTCTATGTTACCATGGGGTTGCCGCTTTCGTGGGTGGCAGATCGGTACAATCGGCGCAACCTGCTGTCGTTTTCAATCGCGGTGTGGTCAGTGATGACTACCCTGTGCGGAATGGCCGCTGGCTATTGGTCGCTGCTGGCAGCCCGGATCGGGGTCGGGATTGGTGAAGCTGGCGGAACTCCGCCGTGCAACACCATTGTGGCCGATTACTTCCCGCCTGATCGCCGCGCCATGGCGATGACAATTTTCGCGCTGGGCGCACCAATCGGGGCTTGGCTGGGAGCTGATCTGGCCGGGATGGTTGCGCATGATTATGGCTGGCGTTCGGCCTTCTTTGTGTTGGGTGTTCCCGGTGTGCTGCTGGCTGTGCTGATCATGGCCACGATCAAGGAGCCGCCACGCGGACGCTATGATGTAAAGGTTGAAGGGTCCGCGCCGCCGTTCATGGAAACGATGCGGTTTCTGTGGTCACAGAAGGCTGCGGTTCACGCGATGATGGGCGGCGGGCTTTCAGCGTTTTGGGGTTGGGGGCTGATGTGGTTCACCCCGGCCTATATCGAGCGCGCCTATGGGCTTGAAGTTGGTGCAGGCGGCGGGGTTCTGGCCCCGATCCACCTGATCGGCGGGATCGGAGCCTCGCTGCTTACAGCCTGGCTGTTTGCCAAACCGGCGTACCGCGATCCAAGCAAGATCCTGCGCGTGCTGGCAGTGGTTACGGCGCTGGCAACTGTGCCTTCGTTCCTGGCCTATTACACCCGCTCGCTGGATCAGGCGACGTGGATGTGGTGGATCTTCATCCCGGCGATCTACTTCTACATTGGCCCGACATTTGCGCTGGCGCAGAATTTTGCCCCGGCCAAGATGCGGGCGATGTTCATCGCGATCTCGCTGTTGATCGCCAATGTCTTCAACCTGATCGTTGCCCCGCAAGCGGTGGGCTGGATGAGCGATTATTTCGCAGGCGGGGGTGAGCCTTCGGCGGATTCGCTGCGGATGGCATTGCTGGTGCTTGCCCCGACCGGGTTCTGGGCAGCGTTTCATTATTGGCGGGCCGAGCGCTATGCGCAGGCCGACCAAGCCCGGGTAAGCGGAGGTGCCTGAATTGCTTAAATCCTATATCGCCGGCCAATGGATCACGCCCGATCCGGCCGGCGGCGTTCACCTCGCGATCAATCCCGCAACCGAGGACGTCTGCGCGCACGTTGCCCTGTGCACACCAGCCGAAGCCAATGCAGCCATTGCGGCCGCGCGGGCCGCGTTCGATGGCTGGGCCGCTACCCCGCTGGAGCAGCGGCTGGCCTTGACCGAAAAGCTGATCGCGGTGTTCGAGGCGCGCTATGACGAGATGGTCGTGGCGATCAGCACCGAAATGGGCGCGCCTTATGACCTTTCGCACGATGCCCAGGCGGAAAGCGGGCCGGGCCATATCCGGGCTACGGTGCGCGCGGCGCGTGAGATGGCGTGGGACTATGATGTTGGCGAAGACGGGATCGTCACGCACGAGCCGATCGGGGTTTGTGTGCTGATCACCCCGTGGAACTGGCCGATCAACCAGATCGCCTGCAAGGTTGGTCCGGCCTTGGTCGCGGGCTGCACCATGGTGCTCAAACCCAGTGAGATCGCGCCGCTTTCCGCCCAGCTTTTTGCGGAAATGGTGGACGAGGCGGGCTTTCCCGATGGCGTGTTCAACATGATCCACGGCACCGGCGCCGCAATTGGTGAAACGCTGACTGGCCACCCGCAAGTGGACATGATTTCCTTTACCGGATCGACCCGCGCCGGGATCCAGATCGCCAAATCGGCGGCCGATACGGTGAAGCGCGTGGCGCAGGAACTGGGCGGGAAATCGGCCAATATCGTGTTCGCCGATGCCGGGCTGGAAGCGGCGGTCACCCGCGGGGTTCAGCAATGTTTCGGCAATACCGGGCAAAGCTGCAACGCACCAACCCGGATGCTGATCGAACAATCGGTCTATGATGAAGCGGTGGCTATTGCGGCCCGCGTCGCCCAGGAAACCAAGCTGGGTGATCCGGAGGCCAGGGGCAATCATCTGGGCCCGGTGATCAGCAAGGCCCATTTTGACAAGATCCAGCGCCTGATCCAGGCCGGGATCGACGAGGGTGCGCAAGTGATCGCGGGCGGAACCGGCCGCGCAGACGGGTTTGATGTGGGCTACTACGTCAAGCCGACAGTGTTCGCCGGCGTCCACAACAAGATGACCATCGCGCAGGAAGAAGTGTTTGGCCCGGTGCTGGTCCTGATCCCCTTCGCCGACGAGGCTGAGGCGATCGCGATTGCCAACGACAGCCCCTATGGCCTCTATGCTTACGTCCAGACCGGCGATCTGGACCGGGCCCGGCGCGTTTCGCGGCTGATGCGGGCCGGCGGGGTCAGCATCAATGGCACCAGTCAGGATTATATGGCTCCGTTTGGCGGTTACAAGCAATCGGGCAACGGCCGCGAATACGGCAAGTTCGGGCTCCACGATTTCCTTGAAATCAAATCGATCAGCGGGTTCCGCACGCCATGAAGCTGACCGGGATCGAGACCTTCGTGGTCGGCAATCCCCCGCCGCATTTTGGCGGGCGCTATTTCGTGTTCGTAAAGCTCACCACGGATAACGGCTCGACCGGGCTTGGTGAGGCCTATTGCGTGCCGTTTTCGCCGCATCTGGTGGCCAAGCTGTGCGAAGATATGTTCGCGCGGTATCTGGAAGGCTGCGATCCGCACGATATCGAAAACATGTGGCGGCGGGTCTATTCGGCCGGGTTTACCCAGCATCCCGATCTGACGGTGATGGGCGTGCTTTCCGCGCTGGAAATGGCCTGCTGGGATATTATCGGCAAGGAAGCGAACCAGCCGGTTTACAAGCTGCTTGGCGGGCAAGTGCACGAGAGCCTGCGCTCCTACACCTACATCTACCCACGCCCCGGCGACAAGAGCGACGTCTATCACGATCCCGATCTGGCGGCCGAGCGCGCGCAGCTTTACCTCGATATGGGCTTCACCGCGCTGAAGTTTGATCCGGCGGGGCCTTATTCAGCTTTCGATGGACGGCAGTTGAGCCTTGAAGCGCTCGATCTGTCCGAACGGTTCTGCAAGGCCCTGCGCGAAGCCGTGGGGACCAAGGCCGATCTGTTGTTTGGCACACACGGGCAAATGACCGCAGCCGGCGCGATCCGGCTGGCCAGGCGGCTTGAGAAGTACGATCCGCTATGGCTGGAAGAGCCGGTCCCGCCCGATGCGCCAGAGGAAATGGCCAAGGTGGCCCGTGCTACCTCGATCCCGATTGCGACCGGCGAGCGGCTGGCGACCAAGTATGATTTCGCCCGTCTGCTCGATCACGGCGCGGCGGCGATCCTGCAGATGAACCTGGGTCGGGTGGGCGGATTGCTGGAAGCCAAGAAGATCGCCGGAATGGCCGAAGTGCGCCATGTCCAGATCGCCCCGCACCTTTATTGCGGGCCGGTGGTGGGCGCGGCCAATGTTCAGCTGGCCACCTGTTCGCCCAATTTCCTGATCCTGGAAAGCATCGAGGACTGGGGTGGTTTCCACAGCGAGATTCTGAAAGTTCCGATGAAATTTGAACAAGGCCAGGTGATCCCGCCCACCGCACCGGGGCTGGGAATTGAACTGAACGAGGACGTGGCCCGCGCCAATCCCTATACCGGCACCATGCTCCACCTCGACATGGCGCAGCATCCGGCGCGCTGATGACCGAGGAATTTGACTATGTGATCGTGGGTGCGGGCACGGCTGGCTGCGTTCTGGCCAACCGGCTTAGCGCGGACGGCAAAACCACGGTGCTGTTGCTGGAAGCCGGCGGCAGCGATCTTTCGATCTGGATCCAGATGCCGATCGGCTATGGCCGGACTTTCTTCAATTCGCGGATCAACTGGATGTACGATACCCAGCCCGTCCCCGGATTGGGCGGGCGGCGCAGCTATTGGCCGCGCGGCAAGGTGGTGGGCGGATCGGGCTCTATCAACGCGATGGTCTATGTTCGGGGGCAACCCCGCGATTTCGATGATTGGCAGGCGGCGGGCAATCCCGGCTGGGGCTGGGACGATGTGCTGCCGTGGTTCAAGAAGAGCGAGGATTTTGACTGGCACAGTGTCCACCATGGCCGGGGCGGCCCCCAGCATGTGACCGATATTACCCCCAATGTGCACCCGATCTGCCACAGCTTTATCGAAGCGGCTGAGGCGCTGGGCTATCCGCCGACCAGCGATTTCAACGGCGGGCATCCCGAAGGGGTTGGGATTTATCAGATCAACACCCGCGGCGGGTGGCGGGCTTCTACGGCCAATGCCTTTCTCCACCCGGCGTTGAAGCGCCCAAACCTGACACTGCGGACCAAGGCGCTGGCGCGGCGGATCCTGTTCGATGGCAAACGCGCCGATGGGGTGGAATATGCCCGGCGCGGCGCGGTGCAGCAGGTCCGCGCCCGGCGCGAAGTGATCCTCAGCGGCGGCGCGATCAATTCTCCGCAGCTTCTGATGCTATCGGGCATCGGCGATCCGCAGCACCTGAAGGATCGCGGGATCGCGCCGCTGATCGCATTGCCCGGCGTTGGCCGCAATCTGCAGGATCACCTGGCAGTCTCGTATTTCTACAAGACCCGCACGCCCACGCTCAACGATGTGCTGCACCCTGCGATTGGCAAAGCGATTGCGGGCTTGCGCTACATGTTCGATCGCCGCGGCCCGCTTTCGATGAGCGTCAATCAGGGCGGCGGCTTTGTGCGCAGCGATCCGGCCCGGTCGCATCCCAATCTGCAGCTCTATTTCAGCCCGGTCAGCTATACCAAATCGCCGCTGTCCGAACGCAAACTTTTGAACCCCGATCCTTTTTCGGCTTTCCTGCTATCGCACAATCCCTGCCGGCCAAGCAGCCGCGGCCATATCGAACTGGCCTCAGCCGATCCCGATGTGCATCCGCTGATCCACCCCAACTATCTTTCGACCCAGCAGGATATTGACGATGTGCTGGCCGGCAACCGCCTGCTGCGCCAGATCGCGCAAACCGCGCCGCTGGCAGATATCATCACCGAAGAGATCGTGCCCGGGCCCGCTATTGCCGGCGATGACGCGCAACTCGAAGATTTTCGCGCCCGCGCTGATACGGTCTATCACCCGACCAGCACCTGCATGATGGGGCCTGATCGCGCGCAGGCCGTGGTCGATGCCCGGCTGCGGGTTTATGGGACCGAAGGCTTGCGGGTTATCGACGCCTCGATCTTTCCGGCGATCACATCGGGAAACACCAACGCGCCAACCGTGATGGTAGCGGAAAAAGGTGCAGCCATGATCATCGAGGATGCACGCTAGCCCATAGTAAAATTTACCGATCCGCCCAAATTGTGCTATTGGATAAAAAAATAGACGAATCAGGGCGAGGCGAAAATGGCCGGCAAAATCGAACTTCGGAAGCTTCCGCCGCTTAAAGCGCTGCGCGGGTTTGAGGCGGCGACGCGCCACCAATCGATCCGCGATGCTGCCGAAGAATTGTGCCTGACCCACCCGGCGGTCAGCCATCAGGTTCAGTTGATCGAGGAAGCGCTGGGGATCCAGCTGTTCGTCCAGGAAGGCCGCCACATCGTTTCGACCGAGGAAGGCCGGGTGCTGTATCCTTATGTTCGCAGCGCCTTTGAATCGCTGCTCGAAGGGGTTGAGGCAGCGCAGCGCCACGCGCTGGACAAGCCGCTGCGGGTCCATACCTATATCACCGCCTCGATCCGCTGGCTGGCCAAACGCGTGCCGCAATTCATGGAGGATCACCCAGAGGTCAAGCTGACCCTTTCGACCTGCGCGGTGGAATGGGAATTTGATGACAAGCATGCCGATGTTGGGCTGGTCTATTGCCCGGTGCTGCCCGATCCGGGCCGTTATCATTGGCAGCCGCTGTTTGACTATGCGCTGTTTACGGTTTGCAGCCCCGAATTTCTGAAGCAGTGCGGCGGCCAGCTCAGCATCGCAGAACTGATGGCCCAGCCGCTGATCACGATCACCACGGAAGAGCAGAACTGGCAGGGCTGGTTCGCCTCTGCCGGGCTTGAATTTGCCCCGCAGATGCCCAGCATCATGGTCGATACCTGCGCGATGGCGCTGGAGATGGCGATTGCCGGACGCGGCGTGGCGTTGATCAACGGGCCGTTCGCCGATCCCGAATTGGCCGAGGGCAAGCTGGTAGTTCCGGTGCCGCACCGCGAAATCTGCCCAGGATCGTGGGGCCTGGTTTGCCGCAAGGACATGCGCGACAACCTGCGCGCCCGAACCCTGATTGACTGGATCGCCGCCCACGTTGCCTAGGGAAGGAACCTAACGCCGGGGCACCACTTCATAGCCCGGCTCTTCGGGTTCATCATCGACCATATCGGCTGGAAACCCGCTGCCCAGCACCTTTATGCCCAGTGGTTCTTCGAAGCGACGGATGATGTTGGGCGAAAATTCGCGGTCACCATACTGGCTGCGCGCTTCGGCGAACAGGCGCACGATCAGCGGGGAAAGCTCAACCGGAACGCCGTTTTCCTGGGCGATTTCATCGAACAGGCCGATGTCCTTGGATACCAGATCCATGGTGAAGTTGATATCGCGGCTACCGTTCAGGATCACCTGGCTTTCGGTTTCGTGGACGAAAGAATTGCCTGATGAGATCCGGATCGCCTCATACGTGGTGTTCATATCAAGCCCGGCGGCCTTGCAGGTGGTCAGCGCCTCAGCCAGCGCGACCAGATGCACGGTGCACAGGTAATTGGTCATCACCTTGAGCTTGGATGCGGTACCCAGATCGCCGGTGTGGAGGATCCGCCGGCCCATCGATTTAAGCAGCGGCAGCACTTTATCAAACCCTTCGCGCGGGCCGCCGGCGAAGATCGAAATGTTGCCGGTATCGGCCCGGTGGCACCCGCCCGAAACCGGGCATTCCATGAACAGCGCGCCCTGGGCCGAAACCAGCGCGCCCAACCGGATCACCTCCTCGTAATCGGTGGTGCTCATCTCCATCCAGACTTGTCCGGGGTGCATTGCCGCCAGAAATCCGTCCGCGCCTTCGGCCACCGCGGCACTGGCCGCGGGTGATGGCAGGCAGGTGATGATCACATCGCAAGTTTCACCAATTTCACGCGGGCTGGCCGCAGCGATCGCGCCGCGCCCGGTGAATTCAGCCACCAGCGCCGGCTCAAGATCGCGCACAACCACGTGATGGCCATTGCGCAGCAGGCTGCCAGCCAGCTTTCCACCCACGTTACCCAGGCCGATGAAACCGATCTTCATGCTGCAAAACTCCCCGCTTTGACCCATATTCTAGGCCGCTTGAACCGGCACAGAACAACTGAATTATTTGCCACGAAGGGTCAAAATTATTGCCCGGCTCCGCGCCGCCAGCGGCTGCCTGCCGACCCGTAAGTTTTTTGCACCAATTGTTCGGAATTGCACATTTGTCTTAGCGGGGCTGCCCCTCCTAGACTGGCCGAAATATCGGGAAGAGGCATTTCAATGCAAAGTCAGGCGCGGGTGGTGATCATTGGCGGCGGGATCATGGGGGCAAGCCTGCTCTACCACCTCGCCCAGGAAGGCTGGACTGACTGCCTGCTGCTTGAAAAGGACGAGCTGACCAGCGGTTCCACCTGGCACGCCGCCGGGCAATGCCCGAACATCACCGGCAGCTTCAATCTGGCAAAGATGCATGCCTATTCAAACTGGCTCTATCCGCAGCTTGAAGGGCTTACCGGGCAATATGTCAGCTGGCACAAATCCGGCGGAATCCGGTTGGCCAACAATGAACGCGAGCTAGCCTGGCTGAAATACGTTCAGGGATTTTCCAAGGTGGTCGGCTTCAATATGGAGCTGATCGATCCGGCCAAGATCCGCGAGATCAATCCGTTTGCCACGACCGAAGGGGTGCTGGCCGGGGCCTGGACCACCGATGATGGCCATGCCGATCCTTCGGGGATCTGCAATGCGCTGGCAATCGGGGCCAAGCAGATGGGCGCCAGGATCGTCCGCCAGAACCGCGTCACAGGGCTAACCCAGTTGCCCAGCGGCGAATGGGACGTTGAGACAGAGCAAGGCTCGATCCGCGCCGGGATCGTGGTCAATGCGGCGGGCTGCTATGCCCGCCAGGTTGCACAGATGGCCGGGATCGATATCCCGGTGACCAATATGGAGCACCACTACCTGGTCACCGATCCGATCCCCGCCTTCCAGGACCGTTCGGACGAAATGCCGGTGATGCGCGATTCCTGGATGTCTGGCTATATGCGGCAGGAGCAGAAGAGCGGACTGATCGGGGTTTATGAGAACACCGCCCTGGCTGAGGCCTGGGCTCCGCGCGGCGGGCATCCCGAATGGCATTCGACCAGCGAACTGTTCCCTGATGATCTTGATCGGATATCGAAATGGCTTGAGCGCGCGATAGAGCGCATTCCGGTGTTTGGCGAAGTTGGCATTCGCCGCGTGGTCAACGGCGCAATTCCGCACACGCCCGATGGCGGCCCGTTGCTGGGCCCGGCGGCCGGTCTTACCAATTTCTGGCATTGCTGCGGCACCAGCTTTGGCATTGCCCAGGGCGGCGGTGCTGGCAAGTACCTGGCGCAGTGGATGATCCACGGCGATGCAGAGATCAACATGGTTGAATTCGATCCGCGCCGTTACGGCTCTTATGCGGACGAACAGTACAGCCGCGAGATGGTATTCCTCGATTACCGGATGACCTTCACCACACGCCTGCCGGGCGAGGAAGAACCCGATGGCCGGCCCAAAAAGACCAGCGGCCTCTATGACAAATTGCAGGCCAAGGGCGCGGTCTATGCCCCGACTTATGGCTGGGAACGGCCCAAGTGGTTCAGCCTGGATGGCCGCGATGAACAGGGCGGCTATCACCGTACCAATGTGTTCGAAGTTGTCGCAGCCGAATGTCAGGCCGTGGCGGGCGGCGTGGGCGTGCTCGATCTGTCGGGCTTTGCCAAATATGAAGTGACCGGGCCCGACGCCGAGAGCTATCTCAACCGGCTGTGTGCCAATCGGATGCCGATCAAACAGGGCGGGATCGGCCTGGTCCATATCCTTTCGCACAGCGGCCGGATCCAGGGCGAAATGACCGTGACCCGGCTGGCCGACGATCAGTTCTATTGCCTTTCCGCTGCCGCTGCGGAACAGCGCGATTGGGACTGGCTGATCCAGCACCAGCTGCCCGGCGAGCAAGTTTCGCTGAGCAACGTCACCATGGACCGCGGGGTCCTGGTGATGAACGGGCCGCGCAGCCGCGATGTGCTGGGCGCCGTAACCGATGCCGATCTTTCGAACGAAGCGTTCCGCTGGCTGAGCGGGCAGGAAATTGTCATCGCCGGGCGGCCGGTGCGGGCGCTGCGGGTATCCTATGCCGGGGAACTGGGCTGGGAACTGCATCCGCTGATGGGCGATCTTGCGGCGATCTATGATGCGATCTGGTCCGCAGGCGAAGCGCACGGGATTGTCGATTACGGGCTTTACGCCGCAAACGCGATGCGGATGGAAAAGGGCTATAAGGCCTGGGGCAGCGAATTGACCAATGAGCTGACCATGATCGAGGCCGATCTGCCGCGCTTCATCAATTTCAAGAAGGACGATTTCACCGGCAAGCAGGCCACGCTGGATGCGGCGGTGCGCTTCAGGATCGTTTACGGCGAGGTGGACGCTGCCGATGTCGATCCGCGCGGGACCGAGGCCTGCATGCTGGGCGAGAGCTGCATCGGCCTGGTCACATCCGGCGGTTTTGGCCACCGCACCGGCAAAAGCCTGTTCTTTGCTTGCGTGCCCGAAGCCCAGGCAGAGCCTGGCAGCCGGTTCGATATCGTGCTTCAAGGTGAACGCCGCGCCGCAACGGTGCTGGCCGAGCCCGCCTATGATCCTTCCAACGCCAAGCAGAAGGCCTGAATCCAATGGTGGATCTTCCCAGCCGCGCGCGCGTCGTAATCGTGGGCGGCGGCGTCATTGGCACGTCGATTGCCTATCACCTGACCAAGATCGGTTGGCAGGACGTGGTGCTGTGCGAGCGCAAGCAGCTGACCTGCGGCACCACCTGGCACGCCGCTGGGCTGGTCGGCCAGCTGCGCCCGTCAATCAACATGACCCAGCTGGCCAAATACACCGGCGAGCTTTACCGAACGCTTGAGGCTGAAACCGGGCAGGCCACCGGATACCGCCAGTGCGGCTCGATCTCGATGGCCACCAATCACGAACGGTTTGAGGAGCTGAAACGCAGCGCCTCGATGGCCAAGGTGTTCGATCTGCCGGTCCATGTGGTTACCCCAGACGAGATCAAGGCGATGGCCCCGATCCTCGAAGTGGGCGATCTGGTTGGTGGAATTCATATTCCCTCCGATGGCTATGCCAATGCGGTTGATATTACCCAGGCCTTGGCCAAGGGCGCGCGGGCCGGCGGGGCCAGGATCGTTGAAAACTGCAAGGTTACGCGGATCCGCCACGATGGGACGCGGATCACCGGGGTTGATACCGAACACGGCAGCATCGATGCCGATTACGTGGTGCTGGCCGGCGGCATGTGGACCCGCGATCTTGGGGCCGGCATCGGGGTTGCGGTGCCGCTCCATGCTTGCGAGCATTACTATGTGATGTTTGAAGGCGTGGCCGGAATCGATCCCAGCCTGCCGGTGCTGCGCGATTACGATCACTGCGGCTATTACAAATACGATGCCGGCAAGCTGCTGGTCGGCGCATTTGAACCCAATGCCCGGCCATGGGGGATGGAGGGAATTTCCGAAGACTTCTGCTTTGACGAGATCGCGGGCAGCTTCGAACACTTCGAACCGCTGCTGCTGGATGCGATGAAGCGGGTTCCGGCGCTGGAACAGGCCGGGATCCAGAAATTCTTCTGCGGCCCAGAAAGCTTCACCCCCGATGTGCGCTATCACATTGGCGAAGCGCCCGAACTGAAGGGCTGCTTCGTTGCCGCCGGGCTCAATTCGATCGGGCTGCAATCGGCTGGCGGTGTTGGCAAAGTGATGGCTGAGTGGATCCGGGATGGAAAACCGCCAGCTGACCTGTGGACTGTAGATGTTCGCCGCAACATGCCGTTCCAGATCAATCGCAAGTATCTGGCCGAACGGGTCAGCGAAAGCCTGGGGCTGCTTTACGCCACGCACTATCCCTTCAAGCAATATGAAACTGCGCGCGGCGTGCGCAAAAGCGTGATCCACGATCGGCTGGCTGCCCAAGGCGCCTGCTTCGGCGAAGCGTTCGGCTGGGAACGCGCCAACTGGTATGGGGAGCCAGGCTCTGCGCCGAAATACGAATATTCCTATGGCCGGCAGAACTGGTTCGAAAACAGCGCCGCCGAATGCAGGGCGGTGCGCGAAGCTGTCGGTCTGTTTGACCAATCAAGCTTTGCCAAATTCCGGCTTGAAGGCCGCGATGCCTGTGCCGTGCTGAACCGGGTTTGCGCCAACGATGTTGATGTTGCAGCCGGGCGGATGGTCTATACCCAATGGCTCAACGATCACGGCGGGATTGAGGCCGATCTGACCGTTACCCGGCTTGATCTGGATTGCTATCTGATTGTCGGCGGGGCTGAAACCCAGACCAAGGATTTTGCCTGGCTTAAGAGCCACATCCCGCAAGACGCCCATGCTGTGCTGACCGATGTCACATCGGGCATGGGCGTGCTTTCGATCATGGGGCCAAATTCGCGCGCGCTGCTGCAAAGCCTGACGCCTGCCGATCTATCGAACGAAAGCTTCCCCTTCGCCACCAGCCGCGAGATCGAGCTGGGATACGGCCTGGTCCGCGCCAACCGGATCACCTTTGTCGGCGAACTGGGCTGGGAGCTTTATATCCCAAGCGAATTCATGGCCGGGATCTATGACACGATCGCGGCTGCCGGGGCACAATTCGGGTTGAAGCACTGCGGCTATCATGCGCTCAATTCAATGCGGACGGAAAAGGCCTATCGCCACTGGGGCCATGATGTGACCGATGAGGATACGCCCTATGAGGCGGGCCTTGGCTTCGCGGTAAAGCTCGAAAAGCCGGGTGGATTCATCGGGCAAGAGGCGCTTCGCCGCCAAAAGGCCGAAGGGGTGAAGCAGAAACTGGTGCAGTTTCTGCTGAAGGACCCCGCGCCGATGCTCTATCATAACGAGCCGATCTGGCAGGGAGACCGGATCGCCGGATACATCCGCTCTGGCATGTATTGCCACACGCTGGGGGCCTGCGGGGGGCTTGGCTATGTTACCGCCGCCGATGGCGG
>NZ_JBEBKB010000002.1:0-134262 GCF_040079535.1 Novosphingobium sp. | reverse complement strand
GGTGGGTACAACGATCAGTTCCGCAACCGCGATCACCGATTGGATCGCCATGGTAATTGCCGGGGGAGTATCAATAACAGCCAGGCGGAAACCTTGCTGGCGCAGCACCGCAAGATCGGCGGCCAGCCGGGCTACGGTGGTTTGGGCAAATGCGGGGAATTCATCCTCGCGCTCGTTCCACCAATCAGCCAGTGAGCCTTGCGGATCGATATCGATCAGCACAACCGGGCCCGCGCCCGCTCGTTGGGCTTGCACAGCCAGGTGCCCGGACAAAGTGGTCTTGCCCGATCCGCCCTTCTGCGATGCCAATGCCAAAACGCGCAATTTGGGTCCCCTTGATATAAAAGCAGTCAATTCGATAAGACTTGCCGGCGGGGATCGCAGAACGTTCCTAATTTTGAGTTAACAAGGCTGGGCCTGCTTCGCCCGGTTTCCGGCCCGCACAGATGCAAAAAATCCTTTGCTAACGTCCCGTTCACTATGTCAGTTTACCATCCTGACCGGCAGCTCGGGTTAACTGCCAGGGCGCAGGGCCGGTGATTGGTTTCCCGGCGCAAATGGGGATGGGAAAATTTCGATGGGCCGCAAATATTTGCAATTCGCAGCCGCACTTGGCGTTTCCGCGTTGCTGGCCGCGCCGGTTCTGGCCGATACCAAGGCCGGAGTGGACGCCTGGACCCGCGGTGATTTCCCCGCAGCGGTCAAAGCATGGGAAGGCGCCGCAGCCCAAGGCGATGCCGATGCGATGTTCAATCTTGGCCAAGCCTACAAGCTGGGCAAGGGTGTGAAACAGGACCTGACCCGAGCCGAACAGCTGTTTGGCCAGGCCGCCGCGATGGGCCATTTGCAGGCTTCGGACAATTATGGCTTGCTGCTGTTCCAGCGCGGCGATCACGCGGGGGCGCTGCCCTATATCCGGGCGGCAACCGATCGCGGCGATCCGCGCGCACAGTATCTGCTGGGGATCATGCACTTCAATGGCGAGCTGGTCCCCAAAGACTGGGTTCGTGCCTATGCACTTGTTACTTTGGCCCAGCAGCAGGGCCTGCCCCAGGCGACCAGCGCGATGGCGCAGATGAACGAATTTGTCCCGATCGAGCAGCGCCAGCAAGGCGTACAGCTGGCCGGTGAACTGGCCAGCCAGGCCGACGCCACCCGTGCCCGGCAGATGGCCGCAGTCGATCTGGGCTCGCAAGTCCCCGGTCAGCCGGCTGTGCCCACCACGCGCCCTTCGGCCCAGACGCCCGGCACATCCGGCAGCCAAGGCGGCGATTATGTGCTGACCCGCCCAAGCGATGATCCAGAAGCCACCCGCGCACGGCAACAGGCCCGGACAACGCCGCGTACCGCAGCACCGCCAGCCACCGCAAGCAGCGGGACCTGGCGGATCCAGCTGGGCGCATTCGGGCTTGCTTCCAATGCCGATGCGCTGTGGGGCAAAGTCAGGAACCGTCCTGAAGTGGCCGGCCATCCGCGGCTTAACGTAAAATCCGGCGCAGTTACCAAGCTTCAGGCCAGCGGTTACAGCCAGGCTGCAGCGCAGGCTGCCTGCAGCAGGCTTAAGGCCGCGGGCTTTACCTGCGTGGCGGTGCCGAACTGAAGCATGGCCGAAGCACTGCCTGCGCGGATCCGCACGCTTGATCTGATCCGCGGCATTGCGGTGCTGGGCATCCTGACAGTCAACATCGCCGGATTTGCCGGGACCACCGCTTCAACGCTTACGCCGCACCTTCCGCATGCCGGAAGCTGGGCCGACGCATTTACCTTCGCCGCCATATTCGTGGTGTTCGAAGGCAAGATGCGGCTGTTGTTCACCCTGCTGTTCGGGGCCAGCATGCTGCTGTTCATCGAACGCGCCGATGCACAGGGGCGCGATGGCGCAGCTTTGCAATTGCGGCGATTGGGCCTGCTCGCAGTGTTTGGCTACCTGCATTACGCCCTGCTGTGGTGGGGGGATATCCTGTTGATCTACGCCGTGTTGGGCCTGGTGGCGCTGGCCTTTCGTGAAATGGAGATCAAGCGCCTGGTTATCGCTGCGCTGGCGTTTTATCTGGTTTGGCACTTGATCGGGATGGCCAGCACATGGTCTGATCTGGTTCATGATGTCGCGGTGCAAAATGGCAGCGCCAGCGCAAAACAGCTTGCGGCGCACAACCAGAACCTGGGCGCACTGGCCGATCAGGCCACGCGTGAGCTGGCCACATACCAGCTTGGCTGGCTGGGGCAGATCCGCGCCAAACTGTTTGATGGAACATTTGCGCCATTCCAGATTGCGCTGTCGTCGATCGGGGAAACCGTGCCAACGATGCTGCTTGGCATGGCGCTTTATCGCAGCGGGTTTTTTGCGGGAGCCTGGCCTGATCGCTATCTGCGGCTGATCGCCTTTTGGGGTTTGCTACTTGGTGCCGCCTTGTCAGCGGGCCTTATCGCCCATGCCTGGCAGATCGGCTTCGCTGTGCCAACCATGTTCGCCTACATCCTTTATTGGGGTGCGGTTCCGCACCTGCTGATGGTGCTGGGCTATGCCGCACTTTTGATCAGAATCGCGCCGCGGCTGATCGGAACCTTGCTGGGCCGGCGGCTGGAAGCTGCTGGGCGGATGGCTTTCAGCAATTATATCGGCACCAGCGTGCTGATGTGCGCGATATTCTATGGCTGGGGACTGGGACTGGTCGGACAGATCGGCCACGCCGGACAGATCCTGCTTGTGCTGCTTGGCTGGGTGGTGATGCTGGGCTGGAGCACGCCCTGGCTGGCCCGCTTTCATCAAGGCCCGCTGGAATGGATTTGGCGCAGTCTGACCGAATGGCAGGTCCAGCCGTTCGTGCGGCGCTGGACAAGCGCTGTTCATATGTGATTAAGGGCCCGGGCTGGATCAAAACGCCAGCAAGAAAGGCCCCCCTTCATGAAATTTCCGAGCAAACTCCAATCGCGATCGATCAGCCACGTGACCCGGCCCCTGGCACTGGTGCTGGCAGCCGGCATCGCCAGCACCGCTACGCCTGCTTTGGCGCAGTGCGTGGCCGATGGCAGCGGCTTGATCGTCACCTGCTCGGGCACGTCGGGGCCATACGTCAACACCAACAGCGGCGTCGTGCTGACTGCCCAATCGGGCGGCACAGTTACCGGCCCGATGGTTCTGGGCAGCACATCGAACACCACCAACAATGGCACCTTCAACGGCGCCGCCGGTAGCCCGATCTTGACTGTGGGAGCGAGCGGCTGGGTAACCAATTCGGTAACCGGCACTTTCGCCCAGTCCGGGACAACCGCAGGTTCGGAAGGTGTCGTGCTTGGCGACAATTCAACTTTCGTCAATAATGGCAGGCTGACAGCCCCAGCCGGCTTTACTGTTGCGCGCTTCGGCAGCAATGGCGCGTTCCTTAACAGCGCCACTGCCCCGGCCCAAGTGGTCGGAAATGTTGTATTTGGCCCCAGCCTTGGTGGCAATGTCAGCTCTTTTGACAACCAGAACACCGCTTTCGGGTTCCTGGGCAATGTCACTGCCAGCGGAAACCTGGGCTATTACAACGCGGGTAAATTCACCGGCAATGTGGTTCAGCAGGCAGCCGGCGGCACGGTTAGCATCACCAACGCGGCTGGCGGCACTTTCATCGGGGCGCTTAGCACCGGCGATTCAACCGTCGTCAACAACGCGGGCACCATGACGCTCAACGGCGCTTCGGTGATCGCATCTTTCACGCCAGCGGGAACCAGCTTTACCAACACCGGCCAGCTCAATCTTGGCACCGCCAATTCGCTTGGCACAATCAACATCAACGGCAGCTATACCCAATCGGCCGCCGGAACGCTGGGCATCACCATCGGCCTGCCAGGCACAACCGGCCCGATTGCCGGCACCACTTTCAGCCAGCTTCGCACCACCGGAACTGCAAACCTTGGCGGCACGCTCGCGCTGACGGTGATCAACGGTTACTATCCCACCAACTCCACCTATAACGTCGTGGTTGGGGATACCGGAGTTACCGGAAGCTTCTCGTCGATCACTGGCAATCAGCTGACCTTCATTACGTTTGTGCCGGTTGGCGTGGTAACCGTTTCGGGCAGCCAGCAGGCCTATCAACTTCAGGTTCAACGCACCACAACCTATGCCGCAGGCCTGGGATCAGGCGCCACCGCCAACCAGCTGGCTGTAGCAACCGCATTTCAACCGATGGTGGCCTTTGCTGATACCCATCTGACCAGCGACACCGCCCGTCTGGTTGGAGCGGTTGATGTATTGACCGCAGCCGAAGCGAAGACCTTTTTCGATTCGGTCAGCCCGGCTGGTTATCTGGCCTATGCCAATTCGATGCGCGATCATGCCAGCAAGTTCCAGCGCCAGATCACGCTGCGCCTGGATGATTTCAACGCTGAACAACCGCAGCGCGGCTGGTGGGCGAACTTCGGGATGACTGCGCTTGCCGGTTCAGTGACCGGAACTGACAAGACCAAGACCACCGGCTACAACTTTGCCGCAGGCTATGATTTCAGCGGCCCCAGCTATGTCGCCGGGATTGCACTGGGCTATGCGCATGGCACGTTGAAGTACGGGCCAGGCACGCTGACCGGCAAGGATTCGGCCTATCAGATCGGCGGTTACACTTCGATCAAGCTGAACCCGCTGGTTGCCAATGTGGTGGTCGATTACCAATTCGGCAAACTTTCGGCGGCCAAGACGATCCTGATCGGCGCCGGCGGCCGCGCCGCTGCGGCCAGCAGCAATAGCCACCTTTTCACCGGGACCGCCACGCTGGGTGCAAACCTTGAAACCAGCACCATCGCCTTGCGGCCCTTTGCCGGGGTTCAGATCCACAAAGGCGCGATCGATGGCTTTACGGAAACCGGGGCAGGCGCTGCCAACCTCAGCGTCGGGCGGATCAATGCCGATCGCACCGATCTTATCGCCGGGGCCACGCTGACCCGCAACACCGGCACCTGGCGCCCTTATGTGCGCGGCACCTATCGCAGCCTGATCGGAACCGCATCCACCAACGCCATTTCAGCCTCCTTCACCGATGTCACCGGGACCGGCTTTTCGGTAACCGGCCGCGGTGCCGGCAAGACTGAATTCGATGTCGATGCCGGGCTGAACTGGGTGTCAGAAGACGAAGGCGGGCTCTATGTGGCCTATCAAGGCACGTTCCGCGATGATCGCACCAGCCACGGTGTGGTGGCCGGGATCCGGATTCAGTTCTGATCGAATAAGGCAAGTACCCGCCGGAGAAATCCGGCGGGTCCTAATCCGTGAACGGGTTCTTGGCGCTGCGCAGCGTTAGCCGCACAGGTACGGCATCAAACCCCAGATCGCGGCGCATCGAATTGACCAGATAGCGTTGATAGCTGGCCGGCAGATCATCCAGCCGTGTGCCAAAAATCACAAATCCGGGCGGGCGGGTCTTGGCCTGGGTGATATAGCGCAGCTTGATGCGCTTGCCGCCAGGCGCGGGTGGCGGGTTCTTTTCCAGCGCTTCGTCAAACCAGCGGTTGAGCAAGCCGGTTGGCACCCGTTTTGACCATGCCGCGCGCGTTTCAAACGCAGACTTGATCATGGTATCAAGCCCCTTGCCGGTCCGGGCCGATACGGTCAGCACCGGCAGGCCTTTGACCTGGCTTAGCCCGTCTTCCAGTGCGCCCTTGATCCCGTTGAACAGGCTGGATGCATCCTCAGCTGAATCCTTGCCAGCCACGTCCCATTTGTTGACCGCGATAATAAGCGCCCGGCCTTCTTCCAACACCAGGCTGGCGATCTTGAGATCCTGATGCTCAAGCCCGCGGGTGGCATCAAGCAGCAACACCACCACTTCGGCAAAATCGACCGCGTGGCGCGCATCGGCCACTGCCAGCCTTTCCAGCTTGTCGATGACCAGCGCCTTCTTGCGCATACCGGCGGTATCGATCAGCCGCACCGGGCGTTCTTCACCCGTGGCGCGATCGGTCCACTGCCAATCGACCGCAATCGAATCGCGGGTAATCCCGGCTTCTGGCCCGGTCAGCAAACGGTCTTCCTTGAGCAAGGCATTGATCAGCGTGCTCTTGCCGGCGTTCGGCCGGCCCACGATCGCCAGTTTGAGCGGCGCCTTGTTAAGTGCCTCCTCATCCTCCTCATCGAACGGCTCGAACTCATCCGGGACCGGCTGCTTGTCTTCCAGCAGCGGCAGCAGCGATTCGAACAGATCGGCCATTCCTGTGCCGTGTTCGGCCGAAAATGGGATCGGCTCGCCCAGCCCCAACGAGAAGCTCTCATAGACGCCGTGATCGCCCGATTTGCCCTCAGCCTTGTTGGCAACCAACACCACCGGGACAGTCGATTCGCGCAGATACCGGGAAATTTCCTCGTCCAGCGGGGTAAGCCCGGCGCGGGCATCGATCACAAACAGTGCAACATCAGCGCCAACCAGCGAGGCTTCGGTTTGTTGGCGCATCCGGCCCGGCAAAGTCGCAGGATCCTCGTCCTCCCAGCCGGCCGTATCGACGATCTGGAAGTCCAGCCCAAGAAGGTGCGCATCGCCAATCCGCCGATCACGCGTAACCCCAGGCTGATCATCGACCAGCGCCAGCTTCTTGCCCACCAGCCGGTTCCACAAAGTGGATTTGCCAACATTGGGGCGACCGATAATTATCACGGTCGGAAGTTTGGGGGAAAGCGCCATTCGAGCCCCCTGCGCCGGGCGGCAAATATTTGCAAGCGATGCGGCAAATCATTGCCGCGCCGTTAACCAAAGCACGCAGGGTAGAAATAACCAACTCTACCTAAATCCAACAGTCATGAAGATAACACTTCTCCTGGCAGCAGCCATCGCAGCAGGATCGATCGCCGCCCCGATGAGCGCCCGCGTGGTGCTGAGCGATGATAACGCAGTCACGGGCGGCGGGGGCACCCACCTGCCGCCTTACCTGCAATGCGTACCCTATGCCCGCCAGGTATCGGGGATCAACATCTTCGGTGATGCCTGGACCTGGTGGAACCAGGCCGATGGGCGCTATGCCCGCGGCTATCGGCCCAAAGTGGGCGCAGTGATGGCGCTGCGTCCGCACGGAAATTCACGGCTGGGTCATGTCGCCGCGGTCAGCCGGATTGTTGATTCGCGCACGATCCTGATCCGCCACGCCAACTGGAGCCCGATCAACGGCCGCCGCGGCCAGATCGAGGACAACGTTCGGGTGGTTGACGTCTCAGAGGGCAACGACTGGAGCATGGTGCGGATCTGGTTCGCCCCAATCCAGGCGCTGGGCGGATCGCAGTGGCCGGTGCAAGGCTTCATCTATCCCGCAAAACCTGGCCGCAACGAAGCGTTGTCACGCCCGTCTGCGGCAAAGCCGGCCGCGGCACCGCAAGCTAGCAGCAGAGCCCGCAGCAAGGATCCGATCGCCGATATCATCGGCCAACGGATGGGGTGGTAGGCTTCAGGCCTTCGCCACCGGCGCGTCTTCGCCCAGATCTTCGAACCAGGCTTCAACCGGGCCGCTCAATTTGAGCGTTAGCGGCTGGCCGTGGCGGTCCATCGTCTTGCCGGCCTGCACCCGCACCCAGCCTTCGGAGATGCAATATTCCTCGATATTGGTGCGCACAGTGCCCTTGAAACGGATCCCCACGCCGCGCTGCAGAACATCAGCGTCAAAATAGCTGCTGCGCGGGCTGATCGCCAGATGATCGGGCGGCACATCGGTGCCAGCTTTGGTTTGTTCGCTCATGATTTAGCGCCTCTAGGCCCGATTGCAGCCTTGTCAATTCGTCCAGGGGAGACTAATGGCCCGCGTTCATTGATCGGGACCGCCCTGGCGGCCCAGGATCAATTGCGGAAGTGGGCGCGTAGCTCAGTGGTAGAGCACACCCTTCACACGGGTGGGGTCGCAGGTTCAATCCCTGCCGCGCCCACCACTTCCCAGCCCTCAAAACTCAACGCCCGATCAGCCCCAGGGTGTGGCGGATGAACTTGTCGCGATCGGTTATCCAGCCGGCGCTTTCGGGCAGCGCGGGATTGACGTAGGTCCAGCCTTCCTTGCCGTAGACCCGGCCAATCCGCCCTGAGGTGTTGAACGCCAGCGAAACCTCGCGCTGCTGGGCCTTGGCCGTAAATTCATTGCCGTTCACCATCGTGGTGCCGGGGTTAAGCCCGGTGCCTTGGGGGCGCAGCGCGAACAGGTAGGGCTCGGTGCGGAAGCTTTCGACCCGGGTGTTGAAGAACACCGATAGATAAACCTTATCGAGCGCACCGAGCGGCTGGGCCGGCATCTTCCAGCTTCCATCGATCAGCGGGTTCCACGGATAGGTGCCCGGCGCGCCGTAAAGGATCTCGCTGCGCAGATCGACCAGTGCCTCACGCGGGGCCTGCGCCGAAGCCAGCCGTTTCAGCGTGAGGTTGTTGGCCCAGGTGAAGCCCATCGCCGAGATATCGACCAAAGGCATCGCCGAAGGGGCGGCGCCGTTTGGCGTGTTGGTTACCGTCACGTTTTCATAAACGCGCAGGTAGGCCTTGTCCTTCAGCTGGTGCCCGCTGGCCACATCTTGCCAGCCGCGCTGCCCGCGCCAGACCGAATTTCTGAGGTGCGAAACCAGGATGCCGTTGATGTAGGTGGTGTGTTCCTGATCGACATTGCTGCCGACATTGCCGGAAAACTCGCTGTCCTCAATATAAAGCATGGTCTGACCGCTGGGCACGAACAAGCCGTTCTTGCCGCCAAACACCTTGCTGCGGCGGATCACCGCGGTAAACAGCCCCGGTGCCTGCCCGCCAAAAGTTTCCAGATGAAGCCCGCCTTTGGGCTGAACCGCGCCGGGAAAATCGAGCGCAATATCGCTCAATTCGAAATGGACGCGTTGCCGGCCGAAATCGAACAGCCGCAGATTGATCGTGGCCCATTGATCGCCGGTCCGGAAGGTCACCTGCTGGCCCGGAACCGAGCTGCGCAGGATATACTGCGTATTATGCAGCGATCCGATCACTTGCGGCAGCCACGGGTAAAACGGATAGACGCACGGATTGCCCGCGCTGTCGGCTGCTTCGAAAATGATCTCATAGCCGCCCTCGGCCCGCCCGCCGATAGATTGCGCGCTGGCGCCGGAATAGACTTCCTTGCCGGCCCGGCGCGATGCCTCGCACTTGACGAACAGCTTCACCGCCGGGCGTTTAAGCCCCTGCATCGGCATGTAGAACGGATAGGAATTGGCCGCGCCGGACTGCGGTGCGATCGGCTGCACCGGCGATGATGCCGGGCCTTCAGCCGCGCCAGTCCCGCGCGGGGCCATGGCCAGCGCCGCAGCACCGCCCAGCGCGGCAAGGATCAAGGCAAGCGATTTGAGCTTCATCGAGCCAAGCTTATGCATCAGTGCCGGTTACAGACAAGTGAACTTGCCGCACTGTCCCAGCCTTGCACCGTTCGGGCCAAAGCGGCATAGCGCCCGCACTATGCACGATATCAAATTCATCCGCGAGAACCCGCAAGCTTTCGATACCGCCCTGGCCCGGCGCGGGCTGGAGCCGCAGTCATCTGCGATCCTTGCCCTCGATGCTGATCGCCGCCAGGTAGCAACCCGGATGCAGGAAGCGCAGAACCGCCGCAACGAGGCTTCGAAGCTGATCGGCGCGGCGATGGGCAAGGGTGACAAGGATGAGGCGGAACGGCTCAAGGGCGAGGTCGCCAGCCTGAAGGACACCCTCCCCGCGCTGGAAGCCGAAGAACGCGCGCTGACCCAGCGGCTCACGGATGTTTTGGCGATCATTCCCAATCTGCCGCTGGCCGATGTGCCCGAGGGCGCCGATGAGCACGCCAATTTGGAGGTTCTGCGCTGGGGAAGCCCGCGCGCGTTCAATTTCCCGCCCAGGGAGCATGCCGATCTGGGCCCGGCGCTGGGGCTTGATTTTGAGACCGGTGCACTGCTTTCGGGCGCGCGGTTCACGTTCCTGCGCGGCCAGATTGCGCGGCTGGAACGGGCGCTGGGCCAGTTCATGCTGGACACCCAGACCAGTGAGGCCGGTTACACCGAATGCAATCCGCCTGTGCTGGTGCGCGACGAGGCGATGTATGGCACCGACAAGCTGCCCAAGTTTGCTGAGGATTCGTTCCAGACGACTGACGGGCGCTGGCTGATCCCAACTGCCGAAGTCAGCCTGACCGCATCAGTGATGGGCCAGATCATCGATGATGCGGCATTGCCGCTGCGGATGACTGCGCTGACGCTGTGCTTTCGCAGCGAAGCCGGCGCGGCCGGCAAGGATACCCGCGGGTTCATCCGCCAGCATCAGTTTGAAAAGTGCGAACTGGTCAGCGTGGTCCGGCCCGAAGACAGCGCGGCCGAACACGAACGGATGACTGCGGCGGCGGAATCGATCCTGCAGGCGCTCGATCTGCCCTATCGCAAAGTACTGCTGTGCACTGGCGACATGGGATTTGGCGCGCAGAAAACCTATGACCTTGAAGTCTGGCTGCCGGGGCAGGATACCTATCGCGAGATCAGCTCGTGCTCCAACTGCGGACCGTTCCAGGCGCGCCGGATGAACACCCGCTACCGGCCCGAGGGGCAAAAGGGCACCGAATTCGTCCATACCCTCAACGGTTCAGGCCTCGCCGTGGGCCGCACTTTGGTGGCGGTGCTGGAGAACTATCAGCAGGAAGATGGCTCGGTTGCCGTTCCCACAGTGCTGCTGCCCTATATGGGCGGGCTGACCGCACTGGCTGCGGCCTGATGCGAATCCTGCTGACCAACGATGATGGCATCCACGCACCCGGGCTCGATGTGCTTGAAAAGCTGGCACGCCAGTTCAGCGATGACATCTGGATTGTCGCCCCGGCAGAGGAGCAATCGGGGGCGGGCCATTCGCTGACCCTGGGCAGCCCGGTCCGCCTGCGCCAGTATGACCAACACCGCTTTGCCGTATCGGGCACACCAACCGATGCGGTGATGATGGCGCTGCGCAAAGTTTTGCCCGGCAAGCCCGATGTGATCCTTTCGGGCGTCAACCGGGGGGCCAATCTGGGCGATGACGTGACCTATTCGGGCACGGTTTCGGCCGCAATCGAAGGCGCACTGGCCGGCATTCCATCGATCGCGTTCAGCCAGGTTTATGCGAAGGAAGGTATGGGCGATGCCGTGCCGTTTGGCGCTGCCGAAGCATGGGGGGCCAAAGTGCTGGCCCCGCTGCTGAAGGCTCCGTTTGCACCGCGCACACTGATCAACGTCAATTTTCCGGCGCTGGCGGCGGCAGATGTCCACGGAATTCGTGTAGTTCGCCAAGGATTTCATGACTATGCGCGTGGTTCGCTGGTTGAAGGAACCGACCCGAGAGGGTATAGCTATTTCTGGTTCGGCCTGCATGGGATTGAACATACGCCAGGCCATGCAACCGATCTTGAGGCAATCCAGGACGGGTACATATCGGTGACACCGCTTCAATTGGACCTGACCCACGAAGGCTCGCTGGCCCAGCTGGCGGAGCGTTTTGGCGGATGAGCCGCGCGGGGGCCTTTGCCCTTGCTTTGGCCGTTCTGGTCGCCGCGCCGCTATTGGCGCAGGATCCGAAAACTGATCCCAAGACCGAAAGCGTCCATGTAGTTTTGCCGGGAGAGACGTTGGGCGGGATTGCCCAGCGCGCCGAAGTGCCGCGGGTGCTGATCATCGAAGCCAACAGCCTGAAGGCGCCCTATGCGCTGCGCGCCGGGCAAAAGCTGGTGATCCCGCGCCGGCGCAGTCATACGGTGAAGGCCGGCGAAACCGGGTTTGACGTGGCCATGATCTATGGCGTGCCGTGGAGTGCAATCGCAGCTGCCAACGCGATCAAACCCGATGCCGCGCTGAAGGCTGGGCAAAAGCTGGCCATTCCGACGGTGTCTGCCAAGCCGGCGACGGCCGCCGCGCAGCCCTCGATCTCAACCGATCCTGAATCTGGCTTGCCAGATACCGCCGCACCCACTTTCATCTGGCCACTTCAAGGAAAAATCCGCCGCGCGTTCATCGCGGGCAAGCAAGGCCAGACGGGGCATGACGGAATCGACATTCTGGCTCCGGCCGGCACCGCTGTGCGCGCATCGGCCGCCGGCAAGGTGATTTTTGCGGGACAAGGGCCAGAGGAATACGGGCTAACCGTGATCGTCTGGCACGCCGGACGCTGGACCACGACCTACAGCTATCTCGACAAAATCACCGTAAAAGTTGGGGACAAGGTCAAGGCGACCGAGCGGGTCGGGCTGGTTGGGCAGACCGGCCTTGCCGAAGTGCCGCAGCTTCACTTCGAAGTGCGCCGCAACAAATTGGCGCAGGATCCGGTGCGCTATCTCCCCAAGGCTAAGCGATAAGCCAGAAGGTTCCGCCCATGGCAAGGTAGGCCAGCAGCCAGCCCAGCGCGCGTTGCCATCTGACGCCGCTGATCAGCAAAGCCGGCACGACGAATGCCCCGGCCAGACCACCTGCCTGCATAAAAAACAGCCACGGCTTCAATGCCAACTTTTCTGCGCCGATTCGGGCCAGCGCGTGGCCCAGCATCGCCGCAGCGATCAGCATCACCAATCCCAGCAGCGCCAGCCGCCGCGCGCCGCCCTGCCGCGCCTCGATCAGATGGAGCAGGCCAGCCGCCGTCAGCCCTGCCAGCACCACTGCCACCCAGTTCACCGAACCCATCTCAATCTCCTGTTCGCGCCAGCTGTAGCACTTTGCGCGCCGGGCGTGTAAGGGGCCGCGCGATGGCCACTATAATTCCAGATCAGAAACGTATCGGCATGGTCAGCCTGGGCTGTCCCAAGGCGCTGGTCGATAGCGAACGCATCCTTACCAAGCTGCGCGCCGATGGCTATGCCATGTCGCCCGATTATCAGGGCGCAGATGTGGTGCTGGTCAACACCTGCGGGTTCCTCGATTCGGCCAAAGAGGAAAGCCTGGCCGCGATTGGCGAGGCGATTGCTGAAAACGGGCGGGTGATCGTAACCGGCTGCATGGGCAATGAGGCCGAGCTGATCCGCGCCAAATTCCCGCAGGTGCTCGCGGTCACCGGTGCGCACCAGTATGAGGCAGTGGTCGAGGCTGTCCATGAAGCTGCCCCGCCCAGCCAGGGCCCCTACGTCGATCTGGTTCCCCAGAATTACGGCGACATGGCTGATATCAAGCTGACCCCGCGCCACTACAGCTATCTCAAGATTTCCGAAGGCTGCAACCACGCCTGCTCGTTTTGTATCATTCCATCCTTGCGCGGAAAGCTGGCCAGCCGGCGGATCGACGCGGTGCTGCGCGAAGCTGAAAAGCTGGTCGCCGCCGGAACCAGGGAGCTGCTGGTTATCAGCCAGGATACATCGGCATACGGCGTCGATGTCCGCCACGAAGAGCGGAACTGGAAAGCCAAAAATTCCCAGCAGGAACGCCCGGTCCGTACCCACATGACCGATCTGGCCCGCGAACTGGGCGGCCTGCGCACCCCTGATGGTGAGACGCCTTGGGTCCGGCTGCACTACGTCTATCCCTATCCGCATGTCGATGCGGTGATCCCGCTGATGGCGGAAGGCCTCATCACCCCCTATCTCGACATTCCGTTCCAGCACGCCAGCCCATCGGTGTTGAAGGCGATGAAGCGCCCGGCCAACGAGGCCAAGGTGCTTGAACGGCTGAAGGCCTGGCGCGAAATCTGTCCCGATATTGCGGTTCGCAGCTCTTTCGTGGTCGGCTTCCCCGGTGAGACCGAGGCCGATTTCCAGTACCTGCTGGATTGGCTGGACGAGGCCCAGCTTGACCGGGTTGGTGCGTTCCGGTTCGAACCGGTTGCAGGGGCGGCAGCCAACGCGCTGCCCGGTGCGGTGCCCGAACAGCTCAAGGAAGAACGCTACGCACGGATCATGGAACGGACCGAAGCGATCAGCGCGGCCAAACTGGCCGCCAAGGTTGGCCGCACTGTCCAGGTGATCATCGATGAAGTTGGCGAGCCCGATGAGGACGGCGATTTGGGTGCCACCGGCCGCAGCCAGGCCGACGCGCCTGAGATCGATGGAGCGGTGTACCTGCGCGATGTGCCTGCTGGCACCAAGCCGGGTGATTTCGTCTCGGTCCAGATCGAAGATGCCGATGCCCACGACCTGTTCGGTGTGATCGCGGACTAGAGCGCCATACCCGCCGCCCGCGCGCTGGCCCAGGCCCATTGGAAGTTGTATCCGCCCAACCAGCCGGTCACATCTACTGCCTCGCCAATCGCGTAAAGGCCCGGCACTTTGCGCGCCTCCATCGACTGGCTCGATAGCTCGGCGGTGCTGATCCCGCCGGCGGTAACCTCGGCCTTGGCAAAACCCTCGCTGCCATTGGGCCTGAAGCGCCAATCGGCCAGGCGTGCTTCAGCAGACGCCAATGCCTTGTCAGACATGTTGCCAAGATCGCCCGCCAGACCCAGCCGTTCGGCCAGGGCCAGGGCCAGGCGATCGGGCAATGGTTCGCCCAGCACAGCCCGCATCGCCTTTCTGGGCTGGGTCCGCTTGGCGGCAAGCAACCAGCCCTGCGCGGCATCGGGCAGGAAATTGATCCCCACTTCGTCACCGCGCTTCCAGTAGCTGGAGACCTGCAGGATCGCCGGGCCCGATAGACCACGGTGGGTGAACAGTGCGGCTTCGCGGAATTTTGTTTTGCCCGCCCGCGCTTCAACCGGGGCGGCAACGCCCGAAAGTTCGCGGAACAACACGTCATCCCCGCCCAGCGTCAGCGGAACCAGCGCCGGGCGCGGCTCTACCACTTTGAGGCCGAATTGCCGGGCAAGATCATAGGCCAGGCCCGATGCGCCCAGCTTGGGGATCGATGGGCCGCCGGTGGCGATCACCAGCGCCGGCGCGCAGGCCCCGGCCAGATGGAACTGCCCATCGCGATGCTCGATCGGGCCGGCTGCCTGCCCCAGCCTGAATTCCACCGCACCTTTGGCGCATTCGGCCAGCAGCAGATCGACCACTTGCCGGGCCGAACCATCGCAAAACAGCTGGCCCAGGGTCTTCTCGTGCCAGGCGATCTGGTGCGCCTCGACGAGAGCAAGGAAATCACGCGGACTATACCGGGCCAGCGCCGACTTGGCGAAATGCGGATTGACGGAGAGAAACCGGTCTGGCGCGGTGTGCAAATTGGTGAAATTGCACCGGCCTCCGCCCGAAATCAGGATCTTTCGGCCCACTTCACTGTTGTGATCGAGCACCAGCACACGGCGCCCGCGCTGCCCGGCAGTGGCGGCGCAAAACAGCCCGGCCGCACCTGCGCCAAGGACGATAACGTCAAAGCCGCTCATGCCCGCAACAAATCCAGCGCCAGGGCTTCGGCAACCTTGATCCCGTCAACCGCAGCCGAAAGGATCCCGCCGGCATAACCTGCACCTTCGCCGGCTGGATAAAGCCCGCGGGTGTTGGTGCTTTGCAAATCGGCGCCGCGCGGGATGCGGACCGGGCTGGACGTGCGGGTTTCAACCCCGGTCATCACTGCATCCGGGTGATCGTATCCCGGCACCTGACGGCCGAAAACCGGCAATGCCTCGCGCAGGGCATCGGTAACGAATCCGGGCAGAACCTCACACAGATCGGTGGGCTTCACCCCTGGCTTGTAACTGGGTTCAACCACACCGAACGCGCTGGACGGTTGCCGGGCCAGAAAATCGCCCACCCGCTGTCCGGGGGCCTGATAGTTCGATCCGCCCGCCACAAAGGCCTTTTCTTCCAGCGCGCGTTGCAGCCGCATGCCAGCCAGCGGATCACCGGGAAAGTCACGATCGGGATTGATATCGACCACCAGCCCTGAATTGGCGTTGAATTCAGCCCGCGAATGCTGGCTCATACCATTGGTAACAACCCGGCCCGGCTCGCTGGCAGCAGCCACCACGCGCCCGCCCGGACACATGCAGAACGAATAGACCGCGCGGCCATTGCTGGCCTGGTGCGAAAGGGCATAGGCGGCAGGGCCCAGCACCTTGTTGCCCGCATTGGGGCCATAGCGGGCTTTGTCGATCCAGCTTTGCGGATGTTCGATCCTGACCCCGATCGCAAACGGTTTGGCCTCTATCTGCACTCCGGCCTGATAGAGCCGTTCAAAGGTATCGCGCGCCGAGTGGCCCACCGCCAGCACTGCATGCCGCGCCGCGAGCAACTCTCCGGTAGAGAGCTTGAGCGCAGTCAACTGGCCGTCCTCAACCACAAATTCCTCAACCCGCGTGCCAAAACGGTATTCCCCGCCCAGCTCTTCTATCGTCTTGCGGATCGACATCACCATCGTGACAAGCCGGAACGTGCCGATATGCGGGTGGGCTTCGGTCAGGATATCTTCGGGCGCACCGGCGATCACAAATTCGCTCAGCACCTTGCGCCCCAGATGGCGCGGGTCCTTGATCCGGCTGTAAAGCTTGCCATCGGAAAAGGTCCCGGCCCCGCCCTCGCCAAACTGGACGTTCGATTCTGGCTCCAGCTGTGATCGGCGCCACAGCCCCCAGGTATCCTTGGTCCGCTCGCGCACAGCCTTGCCGCGCTCGATGATGATTGGCCGCAGCCCCATCTGCGCCAGGATCAATGCCGCCAGCAAACCGCAAGGGCCCGCACCGATCACCACCGGGCGCTCAGCGCTGCCGTTGTTTGGCCACCCATCGGGCGCCATGACCGGAAACCTGTAGGACGTATCGGGCCGCGCCCGTACCTGCGGATCCCCGGCATGGGCGGCCAGCACGGCGGCTTCGTCAACCACGGCTACATCGAAGCTATAGACCAGCTTGATCGCCGCCTTCTTGCGCGCATCATTGCCGCGCCGCACCAGGGTGAAATTTGTCACCTGATCCAGGCCAATTCCCAGCCGTGCGGCGATGGCTCCTTCAAGCGCTTCGGGGCCGTGATCGAGCGGCAGGACCAGATTTGAAATGCGCAACATACCAGGGCCCATACTGGGCAAGACCCCCTAGCGCAATTTTCTTGCTTTGTTGTGCAATGCAGCATATAGCGGCTACACATCCAACCGGACTAGCCCCTTTCAAATCGGGCAGCAGTTCGTAGCCGCGTGAGGCCAGCCCGCTGGGGCAAGGCCGCCTCGAACGCCCGGTTGACCGTTATTGCGCCGCCTTTGTCACGCAGGGTTGCTTTGAAAAGCCCCTGCTGTCCCGTGCCCCTCATGCGGCGCGGGTGCGGCTATATCTGAAAGCATAATTCATGACCTATTTTTCCGACCTTGGCTTGGCCGAGCCCCTGATCCGTGCGCTTGAAGCCAAAGGTTATACCGACCCCACTCCGATCCAGTTGCAATCGATCCCTGCCTTGCTGCAAGGCCGCGACCTTTTGGGCATCGCCCAGACCGGGACCGGCAAGACCGCCGCGTTTTCGCTTCCTTCGCTGCATCGGCTGGCGGCCAATCCCAAGGCCCGCAGCAATGCCAGCTGCCGGATGCTGGTGCTGAGCCCAACCCGCGAACTGGCCGCCCAGATCGCCGAAAACATGCGCGGCTATGCCAAGTTCCTGAACCTGTCGGTCCAGTGCATCTTCGGCGGCATTCCTGTGGGCAAGCAGGCCCGCGCGCTGGTTGGCGGCTGCGACGTGCTGGTTGCCACACCGGGCCGTCTGCTCGATCTGATCGACCAGCGCGCGCTGACGCTTCGCAATGTCGAAATTTTCGTGCTCGACGAAGCCGATCAGATGATGGACCTTGGTTTTATCGTGCCCTTGAAGCGGGTGTCCAACATGCTGCCCAAGGAACGCCAGAGCCTGTTCTTCAGCGCAACCATGCCCAAGGCAATTGCCGATCTGGGCAAACAGTTCATCTCCAACCCGGTGCGGGTTGAAGTGACCCCGCAGGCCACCACGGCTGAGCGGGTTGAGCAGTACGTCTGCTTCGTCAACCAGTCCGAGAAGCAATCGCTGCTCTCGCTCAGTCTCAAGAAAGGGCTGGAATCGGGTGAAATCACGTCTGCGCTGGTCTTTACCCGGACCAAGCATGGCGCTGACCGCGTGGTGCGCCATCTGAACGCCGCCGGCGTCCAGGCTGCAGCGATCCACGGCAACAAAAGCCAGGCCCAGCGCACCGCCGCACTGGGTGCTTTCCGCAAGGGCACCATGCCAGTGCTGATCGCGACCGATATTGCCGCGCGCGGGATCGACGTGACCGGCGTAAGCCACGTTTTCAATTATGAGCTGCCCAACGTGGCCGAACAGTATGTTCACCGGATTGGCCGCACCGCGCGTGCCGGGGCAGACGGCGTAGCGCTGAGCTTTTGCGCGCCCGATGAAAAGCCCTACCTGCGCGATATCGAACGGCTGACCGACGTAAAGCTGGCAACCGTGCCGCTGCCCGAAAACTTCAGCCAGGAAGCCTCTCGTCTGCCGGCCCCGGCGCGCCGGACCCAGGCCGAGATGGATCAGGATGCGCGCCGCGATGAACGCGATGCACGCGGGCTTGGCGGCGGACGCGGCGGAGCACGTGGCGGCGGCAACGGCCGCGGCCAGCGCCCCAACAACAACCGGGCCAATGGCGGGCAAGGCCGCGACGGCCAGTCGCGCGATCAATACATCCGCAACGAACGGATCGCCGACGATCGCCGCGCGACCGCGCCGCGTCCCGCCGGGTTCAATCCGCTGGCCGCCGAGGACCGCGAAGCACGCCAGCACCAGCCGCAGGGCGATCGCCCGGCACGCAGCGAGCCGCGCGGCGATTTCCGCCCCAACGATCGTGGTGGCGATCGCCGCGGCCCGCCGCGCGACCGCAGCAATGCTCCGCGTGACCGCGGCGAGCGGACCGAGCGTCCGGTCCAGGTCCACCGCGATGCAGTGCGCCCGGCTGGTGCCAAGCCACGCAGCGATGGCGCACAAGGCGGCCAGCCCAATCGCAAGCCAGGCGGCAAAAAGCCGGGCGGCGGCGGCGGCGGGCAACGCCGCTGGGGTTAAGCCCTGACTTCACCACTTGCGCAATTCAGTGAAGGCCGCATGATGCTCTCTAGGTAACCGGGGGAGATTCATGCGGTTTTTGCTTGTCATTCTGATGCTGGCCCTGGCCGCTTGCGGAACCGGCGAAGCGCCACCCAAACCATTGACGGCTGAACAAAGCGCGGCATTTTCACCAAAGGATGCGCGCCTTGCCAAGCTCTATGCAAATTCGTGCAAGGGCTGCCACACCGTCAGCGGCGCGCAAGCCCCGCTAACCGGCGATCGAACGGTGTGGGATCCGCGCTGGGCGCAGGGAGAGGCCGGACTGCTGAGTGCAGCGATCCAGGGCAAGAAAGGCATGCCGGCCGGCGGGCAATGCTTCGAATGCTCGCCCGATGATCTCAAGGCCCTGATAGCCTTCATGGCCGGACGCGAGCTATGATCACGCGGCGCAAAGTGTTGCTGGGCAGTGCAGGACTGATGGCACTGGGGGCGGGAAGCTGCGCCGGGCGCCGGGCCTGGATGAGCCGCGAACCAGCACTGCCAGCCGCAATCGATCCGCAAGGCCGCGCGCTGTGGTCCAACTGGTCGGGATTGGAACATGCCTATCCAATGAAACGCGCCGCCCCTGCCGATGAGGCGGAACTGGCTGCAATGCTGCCCGCCGCCGCCGTGCCGATCCGTCCGGTAGGCGCGGGGCACAGCTTTACGGCGCTGGTACCAACCGAGGGCACACTGCTTTCGCTCGATCGGCTAGAGGGGTTGGTCAGTCAAGACACCACGACTGCAACCGCAACGGTTCGCGCAGGCACCAAGCTTTCCGCACTTGGCCCGGCGCTGGCAGCTATCGGGCAAGAGATGTTGAGCCTGCCCGATATAAACAAGCAGACACTGGCCGGCGCATTGGCCACCGGCACCCATGGCACCGGCAAGGGCATTACCGCAATCCACGGCACCGTCACCGCGCTGCGGCTGGTCCTGCCCGATGGCACAATCGCCGAATGCAGCCGCCAAACGCGGCCCGAACTGTTCCACGCAGCACGGGTGGGCCTTGGGGCGTTTGGCGTGCTGAGCCAGGTGACATTGCAGAACCAGCCGCTCAGCCGGGTCAAAAAGGTGGTCAGGCTGGTCGATACCGACTGGGTGCTGGGGGAATGGCCAATGCTGGCCGCAAAACACCGCAATGCAGAATTTCTGGTCCTGCCGTTCACCGGAAAATCAGCGCTTATCACCCATGATGTAACCACTGAGCCGGTCAGTCCGCGCCTGCCTGATACCGACAGCCAGACCTTGATGGACCTGAAACGACTGCGCGATCTGTTTGAATTCACACCCGGCCTGCGCCGCCGTGCCGCGCAGATGGCGATGAAGGACCTGCCCACGGATGTGGCGATCGACGAGGGCTGGAAGCTGCTGTCCAATGAGCGACCAGACCGGTTCAAGGAAATGGAATACCACCTGCCGATAGCGGCCCAGGCCGAAGTGCTGCGCGAAGTGATCGCCCGGATCGAGCGCGACGCGCTGGACGTGTTTTTCCCGATCGAAGCGCGGATCATTGCGCCGGACGATGCCTGGCTTTCGCCGTTCTACCAGCGCGAGAGCGGCTCGATCGCCGTCCACGCATGGTACAAGGAACCGCATGACTGGATGTTCAAATTGATCGAACCACTTTTCCGCGAAGCTGGCGGACGGCCGCATTGGGGCAAGCTGCATTCGCTTGGCGCGGGTGAACTGAAGGCGCTCTACCCAATGTTTGCCGAGGCGCAGGCGGTGCGGCGTTCGGTTGACCCGGCCGGGCGAATGGTCAATCCGTTCCTCAAGAAGGTCTTCGGGTGAAGCGGCGGACCATGATCGTGGGCGGCGGCGCGTTGGCCTTGGCCGGGATCGGCACCATGCTGGCGCGGCCGGCGGAAAGGGGCGGAATGCACGAAGCCTATTTTGCGGGCCTTTCCGCCGCGCTCAAACGCGCCGGACTGATGCGGCCGACTTTGGTGGTGGACCATGCACGGCTGACGGCCAACATTGCCGCAATTCGAAAGAGTACCGATTCAGCCAAGCTGCCGCTGCGGGTGGTGGCAAAATCGCTGCCATCGCTGCAACTGCTCGATGCGATCATGCAGGGCATGGGCACCCAGCGGTTGATGGTGTTCAGCGCCGAAATGCTGCTCCAACTAATGCCGCTCCATCCTGAGAGCGACTATCTGATGGGCAAGCCGCTGCCGGTCAGCGAATTCATCCGGGTAGCCGACAAGGCCGGGGCCGTTGCCGCTGCGCGGGTGCAGTGGCTGATCGACACGCCCGCACGGCTTGCCGAATACGAAGCCGCCGCCATGGCCCGAGCTTTGCCGCTCAAGATCAGCTTGGAGATCGATGTCGGCCTGCACCGCGGCGGCTTTGCCGATATGCAGGTGCTGGCAGCCGCAGTGCGGCAGGAACGCGCCGATCAGCCGCTGATTGCCGGGCTGATGGGCTATGACCCGCACGTCCCCAAAATGCCCAGTGCCGACAAAGCCTGGACGGCATCGCAGCAGGCCTATCGCGCCGCCATCGATGTGCTGAAGGGCGCCGGGCTCAACCCGGAGACGTTGACGCTCAACTCTGCCGGTAGCCCCACCTTCCGCCGCCACTGCGCAGGCACTGTCGCAAACGAAGTGTCGGTCGGCTCAGCCTTCGTCAAGCCGGGGGCCTTTGACTATGACGACCTCACCGATCTGCTCCCAGCCGCCTTCATCGCCACCCCGGTGATCAAGGCCAGCGCCGATCAATCGCTGCCCGGCGTAGAGGCGCTTTCGGGCGCGATGCATTGGTGGGACCGGGGCACCCAGCGCGGGTTCTTCATCCATGGCGGGCACTGGCTGGCCAAGCCGGTTTCGCCGCCAGGGCTTGAATATTCCAAACTTTTCGGGCGCAGTTCCAACCAGGAACTGCTGACCGGATCAAAGCTGGTCGATCTCAAACCCGACGATCACGTGTTCTTGCGTCCCGATCAAAGCGAGGCATTGTTCCTGCAATTCGGCGATATCGCGGTTTATGATGGACACTCCATTGCAGATACTTGGCCAACTTTGCCGATCAGCGCATGAAGATGTGACGCCTGCATAGTTGCTGGTCCGGTCAAAATTCTAACCCGAAGCCGCTTCGCCCATTGGCCGGACATAGACCCGCGTAACCACCGGAAACTGCCGGGCAACGGCAGCTTCGAT
Source organism: Novosphingobium sp. (assembly GCF_040079535.1). Lineage (GTDB taxonomy): Bacteria > Pseudomonadota > Alphaproteobacteria > Sphingomonadales > Sphingomonadaceae > Novosphingobium. The sequence continues at coordinate 112,228 of NZ_JBEBKB010000002.1, read as the reverse complement.
ATCGCGCACGGTCTGTTCCACGTCACGCGCAGTGATCGAGTCTTCAAAATCGGCGCTGATCACGCTGACCACCATTTCGGGCGCTTGATGCACGGTCAGCACTTCATGCACTTTGCGAACCCCGGCGTGGCTGGCTGCACAAGCGCGGATTGCCTCTACCAGCGCTGGATCAGCGCTTTCCCCAATCAGCAGCCCCTTGGCCTCAACAATCAGCACGATCGCAATCGCGGCCAGGATCAGCCCGATCATCACCGATGCCACCCCATCCCAGATCGGATTTCCGGTCCACTGCGCCAGCGCAATGCCCAGCGCCGCCACCAGCAGCCCAGCCAGCGCACCGGCATTTTCCAGCAGCACCACCAATGTTGGGGCATCCTTGGTATCCTTGAGCGCGCGGATCATGCTTTTATCGCCGCGGGTGGCATTGAACGCTCGCAGCGCTTCCCAGGTTGACCAGCTTTCTAAAGCTGCGGCCACGCCCAGCACGATAAACGCAATTCCTACCTCGCTGCTCGGCTCAGGGTGCAGCAAATGCAGTATGCCTTCATACAGCGATACTCCGGCGCCCAGCGCGAAAACCAGCACGGCTACTACGAAAGACCAGAAATACAGCTCGCGGCCATAGCCCAGCGGATGCAACCCATCGGCGCCCTTGTGGCTGCGCCTGGATCCGTAAAGCAGCAACACGTGATTGGTTGAATCGACCAGGCTGTGGACGCCTTCGGTTATCATCGCGGATGATCCGGTGATCCCGGCCGCGACGAATTTGGCGATCGCAATCCCGACGTTCGCCGCCAGCGCCGTGATGATTACCCGCGTGCCGCCATGCCCAGCCATGCAAAAATTCCTTAGAGCCACCCCATCCGGCGAAAGCGCAGGAACAAGCCCCCGCAGATCCCCAGAATTACCGCCCAGACCGCGGGATAGCCCCACTTGCTGTGTAATTCGGGCATGTAATCGAAATTCATCCCATAGATACCGGCAATCGCAGTGGGCACTGCAAGAATGGCTGCCCACGAAGCCAGCTGGCGGGTCATATCGCCTTGCCGGTGCTGCTCAAGCAGGCTGGCGGTTTCAACGATGCTGGCCAGCGTATCGCGCAGGCCTGCCATCCGGGCCAGACTGCGGCGGACATGGTCAAGCACATCGCGGAACCAGATCCGCGCGCCCTGATCGATCACCGGCAGTTCGGTTGCGGTCAGCCGTTCGCATACTTCCTCCATCGGCCCGACAATCCGGGCAAAACGGCGAAACTGCCGGCGCAGGCGGAAAATCCGGCGGATCGTGGAAGGCTCAGGAAACTGGTCGATCGCGTGTTCTTCCATGTCCTGCACGCTTTCCTCGTATTTCTCGAGGATCGGCTGATAGCCATCGACGATGAAATCAAGGATCGCATGGGCAACATAGTCTGGCCCTTCGATCAAACGCTCGCCATCGGACTCCAGCCGGCGGCGAAGGTTGGTGTGGGCCCGGGTCGATCCAATCCGCACGGTCACCACGAAATGCGGGCCAAGGAAGATCGCGGTCTGGCCATAGACGATGTTCTCCCCTGTTTCGAGCGCAGCAGTGCGCGCGATGATGAACAGTTGGTGCCCATAGCTCTCGATTTTGGGCATCTGGTTGGGATTAAGCGCATCTTCCACGGCCAGCGGGTGCAGCCCAAACTGGGTGCGAACCAGTTCCATCTCGTGATCGGTGGGATCGGCCAGTCCAACCCAGTCAAATTCGTGTCGGCCGGGTGCGGGCTGATCGTGGCCATCAAGCTCAAGGGCGTTTCCAAGGGGTTTGCCGCCTGAATATCGGCGGGCTGCTACGATTGTCATGCCTCTATTTGGCAAAGCAGGTTGACGCTGGCAATCCCGGCTTCATGATGTTAAGCGCACAGTTAATACTGACAGCAATGTCAATTGATGGGAGAACATGGCCATGAATGCGATGGCGCCGATCGAGCAATGCGTTGACATGATCATAGTCGGCGCCGGAATTTCCGGCATCGGCATGGCCGTGCATATGGCCAAGGACTGCCCGGGCAAAACCGTTGCCATCCTTGATCGCCGCGATCAGATCGGTGGAACCTGGGATCTGTTCCGTTATCCCGGCATCCGCAGCGATAGCGATATGCACACCCTGGGCTTTTCCTTCGCGCCGTGGAAACACGAAAAATCGATCGCCGATGCACCGGCAATTCTCGAATACCTCAATGACATCGCCGATCAGTATGGCCTGCGTGAAAAGATGCGCTTTGGCCAGAAAGTGGTCTCGGCCGATTGGGACAGCAAGACCGCCCGCTGGACGGTGGTGACCGAGGACGCAAATGGCCAGTCGCAGCGACTGCAGGGGCGGTTCCTGTTTCTGGGTTCCGGTTATTACGACTACGACGAACCCTTTGACGCCGGCTTCAAGGGCCGATCAAAATTCAAGGGCACGATCATCCATCCGCAGTTCTGGCCGAAGGACTTTGACTATCAGGGCAAAAAGGTGGTGGTGATCGGATCGGGCGCGACGGCGGTTACAATCCTCCCGGCAATGGCCCATTCTGGCGCAGCGCATGTTACCCAGTTGCAGCGGACACCAACTTATATGGTCAGCCGTCCCGCGCGCGATGGGATTGCCAATGGCCTGCGCAAGGTGCTGCCGGAAAAGCTGGCCTATGCGATCACCCGCTTCAAGAACATCACCATGCAGGACATGATGTTCAAGCGGGTCCGCAGCAACCCCGAAAAGGCCAAGGCATTCCTGCTGGCGGAAACCGCCAAGAACCTTGGCCCGAACTACAATGAGACCGATTTCGTTCCTCCCTACAATCCCTGGGAGCAACGGCTGTGCCTGGTGCCCGATGCCGATTTCTTCAGCGCAATCAATCAGGGCAAGGCCAGCGTGGTAACCGGCCACATCGACAGCTTTGATGCCGCCGGGATCAAGCTTAAATCGGGCGAACACATCGAAGCCGATGTGATCGTTACCGCAACCGGCCTTAAACTGGCGGTAGCCGGCAAGATCGCAATTGCAGTGGATGGCAAGCCGGTCGATTTCGGCAAGGCGTTCTATTACCGCAACTGCATGTTCTCAAATGTCCCCAACATGGCGGCGGTGTTCGGCTATATCAACGCCAGCTGGACTTTGCGGGTCGATATCATTGGTGAATACATTACCCGGCTGCTCAAGCAGATGGACACCTATGGCGCCGTTGCGGCCACCCCGGTGCTTGCTGCCGATTCCGGCCTTGAACCCGACGATGTCTTTTCAGGCTTCTCATCGGGCTATCTCGATCGCGGCAAGGACATGATGCCAAAGAATGCACCCAGCCTGCCTTGGCGGCTCAACCAGGATTACAAGCGCGACAGACAGGACATGCGCCAGGCACCGATTGATGATGGGGTGTTGCAGTTCACCCGGGCAAGGGAACTGGCCGATATCTGAACGGGATCTCGCAGTGATCTAGAAATTGCGCGGCACCGCTTTATCACCTAGCCTAACGGTATGACCGCACCGACCCGCATCTGGAAAGCCGCCCTGCTCGTCATTGGTGACGAAATTCTTTCGGGCCGAACGCAAGACAAGAACATCGCCCAGGTTGCAACCTGGCTGAATGTCCAGGGCATCAGACTGGGCGAAGTGCGCGTCGTGGCGGATAGTACCGATGCGATCGTTGAAGCCGTAAACACCTTGCGCAACCGCAATGATTATCTGTTCACCACCGGCGGGATCGGCCCCACCCATGATGACATCACCGTCGATGCTGTGGCGCAGGCGCTGGGCGTGGACGTGGTGATCCATCCTGAAGCCCGTGCGATCCTGGAACGCTATTATGAAACGCGCGGCGGATTGAACGAAGCGCGGCTGCGGATGGCCCGCGTACCCGATGGGGCAGCGTTGATACCCAACCGCATGTCTGGCGCGCCCGGGATCCAGATCGGCAACGTGTTCCTGATGGCCGGGGTTCCCTCGATCACCGCCGGCATGCTCGATGCGCTGACCGGCGAACTTGAAGGCGGCGCTGCGCTGCTCAGCGAAACTGTTGGCAGCTGGGTTGCGGAAAGCGAAGTGGCAGATTTGCTGCGCGAAACCGAGCGTTCGCACGAAGGCGTCGCGATCGGCAGCTACCCGTTCTTCCGCGAAGGCCGGGTGGGGGCGAACTTCGTGGTGCGATCCGTCGAACCGGCATTGCTCGATGCAGCCTGCGAAGCGCTGGTGGTGGGCCTGCGCGCGCTGGGGCGCGATGCTGTGCCGGGCGGCATTTAGCTGTTCCTGCACCAAAGCCCCACTGGCGCAGCGCTTGATTGGCGGCTATTGGCACACAGGGTTTGGCTGCCACGCTGGCAACGAATGACCAGATTCGGAACGCTTTTCATGACGCTCGCCGCTGCATCGCTATCAATCGCTGGCTGCGCGCATGCTCCTGTCAATCAGACCATCGCCGCGTTCGAGGCGAATCTGGCTGGCCACGCCAGCGCCACGGCTGCACTACAGCAATGGTGCGATCAGCGTGCAATTGCGCCAGGCGAAACGATCGCAGTCCAGTTCGTAACGGGCGCCGATGAAGCCCCGCCCGCCGATATCCGCACGATCCTTGGCCTTAGCCCGGATGCACCGCTGGGCTATCGGCATGTCCGGCTGGTTTGCGGCCCGCACGTGCTATCGGATGCACACAACTGGTTTGTACCTTCCCGGCTGACTGCGGATATGAACCGCCAGCTGGCCGAGACGCAGGTGCCGTTTGGGCGAATCGCTGCCAGCCTCAATTTCGCGCGGCTACCGCTGGACGCCGCGCGGCGGGGCGATCCGGGCTGCCCGGAAAATGCTATTTCTACCCACCGCGCGCGGCTGATCTTGCCTGATGGCCAGCCATTGGCCTTCGTGGTTGAATGCTACAGCGAAGCCAATCTGGGCCAGTCCGCTAGCGACTAAGGCACTTGCGCGGCGCGCCATCGGCGATGCTGCGCGCGGCTGCATTCTGCCCGGACTGGGGCCGCACCTGCGCAATCACGCATGCTTTTTTAAGATCGATCACCACCAACAGATGGGTCTGCTTGGCCGAATCTTCTGGATCTTCACTGATCTTGTTGCGGACGATCAGCATGGCCGGGTCAGACCCATCGGCACCCCCACGCGCGCGCCATTCAGCCGCATCGCCCAGCGTATTGAACCCGCCTGAACCAAGCGCGAATAGGTTCAGTTTGACCGGCGGCTTGCCCCGCCGCAGCAACACCAGATCGTCGCGGGCATCACCATAGTCAACTTGCAAGTCATAGCCGCCAATGCCTTTGCACCGGGAGATCGACCAGTCCTCGCCCTCGCCGCTTTCAACCAGCTTGCAATCCTTGAACGACGTGTAGGCTGACACCGGTCCGGCCAGCGGCGGCGCTTCGCTGCTCGCGGTTGCTGCGGGCTCGGCGCTGGCTGCAACGCCGGGCTTGGCGCTCGGCCCAGTCTGGGGATCTGGCTGCGCATCTTGTGAGCAGGCGGCCAGCAAGGCCAGCGACAAAACCAGGATCGGATTTCTCATCACGCAAACTTGCCACAAACGAAAAGGGCCGGAAAGCGCAATGCTTCCCGGCCCCTTGCTCGTTGCCGATGCGGGGTGCTTACGCGCCCTGCACTTCGCCCAGATCGATCTTCAGGCCGGGGCCCATCGATGAGGACAGGCCGACCTTCTGAAGATACTTGCCCTTGGCGCCGGCTGGCTTTGATTTGACCACCGCATCAACGAAGGCATCGAAATTGGCCTTCAAGGCTTCGTTCGAGAACGACAGCTTGCCGATCCCGCCGTGGATGATCCCGGCTTTTTCGACGCGGTATTCGATCTGGCCGCCCTTGGCAGCCTTGACCGCTTCGGCGACGTTCGGGGTAACCGTACCCAGCTTGGGGTTCGGCATCAGGCCCTTGGGGCCCAGCACCTTGCCGAGACGACCAACCACACCCATCATGTCGGGCGTCGCGATCACGCGGCCATAATCGAGGTTACCGGCCTGCATGTCTTCCAGCAGGTCTTCAGCGCCGACCTTGTCAGCACCGGCGGCGAGCGCCTTTTCGGCGTTTTCACCGCGCGCGAAGACCGCAACCTTGACATCCTTGCCGGTGCCCGAAGGCAGCACGACCATGCCGCGGACCATCTGGTCAGCGTGGCGCGGATCGACGCCCAGGTTCAGCGAAACCTCAAGGCTTTCGTCAAACTTGGTGGTCTTGAGGTCTTTCAGCAGCTGGATCGCGGCATCGACGCCGTAGATCTGCTGGTTATTGCCCAATTTCGCGGACAGGCTCTTCGCCTTCTTGGTCAACTTTGTCATGGACTTAGCCCTCCACCACTTCGAGACCCATCGAACGCGCAGAGCCTTCGATGATCTTGGTCGCCTGTTCGATCGTGTTGGCTGAAAGGTCAGCCATCTTCACCTGGGCAATTTCAGCCAGCTGCGAACGCGTGATCGTTCCGCCCGAAACCTTGCCCGGCTCTTTCGAACCAGACTTGAGGCCAGCGGCCTTCTTGATCAGGAACGAAGCCGGCGGGGTCTTGGTAACGAACGTAAAGCTGCGATCCGCATAGACCGTGATGATCGTGGGGATCGGCATCGACGCTTCAAGGTCCTGCGTCGCGGCGTTGAAAGCCTTGCAGAATTCCATGATGTTCACACCGCGCTGACCCAGCGCAGGGCCGATCGGCGGGGATGGAGTTGCCTTGCCGGCGGGCACCTGCAACTTGATATAGCCTTCAATCTTCTTGGCCACGATGGGCCTCCTTTCTTCCTGTTGCCGCCGCAGTGCGGAGGCTCAGAGTGAGCGGTCAAACAAAAGGCCTGAAAGCCTTCCTCCCGCACGGAATCGCCCAGCCAAAGCCAAACGAAGGCGCGCGACTAGGGCAAGCCGCGCGCAAATGCAAGCATTCTGGCGCCGGCTTACTTGACCAGTTCGACCTGTTCGAAGTCCAGCTCCACCGGGGTGGCCCGGCCAAAGATGCTGACCGATACCTTGACCCGGTTCTTGTCGAAATCGAGCTCTTCGACAATTCCGGTGAAGGTGTTGAACGGCCCATCGAGCACTTTGACAGCATCGCCGATTTCGTAATCGACGCTGATATGCTTCTTCGGTTCTGCGGCGGCCGCATCGCGCGCGCCAAAATAGCGGGCGGCCTCACGATCGGTGATCGGCTGCGGCTTGCCGCCGATTCCCAGGAACCCGGTAACCTTGGGCGTGTTCTTGACCAGGTGGTAAACATCGTCGTTCATGGTCAGCTGGGCCAGCACATAGCCCGGCATGGTCTTGCGTTCGACCTGAACCTTCTTGCCGCGCTTCACTTCGGTGACGGTTTCGTGCGGCACTTCGACCGCTGCAACCAGCGACGCCAGTCCAAGGCGCTCAGCCTCAGACAGGATCGCTTCCTTCACCTTGTTTTCAAAACCGGAATAGGCGTGGATGATATACCAACGAGCCATGATCAATGCGTCTCTATCGTTAGCGGGCCGGCCGATCAGGCCAGCGAGAGGAGGAACTGGACGACTTTGCCAAACAGCGAATCGATACCCAGAAAGAAAATGGCCAGGACCACCATCATGATCCCGACGAAAATCGCGGTAGTGGTGGTTTCCTGACGGCTGGGCCAGACCACCTTTTTTGCTTCGGCCTGAACCTGGCGCATGAATTCGCCGGGATTGATCTTTGCCATGGGGCCTGTCTTTCGCTTGTCAAACCATTCGCGCCTTCCACCTAGGCCTCATCGCCGCCCCGGCCGCGGTGGCCGGGAGGGGCGAATATGTACTCCTATGTCGGAAGACACTGCCGCACTTAGCTATCGTTGAAGACGATTGCAAGGGAGCGCAGGTTTGGCGCGGTTGCAAGTCGGCCAATTGGGCCATTGCGGTGCAACCGCGCCGGGTGGGTGCGATACGTCTCAGCTCCGCACGGCATTCGTGCTGGCTGGGACGACGCGGATCGCGGCAGCCTTGCGGTCAACCAGATAGCGCTTTGCCGCGGCCTGGATATCCGCCGGGGTGATCGAGCGCAGCACGGCTTCACGCTGGCGGCGGCGATCAAGCCGCTCGGGCCAGCTTTGGGCATAATTGACCAGCCCAGCCCAACCTTCATTCAGTACATTGCCCCGCGCATAGCCAGAAAGGACCGGTTCGCGCGCGCGGTTGAGCAGATCGGCACCGATCAGTCCGGCGCTCATTTCAGCGGCAATCTGGCGAAATGCCTGGTCAATCCGGTCCATATCACCCGGTGCGGAAGTTGCGAACAGCGTGATGTGCCCATAGCCTGGATAGATCGATTGAGTGAAAGAGACGCCTTTGGGGGTGTAAGTTGCTCCAAGTTTTTCGCGAACCAGATCAAGCGCTTTGAGGCTCATCGCCTGCGCCAGAAGTTCCCGGGTCAGCGAATCCTTTAGATCATGGTCATCGGTGGTTGGCCAGCTGATCGAAATGGCGCCCTGGTTGGCCTGACCGGTGTGGGTCAGGGTGGTGGTGCCGCTCGCCTTGAATGCCAGCGGATGACCGGTGTATGCGATATGCTTGCGCGGGGCACGACTGGGCAATGCCCCCAAAGTCCGGCCAACAGCGGCAACTACGGCTTCCTCATCGAAATCGCCAACCAACGCCAGCGAGACCGGACCGTTGGCTAGCTGCGGAGCAACCACCGCCTCCATGTCATCAAAAGTCAGCTTCGAGAGTGCCGCTGGCGTAGGTACGCCAAACCTGCCGTCCCCCCCGGTCAGCACATAGTTCTGCGCCATCGACCAGACCTGGATTGGCTGTGCGGACCATGCTTGACCAATCGTCTGTGCAGCCGGCCCCCATTGTGCAGCCGTCTCAGGCCGGAAGCCGGCTGCGCTAACTTGCGCAGCCAAAAGCTTGAGCTGAAGGTCAAGATCCTTGGCCGCCACCGCGCCACTGGCAGTGAGGGCATCATTGGTCACGCCAAGACCAAGCGACACCTGATGGCCAGCCACAATTTTGCGCAGCTCAGTTGCGTCATGTGCTTTGAGGCCATCCGCCGGCATCAGCAGATTGGCCGCGATAAACAGGCCGGGCTTATCGACCGGGAATGCCGTTGTCCCCTGACCGACATCCATCGAGAAAGAAACTTTGCCAGCCGCCCAGTCGGTCCGCTTGAGATTAAGCTGCAATCCATTCGCAAAGGTGACGGTGCGAATGCCCAGGTCGGCAATCCGTTTATCGGATACGACTGTGCCGGGTGTTCCGAAACTGTCATAGGCAAAGGCCTTGGTGACCGCTTCGGTGGGGGCGGTCACCGCGACTCGAGAACTTGCGTCAAGCAGCGTCGTGATCGCAGGTGCAGGATTGTCGATCGCCGACTTGGCGGAAACGTGTACCAAGGTTGGCCCGCCTTGCCAGGCTTCACGGAAGGCCGCAGTCACGGATTCGGAGTTAATCGATTGGACAATCGAATTGTAGGAGGCCAGATCGAAATCGGGCGAAGTAAAGACTGCGTTCTCGAAAGACTGAGCCGCCAGGGCTTCGGCAATTGATGCATTGCTGCGCCCCGCTTGCTGCGCGACTGCATTGGTCAGCAAAGATAGGTAGTTCGCCTTGATTTCATCAACTTCACTGGCGGTGAAACCGTGTTGATTCGCCCGGCGCATTTCCTGTTCGCCGATTGCCAGTGCCTCGCTCCAGTTCCCGTCGCGCGCGATCACATATAGCCCGAAAGTAGAAGCGTTGCGCGCGATGTCTTGGCGCTGGAATAGCGCGCCCAGGATCGGGCTTTTCGGGGTCTGTGCGATCGCTTGAAAGCGGTTGGAAATCGCAGCCCCTGCGATCGTTTCAAGCAGCTTCCTGCGTTCCTCATCAACACTATTGGCAGGCGCCGCATAGGCCCGGGCGCGCTCGAACATTACGATTTCAGCTATCGCCGGATCGGTGAAGCTTCCGATAATCGGACCCTTGGGCTGGGATACCGGCCCGCGATAATCGCGCCCGGCCTTGCCCATCGGCTTCCAGCCCCCGAAGGCGGCGGTGATTTTCCTCTGCATTTCGGCAGGGTCGACATCCCCAACGATCACCAGCGTAGAATTCTCTGGCCGGTAGAAGGCCTGGTAGAAGGCCCTCAGATCCTTCGCCGTGATCTTGCGGATCTGATCCGGGTCTGCCGGGACCGCACCCCCCAGCCGATTGCCGGGAAATTCGGTGTTCAGCACATTCGCCAAGCGCCGGCGGTTGGCATCATTGCGCACGCTCGCTTCCGACACCAGGATGCCGCGTTCGCGATCGACCGCGCCCGGTGCAATGGTCAATCGGCCCGCCACCTCGCGCATCATCAGCAATGCCGCATCAAGGGTTTCCACTTTCGCATTGGGCAGATCGAGCTTGTAGGTTGTGTGGTCAAAACCGGTTTCGGCATTGGTGTCTGCACCAAATGAAAGGCCGAGGCGTTCGAGCATCGGGACCAGCTTGCCTTCGGGAATGTTCCTCGAGCCGTTGAAGGCCATGTGCTCTACAAAGTGGGCCGCGCCGCGCTGGGCATCGGATTCGTCCTTGGTTCCGGCATCAATCCCGAACCGTACCGACACCGCGCCCTTGGGGCTTTGGTGACGTTTGATTGCATAGCGCATCCCGTTGGGCAGTGTGCCGAACACCACATCCGGATCGCCTGGCAGGTCCTTGCTGGCTATCCCCCAGCCCGGCACACCAGTGGTTGCCTGATTACCGATCCCGGTGCCTTCGACCGGCGAATTGGCAACGATCGGCGCGGATGAAAACAACAGGCTTGCCGCTGCAATCGCGACGAGTGAAGGGCAATATTTCAAAAATCGGGTCATGGGCAGGACTTCCCTTGGCGCAGGTATGAAGCTGATCCTGCAGCATCTCGCATTGGCGTGCAACACGTAAGGCAGTGCACTCTCAACAAATTTTCAGTAAATTCAGCGCGCCAGGTTCACGGCTCTTTTCGCCCCTACCGCGTCACCACCTCTGCCCCCAGCGGCGCAACCCGGTGTGCCAGGATCCAGTGGCGGCCGCGTTTTACTTCGACGAAGCCATAGGGCAGGCGTTCCGGATCTTGCTGGCCCATGTACCAGAACCAATCGGCATGGGTGGCGGGTTCATAGCTGTAGGTGTCAACCGGCTTGCCGGCAAAGCGGTTCAGCCGGTGGAACGGATCGCGAAAGAAATCACCGCCTTCCTGGATCGTCATCATGTGGATCCCGGGCAGCGCAAAGTTGCAGTTGATCAGCGCGTCAAGCCGCACCACGGCATAACCGCAGATGTGTTCCTGCGCATTATAGCCCCACTCGCCGCGTTCGGTGACCATGAAGCTGGCGATCCGGCTGCCGCGCGGAAGGTCATCCAGCGCGCGCAGCATCTCGGTGGTTTCGCGGGCATCGCGGCTCCAATCCATCGTGGTATAGCCCAGCCGCACCAGAAACAGCGAAGCTGAGGCCAGCACCAGCCAGCGCGGAGCCTTCCAGGCCAAAGTCAGGCAGCCCACCATCAGCCCGGCCGAAATCATCCGCGCATCAACCAGATCGCCGCCAAAGATGTGGCGCGGCATCACCAGCGACGCCGCCAGCATCATGCATGTGGCCCAGCCCAGCCGCCAATCCCAGCGTTTGAACCAGACCGCGCCAGCCAGCAGGGCAACGATGAACAACGCGCTGGCATAATCAAACCACTGCACCGTGCCGCGCATCGCCTGTTTCCAGATCGCCCATTTGTAGATTTCCGGACGCGGGCCATAAGAAGGCGGCTTGCCCACCGATCCGCCTGCAAGCAGCGCCAGCAGCGGGAAGAACAGCGGCCAAGGGGCCAGAAAAGCCCGCCAGGACTTATCCTTGTGCCATTCATAGCCGAACACCATCAGGCCCAGGATCCCCCAGCCCGAAACGTGCGCCAGCCACACCGCCAGCCCGATCGGAATAAACAGCGGCGCGCGCCAGCTTTTTCCGTCAAGCTTCACCCACAGCGCAAAGGCAAACAATGCTCCGGCCTGGGCGAGCCCGAAGTTCAGAAAGCCAAGGAACATCGATGGCGACCAGATCAGTGCAAATGCCAGCATAGATCCGATCCCGATTCGGCCCCGCAGGCTCCATTCCGCGGCAAGTATGCTCAGCCCGGTCAGAAATGGCAGCGATGCTGCGATGTACCAACCCGCGGTTTCCAGTGTCATCTTCGTGGAAAGCGGCTGGATCACCAGATCGGCCCCCAGATTGCCCATCCAGTGCCAGTTGAAGCCATAATATTGCTGCAGAAACGGGCTTTCGGCGCGGGTCAGCATGATGTGAAAGCGCGCCAGGTGTGCTGGGTAATCAACCATTTGCGGATAGCTGCTGGTCAGAAACGGCACGCAGGCCAATACGGAAAGCAGCACACCCAGCACCAGCATGCCCCATCTGCCCGGCTCCGCCTTAAGCCAGCGCAGCGCAGCGTAGCCGCGCGGTGGCGCGGCAGGCGGCTGGCTATCTGGGCGGATCGTATCCAAGCGCGGTCGGTTCCGGTGTTGGAGGGGAAAGCGGGCGAACTAGTGCTGCTTGCCCGTGCGATCAAGCCGAAGCAAGAGGCTGCCGGGTACGCGCGCAACAATCACCGCGCCTGCGGGCAACCCGGCCGGCTCTGCTTCACCCAGATACCATAGATATTCGGCCTGCTGCGCCGGGGCGAAAGCGGCAAGATCTGGCCGTTCCCCGGGGTTCAGCCGAACCCGTTGCGAAGGATCGGCAAAGCCGGTTTGGGCCGCGCGCAGTTTCAGCATGTGAATACCGTCCTGCACGAAATGCGAATTGACCAGGGCATCGCGCCGCAGCACGGCATAGCTTGGCGCATGTTCAAACGGGTTGCGCGCCCATTGGCCTTCGTCTCCGGCCACTGCGGCGGCCACGATTGCCCCGCGGGGCAGGGCATCCAGCACCCCAAGCCTGGCATCAAGCTGTTGCGATTCGGCTTGCCAGGCCAAAGTGGTTGCCGCCAGCCTGGCCAGAAACAGGCTGGACACGCCCAGCAGCAACCAGCGCGGCGCTGCCCAATCAATCGCCAATACACCGATCATCAGCGCGGCGGCGATCAGCCGCAGATCGGCATAGTCTCCGCCAGCCAAATGGCGCGGCACCAGCAGCGTCAAGAGCGTCAGGGCCAGGCCTGCCCAACCCAGCCGCGGATCGATCCGCCGGTGCCGCACAGCCAAACCAATCGCTGCGATCAGCAGCAGCAGTGCCAGGAAATCCAGCATGAATACCCGGTCGCGCAGCGCCTCGATCCAGATCCCCACTTTGTAGTTCAGCAGCGGCGTTCCATAACTGGCTATCCCGCTGCCCCCACCGTTGCCCAGCACAATCGGCACCAATGGCAAGGCCAGTGGCCAGCCCGCCAACAGCGATTGTAGGCTTTTTTTGTGGCTCCATTGATAGCCAGCCACCAATAGCCCCAGCACGCCCCAACCGGCCAGATGGCACAGCCAGGTCAGCCCGCCCCAGACCAGCATCGCCGCCCAGCGCCAGCGCTTTCCCGTCAGGCGGATCCACGCCGCCAGACCGAACAGGGCCATAGCCAGTGCCAGGCAGAAATTGGCAAAACCCATCGACAGTGCCGGTGACCAGATCGTGGCCATGGCCAACACCGCGCCGATCCCGATACGCCGCCGCAGGGTCCATTCAACCGCAACAATGCCCAGCCCGGTCAGCGTGGGTATCATCGCGGAAAGCAGCCACGCGGCGCGTTCCAGTCCCAATACCGGGGCAAGCATGGCGATCAGCAGGTCGATCCCCAGATTGCCTCCCAGGCGCCATTCAAACAGATAGTGGCGGGCCAGATCGGCGCTGCGCCCGGCATCCAGCATCACGTGGTAGCGCGCCAGATGCGATGCGAAATCGCCTTGCTGGGGATAGTGCGAGACAAAAAACGGCAACGCGGAAAGCGCAGCCAGAACCAGGCCGAAAATCAGGCTCTGACGCGGTGCGATTGCGATCACTTCGGGGAAAGTGCTGGCAGGAGTGGAGGGACTCGAACCCACGGCCCTCGGTTTTGGAGACCGATGCTCTACCAACTGAGCTACACTCCTGCAGGCAGCGCGTGCCCATAAGGCCAAGACTGCCGGATGACAAGCGGTCTGGGACGGTTCATACAAGAAACACCGTGCATGCACCAGTCACGCCTTCGCCGCTAGACCCACAGCAGCTTTTGCTGGCCTATCGCAGCGGGATTTTCCCGATGGCGGATGCGCGTGATGATGCAGAGGTGTTTTGGGTTGAGCCGCGGCGGCGCGCGATCCTGCCACTAGACGGGTTTCACTGTTCCCATTCGCTGGCCAAAGTGCTGCGCAACGATCGCTTTGAGGTGACCTGCAATCGCGCCTTTTCTGCCGTCATCGCGCATTGCGCCGGCCCGCGACGCGACGCCGATGATACCTGGATCAGCCACCGGATCGAGGCAACCTATGCCCGGCTCTACGAAATGGGCCAGGCCCATTCGATCGAATGCTGGCTGGAGGGCGATCTGGTTGGCGGCCTATACGGGGTTGGGTTTGACCGGGTGTTTTGCGGCGAATCGATGTTCAGCTGTAAGACCGATGCTTCGAAAGTTGCCATGGCCTGGCTGGTCGCCGCGCTGCGCCGGGGTGGCTGCCAGCTGCTCGATTGCCAGTTCCTGACTAGCCATCTTGCCTCGATGGGGGCCGTGGAAATCAGCCAGAGCGAATATCTGGCGCTGCTCCGCGCTGCTCAGATTTCGACGGAGGGGGCCACGGCAGCAGATGGTTTTGGTGCAGGTTTGGGCGCTGGTGCTGCGCCGGGACTGCCGGCCGGGTTTGCCGCGCTGCTGGCAGATGCGGCCGGTGCGGGTGCACTTTCCTCACCGGGAAACTTCATCGCGCAATCCTTCACCCAAACATCGTAGATCGGATGCTCAACAACATTGAGCGACGGTGAATTCTTGAACAGCCAACCTGAGAAAACCTTGCGCCAGGTCAGCGGCTGATCGGCGCGCTCGCGCTCTTCCACGAAAACCTGGATGAACGCCCCCACTTCAGGCGGACGCTCCCACGGCAACGATCGCTCGCAACTGGCCAGTTTGACCATGACATTACCGACCCGCTTGACCTCTCCGGTCCTGAGCACAAGATCCTGGCTGAGGTTGTTGCGCTTGTTAAGCAAGCCAATCGTGGCCACCCGGTCCTTGACCGGGGTGCCATATTCGCTTTCGACCACTGCCGCAGTGGCATTTCCGGTTACGCCCTTGGGCACTTCGGTTGCGTTTGCTTCGGCCGCATCATCCCCGCCCTTGCAAGCAGCCAGCGCAAGCAGCGCCATCGCCAGGGCAGTCCGCCGCATCGAATCAGCCCTCCAGCGAGCCTTGACGAATGTCGTCATCCGGCGACCATGCCTCATAACCTGCTGCCGGCGCCGCCTTGGCCCGGGCCGGGCGATAGGCCTGCGCCGTACCGGTTGCGTTGGGGCTGTAATCGGCTTCCCAAACCTTGGGCGCGGGAAGGTTCGATTCTGGGAGCGAATCAAACGATCCGTGCAACCAGCCGTGCCATTCTGCCGGAACCCGGCTGGCATCGTTGGCACCGTTATAGATCACCCAGCGGCGTTCCTGCCCGGCACGCGGGTGGCCTTTGGGATATGGTTTTTTGGCACGGAAATAGCGGTTGCCCAAGGCATCACTGCCCAGTTCATCGCCGGTCATCGCCGAATTGAACATGGTTGAGAAGGTCGCGCCGTCCCACCAGGTGAAGATCTTGCCGAAGAAACCCATCGCCAGCGCCTAGCGGAATTGGGTGGCAGGCGGCAAGAGGATTGCTAGGGATTGAATATGGAATTGACCCACCGCCTGGCAACTGAGGCCGATCTCGCTGTGCTTGACGCCTTGATGGCCCGCGCGATCGGCCAATTGCAGCACGGTCTGATCAGCCCGCAGCAGATCGCGGTCAGCCACAAGACCATGGGGCTAGACCGGCAATTGGTGGCCGATCGCACCTATTTCATCGCGCTGGCGGATGGGCAGATTGCCGGATGTGGCGGATGGTCGTGGCGGGGCACGCTGTTTGGCGGAGATGACAGCATCGTCCGGCGCGATCCGCGCCCGCTGGATCCGGCAACCGATGCCGCCAAAGTTCGCGCGATGTATACCGATCCCGCTTTTGCCCAGCGCGGGGTCGGAGCTTTTGTGCTGCGCCTGTGCGAAAATGCCGCGCGGGCCGCTGGATTCAAACGGGTAGAACTGATGGCCTCGCTTTCTGGTGCGCGGCTCTACCGCAAGGCCGGCTACATTGTGGCTGAAGAGACCGCCAGCCCGGCAGTAGATGGCATTACCGTGCCGTTGCTGCGGATGGAAAAGGCTTTATAGGGCCGCCAATGCACAGTTACCCCGCCCCCGCCCGCCTGCTGGTCGAAAACATGGCCGCTGCCGCCGCCCAGGATCCAGCGCGCGCAGTGGCGTTTCAGGGTGCACCCGGGTGCAACGGGCACAGGGCCGCGTTGGAGGCTGATCCCGCCTGCCTGCCGCTGCCCTGTTTCAGTTTTGAAGATGCGCTGGATGCGGTCAAGGAAGGCCAGGCCGCCCGCGCAATCATCCCGATCGAAAATTCGCAGCACGGGCGGGTTGCCGATATCCACTTTCTGCTGCCCGAAAGTGGACTGCACATAGTTGGCGAGCATTTCATGGCGATCCACCACGCGCTGATGGCGCTGGGCAATGGGCCGTTCACGGCCGCATATTCGCATCCGCAGGCGCTGGGCCAATCGCGGCGTTATCTGCGGGCCCGGGCGATTGTGCCGATGTCCTATGCCGATACCGCAGGCGCCGCCGCGCTGGTGGCCGAGATGCGCGACCCGCAGGCCTGCGCGGTGGCCCCAGCAATCGCGGCCGGGCTGTATGGCCTGAAGATCATTGATGAGCGCGTTGAAGACGCGGCTGATAATATGACCCGCTTTGTCATGTTGGCGCGCGAGCCGCTGGATCCTGCCAGCATCGGCGATGCCCCCGCGATGACCACATTTGTGTTCGAAGTGAAGAATATCCCCGCCGCGCTGTACAAGGCGATGGGCGGCTTTGCCACCAACGGCGTCAACATGACCAAGCTTGAAAGCTATCAACGCGGCGCCAGCTTTTCGGCAACCACGTTCTATGCCGATATCCTGGGCGCGCCGGGTGATCCAGCAGTGGACCGCGCCCTTGAAGAGCTGGCTTTCCACTGCAAGGAACTGCGCATTTTGGGTACATATCGCCAGGAACGTGTGCGCGGCTGATCTGTTTCTGGCAATTTTCTGCCGGAATTACTTACGCATACTTGCCCGGTGACTTGCGCCGTGCCACCACTGCCAGCGTGAGCGCGACAGAGCCAGCCATCAAGGGAGCACAAGCTGCAACGGATGCCGCACAGGCCTGGAAAGAGGTGCGCGGCGATCCGGGCATCCAGTTCGGTCCGCTGGATATCGATCTACCCCCGCCCAGCCCGATACCGGAGGTCAGCGGCAGCGGGCCCGGTGGGCCGGCTGCACCGCCCGAACCCAGCCAAGCCAACGAATGGCTGCGTTCTATTTTCGAACCAATCGGCAAAGCGCTGGGGATCGCCTGGCCGGTGATGCAATGGGTGCTGGTCGGCCTGGCGGTACTGATCATTCTTTACGGGGTCTGGCGCCTTATCCAGCCGTGGCTTCAGCAGCGCGAAACGGCCCGCGCCGAAGCCGAAGCCGAGGCGGCTGCCTGGGTGCCTGACCGGGAGCAGGCCGAGGCGCTGATGGATGAGGCCGATGCTTTGGCCGCCGCCGGAAAATTTGCCGAAGCCACCCATTTGCTGCTGATGCGCAGTGTCGATCACATCGCCGCAGCCCGCCCTGAATGGATCCATCCAGCCAGCACGACGCGCGAAATTTCGGCCATCGCGGGCCTGTCCGATCACGCCCGCGGCGCCTTTGCCGGTATTGCCCAACGGGTTGAACGCAGCCTGTTCGCCTTGCGTATCCTGGATCAAACCGATTGGCTGGCCGCGCGCGCCGCCTATTCCGATTTTGCGCTGGCTCCGTTGGCTGGGGAGGCGAGCGGGTGAGCAGCCGCAGCGCCAGTCCGTTCAGCCGCGGCGCCGGGGCATTGTTGGCCTTGGCCGGGATCATCGGCTTTGTGCTGGTGCTGTGGGCCATGGGCCATGCGATGGACCAGCCGCCCACCACCACCCAGGAAGCAACATCGCGGGGCCGCGGGTTCGATGGCTATGCCGCGATGGCCCAGTATCTGGAAAAACGCGGCTTCAAAGTGGATCCGCTGCAAGACGATGCAATGGTCGGCGAAAGCGGCCTGCTGGTGCTGACCCCGCCGCATCAGGCCGATCTCAAGCTGTTGGAACGGATGGTATCGCGCCACCGCTCGGTTGGACCAACCCTGGTGATCACGCCAAAATGGAAACTGATGGGCACACCGCAAGTGGTGCCCAAGGGCAAGTACAAGGGGCAGCTGGTCGAAACGCTTGATGCCAAGGTCCCGCAATGGCCCGGCTGGTATGATGAGCTGACACTTGATCTTTATCCGCTCAGCGAAGGGCCCAAACCGGGCGGCTGGCAAGGGTTTGGTGTTTCGGGCAGTGTTCCGGTGACAGAGTGGGTGATTTCGGCCGAAGGTGATGGGCTGATCCCGCTGGTGCGCGATCCCTATACCGACCGTGTCCTGGCCGGGTACATCGCCGATGGCGGTGATTATCCGGCGCTGCACGAGGCGGCGGGTGACTTTGGCTATGATGCGGATACGGACAAGGGCGTAGAGCTATACCCGCTGGTGATCGTGTTTGAACCAGACCTGCTCAACAATTACGGCTTTGCCAAGCGTGACAGTGCGGTGCTGACCGAACGGCTGGTGCGCGCGATGCTGGGGCCCAATAACAAGCGGATCATGTTTGATCTTATGCTCAACGGTTATGGCGCCCCGCCCAAGGGGCCCAGCCTGATCAAGCAGGCCTTCAAGCCGCCATTCCTGGCCGCCACGATCTGTTTGATCCTGGCAGTGATGGTGGCGTTCTGGCGGGCCTTGCACCGCTTTGGCCCAGCACTGCTGGCCTCACGTTCGATTGCGTTCGGCAAGCGCGCGCTGGTTGCCAATGCAGCCGGGCTGATCCAGCGGGCGCGGCGGCTCCACTTGCTGGGCCCGCCCTATGCCGATGCCGCGCGTGAACGGCTGATCCGGGCGCTGGCATTGCCGGCGCGGCTTGATCCGCACGAAGCGGAACTGGCGATTGACCGGGCGCTGGCAGTGCGTGCACCCGCGCTTGAGCCTTTTTCCAACGTGGCCGCACGCTTGCGCGGCGCCCGCCGTCCGGCCGATCTGATCGCTGCCGCGCGGCAACTTCATTCGCTTGAAAGGACCCTGATGCGATGACTGCGAAACCCATGACACTGGCCGAAGTCAATCATCTGGCCGCGCAGATCAGAGGCCAGGTTGCCAAGGCTGTGATCGGTCAGACTGCGACGGTCGACGCGCTGCTGATTGCCTTGCTGGCACAAGGGCACATCCTGCTGGAAGGTCCGCCGGGCACCGCCAAGACATTTCTGGCGCAGACTTTTGCGGCCACGCTGGGCCTCGATTTCGGGCGGATCCAGTTTACCCCAGATCTGATGCCGGGTGATATTCTGGGTTCTAACCTGTTCAATTTTCAGACCAGCAAATTCACCCTGACCCAGGGTCCGATTTTCTGCGAATTGTTGCTGGCGGATGAAATCAATCGCACCCCGCCCAAGACCCAGGCCGCGCTGCTTGAAGCGATGCAGGAACGCCGGGTTACGCTGGATGGAACGGCGCACCCCTTGCCGGCCAACTTCATGGTGGTGGCAACCCAGAATCCGATTGAGAACCAGGGGGTATATCCGCTGCCCGAGGCTCAGCTGGACCGGTTTTTGTTCAAGCTGTTGGTGCCCTATCCCGATCCCGCCGAAGAGGCCCGGATCATCACCACTTTCGGCCAACGTTCGGGCCCGCAAACCCCGGCCAGCCTGGGGGTCGAACAAGTGACTGATGCCGCCGGGATCACTGCCGCAGCGGCAGCTGTGAAGACCATTACGCTGGCCGAAAGTGTGGTCGATTACATCGTTCGGCTGATCCGGGCGACCCGCGAAAGCGCCGATCTGGCATCGGGTGCCAGCCCGCGCGCCGGGGTTCTGCTGGCCAATGCGGCGCGCGCACGCGCCGCATTGGAAGCGCGCGATTATGTGTTGCCAGATGATGTCAAGGCGCTGGCCACCCCGGTGCTGCGCCACCGCCTGCTGCTGTCGCCTGCTGCCGAGATTGAGGGCAAGCAGGTTGAAGCGCTGGTCGGTGAACTGGTTGAGGCGACCGAGGCACCCCGGTAACCTTGATGAGCACCCGTTCCGCCTTGGTCCCAACCGGACGCGCCGCCCTGCTGGTCGCGGCGGCAGCTCCGGTCGCCTTGCTGGTGGCAGTCATGGTCCCGGCGCTGTGGGCCATGGCGCCGCTGATCGGCACCTTGGTGATCGCGATGGTAGTGATTGATGCACTGGCCGCCGGTTCGCTGAGATCGGTCAGGGTCAGCATGGCCGATGATTTCGAAGTTGGCGCAGCCGGCCCGATTGATCTGACGGCAGAATTTTCTAGCGGACTGCGCGGCCATGTTGAAGCCGCTTTGGCCAGCGATGCCCGGCTGTTTCCGGCCGGCCGGGCGCTGGCCGATCTGGCAAAGCAAAGCGCCCGCAGTTGGACGGGCCGCATTACCCTTACCCCGCAGCGCCGCGGCACTGGCGAGATTGAGCAGGTCTGGCTGCGCTGGACCGGACCGCTGGGGCTGGGCGCGCGTCAGGCGCAGCAGCCGGTTGCCCGCGCAGTGCGGGTCTGGCCCAATCTTTCGCCGGTTCGTTCGCCCGCGATGCAGGCCTTTTTGCGCAACTTCGAAGTGGGCCTGATCGCGCGGCGGATCCGCGGCGAGGGCACCATGTTTGAAGCCCTGGCCGAATACCAGCCTGGTATGGACAAACGCCGGATCGACTGGAAATCGAGCGCGCGCCATGCCCATCTATATGCCAAGGAGTTTGAGGCTGAGCGCAACAACCAGATCGTTTTCGCGTTTGATTGCGGGCAGGCGATGTGCGAGCCGGTTGGCGGTCAGAACGATGCCATGCCGCGGATTGATCGCGCCGTCACCGCGGCGCTGACCACCGCCTATGCCGCGCTGAAAAGCGGCGACAAGGTGGCGCTCTTTGGCTTTGCCGCGCGGCCGCAGCTGTTCACTCCGTTCGCATCGGATGCGCGCGAATTTTACCGCCTCCAGGTGGCTGCTGCCGGGCTGGACTATATGCCGCAAGAGCCAAATTTCACGCTGGCCTTGGCCACCCTGGCCGGGCAGCTAAAGCGGCGCAGCATGATCGTGGTCTTTTCCGATTTCACGGATCCAACCAGCGCAGAGCTGATGATCGAGAGCATCAGCCGGCTGACAGCGCGGCATCTGGTCCTGTTCGTGACGATGCACGACGAGGAACTGGCCGAGATCGCCAGTGCTGCGCCAAATGAAGTAGGCACGCTGGCGATGGCGGTCAGCGCCGATGGCCTGCTGCGCCAGCGCGCGCTGGTGCTGGGCAAGCTGCGCGCGATCGGAGTGCAGGTGGTTGAGGCGCCCTATGCCCAGATCGGCACCCGCCTGCTCGATCGCTACCTTTCAATCAAGCGGCGCGGAGCGATCGGGTGAAGGGGAACAGACCATGAGCGTGGTTGCTGGCCGAAACGATGCCGCGATTGCCGCTGCTGCCTTGCGCTCAGATCGGTTTCGGATCGAGCGAGAGGCCGATTGGAAGCGGCTGGAAGATATCCTTGACCGGATGGAGCGCGGACGCATTTCGCGGTTGGCCGATGAAGATCTACTGGAACTTCCCGTGTTGTACCGCACGGTTGCATCCAGCCTGTCGGTCGCGCGGGAGACTTCGCTGGATGCAGCAACGCTGGCCTATCTTGAAACACTGGTCCAGCGCGCCTGGTTTCTGGTCTATGGCCCGCGCACCAGCCTGCTGGGTTGGCTCCGGCGCTTTTTTGGCGGCGAATGGAGCCGCAGTGTCCGGGCGATCTGGCCAGAAATACTGGTGGCGCTGATCTTGATGGTGGCGGGCACGGCAGTTGGCTGGCTGCTTTGCGCCGCAGACCCGCAATGGTACTATTCGCTGGTTCCCGGCCAATTTCTGGACGTTCGCCAGCCCGGCGCAAGCCGTGAGGTTTTGCTGGGCACACTGTTTGGCAATCAGGACCAACCGCAATTGTCGGTGATGGCGGCCTATTTGTTCAACAACAATGCCGGGGTTGCGATCACCTGCTTCGCGCTGGGCTTTGCCTTTGGCGTGCCGCCAATACTGCTGCTGATCCAGAACACCACCCCGCTGGGGGCGATGCTATGGCTTTACAACGGTCAGGGTCTGACGCTTGATCTGATCGGCTGGATTTCAATCCATGGCACCACCGAGCTGTTCGCAATTCTGCTGGCGGGCGCTTCCGGGCTGCACATCGGCCGTTCGATGGCCTTTCCCGGCGATCTTTCGGTGCTGGATGCCGCGGCCAAGGCCGGTCAGCGCGCCTCGGTGGTGATGGCCGGTGTGCTGATCATGATGGCGATTGCCGGCTTGCTTGAAGGCTTTGCTCGGCAGCTGATTGATAACACCCCGGCCCGGCTAGCGGTAGGATATGGGATTCTGGCTTTCTGGGTGGTCTATTTCTTCCTGTTCCGCCGCGTGCCGCCGGCCAGCGAGGCAATATGAGCCAGCCCCGCCCCGATCGGCGCGATCGGCGCCGCACCATGATCACCCCCGAAGGCATTGCGCTCCCGATCACGCTCGCCAGTCGCGGATCGCGGTTTGGCGCGCTGATGATCGATCTGATAGTGATGACACTGGGTTTCACCGCATTCAACCTGCTACTGGGTTTGATTGCAGCTCTGCTGGATCTGGCTGACGGCAAGGGCCCGTCCAAATCGCCCAAGAGCGATCCGTTGTTCGATTTCCTGAATGTCGCGGCTTTCATGCTGCTGTTCCTGTTTCGCCATGGCTATTTCCTGATTTTCGAGCTGGGCCCGCGCGGATCGACGCCGGGCAAGCGTATGCTGGGGATCCGCGTGGCCGCGCGCGACGGCGGGCGGCTTACCACGGAGATGGTGCTGGCCCGCAATCTGCTGCGCGATATTGAACTGTTCCTGCCAATCGGCGCGCTGGCCAGTCTGGCAGGCGGGGGGACCGGCAATGCAGTTATTCTGCTGTGGCTGTTGCTGTTCGCACTGCTGCCATTCATCAACCGCGACCGGCTGCGAGCGGGCGATCTGGTCGCGGGCAGCTGGGTGGTTGAGCGGCCCAGGCAAAAGCTGGAAGCCGTGATGAGCTCTGGCCAGACCGCAGCCACCGGCACCAGCCAGACGACCGGGGCCAGCTATCGCTTTTCCGATGCGGAACTGGCGATTTACGGCGAGCTTGAATTGCAGACGCTCGAACGCGTGCTGCGCGAAAATCGGCACGAAGCAATGATCGCGGTGCACGAGGCGATCTGCCGCAAGATCGGCTGGAACCCGGGCGCCGGCGATGAACGTGCCTTCCTTGAAGTCTACTACACCCAGCTTCGGAACCGGCTGGAATCCGGCATGCGGATGGGCAAACGCAAGGCCAGCAAGCATGAATGATGCGCCGCCATACAAGATCAGGGAGGACGATCTGACCGAGCCTGAAATTGCCGCGCTGTTGCGGCTGCATCTGGCTGAAATGCAATCGTGGTCTCCGCCCGAAAGCGTCCATGCCATGCCGATTGACCGACTTCGGCAAAGCGACGTCACCTTCTTTTCGGCATGGGATGGCGCAAAACTGGCCGCTTGCGGCGCAATCAAACAGCTGGATGCGGGCCATGGCGAGCTCAAATCGATGCGCGCCGATCCGGCCTGGCGCGGGCGCGGTGCGGGCAAGGCGGTGCTGCACCATTTGCTGCAGGTGGCGCGCGATCGAGGCTATGACCGCGTCAGCCTTGAAACTGGTAAGCCAGACATGTTCCTGCCCGCACGCCAGCTATACGAAAGCCACGGCTTTGCTAAATGCCTTCCGTTCGGCAAATACGTCGAAGATGATTTCAGCCTCTGCATGACATTGGAACTATGACCCAGATCACCCTGCGCCCCGCCGTTCCTGCCGATGTTCCAGCGCTATCAGCACTGGCCATCGCTGCGTTCAAGGCCAAGTTCGCGCAGCTTTACAGCGCGCGGGATTTGGCCGCCTTTCTTGACGAGAACCTTGCCGAAGGCCCGATTGCAAAGGGCCTGGCCGATCCCGCCAGCCTCTATCGCCTGGCCGAAGCGGACGGGCGGCTGATCGGCTTTGCCAAGGTTGGCCTGACCTGCGGTTTTCCCGGCCACGCCCGCGGACAAACCGTGATGGAACTGAAACAGCTTTACACCGCCGCCGACGCCACTGGAATGGGCATCGGGCGCCAGTTGATGGACTGGGCCATGGACCAGTTCGCACAGCGCGGCGCAGATGAAGTGCAGCTTTCGGTCTACAGCGAAAACCACGGCGCGCACCGCTTTTACGAACGCTATGGCTTTGCCAAAGTGGCCGACATCACTTTCAAGGTTGGCGAGCAGTACGATCCCGAATTTTTGATGGCGAAAATGCTCTGAAACAATTGCATTTACCCAATTTTAGCGTGCTGCTGGCAATTTGCGCAGAATGGATAACACTTCGCCCACCCCGCTGCAGGTTGTCCTGCAGCCCCCATCCGGTTGGGCCGGAGACGATGGGCTAACCCCGATCGACCGCATTCTTGATGCGGTTCGCAGCCATCTTGGGATGGAAATTGCCTTTGCCTCGCGGATTCACGATGGCCTTCGCGAATTTACCCACATAAGGGCCGATTGCCCGGTTCCGGTTGCACCCGGTGTAGCCGAGCCGCTGGAACAAACACTGTGCCAGGCGGTGCTGGATGGGCGTTTGCCAGCCTTGATCCACGATGCCAGCCAGCACGAAGCCGCATTGCCCTTGCCGATCACCAAAGCGTTGCCTGTCGGCTCGCACCTCAATGTCCCGATAACCCTCAGCGACGGTCAGATATACGGCACCTTTTGCTGTGTCAGCCGGATCCCCGATCTTAGCCTGACCGAGCGTGATATGGCCACATTGCGGGCCTTTGCGCAGCTGGCCTCGCAGCAGATCGAAGGCGATCTGCACCAACAGCGCAGCCGATCCAGCACAACCGCGCGGATTGCAGCGGTTATCGCGACCGATACGCTGACCATCCTGCATCAGCCGATCCATGAGCTGCGCAGTGGCCGGCCCGTTGGCGTAGAATGCCTTGCCCGTTTTGCCGATGCAGCAGAGCGCGGCCCGGACCGCTGGTTTGCGGAAGCCGCGCAAGTTGGCCTTGGGCAAGAGCTTGAATTGCTGGCAGTGCGAGCCGCGCTTAAAACCCTGCCGCATGTGCCATCAGATTGCTATGTTGCGGTCAACGTTTCGCCTGAAACCGTGATCGGCGGGGCGCTGCGCGAACTGGTCAGCTGCGCCAGCCGCGACCGGTTGGTGATCGAAGTTACCGAACATGACGCCGTTGGTGATTATTCCGCGCTTGGCGCCGAGCTGGACTGGCTGCGCGGCTATGCCCGGATCGCGGTCGACGATGTTGGATCGGGCTACGCGGGGCTTCGCCATATTGTTGAACTGAAGCCCGATATCCTCAAACTGGACATGAGCCTGACCCGCCAGATCGATACCGATCCGGCCCGGCGCGCCTTGGCCCATGCCCTGGTTTGTTTTGCCCGTGAAATCGGCTGCAAACTGGTTGCCGAAGGCATTGAAACCGAAGCCGAGCGCGCGGCGCTGGCCCGGCTCGAAGTGCCGCTGGCGCAAGGTTATCTGTTCAGCCGTCCGATGCCCGTAGTCGCCGCGCAGCAATTGCTGCTGGGCGAACGCGAACCTGCGCCGCTGGCCCGGTTGACCGATCCGCAAACTGGCCAAAGGCATCAACGGCGCGCCTGAACCGGCGTTTGCGCTGCCCAAGCCCTGCCCCTATACAGGCACCATGTCATCGATCAGACCCTGGCGCGATATCGCGCGGCGCACGTCCCGGCAGATCATGGTTGGCCGCGTGCCGGTGGGCGGCGATGCACCGATCACGGTGCAGACCATGACCAACACGCTGACCAGCGATGCCGCAGCAACCATCGCCCAGATCAAGCGCTGCGAAGATGCCGGGGCCGATCTGATCCGGGTTTCCTGCCCGGATGAAGCCAGCACCGCAGCGCTGCGGCAGATTGTTCGCGCTGCTGAAGTGCCGATCGTCGCCGATATCCATTTTCACTACAAACGCGCCCTGGAAGCAGCCGATGCCGGCGCGGCCTGCTTGCGGATCAATCCCGGCAATATCGGATCTTCCCAGCGCGTCGCCGAAGTGGTCCGTGCCGCCCGCGCCAATGGCTGTGCAATCCGGATCGGGGTCAATGCCGGCAGTCTTGAAAAGGACCTGCTTGAAAAATACGGTGAGCCCTGCCCCGAAGCCCTGGTTGAAAGCGCGCTTGATCATATCAAGCTGCTGCAAGATCACGATTTTCATGAATTCAAGGTCGCGGTAAAGGCCAGCGACGTGTTTCTGGCTGTAGCCGCCTATATGCAATTGGCCGATGCCGTTGATTGCCCGCTCCACCTGGGGATTACCGAGGCCGGCGGGCTGATTGGCGGAACGGTGAAATCGAGCATCGGGATCGGCAACATGTTGTGGGCCGGGATCGGCGATACGATCCGGGTTTCACTATCGGCAGAGCCCGAAGAGGAAGTGCGGGTTGGCTATGAAATACTCAAAAGCCTGGGCCTGCGCACCCGCGGGGTAAGGGTGGTTTCATGCCCCAGTTGCGCACGCCAGGGTTTTGATGTGATCCGCACGGTTGAAAAGCTTGAAGACGCCTTGCAACACATCAAGACCCCGATGAGCCTTTCGGTGCTGGGCTGCGTGGTCAACGGTCCGGGCGAAGCGCGCGAAACCGATATTGGCATCACTGGCGGCGGCAACGGCAAACATATGGTCTATCTTTCAGGCGTGACCGACCATCATGTTCAGGACGCCGATATGATCGCGCATATTGTGGGGTTGGTTGAAGCCAAAGCGGCCGAGATCGAGGCCGGAAAATCGGTGAGCATGGACGTGACCCACGGCAAGGCGGCTTAATGGTGGCAGTAGTCCAATGGCTGAAGGATCTGTGGCAGGCCCTTCTCCAAACCGCGATCGACTGCAGGCGGATCTGGCGGATGGCACCTTGGATTCCGCTGTTGGTGGTGGTCCCGGAATTCATCCAGCACTGTGTTGAAATCAACATCGGAATGTTTGCCAGCAGGGATGCGGCGCGCGCGCTGGGCGCTGATCCGCAGCGCTTGCTGTTCGGATATGTCAAAGTGGCAGGACTGGTGGCGGCGACATTGGCTGCGGCAGGATTTTGGGCCAGACACCAGGGCGGCAAGGTCCTCTGGCGCGCTGCGGCAATTGCCGTGGCCTTGAATGTTGCTGCTACTGGGGTGATGGCCGGATTGGAATTTGCCGTGCCGGATTGGACCAGCCTGGACATTGCGCTGTCGATTGCCACTTTGCCGTTGCTGGTCCTGCTGGTCGGCGCACTGTTTGGAGACCGCGCGATGACCTTGCCCCAGGCCTATCGCAGCGGCTGGCTGATCGCGGTGCGGTTGCTTGTTCTGGTAGCGGCTGGCTGGATACCGCTTTCGCAATTGCACCGGTTCAACCACCTGTGGGCAATGGGGCAAGCGCAGCCATTGGTCTGGGGATTGATGGTGTTTGATGCGCTGGTTGTGGGCCTGATGGCCTGCTGGGTCGGCACCGCCGTTTACCGCGGCTATGGGCCGACCAGGGCTGAATAATCTTTCAGTAACCCTCGCCCATTACCATTTGGGCCATGTTGAATCGGCTTCATGTCATTTCGCTGGGCGCGGTTGGCTCGATGAGCCTGGCTGCGGCAATGCTCACGCCTTATGCGCAAAAGGCCCCGGCCAAAGCTGTGGCGGTGCCCACTGAAAAAGCCCAAATGGCGGTCGGTGATGGCCGCGAAGTGGTGCTCAAAGCCGATGCCGCCGGGCAGTTCCAGATCGAATCACTGATCAATGGCGCGCCGGTCGGCTTTCTAATCGATACCGGCGCCAACATGGTTGCCCTGACCGAAGCGCAGGCTGCCGATCTAGGCCTGATGGTGATGCCAGACGATTTCCAGCCCAACATGCAAACCGCATCGGGAACCGGCTACAGCGCGTCAGTCCATCTCGACCGGCTTGAAATTGCCGGGATCGAATTGCACGATGTGGAGGCCGTGGTGGTGCGCGATCTGCCGATCAACCTGATGGGCCAATCGGTGCTCAAACAGCTTGGCTCGGTCGAGATGAAGGGCGATACGATGGTGCTGCGCCCCAAAACCTAAAGTTTCGGCAGCGTAACCCCGCGTTGCCCCATGTATTTGCCCGCGCGGTCACCATAGGAAACCTCGCACGGTTCATTCCCTTTCAGAAACAGGAACTGGCAAGCGCCCTCGTTGGCATAGATCTTGGCGGGCAAGGGCGTGGTGTTGGAAAATTCCAGCGTCACGTGGCCTTCCCACTCAGGCTCCAGCGGCGTGACGTTGACGATGATTCCGCACCGGGCATAGGTGCTCTTGCCCAGGCAAATCACCAGCACATCGCGCGGGATCCGGAAATATTCGATCGTGCGGGCCAAGGCAAAGCTGTTGGGCGGAATGATGCAGCAGTCGGTCTTCATATCGACAAAGCTGTTTTCAGAGAAGTTCTTCGGATCGACCACTGCCGAATGGACATTGGTGAACACCTTGAACTCATCCGCCACCCGCGCATCATAGCCATAGCTGGACAGGCCATAGGAGATGCACCCATCGCGCTGCTGCCGCTCCACGAAGGGTTCGATCATACCTGCGCGGCGGGCTTCACCGCGGATCCATTTATCTGAGAGAATCGCCATGCCACGGTGATCGCTCATGGCGCGATCAGCATCAAGGGCTAGACCCCGTGGTATCCCCGGTACCACGCAACAAAGCCCGGGACACCCACCTCGATGCTCGTCGTCGGGGCATAGCCCAGGTCGGATTGAATCGCGCTGATATCGGCATAGGTCGCGGCGACATCGCCGGGCTGCATTGGTTGGAAGTCGATCTCAGCCTTCTTGCCGCAGCATTCCTCGATCAGGCCGACCACTTTCATCAGTTGTTCGCACTTGTTGTTGCCGATGTTGTAGAGCCGGTGCGGCTTGATCGATCCGCCGGCCTTTTCCAGCCCGTCGTCGGGCGTGGGATTGTCGAGGCAGGCGATCACCCCGGCGATGATATCGTCGATATAGGTGAAATCGCGGCTCATCTCGCCATTGTTGAACACCGGGATCGGCTGGCCCGCCAGAATCGCCTTGGTGAAGATCCACATCATCATGTCGGGGCGGCCCCACGGGCCATAGACGGTGAAGAACCGCAGGCCCGTAAGCGGCAGGCGGAACAGGTGGGCATAGGTTTCACTCATCAGTTCAT
Source organism: Novosphingobium sp. (assembly GCF_040079535.1). Taxonomy (GTDB): domain Bacteria; phylum Pseudomonadota; class Alphaproteobacteria; order Sphingomonadales; family Sphingomonadaceae; genus Novosphingobium. Next base: position 82,774 of record NZ_JBEBKB010000002.1, on the reverse strand, counting down.
CCGCGCGCTTGGTAGCGGCATAGAGCGATACCGGATGATCGGTGCGATCCTCCACCGCGAACGGCAACTTGGTGTTCCCGCCATAAACCGAGCTTGAGCTGGCATAGACCATGTGCTGCACTTGCCGGTGGCGGGCAAGCTCCAGCAGGTTGACGTGGCCTGCCAGGTTCGATTGGACATAGGCCTGCGGGTTTTCAAGGCTGTAACGAACCCCGGCCTGCGCGCCCAGATGCGCGATCCGGTCAATCTCTTGCCCCTCAAGCGCCGCGTTCAGCGCGGCCATGTCTGAAAAGTCGATCTCGTGGAACGTAAACCGGTTGCCGCCAGCCTTGGCCAGCGCCGCCAACCGATCTCGCTTAAGCGAGACCTGATAGTAATCATTGACGCAATCGATCCCGATCACAACGTCGCCACGCGCCAGCAACGCTCGCGTAAGGGCATATCCGATGAACCCGGCCGCGCCGGTAACTAGCACTCGCATGGATCACTCCTAGCCTGCGGCTCTTATTTCATGGTTAACACGTCGGTGTTAGGGGAAATCGTATGAATGATCCTGCCAAAATCCTGATAGTGTTCGGCACCCGGCCCGAAGCGATCAAACTGTTCCCCGTGGTCGCCGCGCTGCAGGCCGATCCGCGCTTTGCCCCGGTGGTCTGCGTTTCGGCCCAGCATCGCCAGATGCTGGACCAGGTGCTGGAGATTGCAGGAATCGTGCCGGACCATGATCTTGATCTGATGAAGCCAGACCAGACGCTTGATGGCCTGACCGCAGCGCTGCTGACCGGGCTGGGCAAGGTCATGGATCAGGTTCAGCCGGCCCGCGTGATCGTGCAAGGCGATACCGCCACCGCAATGGCGGGAGCACTCGCCGCCTATTACCGCAAGGTTCCGGTCGATCATGTTGAAGCGGGCCTGCGCAGCTACAACATCTATCACCCCTGGCCTGAAGAGGTGAACCGCAAGATCATCGGCACCATCGCGAGCCTGCATTTCGCGCCGACCGATGTTTCAGCCAAGGCCCTGACCGACGAACAGATCGATCCGGCGCGGGTCCATGTCACCGGCAATACCGTGATCGATGCGCTGCACTGGGTTTCTGCCAGGATCGCCGCCGATCCCGCACTGGCCGCGGGCCTTGCCGAACTGGAAGCGCGCTTCGCCGGAAAACGGATCATCGGCGTGACCAGCCATCGCCGCGAGAATTTTGGCGGGGGCATGGAAAGCATCGCCGAGGCGGTCCGCCAGATCGCGGCCCGGCCCGATGTTGCGGTGATCTTTCCAGTCCACCTTAACCCCAATGTCCGTGCGGTGATGAACGGCGCGCTGGCGGGGCTGGATAACGTCGCGCTGATCGAACCACTGGATTACCCGCACTTTGCCAGGCTGCTTTCGATTGCTGAGGTGATGCTGACCGATAGCGGCGGGGTGCAGGAAGAAGCCCCTGCGCTGGGCAAGCCAGTATTGGTGATGCGCGAAACCACCGAGCGGCCCGAAGGCGTAACCGCTGGAACCGCCAGGCTGGTTGGTACCGAAACATCGGTTATCGTTACCGAATTGTTCAATCTTCTCGACGATAAGGCTGCCTACGAACAGATGGCGCGGGCGCACAATCCCTTTGGGGATGGGCAGACCGCGCGCCGAATCGTGGAGCTTATCGGGAATGAAATCGGACACTAAACCAGACGTTTGTGTTGTAGGTTTGGGCTATATCGGGCTGCCGACTGCGGCGATTGTCGCGCGTTCGGGCTGCCTGGTTCGCGGCATCGATGTGACGCAAAGCGTGGTCGATACAATCAACCGCGGTGAAATTCATATCGAGGAAGTCGATCTTGACGGTTTGGTGCAGGGCGTTGTGGCCCGCGGGCTGCTGAAAGCATCAACCGAAATGGCCCCGGCCGACGTTTTTGTGATCGCCGTGCCAACCCCGTTCGATGCCAACCACGCACCCGATATTTCCTATGTCCTCGCCGCAGGCGAAGCCGTCGCCAAGGTGTTGAAGATCGGCGATACGGTGATCCTCGAATCGACATCGCCAGTCGGCACCACAGAGGCTCTGCGCGATCTGATCGCAGCGCGCCGGCCAGACCTTAAGTGTCCGGGGCTGACGAGTGAAACGCCCGACCTATCGATCGCCTATTGTCCTGAGCGCGTACTGCCGGGCAAGATTCTGGAAGAGCTGACCAACAACGATCGTTCGATCGGCGGGATCACTCCGCGCTGCGCCCGCAAGGCGCTGACTTTCTATAAGCTGTTCGTGCGCGGAGAATGCATTGTCACCGATGCCCGCAGCGCCGAGATGACCAAGCTGGTCGAAAACGCCTACCGCGACGTCAACATCGCATTTGCCAACGAGCTTTCAATCGTGGCCGATACGATGGGGCTCGATGTGTGGGAAGTGATCCGCCTCGCCAATCGCCATCCGCGCGTCAACATCCTCACCCCCGGTCCCGGCGTGGGCGGGCATTGTATCGCGGTCGATCCGTGGTTCATCGTTCACGGCGCTCCCGAACAAACCCCGCTAATCCGCACGGCGCGCGGCGTCAATGACGGCAAGATCCATCATGTGATTGCCCGCGCTGAAGAATTGATCGCAGCAAACCCGCAGGCCAAAATCGCCTGCTTGGGACTAGCGTTCAAGGCCAATATCGACGATTTCCGCGAAAGCCCGGCGCGTTTGGTGGCCGTTACCCTGGCCCGCAAATTTGGTGACCGGGTCAAAGTGGTTGAGCCCTATGCCAGCGAGCTGCCCAAAGAGTTTGCCGGAACATCGGCTGAATTGATCGACATTGATACGGCGCTTGAACAAGCACAGATCCTGATCGTGCTGGTCGATCATGATCAGTTCAAGGCGGTCCCCGTGGCCGAACGCGCCCGCCATCTGGTCTATGATACCCGCGGGATCTGGCTGGATCAGCCAAAACCCGCTGGCGTCCCGGCCGAAGGATTGCGGCTGGCCAGTTAGGAGAGCCGCGATGGAAGCCGCCATCGTCTATCTGTGTATCGCCTTCATAATCACGACTTTGGCGCTGGTGCTGCGCAGCGATCTGCCACGCTGGCGCGGATTGAACCGGGAGACGCTGGCCGAAGTGATCGGTCATCGCAGCTCATTTCACAACAACGCCAAGTCGTTTGCCGCAATCTATCGTTTTACCGCCGAGGGCGGGATCCACGAAGTAATCGACCAGGTCTATTCGGGCACGCCGCACCCGCCGCTGGGTACAATTGTGCCGCTGGGCTACCCGTTCGGCCGCCCCGATCTGGCGCGCCCACCGCGGCCACTGTTGTGGCTGTTCATCTATGCCGTACTGGTGTTTCTGCTGGCCATGCTGGTGGCCAAGGCGATCGGTTGGCTGGACTAGGGTCAGGACCGGGAGAGCATTGCAGCTGCCGCGCAAGCATGGCACGATGCGGGCGGTCGCACGCTGCGGCCCTTAGGAGAGCCTACGATGAGCAATGAATTGCCGCCTGCCCAGCAGAGCGGGTTCGATCTGAACCACCCGACGATCATTTCACTGCTTTATCTCAGCTCGTTCCTGCTGGGAATCACAGCGATTATCGGGGTTGTGTTGGCCTTTGTCTGGCGCGGTGAGACGCATGAGGCATGGGAAGATTCGCATTATCAGTACCTGATAAACACCTTCTGGATCGGGCTGATCGGTTCGATCGTCGGCTTTATTCTGCTGTTCGTGCTGATCGGGGTGTTCGTTCTGCTGGGCGTAATGGCACTGATGATCGTGCGCTGCGTGCTTTCGCTAGTTCGCGCACAAAAGCGTGAGCCGATGCCCAATCCAGCCACCTGGCTGGCCTAGCCCGCCCTGGGTCCCCGCAGCAGGAATAGCAAAAACAGGGCGGTGAACAGACCGTCGCCGATCAGGATCCAGCCGGTGCCGGGCAGTGCCCGCCCGGCCTGGACCTCTGGCAGCATCAGCGCAACCACGCCCAGCTTGCCAAGCACCCCGGCCCACAGCACCTGCCCAAGCTTCGCCGGTGCGCGGGCGACCATCGCATAGACCAGCCCGAAACAGCCGACCAACAGCGCCACGATCCGATCGGTCACCCCGGCACCGGGCAGGAAGAACGATGGCACCGCAACCAGCAGGTTAAAACCGGCCGCAGCCCACAGCACACCTTTCCAGTATCGCACCACGATCAACCCGGATTGGTTTCAAAGGCGGGAACTGCGCCGGTATCGAACCATGGCTGTTTCGACTTGGTCCAGATATGCGCGGCCGGCGCAAACCAGCTGCTGTCATCCAGCGTGCCGGTCTTGACCCAGACCATCCCTGGCGAAACCTCGACCTTGCTGAACAGCGGCGATCCGCAAGTTTCACAAAACTGGCGTTCCACCGCTTTGCCGCTTTCCCCATGATCGACGTAGCTGCGAGGCGCCCCCTTGATGATGGCGACGGCACCATCTGGCACCCCGATGATCGTCGAAAACGCGCTGCCGGCCTGCTTTTGGCAATGGCTGCAATGGCACACCAGCTGCATCGCAGGATCGCCGGCAATCTCGTATCGCACCGCCCCGCACAGACAGCCGCCTGTCATGGTCATAGTGAAGCTCCCTTTTCGGTCATATTTGGCTATGTTCTGGCCGGATCGAAGAATGGCCGATCACCCTTGATCGTCACCCGCTCCATAGAACGCCGCGCCGGGAAATAATCCGAAGCGGCATAATGCTGGCTCGCGCGGTTGTCCCAAAAGGCAATGCTTCCTGGCTCCCAACGGAACCGGCACTGATATTCAGGCATCCTTGCCTGAGCATAGAGATGTTCAAGCAGCCATCTGCTTTCCTTGCCTGATAGCCCGACGATATGGCTGGTGAAGCCTGTGTTGACATAGATCCCGCGCCGTCCGGTCTCGGGATGGGTCCGCACCACTGGGTGTTCCTGCGGAGGATATTTCGCGTGAAGTTCCTCAGCTTCGCGGCCAAGTCGTTTAGCAAAGACGCGGGCAATGTCATGCACCGCAGTAAGCCCGCAAATCCATTCCTGCAGCGCCGGCGAGAGCCCGGCATAGGCTGCTTCCATATCGGCAAATAGCGTGTCCCCGCCCAGATCGGGCAGCTCGATCGCCCGCAGGATCGAACCCAAGCTCGGTTCGGTTCGCCAGGTTACATCGGAATGCCAATGGTTTTCCTGACCCCTGCGCTTGTCGTTGTAGGTGATGCGCAACACTTCGGGATCAGACTGATCAGCCGGCGTGGCGGGGTGGATTTCCAGCTCACCAAAGCGCCGGCCAAAGGCGATATGCTGTTCGCGGGTGATCTGCTGATCGCGAAAGAACACAACCTTGTGATCAAGCAACGCGCCGCGGATCGCCGCGATAACCTGATCCGGCTGGTCCTGGGCCAGATCGACCCCTTGGATTTCCGCGCCGATGCTGGGGGTTAGGCGGTGAATTTTCATAGCGCTGGCTGCTTTCCTGCGACTGCTCGATCCGGGATGGTGCGCCCGACCAGCCATAGGGTCAAGCACCCGCCGGCCGCGCCTTCAATCAAGCAAGGTCAGGCTTACCCGCGCTGTTCCGCTGCGGGTCAGGCCGATTGCCTTGGCTGCGGCATAAGACAGATCAATGATCCGCCCCTTTGTCCATGGGCCGCGATCGTTGATACGCACCACAACTTCGCGCCCGCTGGCCAAGTGGCGCACCCTGATCCGGCTGCCAAACGGCGCGCTGCGATGTGCAGCGGTCAGGGCGGCAGCGCGATAGCGTTCGCCGCTGGCGGTCCGCCGTCCGGCAAATTCCGAGCCGTAGTAGCTGGCAATCCCGCTTCCCAGCAGCTTGCCGCCTTTGCCCTCGCCGCCAGATACGGCCGAAAGCGGCAGGATCAGGCACGTTGCGGCAACCAGGGCCAGTCGCAGCTTCATCGCGGTTCTCCTTTGCTTCGGTGCGGCCTAAATAAGCTGCGCCAGTTCGCTTACCTCGATCGTCCCGTCGAGCTTGTGCCAGATTTTCATTATCCAGCGCGTCCCATCCCTTAGGCGCACCACCAGCCGGTAATTGGTCCCTGCCACGACCTGGCTTTCTGCTCGCTCAATCTTTGCCAGCCGCGGCTTTTTGCGCGAAATTTTGGGCAGTGCCCTGATCGCCAGTTTGCGCAGCGCCTGATCGGCATTGGGATTAGGAACCGGCTGCCAGCCGCCCACGCTGGGCGCTTCAACGATTGTCAGGATACTTTGCGTGGTCAGCGTGATCCCGGCAACCGTGTCGGTAGTCCGCACGATCACTTTGTAGGGGCCAAGCGGCTCTCCAGCTTCGACGCGGATGCCCAGCGATGCCCGTCCCATCCCGATGTTGCCAGGCGGAGGCGGCCGGCCATCGATCAAGGCGGCACCTTCCGTAACAGCATAGCTTTTGCCCGAAGGATCAAACACCTCAAACCGCGCAGCCAGGTGGCAGGCACCCTTGGCATCGACCTTGCAGCCGCGAAACGCGATGAATGTGAAAATCGGCTGATTGCGGGCGGTAGTGCGGTGGGTCTGGATCTCTACCCCGGCGGTAGCCTGCGCCCAGGCGTCCCACATGGCTTGCGGATCGGTGGTTGCGAACTGCATCACGCCGAATTCACCCTGGTTGGCGATAGAATCATCGTGCACCGCCGCCTTGCCGGCCGCGTCGGTGGCCTGCAATTGCGCGCCCAGCGGGGCGGCCAGCATGGCCAAGGCAAAGGCGCCGATCGTGACCAATCTCACCGCCACAGGTCCTAACTCCTTGCCCCAAAACCGAAGCCCCAGCCTAGGCGCGGCCCCTGCGCTGTCAATGCTTGCCCGATCAAGCCCATTGCCCTCTCCCGGCCAAAGCCATATGCCGCGGCGATGGCCCAGCCTGCGTTCCGTTCGCGCTTGCGCGCTATTGCGGCGGTGCGCTGACCCTGATGGTCTGGGGCTGGATTCTGGCCGACAAGATGCTGTGAAAGGTTTGGCATGAGCGACGACGATTATGTGTACGACGAGGAAAGCGGCGAGTGGATGGCGGCCAGCGACCTGGCAGCCAAGCGCGCCGCCGAAAGCGCGGTTGAAGTGCGCGATGCGGTGGGCAATGTGCTGGCCGATGGCGATTCCGTCACCCTCATCAAGGATCTTACCGTCAAGGGCGCGGGGCAGACGTTGAAGCAAGGCACAGTCATCCCTTCGATCCGGTTGACCGGCGATGCCCAGGAAATTGATTGCCGGTATCCGGGGATCAAGGGCCTGGTCCTGCGCGCGGAGTTTGTGAGGAAGCGCTGAAAAACCTGCGCGTTCTGGTCGATGGCGATGCCTGCCCGGTCAAGGAGGAGATCTACAGGATCGCCTACCGGACCGGCGCGGGCGTGGCCGTTGTCAGCAATATGCGGCTGCGTGTTCCCGATTATCCGCTGATCGAGCGGGTGGTGGTCAGCGACGCTTTCGATGCCGCGGATGACTGGATTGCCGAGGCCGCCGGCCCCCGCACCGTGGTGATTACTGCCGATATCCTGCTGGCCGACCGCTGCCTAAAGGCCGGAGCCACGGTCATCTCCCCCACCGGCAAGCCCTTTACACTGGCCAGCATCGGCGGCGCGATCGCCACCCGCGCAATCATGGCCGATCTGCGCGCCGGGGGCGATGCGATCGGCGGCCCAGCGCCGTTCCGCAAGGAAGACCGTTCGCGCTTTCTCCAGGCGCTTGATACCGCGCTGGTCAAACTGGCCAGGGCTTAACCGGCTATCAATCGCGCCTTGTCCCGGTGGAACCAGTGCCCGGCGAGGAAAAATGCCGGTAAGGCCAGCATCGATACCAGCGACATGATCAGCGCCGCATTGGTGTAGGGCTGCGGATCGCCATGGGAACGGAACAAATCTACCAGCCACCCGGTGCCGGTAATCCCGATCCCCAGCCCGATTGCATTGACGCACAGGATGTTGAACGCCACCACCGTCGCCCGTGAGGACGGCGGGGAAAGCTCCTGAATGGTAGAAACCGATGGGCCATAGAACGCACAGAGCAGGAATATCCCCGCACCAATACCCGGCACGAACAGCCACGAATCTGCCGGGACAATCCGGAACGCGAGGGTCAACGGAGCCAGCGCCAGGAACATCCAGAACAGCAGCATCGCCCGGCCCGATTTGCGCGTACGGTACCACCAATCTCCGGCGAACCCGCCAAACAGGCTGCCCGCGATCCCGGCTACCACAGTGATGAACCCGGTCAACTTGGCAACCTCGGCGCGATCAAATCCGCGTTCCTGCACGAACCACAGCTGATCAAACGCCGCCGCGCCCACCGCCACATGCAGGGCTATCCCGCCCAGGATGATCGCACACAGCGCCGGCGATTGGCGCAGCGCCGCAGCCAGCACCCGGGTATGCCCGCGCCAGCCGGGGCCATGGGCATGGGTCTGCGCTGCCACCAACCGGCCATCGCGCACCAGCCACATCATGACCGCCAGCAACAGGCCCAGTCCGCCCAGCAGATAGAAACAATTGCGCCAGCCGATTGTCGGCCCCAGATAGCCCGCGACCAGCAGGCTGGCCCCCGCACCAACCGGCACGCCGAGATAGTAAAGCGCCATCGCCAGCCCCAGCTGCGTCGGCTTGAACCGGTCTGCCACCAAGGAGGCCGCCGCCGGGGTAAGCGCGCTTTCACCCACACCGATCAACGCGCGCGGCAAGGCCATCGAGGTAAATCCCCGCGCCGCACCGCTGGCCGCAGTCAGCAAAGACCACAGCGCAATCGCTACCGCGATCAACCGCCCGCGGTGCATCCGATCAGCCAGCACCCCCATGAACAGCCCAGCCAGGGCATAGAAGATGATGAAGAACAGGCCGGTCAGCAGGCCATACTGGGTATCGGTAAGGCCCAGTTCGGGCTTGATGAAATTGGCAAAGCTGGGCAGCAAATTGCGATCGACGAAGTTGAGCACATTGATCAAGGTGAGGAGCGCCAGCAGCCCCCAGCGCGAGGCAGTGCTGTCGTTCGCCTGGTCCGGTGATGGTGCATTCATGCCTTGATCGCTCCCAATTCGTTTTGCGCAAGGTGCGGCAGTGGGCGGCCATTGCCAAGCGCCAATCGCCGCGCGCGCAGGTTACGCTTGCCATGTCGGGTGCGTTCCCTAGGCTTGGCCGCATGTTCAATCCCCCCATCTCCGCCGTTTTCATCGCCGCCGCTGCTTGCGCACTGGCCGGATGCATTTCCGCCCCCGATGCAGCGCAAACCCCGCAACAGGCGTTCATGGCCCGGCTGGGCGCGCTGTGCGGCAAGGCTTTTGCCGGACGTGTGGTGGCAAGCGAGCCAGCCGGGGCCGATGCCGATATGGCCGCCAAGGCGCTGGTCATGCATGTCCGCAGCTGCAGCAAAGACCGGATCGAGATCCCCTTTCACGTCGGCGATGATCGTTCGCGCACCTGGGTGATCACCCGCACAGCAGCAGGCCTGCGCCTGCAACACGATCACCGTTACCAGGACGGAACCAGCGATGCCGTAACGATGTACGGTGGCAACAGCGCGGATGCGGGCAGCGCCGGGCGGCAGGCCTTCCCGGTCGATGCCGAAAGCGTGGCCAGCTTCCGCGCGAACGGCCTTGATCGCTCGATCACCAACACCTGGGTGATCGAAGTGGACGATCCGGCCGCCAGCCAAGCCCGCCTTAGCTATGAACTTGTCCGTCCGGCCGGACCGAATGCGCGGCGCTTTCGCGTGGAGTTTGATCTGACCGAAACGGTTCCCACCCCGCCCGCGCCATGGGGCTGGTAAAGCGCGGGAACGCGGCCCGTCAGGCCCGGTCAAAAGGTTACACCCTGTCCGGGGAATTCTGGCTGCAAAACCAGTGGTTTGAGCGGGAAAAGGTGACAGATGCGGCATTCTGGGAGCTACCGATCATGCCCGGCCTGGTTGTCTGGTGCCGGGTCTGAACCAAATTCGGCTTCAAGTGCTTCGATCTCAGCGCGCCATTCCTCGGCCTTGTTGGGCATCGGCTGGCCAGAGCGGACCCGAACCAACAAATCGGCGAAATAGCCGGCCCATTCGCGCCGCGCATCTGTGCTCTGGCGCTCGAACGGCACGAAATGACGGTTGCGCGCCGATAGCAGGAATATCGTCAGCCGCTCGTCAAATTGCCGCCGCGTGCCGATCAACTCGCCCTTGTGGTGGACCGGCACCTCAACCCCGTTAAGCGCCCGGTCAAGCGCGGCCTGGTGCAGCGCATCATAGCCCGATTGCACCGCCGCCTCCCAGGCCAGATCAAACGGCTCATCGCGCAGCCGCGCTTTTAGCCGATAGGCCGATTGCCGGCTCATCCCCACCACCCGCGCCGCAGCCGAAACAGAATGGGTTGCAGCAAGCTCGCCAAGAAACCGCGCCATCTTGGCCCGCGACCAGTGCGTCGGACTGGCCTGTGCGATCAGGCGGGAGGGTGCGGCGACGAGCGGAGGACAGGATGGTTCGGTCATGCACGATAAATAACCGATTTGGTTTGTGTAGGAAAATTTGGAATTTGCTGCAACTGGCACCAGCCTCTGGGGTTCAAGCCGCTTCTTTGAACCCCAAATTACGGTGCTGGTGCTCTTGGGTCAGGACCTCAATCCCGCTCCCGATCGCCTGCGCCCATATACAATTCCCGCCCGGTCTCGTCATAGACCTTGCTCATTTCCGCCATGCCCGCCTCGGCCTCTTCAGCCGCCACAAAGGTATCGGCGTTCTGGTTTTGCAGCCGGGCAAATTCGCGCACTTCCTGGCTGATTTTCATGCTGCAGAACTTTGGCCCGCACATGGAGCAGAAGTGGGCGGTTTTGGCGCCTTCGGCTGGCAACGTCTGGTCGTGGTATTGCTCGGCGGTGTCCGGATCCAAGGACAGGTTGAACTGGTCGCGCCAGCGGAATTCGAAGCGGGCTTTGCTAAGCGCATCGTCGCGCACTTTGGCCGCTGGGTGCCCCTTGGCCAAATCGGCTGCATGGGCGGCCAGCTTGTAGGTAACCACGCCAACTTTCACGTCATCCCGATCTGGCAGGCCGAGGTGCTCCTTTGGCGTGACGTAGCAGAGCATCGCGGTGCCGAACCAGCCGATCATTGCCGCGCCGATCCCGCTGGTGATGTGATCATAGCCCGGCGCGATATCGGTGACGAGCGGCCCGAGCGTGTAGAAGGGTGCCTCGCCGCAAACTTCGAGCTGCTTGTCCATGTTCTCCTTGATCTTGTGCATCGGCACGTGGCCGGGGCCTTCGATCATCACCTGGACGTCCTGGGCCCAGGCACGCTTGGTCAGCTCGCCCAACGTGTAAAGCTCGGCGAACTGGGCCTCGTCGTTGGCGTCGGCGATCGATCCGGGGCGCAGGCCATCGCCCAGTGAATAGGCGATGTCATAGGCCTTCATGATCTCGGTAATTTCGTCAAAGCGTTCGTAGAGGAAACTTTCCTTGTGGTGCGCCAGGCACCATTTGGCCATGATGCTGCCGCCGCGGCTGACGATCCCGGTGACCCGCTTGGCCGCCAGTGGCACATAGGGCAGCCGCACCCCGGCGTGGATCGTGAAGTAGTCTACGCCCTGTTCGGCCTGCTCGATCAGGGTATCGCGGAACACTTCCCAGGTGAGATCCTCGGCCACGCCGCCCACTTTTTCAAGCGCCTGATAGATCGGCACGGTGCCGATCGGCACGGGGCTGTTACGGATGATCCATTCGCGGGTGTCATGGATGTTGCGGCCGGTCGAAAGGTCCATCACCGTGTCCGCGCCCCAGCGGATCGACCAGACCATTTTATCAACCTCGGATGCGACATCGCTGGCCACCGCGCTGTTGCCGATGTTGGCGTTGATCTTGACCAGAAAGTTGCGGCCGATCGCCATCGGTTCGCATTCAGGGTGGTTGACGTTGCTGGGGATGATCGCGCGGCCGCGGGCCACTTCATCGCGGACGAATTCCGGCGTGACATAATCCGGGATCGCTGCGCCATGGCTTTCGCCGTCGCGGGTGTATTGGGCAAGCCGTTCACGGCCCAGGTTTTCGCGGGTGGCGACATATTCCATTTCAGGCGTGATGATCCCGCGGCGGGCGTAATACATCTGGCTGAGGTTCGCGCCCGGTTTGCCGCGCAAGACCGTTTTGCGGACATTGGGGAACGCAGGCACCCCGCCGCTGCGATCGGGGCCAAGCTGGCCGTTATCCTCTGGCTGCACTTCGCGCTGGGTGACTTCTTCAACATCGCCGCGCGCAAGTTGCCAGCTGCGGCGCAGCTCTGGCAGGCCGGCGGCAATGTCGATCTGCATGGCAGGATCGCTGTAAGGGCCGCTGGTATCATAAACCCGCACCGGCAGTTCGCCGCTTGACGGCTCAAGATGAATCTCACGCATGGCAACGCCCAGGGGACCGACATGGACCTTCTTTGAGCCGCGGATCGGCCCGGTGGTTACGCCAATCTCGAGCCCTGGGGCTTGCGGCTTAGCAGCCCCCGATTCCTGGGCTTGCGGCTTAGCAGCCCCCGATTTCTGGGCTTGCGGCTTAGCAGCCCCCGATTCCAATGTGCTGTTGATATCGGCCATGGTGCGCTTGTCCTTCAAAGGACGGCAGGGGGGCGCATTGACAGACCCTCCCTCCGCCCGTGCTAACGGGTTCAGGTTCAACGGGTCGGGCTGCGCTAGGGTCCCATGAAAGTAATACTTCCATGGGTGCCCGTAACCAGCCCCTCTCAGTCACAGGACTCCCCGGGGATGGGCCAGCAATAGGCTCGTCCCCCGGCGCAGTCCAGCCCAGTGCTATACCTTACCCGGAGCCAGGACCGCAGCCGATCCTGGTGCCGGCTTTGCGGCGGGAGCCGCCGGGGCATTTTCAGCCGTCAGGCGCTTGATCGCGTCCTGAATTCGCCCGCGCAGATTCTCATCTGGATCAAACGTCAGGGCCTTGCGGTAGAGTGCCAGCGCCTTGGTTTTATCCGCGCCCACGCCTTCGCCCAGCTCGTACAGGTTGGCCAGGTTCTTGCAGCCAAGCGCCAGTTCGTTGTCGCAGGCTTCGCGATAGAGATCGGCGGCGCGGGCGTTGTCTTCGCTGATGCCTTCACCGTCATCGTACATCGCGCCCAGATTGTTGCAGGCCAGTGGCTCTCCAAGCTTGCAGGCCTGCTGATACAGTTGCAGCGCCTTGGCATCATCGATCGGCACACCCAGACCGCGATCATGGATCAGTGCCAGATTGTGGCAGCCCAAAGCCTCTGCGCCATCGCAGCCTTGCTGATACAGCACGCGGGCGCGGGCCAGGTCTTTGGTCACGCCTTGGCCCTGCTCATAAAGATAGCCCAGGTTGACACAGCCCAGCAGCTCCTTGCCCTCGCAGCTCTGCCGGTAAAAGCTGACGGCCTCAGCATAGTCCTGCTTCACCCCCAGCCCGCGTTCGTACAGCGTACCCAGATTGACGCAGCCGCTCATTTCGCCGCCATCGCAGGCCTGGCGGTAAAGCTTTGCAGCGCGGGCATCATCCTGGCCAACCCCGGTGCCGCTGCGATAGAGCAAGGCCAGGTTATAACAGCCCAACGCAAAATCCCGATCACAGGCGCGGCGATAGAACGATGCGGCGCGGGCGGGATCTTTCGATACGCCATCGCCGTCCTCATACAGCAGGCCCAGGCTGATGCAGCCGCTCATCGATCCGCCATCGCAGCCGCGCCGGTAAAAGCGTGCGGCGCGGGTCGTGTCCTTTTCCATCCCGGCGCCTTCTTGATACAGCCCGCCCAGGCTGGAACAGGATCGGTAATGCTTGCCATCGCAGGCCACCTGATACAGCTCTGCCGCGCGGGCCGGATCCTTGCCCACGCCTTTGCCCAGCTCATAAAGCGTGCCCAGATTGCCGCAGCCGGCATATTCGCCGCCGTCACAGCCCCGGCGATAGAGCCCGGCGGCGCGGGCCGGCTCGGCCGAAACCCCGGTGCCTTCTTCGTAAAGCACGCCAAGCGCGTTGCAGGCTGATTGCTCGCCGCCGTCGCAGCCCTTGCGATAAAGCCCGGCGGCACGGGCCGGATCGGCGGTCCGGCCTTTGCCCAGTTCAAACAGCAGGCCCAGATTATAGCACCCGGTGGCATTGCCCAGATCGCAGCCGCGCACATAAAATTCGCCGGCCTTGGTAATATCAAGATCGACCCCTTCACCCTTCTGGAATGAATAGCCCATCGAAGTGCAGGCGATCGGATCGCCCAGCGTGCAGCCCCGGCCATAAAAAGCCGCACCGCGCTTCATGTCCTTGTCGACCGGGCCTTCGGTCAGGATATCGCCGGCCCGGCGGCAGCTTCGGCCTTCGCCGGCCTCGCAGCCTTTGGCCCAGATTTCGGAGGCCTTGTCATATTCCTCCCGCTCAAACGCGATCGTTCCGGCGCTATAGGCATCCTCGGCCGGGATTTGCGCAGGGGCCGGCCCGGCAAAGACCAGCGCGGCAATCAACCCCAGCATCACGCGCAGCCCTGCCATCGCAATCTCCTGTCCAATCAGCGCGCTATGTTACGAAAGCCAGGGCGCGGCTGCAAGCTGTGTTGGCAGGTACTATGATCTGCATCACGCCCGTGGCATTGCTGCGGTTCCTTATGACCCCGCTCTATCGTCTTGATCCACCCGCCGCGCAGATCGCCGCGCACTTCGGCGCCGCAGTGGGAGACGATCCGTGGGCTGGCGGCGCGGTATCGCAAGGCCAATTTGCCCCGGCCGTCACCGCCGGGCGCGAGGCGATTGCCGGGCCCCGCCAGCCGGGCCAGCCACGCCGGATGATCCCCCGCCTGTGGGGCGTGCCGCCGCCGCCTGCCGCCTACGATCAGCGACCCAGCATTTACAGTGTGCGCAATCCGGGCAGTCCGTTCTGGATCGGCAACTTGCGCAACAGCGAGTTCCGCTGCCTGATCCCGGCCACCAGCTTTATGATCTGGGGCAAAGGTATGGACCGCGAAGGCAAGCGGATCCGCCACTGGATCCATTGCACCGATCAGCCGCTGTTGGCCTTTGCCGCAGTATGGAAAGATGCCGAAATTCCCGGCTTTGCCCTGCTTACCTGCGAGCCGAACGCTTTCATGCGCGATCTGGGCGCTGAACGGATGCCGGCAATCCTGCCGGGCCACGGCGAAGCGTGGCGGCTGTGGCTGAACGGCGGCTGGGACCGCGCGGAAGCACTGGTCCAGCCCTATTCATCATCCCAGATGCAGGCTTCCCAGCACCGTCAGCCCTAACCCCAGCAGCACCGTGCTCAGCGCCCAGCCGCGATGCATGTGGGTCAGGCTGCGCAGCCAGAACTGGCTGTAGACATCAACAAAGCCCAGAATCACGAGCGCTTCGGCCATCATCAGACCGCCCATTGCCTTCATCACGCAGGCCAGCAGATCGGATGGCAACCAAGGGTTGGCCAGGTACACGCCCGCGCCGATCACCAGTTCCATCAGCCCGCAAAGAAATTGCAACGCCGGGCTGGATTCCACTTCATCCAGCATGGTTCGCCAGGCGCCAGGTTTGCGCAGCGCGCCGATCCCGGCAAACATCGCGGTCAGCCCCAGCAGCATCGCCGACCAGGCGGTAACGTCAATCGATCCCATGGTGTCCCTCCAGACCTGTTTGGTTCTCCCCGGGGGGTGTTCTGTTATTGGGGTCAAGATGCGCGGCGCATGTTCGATTGTCCAGCGCGTTGGCTACCGGACCCACATTTCCTTCTGGCGGAATTCGCCAAGTCACCCGCCGATTTCGCGCATATCGCGGCCAAAGGTGTTGCAGCTATGTCGCGCTGTTGCGGAATCGGCGGGGATGCTGGATAAGCCTGCGATGTTCGCTTGATCGGCTGCGCCGAACTGTGCATATTCAGCGATGAATTGATTTGGAGTGACGGCAATGGCATTTTCGGTCGGCAAGCTGACAACGCTGCGCAAGCTTGGGCGGCGCAAGCTGGGCTTCGCATTGGCCTTTGGCGGATCGCTAAGTTCGGCGGCGGCATTGCTGGCTGCCGCGCCGCAGGCAATCACTCCGGCGCCGGCACCCACTGCCGCGCCGCCCGCCCCTGCGCCAACCGTTGCGGCTCCACTGCCGGTTGTTGAACCGGTAATTTCCTGGACCGTCGCCGATGCCAGTGCCCTTTTGGGCACGATCAAGGGGATTGACGCAGATGGCCTGATCCCGGCCGATTACCAGCCTGAAAAACTGCGCGCCACAATCGATGGCGGGGCCGGGGCAGCACTTGATGCCCAGGCCAGCAAATCGTTCGCCTGGTTGATCGAAGACATGCGCGATGGCCGCACCCGGATGGATTCGCGCGAACAGTGGTTCGTGGTCGATTCCGATGTTGAAGCCAACCCCACTGCGGCGGTGATGGCCCGGGCGCTGGCCAGCCACGATGTACCCGGCGCGATTGCCAGCCTCGCCCCGACTGCGCCCGATTATGGCGCGCTGAAAGCGGTCCTGGCGGTAACCACAAAGGCCGAAGCCGCCAAACGCAAGCTGATCCAGATCAACCTTGATCGCTGGCGCTGGCTTCCGCGTGAACTGGGCAAGTATTATCTGCTGACCAATGTTCCAGAATTCCAGCTGCGCCTGACTGTCGATAACTCGGTTGTGCGGTCCTATCGCACGATCGTCGGCAAGGTTGGCAAGACCGCGACGCCGCAGCTTTCCGCAGTGGTCCGGGGCGTGGTTTTCAATCCCACCTGGACCGTGCCGCAATCAATCGTTGTGGGCGAAGGCCTGGGCCAGAGGTTGATCGGCAACCCGGCATCGGCGCTGCGCCAGGGTTATAAGGCAACCAAGGCCAAGAACGGCACGATCACCGTGGTCCAGCAGCCCGGGCCAAACAATTCGCTGGGGCTTATGAAGCTGGATATGCCCAATCCGCACGCGATCTTCATCCATGACACGCCATCGCGCAGCCTGTTTGGCCAGGCCTACCGCGCGCTCAGCCACGGCTGCGTGCGGACCGAGCGCGCGACCGAACTTGGCATGACCATGGCGATCCTGGGGGCCGGCAAAAGCCCCGATGAACTGGTCGCGATTTCCACTTCGGGCAAGTACACGCTGGTCCCGATGACCAAGACTTTCCCGGTCTATATCATGTACTTCACCATGGCGAGTGACATCAACGGCAAGATGGGAACCTTCAAGGATCTCTACAGCCGCGATGCCAAGGTGCTGGCCAGCTTTGCCGCCCCGCGCAAGCTGTGGGATGGCAAGCGCCAGACCACCGAACGGGTTATCAAGCTGGATAACCCGATTTAAGCGGAACCGGGAGCAGGCCGGTGGCGACCTGTTTCAGTTTGACTGCGGCAGACTCTGATCAGGCCGGCTTCAGGCAGGTTTGAATCTGCATCTGCGCTGGAGCCCCCAACGCCTGGCCTTGCGGCAGCCATGCCTGAACCAGCCGGAATTGGCCGCGATCTTCAACCTTGATCGCCAGGTCGCTGGCGGCATCGGTATAGGTATCGTTGCTGGCAACTGCCAGGTTCAATGCGCCAGGGCGTTTGATCAGACACAGTACCAGATCTTTTTGCAGACGCTGGCTGCGATCCGCGAAGATCAATGCCTTGCCGCTGGTTGCCTGATTATCGACCACACTGCGCAGAACATAGGGCGCCGCCATGGCCGCCAGCGCAGCCAGACCGATCACGATCAGTATGCGTCTGGAACGGTTCAAGCGTCGCCAATGCGATCTGCGTATAGCAGGCGCCCGCCCGAAAGGTTCCACAGCGCCTCGTTGAACTGGCTCGGGCTCATCGCAAAGCAACCTTCGCTGCGACCCAGCTTGCCATAACGGGCGATATGATCGGTGCTGGCGTAGCTGGCCGGATGCATCACGATGGCCCGCTGAAGCGCGGTTGAATTATCAGGATCAAGCCCCAGCAGGCGGATCGAAGTGCCGTATTTGCCCTTGTACCATTCCGCCGTGATATAGGCCCCGCGCGATGTCGCTTCGCTGCCCGGAATGCCCGAAAACTGCTGCAAAAATCCCGAATGATCGGGATCAGAGCCGCGCCCGTGCGAGACGTAGAACGAACGGATCGTGCCATTTTCCAGGTTGGCGAAATGCAGCCGGGGCAGTGTGGAGGGCCGGGCGAAGTCAGCAACGCCGACAATATCGGTGCGCCACAATTTCGATCCGGCGCGATCGCGTTCGCGCGCGGCAATCGTCAGAACGCGGCGGTCATAGTCTGGATTGACCGGGACAACAGTTGGCAAAGCAGGCTCAACCGGGATCGGCACAGCGGCTTGCGGCTGCGCAAGGATGCCAAATGTGCTATCGAATTCGGCGGTCAAACCGCCGCCTTGCGCAAGCGCACGGGCAGGCAGGGCGAGAGCAGCACTCGCAGCCAGGCCACCTACCAAAAGGTCGCGACGTTTCATGACCCCCGTCATAGCCACTGTGGATAACTGCAGGCTTAACGATTCGCCAGCCCCGCGCGGCAGATCAACGCGTAACTGCGCCGAGCCGTTCCAAAGCGGCACCATCAAGCCGCATAACAGTCCAATCATCCATCAGCTGCGCGCCAAGTTTTTTGTAGAATCCGATCGCCGGCTCGTTCCAATCGAGCACCGACCATTCCAGCCGGGCACAATCACGCTCTGCCGCCAGTGCCGCAAGATGCGCAAGCAAGGCTTTGCCCAGGCCAGATCCGCGCGCATCGCTCTGCACGAACAGATCTTCAAGGTAGATCCCCGGCTTACCCTCAAAGGTAGAAAAGTTGTGAAAGAACAGCGCAAAACCCTGCGCCACGCCGTCCAGTTCACCGATCACCACTTCGGCATAGGGGCGCGTGCCAAACAGCTTTGCACCCAGCACCGCTTCATCAAACCGCACTTCGTGGGCAAGGCGTTCATACGCGGCCAGATCGCGGATCAGCTGGGCGATCAAAGGCAGGTCGGCGGGCAGCGCAAGGCGGATCGAAATAGACATGGCAGGTCCCATGCCAAAACCAGTTCGACATTGCTACCGATCCCGTGCAGTTCTGCCGCAACAATCGCGCGGCAGGATTCGCGCTGAAGGAGAGCGCGATGACCGACGCAAAAGTTGACAAGGCAAACCGGCCCTACGATTTGGTAGTCTATGGCGCGACCGGATATACCGGGCGGCTGGTGGCCGAATATCTGGTCAGCCACTATCAAGGGGCACAGGCCGTGGGCGCGCCGAAATGGGCGATGGCCGGGCGCAGCGCCGATAAATTGGCCGAAGTGCGCGATCTGATCGGGGCGCCAGCTGATACGCCGCTGATCGTTGCCAATTCAGATGATCCGGCCAGCATGCAGGCGCTGGCGGAAAGCGCGCGCGTAATCGTGACCACCGTTGGGCCCTATCAGCTTTATGGCGAACCATTGCTGGCGGCCTGCGTTGCGGCCGGCACGGACTATGCCGATCTGTGCGGCGAACCGGCCTGGATGCGCCAGATGATCGACAAGTATCACGCCGCTGCGCAGGGCTCTGGCGCGCGGATCGCTTTTTCCAGCGGGTTCGATTCGATCCCGTTCGATCTGGGCGTGCTGATGTTGCAAAAGGAGGCCGTCAGGCTTCACGGCAGCCCGGCCCCGCGCGTGAAGGGCCGGGTGCGCAGCATGGCAGGCGGCGCTTCGGGCGGAACCGTGGCCAGCCTGACCGAGACGCTCAAGGCACTGGCCAAGGATCCTTCGCTGGTCCCCTACATGACCAGCTCTTTCGGGCTAACTCCGGGTTTCGAAGGCCCGTCGCAGCCGCTGGGTCTGGTCCCTGAATTTGAGGAAAGCGTTGGCAAATGGGCCGCCCCGTTCATCATGGCGACGATCAACACCAAGAACGTCCACCGCACCAATTTCCTGCTTGGCCACGCTTATGGTGCCGATTTCCGGTATGACGAAATGATGCTGACCAGCGCCGGCGAACTGGGCGAAAAGGCCGCCCACGCGATTGGCGAAATGCTGAAGAACCCGTTTGGCGCAAAGCCGCCCAAACCAGGTGAAGGCCCCACCCCTGAAGAACGGGAGAACGGTTTCTACGATGTGCTGTTCATCGGCGAATGGCCCGATGGCAAGCAGATCCGTTATGGCGTGAAGGGCCGGTATGATCCGGGCTATGGTTCAACCAGCCGGATGATCGCCGAAACCGGGATCGCACTGCTTTCCTGCAAGGCCGATGGTGCGGTGGCAACGCCCGGCGCGCTGCTGGGCGAAGCCCTGGTTGCGCGGCTTCAGCAGCATGCCGAGATAAGCTTTACCCTGGAAAGCTAAGCCAGAATGAAACTGGCGCTGCCCGCGGTTCCGGGCGAATTTCGCGATGGCTGGAAAATAATCGTTGGCTGTTCGCTGGGGATCGCCAGCGGCGTGGCGCTGCTGTTTCTAAGCTTTTCGATCTTCGTCATTCCCCTGACCCGTGAACTGCAGGTCAGCCGGGGCGATCTCAGCACGGTCCAGGCGCTGATCCTTACCGCTGCGATCGGATCGCCATTGGTTGGCCGGTTGGCCGACATCTATGGGGTCAAGCGGGTCTATGTTGCCTGTGCCTTGCTGGTGGCCGTCATCCACCTGGCTGCTGCCTTGTTTGCGACCAGCCTGGTTCACCTGGGGCTGACCATCGCCCTGATCGGATTGGTCGGCGCGGGGACCGGGTCGGTGGTGCTGAGCCGGCCGATCACCGCCCATTTTCGCGAGCGGCGCGGAACCGCACTGGGGCTGATGGCGGTGGGCATTTCGGTGCTGGCAATATTTGCGCCGCCGCTGATCAATCTGGTGATCGAACAGTGGGGCTGGCGCGGGGCCTTTGCCGCCATGGCGATGCTGATGATCTTTGGCGGAATCCCTTCAGTGCTGTTGCTGGTGCCCGATGGCGGACGGGCCGGAAGCAGTCTGGGCGCGGTCACCGCCGCCCCGCATTCCGGCCAAGACCGCAGCTTTCTGCGTGAGCGTGATTTCTGGTTGTTGACCCTGTCGCTGATCACCATGAGCCTAGCGACCGCCGGGGCTGGCAGCCAGCTGGCCCCGATGGTTGTGGATACCGGCCTGGGCCCGGCCGGCGGCGCACTGGCGCTTTCGTTCTTTTCGGCGGGCACTTTCGCCGGGCGGCTGGGTGGCGGCTGGCTGCTTGACCGGATCGAGCCGCGCCGCGCCGCCTTTCTGCTGACCTTGCTGCCCGCAATCGGGTTTGTCGTTCTGCTGTTCGCCGATGGCATGGCCCCTGCGATCATGCTGGCGGTGATGATTATCGGGATTCAGCAGGGCGCGGAAATCGATATTTTCGCGTATCTCGTCGCGCGCCGGTTTGAACTGGCGCGTTACAGTGCGGTCTATGGCGCGCTGGTTGGGCTGGGCTGGATTGGCAATGTTGGCGGGCTGCTTGGCATGGGCAAATCGCATGATTATTTTGGCAGCTATGCCCCGGCCCAGACCGCGGCGATCGGCGCGCTGGCAGTTTCAGCGGTATTGCTGCTGATGGTCAGGCTGCCGTCCCGGCCCAGGGAAATAGCGGCATGAGCCTGCCCCCCCAAAGCGAATGGAAAGCCGGCTGGCGGATCGTGGCTGCCAGTGCGATTGCCAACGCCACCGGAATTTCACTGTTCTTCTATACCTTCAACATGTTCCTGCTGCCGATGGCGGCTGACTTCGGGCTTTCGCGCGGTCAGGCAGGCGCAGTGCAATCGCTGGTGATCCTGGCCGCGCTGGGTGCGCCGTTGATTGGTTGGCTGGCCGATCGGCTGGGTTTTCGCGTGGTATTTCTGGCTTGCTCGCTGCTACTGGGAGCGATGGAAATCTCGCTGGCCCGCTGGGGAACAGGATTCATGGCCATGGCGCTGGCCACCGCAGGCATCGGCTTCATTGGCGGCGGTGCATCGGGGGTGCTGATAACCCGTCCGGTCTCAGCCCATTTTAGCCGTTCCCGCGGGACCGCACTCGGGCTGGTTGGGGTTGGCATTTCGATCACGACCATGCTGGTCCCGCCCTGGCTGGAGGGGGTGATTGCGAAGCAAGGTTGGCAACAGGGCTACTATGCGCTGGCCGCCATCGCATTGGGCATCGGCCTGCCGCTGGCCTTGCTGCTGATGCCAGCCAGCGCTTCGGTGCGCGGCAAGCCAGGCAGCGCGGGCGATTGGGCGTTCCTCAAGTCCTGGCACTTCTGGCAGCTTACGCTGGCCAGCCTGTGCGTCTCGATGGCGGCATCGGGCGTAATCGGACACCTCTCGCCAATGCTCCAGGCCAGCGGGCTCAGCGCCAAGACAGCCGCGTTGGGAATTTCAACTTTCGCTGCGGGCCAGCTCATCGGGAAACTGGGCGGCGGCTGGCTGCTTGATCGCGTCAACCCCCGGATCATAGCTGTGATGGTCAACGCGGTGCCATCGCTAGCCTTTGTCTTGCTGCTGACCGCAGGATCGAACAGCGCGCTGCTGCTGCTCGCGACGGGCCTGCTGGGTCTGATGCAGGGCGCCAATATCAGCGTGTTCGCCTATCTGGTGGCCCACCGCTTTGCGATCGTTCAATTCGGCACGGTGCTGGGCTCGCTGCACGGCTTAAGCTGGATCGGCACGGCTATCGGGCTGGTTGGTTTTGGCATCAGCTTCGATGCCCTGGGCAGCTATGTGCTGGTCCAGATACTATCGATTGGTGCACTGCTGATCGCAGCACTGTTGCTGCTAACCTTGCGTCTGCCTGCTAGAGACTAAGGAACAAGCCCGCCAGGGCCGCGCTCATCAGGTTGGAAAGCGCGCCTGCCGCCAGCGCCTTCATCCCCAGCCGCGCGATCACCGGACGCTGGTTTGGCGCAAGGCTGCCGGTAACAGCCATCTGGATCGCGATCGAGCTGAAATTGGCGAACCCGCATAGTGCAAAGGTGACTATTCCGATGGTCTGCTGCGAAAGCTGCTTGGCCGCGCCCAGATCGATGAAGGCAACGAATTCATTCAGCACCAGCTTGGTCCCGAACATACCGCCGGCCACCATCGCTTCGTCCCAATTGGGCGCGCCCAGCAGGCGGAATACCGGCGCGAAGACATAGCCGAGCATCGCCTGGAACGTAGCCTCAGGGTATCCGATCCAGCCGCCGATCATGCCAACAAGGCCATTGGCCAATGCCACCAGCGCCACAAACGCCAGGACCATCGCGCCAACCATCACCGCCAGCTTGACCCCCGTTTGCGCGCCTTGGCTGGCGGCCATGATGACGTTGGCGGGGCGCTCTTCCTCGTCGGGGATCTTGATCTCGTCAGGCTCGGCCAGTGTCTCGCCTGTGGGATCGGGCATGATGATCTTGGCCATCATGATCCCGCCTGGGGCCGACATGAACGCTGCGGCGACAAGATAATCGATCCGGATTCCCATCGAAGCATAGGCCGCCAGGATTGTGCCCGCCACGCCAGCCATCCCCACGCTCATCAGGCAGAACAGCTGGCTGGGGGTCAGCGCGGCCAGATAGGGCCGGATCACCAGCGGGCTTTCCGATTGACCAACGAAGATGTTCGAGGCGGCCGAGAGGCTTTCCACCTTTGAAATACCAGTGATCTTTTCCAGCCCGCCGCCAACCCAGCGGATCACCAGCTGCATGATCCCCAGGTAATAAAGCACCGAGATCAGCGCCGCGAAGAAGATGATCACCGGCAGCGCCTGGATCGCAAAATTCTGCCCCAGCTTGTCAGATGCCAGAGCGCCAAACAGAAATTCGGTGCCTTTTCCGGCATAACCCAGCAGCGATGAAACCCCGCTGGCTATCGCCTGAAGCACGGCATTTCCCCACGGCACATAAAGCACCACCGCGGCAAAGCCGGCCTGCAGCGCAAAGGCCGCGCCAACCACGCGGGGCCGGATCGCGCCCCGATCGCTCGAAAGCATCAAGGCAGCGCCAATGATCAGGGCGATGCCCACAAGGCTCATCAGATATTGCATGGCTGGTTTGCGTTCCTCGGATCTGGGTTCGGCCAATGAGGTAGCCAGTTTACCGGTACAGTCAAATCCGGGGCCACTTCCCCTTGCGCAAAACCACCGCTAGACCGTGGTGGATGACCAGCCCAGCCCCCGCGATCCCGCGCTCACTCTTTGTCTTTTCGCTGCTTTATGGTGGCTTTGTGGTTTTGGCCGGGGTGATGGGGGTAAAGCTGGCATCACTTGGTCATTGGCCGATGCTGGGCGATCTGGCGGTTGAAAGCGGGATTTTTGCGTTTCTGCTGCTGGTGGTTCTATCCAGCGCTGTGGCTGAACAGCATGGTCAGCAGATCGCCAACACCCTGGTGCGCTATGGCTTCATTCCGCTGATTGCATCGATGATTATGCTGACTGTGGTGATCCGGCTGGTTCCTCCGGCGCCGTTCTGGCCCGATCAGGAACCGTTCGCCAAGTTGCTGGGCCAAGGCGCGCGGATGCAGTTTGCCGGGCTGATTTCCTATGGCACATCGCAGATGCTCAACGTCTATATCTTCTCACGATTGGCGGGCTCGGGCGGGGTTGGCCGGCTGGTGGCGGTGCGGGCCTGGGTGGCCAGCATGGTTTCGCAAGTGGTCGATACTCTGCTGTTCATCACGATCAGCTTTTACGGCAGCAGCCTGCCAATCTGGCAGATCATGGAAGGGCAAATCATCTCCAAGCTGGTCCTTTCCACGATCATGGTGCCCGTGCTGGTGGTCGTTTTCGTGAGGCTGGGCCGCAGGCTTGATCGCCGTCCTGCCTAAAAACGCTTCAATTCCCGGCAAAGCGGGGTAAAGCCGCCCCACTATGCCCCATTCGTTCGAACCTGCAATGCTGGCCAAGGCCGAAACCCTGATTGAGGCGCTGCCTTATCTGCAGCGCTATGAAGGGCGTACCTTTGTGGTCAAATACGGCGGCCACGCGATGGGCGATCCGGATGCTGCGCGCGATTTTGCGGAAGACGTGGTGCTGCTGAAGGCAGTGGGGATCAACCCGGTGGTGGTCCACGGCGGCGGCCCGCAGATCGGCGCGATGCTCAAAAAGCTGGGGGTGGAAAGCACCTTCGTTGACGGCCTGCGGGTTACCGACAAGGCCACCGCCGAAGTGGCTGAGATGGTGTTATCGGGCGCGATCAACAAGGAACTGGTCGGCTGGATTGCCCAGGCCGGCGGCAAGGCGCTGGGTATTTCAGGCAAGGACGGCGGGCTAGTCATCGCCACCAAAGTCACCCGCACCGCCAAGGATCCTGGCAGCCAGATCGAACAGGCGGTTGACCTGGGCTTTGTGGGTGAGCCAACCAAGGTTGATGTCAACATCATCGAAGTGGCCAGCGCGGCCGGCATGATCCCGGTGATTGCGCCAATCGCGCCGGGTGCTGGCGGCGAAACCTATAACATCAACGCCGATACCATGGCCGGCGCAATCGCCGCAGCGCTGGGCGCGGCGCGGTTATTCCTGCTGACCGACGTGCCAGGCGTGCTTGACAAGGACGGCACATTGCTGACCGATCTGACCCCGGCCGATATTGCCAAATTGCAGGCCGAAGGAACAATTTCAGGCGGGATGATCCCCAAGCTGGAAACCTGCATCCACGCGGTTGAGGCCGGGTGCGAAGCCGCCGTGGTGCTTGATGGCCGGGTGCCGCACGCGATGCTGCTGGAAATCTTCACTTCACGCGGGGCGGGCACGCTGATCAAAGCATAGAAGCATGTCCCGGCCACGCTTGCCGCTATGCTTCGGCTCAGCTAAGCGCTGGCTGCTTAACAATCGGGAAGGATCGGATCTGTGGCCGTTTTGGCGCTTCTGGATATTTTCAGCCTGCTGATATCTGTGCTGATCTGGCTGATGATCGCGCAATTCGTGCTCAGCCTGCTGCTTACCTTCAACGTGATCAACATGCACAGCCCCGGGGTAAGCGGGCTGTGGCGCGCGCTGGATTCGTTGCTTGAACCGATTTACCGCCCGGTGCGGCGCCTGGTCCCGCCGGTGGGCGGAATGGATTTCTCACCGATGGTCGTGATCATCCTGCTGAATGTCCTGAAAAAGGTCGTTACGGCTGCAGCAATAGCGAGCATTACATGACTGCTGAACTGATCGACGGAAAACTGTTTGCCGCCACCCTTCGCACCAAAATCGCTGAATTCGCCGCTACGTTTGAGCAAAGCGCGGGCCGCAAGGCTGGCCTGGCGGTGGTGCTGGTGGGCGATGATCCGGCCAGCCACGTCTATGTTGCCAGCAAGGCCAAGCAGACCGTGGCCTGCGGAATGTCGAGTTTTGAACACCGCCTGGCCGAAGGCACCGATCAGGAAGCTTTGATGGCGCTGGTTGACCAGCTCAACGCCGATCCGATGGTTGATGGCATATTGGTCCAGTTGCCGCTGCCAAAGCATCTTGATGAGCAAGCCGTGGTCGAACGGATCGATCCGAACAAGGACGTTGACGGCCTGACCCCGACCAGCACCGGGCGCCTCGCGCTGGGCCTGCCGGGGTTGGTCCCCTGCACCCCGCTGGGCAGCCTGATGTTGCTGAAAGACCGGCTGGGCAGCCTTTCTGGGCTTGATGCAGTGGTGATCGGGCGCTCAATCCTGGTCGGCAAGCCGATGGCCCAGTTGCTGCTGGCCGAAAGCTGCACGGTTACCATCGCCCACAGCCGCACCCGCGATTTGCCGGATGTGGTAAAGCGCGCCGATATCGTGGTGGCTGCGGTCGGCCGTCCCGAAATGGTCAAAGGCAGCTGGATCAAGCCCGGCGCAGTGGTGATTGACGTTGGCATCAATCGCCTGCCGCCCGCCGAAGGCGCGGCCAAAGGGCGCCTTGTGGGCGATGTCGATTTTGCCGAGGCTTGCGGAGTTGCCGCGGCCGTCACCCCGGTCCCCGGCGGTGTTGGCCCGATGACGATCGCCGTGCTGCTGCGCAATGCGCTGGTAGCCGCGCATCGGAATGCCGGGGTGGCTTTGGCCGACGGAGCGCTGTAAGCTGCTGCGCATGAAGCGCTTTGTCCTGCTCGCCCTGGCCGTGCCGACCGCGCTGCTGGCCGGAAAATCAGACCCCGGCGCGCCGCTGGTTGCGGCGGACGAAACCTATTCGAAAGCATCCCAGCGCAATGGCGCATGGACAGCCGTGCGGCAGGTGGCGCTTCCCGAAAGCGAAACCTTTGTGCCGCACCGGGTCAAGGTGCTCGAATTCGGCAAGGATCTGCCCGATCCGCCCTTTACCCAAAGCTGGAAGCCTGAGCACGCCTGGATATCGTGCGATGGCACAGCCGGAGTTACATTCGGTTCCTGGAAGATCGACGGCCACCCGATCAAGGGCTGGTACGAATCGGTCTGGGTACGGATGAAGGATGGCAGCTACCGCGTCCTTTTGCGGCGCGGCGGCCGCGAAACACGCAAGCTGCACTCGCGCCCGGGCCGCAAAGGCATCCGCGCGGTTTGCGGCGGAAAAGCCCCGCCGCTGCCGCTGGTCGCGCCCGATGTTGGAACCGATTTCAAGCTGGGCGCCAGCCACGATCAGACCTTGATCTGGAGCTCTGCGGTCAGCCAGGGCGGCGCGGTCCGCGTGGTCATTTCACTGTGGGATGGCAAGGTTCACGTGCCCATACTGGAAGATGTGGCTCCCGCGCCGCAACCGCGCTAACCTGCTGCAAATGAACAAACCGATTCTTGCCCTGTGCGCTGCGGCGCTGCTTGCCGTTCCGATGCTGGCCGCCGATCGCCGCGATCCACGCGAAGGTCATGGCTATGCCAATCCCAGTGCGGTTATCGCCGCTGAAATTGGCTTTGCCCGCCTGGCCCAGGAAAAAGGCCAATGGACGGCCTTTCGCACCACCGCCACCAAGGATGCGGTGATGTTTACCCCGCAGCCGGTCTATGCGCAGCTGTTCCTCAAGGGCAAAGCCGATCCGGCCAAGGCGGTGGCCTGGCAGCCGCATCAGGTCTGGTCGAGCTGCGATGGCACTATGGCGATCACCCGCGGCGCCTGGCAGGCACCCGATGGCACTTCAGGTTATTTCACCACCGTCTGGCAGCGCCAGAAGGACGGCAAGTACAAGTGGACGCTCGATCAGGGCGATCCCCTGCCGATGCCGCTGGATGCACCGGAAATGATCGTGGCCAAAGTGGCCGATTGCCCAGCCGGATACCGCGCCGATCGTGCATCCAAGCCGCGCGATTTCAAGGGCAAGCTACCCGCGCTTGATCCGGCGCACCTGGCCGGCCGATCGCATGATGGCACGCTGGGTTGGGATGTTACCGTTGCCCCCACTGGTGCACGCCGCTTTGTTGTCACCATGACCAGCGAAGGCAAGCCCGCCACCGTTCAGGACATTCAGACCGAAGCCCCGGCAAAGTAAGCCGCCTGCATGCTCGATCTGTTCCTCTCGGCCTTCGTAACCCTGTTTGTGGTGATCGATCCGCCCGGCTGCGCACCGATCTATGCCGGGCTGGTGCGCGATGCCAGCCGCAGCCAGGCGGTGGCCATGGCCTGGCGCGCCTGCATTATCGCCACGATCATTCTGGTGGTATTCGCCTTGTTTGGCGAAGATCTGCTGGGCGCGCTGCATATCGAACTTAACTCGTTCCGGGTTGCGGGCGGGATCATGTTGTTTGTGATCGCGCTTGATATGGTTTTTGAAAAACGCACCCAGCGCCGCGAGGAACGCGCTGAAAAAGTCCGGGCCGAACACGCCCAGACGCCCGAGGTGGAAGATGTCTCGGTGTTCCCGATGGCCATGCCGATGATCGCCGGTCCCGGATCGATCGCCACCGTGATGCTGCTGACCGCGCGGGCCGACGGGATAGAGCAGAACCTGGCCGTGCTGGGCGCACTGGCCGCCGTAATGGTGCTGACCTTCCTCTCGCTTGCCGCCGCCGGCCCGCTGATGAAGCTTTTGGGCCACAACGTCGAAGCGGTAATCACCCGCCTGCTGGGCGTGCTGCTGGCAGCATTGGCAGCGCAATATGTGATCGATGGTGTGAAGGCGGTGCTGGTTTAGACTTACTGCAGCGTAACCCGCCCGTCATCGCTATCACGGCGGGCGAAGAACTGCATCAACTGGATCAGCAGCTCGCACCGCTGGGCCAATCCATCGGCCTCTAGCAGCGCTTGCTTGGCCGCCGCATCGAACGGAGCGATCTGGCTTACCCCGTCGATCAGCGAGAGATCATCAAGCCGGGTTACTGCTTCCCAATCGACGCCGTATCCCTGGGCATCGGCAAAACGGCGGGCTTCGCGTTCAAACCCGGCGCGTTCGATCGGGCTAAGCGCCTGGTCTGGCAGCTCGGCGATCAATTCACCTTCAATCTGGCGGAACGGCGTGGTGCTATCCAGCTCGTGCAGCAACCGAAACCGCGCCTGGCCTTCAAGCACCAGATTGAACCGCCCGTCATCCAGTGCCTCAACCTCGCCGATCTTGCCCAGACAGCCCACCGCATAAAGCGGTGCGCCTTCGCCGGCATGCTGGGGCTGGATCATCCCAATCCGCCGATCACGCGCCAGCGCATCCTTGACCAGCGCCTGATAGCGGGGCTCAAAAATGTGTAATGGCAAATGCAGCCCAGGATAGAGGATCGCCCCGGTCAGCGGGAAGATCGAAATACGCATCGCCCCGGCCCTAACCGAACAGCAACAGCGAAAGCTTGCGGCGCTGCGCGGCAACCCAGGGATCTTCCAGGCCGACGGCCTCAAAAATCTGCAGCAACTTGGCTTTCGCCGCGCCATCGTTCCATTCCCTGTCCTCGGCGATCATCGCCAGCAGCATGCCGATCGCAGCATCGCGATCCTGCGCGGCAAAAGCGGCTTCGGCATAGGCCAGCCGCGCTTCCATATTGCCCGGCGCTGTGGCTGCCGCCTGAAGCGCGGCAAGTTCGCTGTCCTCAGGCTTGCTGCGGGCCAATTCCAACGCGATGCGGGCCCGCGCCACTTCAGCATCGCCCGCAAGGTCTGCGGGCAGCGCGCCCAACACACCTTCCGCCTCATCCAGCCCGCCGGCTGCAACCAATGCCCGCACCAGCCCGCCATAGGCCGCGCCGCTGGCCGGATCGATTTCGGCGATCTGGGCAAAGATTGATGCGGCCCGTTCGCCGTCGCCGCCGGTCAGCGCTTCCTCACCCATCGCCAGCAGCGGAGCAATATCCTGCGCGGGCGCAGCGCCGGCGTTGATCGGCAGCTTATCCAGCAATTGATCGAGAATGCCCTTCAACTGAGTTTCACTGCGGGCCTGGGTCAGATCGGCCACCGGCTGGCCCTGAAACAGGGCATAGACCGTGGGGATCGAACGGACCTGAAACTGCGCAGCGATGAACTGCTCTTCATCGACATTGACCTTGGCCAGGACAACACCCTTGTCTGCATATTCGGCCGCGACCTTTTCCAGCATCGGGGTCAGCGCCTTGCACGGCCCGCACCATTCAGCCCAAAAGTCCAGAATCACCAACGCGGTCATCGATGGCTCGACAACTGTCTTGCGGAACCGGTCCACCGCCTTTTGTTCATCAAGGTTTAGACCCTGGCTAGCCACTGCATGTTCCTTTAAAATGATTGTTCGCCTGCCAATTTGGGCCTTTTGGGCCATTTGCCAAGGGCCAATGCAGATCAAGTGTCATTTCGCACTTTTCCGCTTGGCAAGCGCAATACCCGATGCTAACCGCGCGCCTCACCCCGGCCCCGACGCTGAAAAGCAATTGGGCCGCAAACGTTCGAGCGGGCGTAGCTCAGGGGTAGAGCACAACCTTGCCAAGGTTGGGGTCGAGGGTTCGAATCCCTTCGCCCGCTCCAGTTTTCTCCCATAAAACTGAATAGGTTAAGCGGATCGCGAACGCGCGAAATCCGCTTCCCCGCCCTGTTCCGCGCGCCGGGGAAGCAGGGGGGAAGCACAAATAGCCGTTTCGTGGCGTGATCTAGCGTTCGCATTGCGGTATTCTGAACCCCGTGATTCCAAGGCGCAAGGGCGATAGTGTCGAGGGCAAGGATCGGCGGAACTGACTTCGCCAAGCCATACCCTTCACGGCATTTTGAATGCTCGTCGAACCTTCGCCAGACTACGCCGAACGGATGGGGCACGGTAGCGAAGGCCCGGATAGGCGCGGCACTATGAGACGGCTCCAGAATTGGCTGAATTGCGCCGGTTCTGGGGAAATGTGCCAGCTGGGTTGCATAGTGGCTGGCTGTGAAACCCCAGCAAAACTGCGGCCCCACACCCCAGCGGCTGGCGCTGCTTTTATCTGGCCATCCAAAATTCCACCCTTCCCAGCCGCTCCTCAGGGCCTAAACCCAGGCCGATATAGACCGGCCCTCTGTATAGCGTAGCTTGACGCTAAACGAACTCGCTGATACAAGCACGCATGAGAATCAGAAATGTCCTCCACAAAGGGCTGAAGCGGTTCATTGAACGTGACGACGCGAGCGGCTTGCAGCCTGCCGTGGTCGGCAAGATCGGGCGTATGGTCTCGTTCCTGCAAGACATGACGCACGAGGATGAATTGCAGACCGTGCCCATCTGGAAGGCCCACCGCCTGACGGGTGATCGCAAGGGAACGTGGAGCCTGTTCGTCACCAAGAACTGGCGGATGACATTTCGGATCAACGCGGACGAGATCGAGATCATCGACCTCGATTATGAAGATTACCACTAGGAAGACTGGCACCAGGAGGCCGTTATGAACGCCATGACCGGAATCAGGATGAAGACCCCCGCCCATCCCGGCGGCTTCATCAAGCACGAGATCATCGCTCCGCTGGAACTGACCGTGACGGCGGCAGCGCAGGCGCTGGGCGTCACCCGCGCCGCGCTCTCCACTCTGCTCAACGAACGCGCGCACCTCTCGCCGGAAATGGCCCTGCGCGTGGAAAAGGCGTTCGGCGTCTCGATGGACACGCTAATGCGGATGCAGAACAGCTATGACATTGCCCAAACCCGCAAGCGCGAGGGGGAGGTCAAGGTGTTGCGGTATTTGAAGACTGCCAATTCAGCTGCAACACAAGAAAAGATGGTTTGAAGAATTTTGTCAAACGGTGATAAGCCACTGTTGTCAGTCGCTAAGCAGTTGGATGGAGAGGGTGTGAAAGGAGCACAGGAAACAGAGCTTGTCACGCAACAAGACCCTCTCAGTCAGGGCGACATAATAAGAATTGAATGGCCTGGCCACATGGTGGGGCCGGAATTGGGCGTTGTCATCAACGCCGATTGCGATATCGCTCATTGCAAGACTGACGGTGTCATTGCCTTTCTTCCACTCTATCACTTTCGCGAATACCTATCCGAATTCTGGGTGGCAAATCACATCCAAGAAGTTATAGATTCGGCCACAAGGACAGTTTTGAGACTTGCGAATGACGAAGACCCTGCGGCGCTTCACGCATGGCTATCGACAGATGCACCTGAAGCGGTTGGACAGAAAATTTCTGAACATAGATCACTAAAAAATGGCGATTCCACCGCACTGATGCGAGAATTAAACCGATTAGCCGTTTGCCTTGATGGAAATAAAGAACACATCCAAGCATTCAAAGAGATTTGTTTGTTAGAATCTGATTCAGAAAAATATGCTCGCACACATATCACGGCGGCGAAAAAGGCCATGGGAGACGGGCATTTCTTCATAAGTGAGTTGGCTGGAAATCAATCTGTAGGTTTCGTTATACGCATGAGACGAATTTATTCTATTCAAGAGGAATGCGTATTTTTGTCAAATTCAGATCAAAAGTCAAAGAGTATAGGTGAAATAGAAAGTGCCTTTCGCATTGCCCGCCTCACTCCGCTATATAGATTTAAGTTATTGCAACTATTTGCTCATCAATTTTCACGAATTGGCTTATCTGACGAAACGATGGCACTTAGCTCTTTGGCAATTGACGATCTTGTCATGCAGTTTTCCGGAGACAGAAAATGAAATCTCTGGTAATTTCAGTTAAAACATTATTCCGCCTGTCGCAATATTCTATATCTGACGAATGGTTTGATTGTTACGGAATACCAGAAGGTGATTCGACGATCAAGCAAGTCGTAGTCAACGATATTGCCTATCTTATTGAACCTGATCTTGATTCCGACGACGAGCCTGTAGTAGTAATAAACCTCGCGGAAGACAATGTGTTTGGTCATTCTCCTTCTCGGAGCGTTACGCTCGAGCGGATTATCACGGTTGGTAGATCAATTTACACAAATAGTGTCAGCATTCCAACGGGATGGCGGAAGCATCACGATGAAACGACATTTTCGATTCAGGCAGCATCAATCTACCATGGGTGGAAGCCCCGCCTTCATTTCGAAACGCGACCTCGTGGAACGAAAGATTTATTCGCCTTTTCACGAACGGAAGAGACCGTCAATTTCGCCGATCTCGATCATCACCTTGATATTTATGACGCTGCCAAGGCCGGATTGGCTGAAGCTATCCTCTCCAAAGGCCAAGTTATCCTCTCCCAAGACCAACAGGAGAGCAAGAGCTCTCGGGCAGGTATAACTCTTAGCCAACGATTACCCCAAGGCTTCGTCCAGGGCGCTTCGCTCGAAGAATGGTACGATACCAAATTGACATCCGAGCAACGAGGCTTTGTTGACAAAGCACACGATGGGCCAGTTCGCCTCCGAGGCGCTGCAGGAACGGGAAAGACGCTATCCTTGGTAATCAAGTTTCTGCGAGATTCCATTGCACAAAGAAATTGCGGAGCAAAAAAAAGGATTGGATTTATAACACACAGCTTTGCCTCAGCTGATCATGTTAGCTCGATTTGCGAAAGCTTGGATCATTCGGGAATTATGCACTCAAGAGATGCTGCTATTAGAACTGAAATTCGAACACTCTATGACGTGGCAAACGAATATCTTAACTTCGATTTAGATCAGCTCACACCACTGTCGCTTGACGGCCGGGAGGGTCGAAAGCTTCAGATGGAAATTATCGAAGCCGTCCTGAAGGAAATTTTTTCATCGAATCTTGCTCAGGCGCAATTTTCCGGCCTTTCCGATGAGATCATGCAGCGCTGGGTCGCGTTGATCCGTGATGAAGACAAGCGCTTTGTCTCCGAGGTGATGAATGAATTTGCCAGCGTCCTAGACGCAGAGGGGATTCGATCGGGAGAAGATAAAGGTGAAAAATATGCTAGGGGGACTGTGCCTCGTGCTACTTGGCTGATGAATCTTCCGGCAGAAATTGATCGCAGATTCCTTCTCGAAATTCACCGGAGATATCGTGTACACCTTGGAGAGATGAACACGATAAGCGTCGATCAGATGATCGGTGATTTTAACTCTTTTCTAGATTTTAATAGGTGGGATAGAATTAGAGATCGGGAAGGATACGATGTTATTTTTGTCGATGAATTACACTTGTTCACATCTGTAGAACGGCAAACTCTACATAAAATCATGAAGCGAAATTTTGAAGAAGATGGCCGCCCATGTCGGCCTCCAATATTCATGGCATATGATCTAAAGCAAAGCCCTCGCGATACCTTCGCAAGCTATGATGATGGTGATTATAATCTATTCTCTTCATCTACTGGACTTCAGGGAGCGGATCTTGTAAAATTGGAGCGTGTTTTTCGATATACTCCTCAAATTGCTGAATTTCTCTCAGATCTCGACGCATCATTTCCTGCAATTGATATTCCCGGAGAATGGGATGCGTATTCCGGTAAAGCAGAGCTTGATAGTGGCGCCACTCCAACGTTGACAGTATTTCGAACTGAAGTCGATTTGTTCTCTGCAATCTTCAGCGAAGCCCAAAAAATTGCTAGATCGATTGAAGGTGGCGGAAGGCGCGTTGCAGTTCTTTGCGTAAGCGAAGAGCAATTTGATAAGTATCTTACTGCTGCAAGTGGACAATTTTCAGGACGGCATTTGCCGATCACGAGTAGAGAGCCTTCATCTGAACTCCGACACGCAGGGAAGCGCTTTGTTTTCAGTATGCCGGAATACGTTGCAGGGCTTCAGTTTGACACGGTATTTTTGATACATGTTGATGCATCTGAAGCGCCTCTTGATTCCGGTGACGGGATGCGTCGGCGCTTTATTTCGAACATTTATCTCGGCTCTAGCCGCGCAGAGAATACACTGCAGATCGCCGCGTGCCTCGCTAGGGGAGGGAAATCCGACGTGCTTGACATGGCAATAGCCCGGAAGAGCATTATTGAAAAGGCACCTCCGATCGCGAAGAAGAAGTAGGACTGTTTCGAGCGAGAGTTCCCTTATTGGGTGTATCTACACCTATTTACCTCAAGCCACCGCCCGCAGCGTCGCCAACGTCCGCGCCTGCTTGATCTCCCGCACGCTCCGCAACTCGCCGCCCTCCAGTAACCGCGCTATCTCCGCCGCCACCTGATCCGCCGCGATGATGAGCGCGGTGTCGAGATGGACATAGCGTTGCGTCACGCCGCGCGGGGCGTGGCCGAGGAGGCCGGAGATTGTCAGCTCGCTGAACCCTTGCGCCGCCGCCATGCTGGCGAAGCTGTGGCGCAGGGTGTGGGGTGTCACCTCGTCCAGACCCGCCCGCTTGCAAACCCGGTCGAACACGCGCACGATGCCGATGAAGTGGCCGTCGCCCCAGTCCGCCGGGAAGACGAACGGGGCGTGGCTGCGCATCGCCTGCTCCTCCAGGCAGGTCATCGCCGCGTCTCCGGCCACGCGCATCTGCGGGCCGGACTTGGTATCCGGGAAGCGGACAAGGTTGTCGTCCGGCTGCACCCATTCCTTGCGCATCGCCAGCACCTCCATGCGGCGGAAGCCGGTGAGCAGCATGACGCGGATCGCGGCGAGGCCGGTCGGGTGTTCTCCCTCACGCTCCATCTGCGTCATCACCTTGCCGAGGTGGCGGATTTCGCCTGCGCTGAGGTATCGCTTGAGTTTTTGCGAGGCCATGATGCGCACGCCCGTCGCCGGGCTGACCTCGATGAGCCCAAGGCGGCGGGCGTGGTTCAATAGGCTACGCAGCGTACTGATCGCGCGGGCGGCGACCCCGATGCCGCCTGCGGTCTGGCCGCCCCTGCCGACCTTGCGCGCCTTTGCGGTCCGCCCAGCGGCGATGTCACCCTGCAAGCGTTCGATGTCAGCCAGCTTCAACTGGCTGACAACGCGGTTGCCGATCAGCGGCTTGATGTGCAGTGCAATCCGGCTGCGGTCGCCGGAAAGGGAGGAGGCCTTGATCGGGCGGCGGTTGCGCCCGATCAGTCGCCCGGCTTCGGCCTCGGTCAGATACCAGTCGCATAACGCTGTCACGGTCAGACCCTGCCGGATGGCGTGACGCTCGGCGGAAGGGTCGGCGCCGTCGATCACGGCGGCGAGTTTCTTCTGGGCCAGGTCGCGCGCCTGCTCGACGGTCAGCACGCCATATTGGCCGATGACGCAGCGGCGGGTGCGGCCCTCCACGTTGCGATACTGGATTATGAAGGTCTTGGTGCCGCTCGGCTTCACACGAACGCCGAACCCGCGCAACTCACCATCCCATAGGAACGTGTCGCGGCGGCGGTCGGGTTTGAGTGTGTCGATGGTGCGCTTGGTCAATCTGGTCATGGGTCTCGTCCTGGGTGCGTATGTCATTCCTCTCGAAGTTGCCCCTGGGTTCCGGTGGGCCGCGCGCCTGCGTTCTGCTTCCCCACGCAAGTGCAGCATGACCGGGGAAGCAGGGGGGAAGCAGTTGACGGCAAACCGCCGGAAATTGCAGGGTAGCGGCTGCGACTCGGAACGCAACACAAGCTATTGATAGTGTGTGGTATTTCGTATGTTTGGCAACGTCCGGTAACGCTGGCGAAATCGTCTCGGGCGAATTGCCAAGGTTGGGGTCGAGGGTTCGAATCCCTTCGCCCGCTCCAGTTTTTCACAAATCGCGGAACTCCACCAGAAACCGTTTGGCCAACGGTCCTGCGCGCCCTTCTTTTACAGAGCGTTTCGGGCTTTTATGGTCGAACTATCCGTAAGTGTTCGAAATGGCCGCGGGCTGGCATAGTGCGGGTTGGTCCAACCTACCATTGCCGTCGCCGCGTTCGCGTTGATGTAGCGGGCGTTTTGGGACGTCGGGATGGAAGTTTTGTCATCTCGGGCTATCCCTACGCAATCGAATGCGACATGTTCGCGCGCCTTGTCCCGCTGCAGTCGCGGCATGGCCATTGGAGACTGTGATCGCCGGAAAAGGAAACCAGGACAGTGAGCACCCAGATCGTCGCCATCGGCGGTACCGTCAATCCCGGCAGCGCGACCGAGCAAGCCCTGCGGCTTGCGGCTGCCTGCGCTGCTGCGGGCGGCGCAGAGCTACAGGTGTTTGGTGGGGCCTATCTGGCCGCGCTGCCGCACTATGGCAGCGAAGCCCATGCCAAAGGCAATGGTAGTGAACTGGTGGAAGCGGTGCGCCGTGCCGATGGTGTGCTGATTGCCGCACCCGGCTATCACGGGACGATATCCGGACTGGTCAAGAACGCGCTTGATTTCCTTGAGGACCTCTCGGAGGACGAGCGGCCCTATCTGGATGGCCGGGCGGTTGGGCTGATCACCACCGCTTATGGCGATCAGGCAACAATGAGCACCCTCTTTGCGATGCGCTCGATTGTCCACGCGCTGCGCGGTTGGCCGACCCCGCTGGGAGCTACGATCCGAACTTATCACGGGCTGTTTTCGCCCGATGGCAAATGCCTGGAAGACCGTGCCAGGCTGCAACTGGAACTAGTCGGCCAGCAGGTAGCGCGCGGCGCGCGCGCTTTTGCACTTGCAGCAAACGAGGCCGAGCAGTGAACGACAGACGATGCTCTGTCCCAGCACGATCGGGCCGGCGTCGATCTGGCCGATCTGGTGGATTCAGCCGCCGCTTGACCTGATCCCGCCGGGCAGGCAGGCACAGCGCCATGGCGGGATTTCTTTTTGCGATGCTGGCGGTGCTGGCTGCCGGACTGGGCGCGCGCGATCAGGTGCTGGTGGCGCGGATGGCCCCGCGCGGGGCAGTGCTTGTGATCGCCCTGGTTTGCACTTTGCTCACATCTTTGGGAGCCGGCCTGGCAGGGCAAGCAGTCGCGCCGCTGCTTAATGGTCCGGCGCGGGCGATGCTGGTCGCCATGGCGCTGGGCCTGGCCGCGCTGGAGCTGCTGGTGATCCGTCCAAAGCGCAAGCCGGACGAGCCGACCCAGTCGCTGGGTGCTTTTGGGCTGGTGCTGCTGGCACAGCAATTGACGGATGCCGCAAGGTTGATGATTTTCGCGATCGCTGCGGCCAACCCGTTGCCTTTGGCGGTGATCGCTGGCGGCGTACTGGGCAGCGCGGCGTCTGTGCTGGCCGGCTGGCTGGGCGGCGCGGACTGGGAGAAGCTGCCGCTGACGGCAATCCGCCGCAGCCTGGGCCTGCTGCTGGCGCTGGTCGCGGTTTGGCTGGCGTATAATCGTTAGAGACGCTCTGGCGGAGCCCGCATAGCTTTGCGCGCAGGTTCCTTGGCCGCCGCACAAGTGCTATCGCCGCGCGCATGGATCAGCTGTCTATCATCCCCCATGCCGGTGATGCCGAAATTGCCGATTGGCTGGCGCGGCATTTGGCTGCCAAACTGGATGCCAATCCGGATGGCATCGCCATTACCATCCCCGGCGGCTCTACGCCGTTCCCGATCCTGGCCCGGCTCACCGCGCGGTCGGGGGTCGACTGGAGCAGGATCACAGTCTGGCCGGGCGATGACCGGATTGTGGCGGAGGATCACCCGGCCAGCAATGTCGGGCGAATACGCCGCGCGCTTGAACCGCTGGGGGCAACAGTCGTTGCACTGAGCGAGGCCGCCCGCCCACCCCGGTTCGCACTTTGCTGGCTGGGCATGGGCAGCGATGGGCATATTGCATCGCTGTTTCCCAACACCGATCCGCAGGCCGCCGATCCCCTGCCTGTCCGCCGCCTTGTGCCCGATCCGCTGCCGCCCGAGGCACCTTTTGATCGGCTAAGCCTGACGATCCCGGCCTTGCTTGATAGCGATGCGATCGTGTTCGTAATCCGGGGAGAGGATAAGGTCGCGCTGTTCGATGCGGCGCTGCGCGGGAAGCACGATTTGCCCGTAGCGCGGCTGCTGGCGGCGGCCCATCAGCCGGTAACATGCTTCGCCTGATCCCGGCAGCACTGCACCGCACAGGCTACCGGCTGGCCCACGCGGTGCGCCGGCGCTGGTGGCGCGCCACCAAGGCCAAGCTGACTGGCTGCCGGGTGCTGGCGTTCGATGCGGCAGGCCACCTGCTGCTGATCCGCCATTCCTATGGCAGCGGCAACTGGATGCTGCCCGGCGGCGGGATTGCGCGCCGCGAGGATCCATTGGCAGCGGCCCGGCGCGAACTGGCCGAAGAGACCGGGCTGACGCTGGAACGGCCGCTCTGCATCGCGGTTGTCGATGAGCCGCTCTATGGCACCACCAACCGGGTCCACCTGTTCACCGGGCGCGCGCAAGGCATGCTGGTGATTGACGGGCGCGAGATCATTGAAGCGGCGTTCTTCGCCCCCGATAGCCTGCCCCCTGCGCTGTCACCAGCACTGGCACGCGGGCTGCGGGATTGGCTGCGCGCGGCTCAATAGCCGCCGACTGTTCCCACCGCCAGACGCGGATCTATCGCGCCAAAATAGCGCCAGCGATTTCCGGTAGCAGCATTTGGTTTGATGCTGAGTGATGGCCCCCCAACCAGGATTGCGGCAACCTGGTTCCAATAGTCCATCTGCTCCAGCTTGTGCCCCTTGGCCATCAGCACCGCCATCGTATCGGCCGATAGTGAATCCTTTTCATAAAAGATCACATCGGGCAGCCATTGGGCGTGGATGCGCGGCGCATCGACGGCTTCAGTCAGGGTCATCCCGTGATCGATCACGTTCACCATCACTTGCAGCACGCCGGTGGGGATATGGCTTCCACCCGGCGTGCCCAGGACCATCAAAAGTTGGCCATCGCGGGTAACGATGGTTGGTGTCATCGAAGAAAGCGGGCGCTTGCCCGGCGCAATCGCGTTATTGGTCCCTTCGACCAGCCCATAGATATTGGCGTTTCCAGGCTTGGCCGAAAAGTCATCCATCTCGTTGTTGAGCAGAATTCCGGTGCCATCAGCCGTAACCCGCGCGCCAAACCAGTCGTTCAAGGTATAGGTCAGCGACACCGAATTGCCGGCCTTGTCAACGATTGAGAAATGCGTGGTGCTGCGGCCTTCGCGGATGCCATCAGGGCCCGGCAGGCTTGAACTTGGCGTGGCCTTGTCTGCCGAAATACCCGCGCGCAGGTCTGCGGCATAGGCCTTGCTGGTGAAGCGGCTGGTATCAAGCGGAACGAAATCGGGATCGCCCAGATTCATGTTGCGATCGTGATAGGCCCGGCGCAGCGCCTCTGCCGTGTAGTGGACGCCCTGTGCCGAATGGAACCCCAGGTTACCCAGCGGATAGCCTTCCAGCACATTCAGCGTTTCGCACAGCACCACCCCGCCCGAACTGGGCGGCGGCGCGGAAATGATGTGAAAGCCGCGGTAATCGCATTCGATCGGTTTGCGCTCTACCGCTTTGTAACTCGCCATATCAGCGGCTGTGATAATCCCGCCGCGCAGCTGGCTGGATGCCGCCAGTTTGGCCGCCGTTGGCCCGGTGTAAAAAGCCTTGGCCCCGCCAGTCGCGATCGCCTGCAGCGTGCGGCCAAGATCGGCCTGAACCCAGCGCTGCCCAGCCTGCCATGGCTTGCCCCGGTTGAGAAAGATCGCCGCGCTGGCCGGATCCTTGGCAAAATCTGCCGCGCCTTCAGCCAGAAAATCGGCATCGGCCTGATCGAGAACGAAGCCTTTGGCAGCAAGCCCAATTGCAGCAGCCATCAGCGTGGCGCGGGCGCGGGTGCCATATTTGGTCCGGGCCAGCTCCAACCCGGCGACAGTGCCGGGAATGCCCACTGCCAGATGACCGCGAGTGGAAAGATTGGCAATCACGTTGCCGCTCTTGTCCTGAAACATCGTTGGCGTGGCCGCAGCGGGGGCCGTCTCACGAAAATCAATGAATGTCGACGTGCCATTGGCCAACCGGATCGTCATGAAGCCGCCGCCGCCGATGTTGCCAGCTTCGGGGAATGTCACCGCCAAAGCATAGGCCACTGCAACCGCAGCATCGACCGCGTTGCCGCCCTTCTTCAGCACATCCAGCCCAGCGTCGGTTGCCAGCCGGTGCGCGGTTACAACCATCCCGTTGGTTGCGCCCGGCGGCGATGGCGCGGCAGCCGCCACGATTTGCGAGCTGACCAGTGCCAGCGAAATGGCGGCCGATAGGGCAAGCTTCAAAACGCGCATCCAGGATCCTCCCAATTAGCCAAACCTTGGCACAAAAGAATGGGGCGGAGAAGCCTGCGCTTCTCCGCCCCGAACTTTGCCTATCCCCGAAGGGCAGGTGCGCGGATCAGAACTTGATCCGGACGCGCCCGTACCAGAACCCGCCGTTGAACCCGAAAGGTCCACCGTTGCGCGGATAGACCTGACCATCAGCCGTGCTGTTGGTGATGGTGTAGATCGGGTTCGAAGCCGAAGCCGCGATCCTGTCAGGATAAGCGTTGAACAGGTTGCTGGCACCAAACGAGAAGGTGTAGTGATCGTCAAAGGTGTAGCTGATATCGAAATCAGTCGTCCACTTCGAGCCGAACAGCTGGCCAGGATAATCCTGCTCAGCGCGCCATGAGCTGTAGAAGTGCTCAGTCAGGTTGATGCTGAGCGGGCCAACCGACCAGTTCGCCATCATGTTGAGACGATGCTTCGGCGCCAGGTTTTCAGCATCGCTGATCTGGCCAGCGCTGATCGTTCCGGCGATGAAACGTGTCACCTTGTTCTTGTTGTGGTTGTAGGCCAGCGTCAGGTTGAGCTTTCCTTCGCCCAGGCTGGTCCGATAGGTGCCGACCACGTCAACACCCTGCGTCCGGGTGTCGAGCGCGTTGGTGAAGAAGTTCACATCACCGCCAACCCCGACCGAGGCGAGTTCTGGCAGAGCAATGATATGCGCCGCCGTCACCGAATTGGCCTGCGAGATAAAGATGCGGTCGGTAACCTTGATCGAATAGGCATCAACCGTCAGCGTGATGGCGTTGCTGGGCTGGAATACAAAGCCGAGACCGAAGTTGGTCGACTTTTCCGGCTTCAGCGGAACGCCGCCATAGAACTGCGCAATTGCGCTGGTGACCGGGAACGTACCCGTCTGGACCGATTGACCAGCAACAAAGTTGGTGGTCAGGATCTGGGTGTTGTTCTGACCCGGCGACGGAGCGTGATACCCGGTACCGACGGTGCCGCGCAGCGACAGTTCTTCGGAAACCTTGAACAGCGCGTTGACCTTGCCAACCACGGCATCGCCCGAGCTTTGATAATGCTCATAACGACCGGCAATGCCCATGCTCAGACGATCGGAAAGATCGCCTTCAAGGCCCACGTAAGCACCATAGCTGTTGTCGGTGTTGGTCCCGGCATAGGTCGGGCTGGTGCCGCCATAACCGCTGGCAGCCGGGCTTTGCGCGCGGGTGCAGACCGAGCCGGCGACGGTGCAATCGGCGCTGGTTCCGACCAGTACACCGGCCGGGGTATAAAGCGGATGCGGAGTTGCCCACGGCCCTGCGCCATAAGACTGCACATCACCCTCGGTAGCGGTGTAGGATTCGCGGCGATATTCAGCCCCGAACGAAAGCACCAGCGGGCTGGCAAGGCCGGCATCAAGATCATAGGTGCCGTCAAAGTTGACCGTGATTTCCTTCTGGATCAGCGTGCCAAAATTGAAGCTGGTCTTCGAAAGCGGGCCGTATGAAGGGCTGATCGAGTTGTACATCGACAGGTCAAGCGAGTTGCGCGCCAGCGTTGCCGACAGGTCATAGTGCAGCTTGCCCGAATCGCCGCGGATCCCGGCGGTTCCGGTAGCCTCATCAACCACACCAACGAAACGCGGGGTGAAACCGGCCGGATAGAGCGACGTAGCGTTCCAGATGTTGGTGTTCTGGATGTATCCGCCTGCTGCAATACAAGCCGGGTTAACGGTGCACTGGGTCAAGTAGTAAGGCGCCCGGAAAACGCCGTTCCCGTTCAGGCTGCCAGTGGTGCCCGCGGTGGTGCTGAAGCCTACTGCCACCGATTGCGGCGCGCGGTAGTTGAAGCTCTGGTCAGCCTCCGAATGGGCGACGTTGGCGAACAGATAAAGCTCTGCACTGTCGCTCATTTCGAACTTCGAGTTGAGCATCACCTTGTAGCTGGTGCTGGGCGAGTTGCCCCAGATCTGGGCTGGATCTGGATAGTGCGGCAGCAGGTGCGCAAGGCTGGGGTTGTTGGCAGCGAATGACACTGCCAGCGGGCGGGTTTGGCCGCGGCTGGTCTGGCCATCATCGTTGTATTCACCCGAAAGCGAGATCGAACCGCTATCGCCCAGCTTGAAGCCGAAATAGCCCGAGAGCTGATAGCTCTTGCCATCGCCCTTGTCATAGTACTGGCCATAACGGGCGCCAACTTCGATCCCGGCATCGCTGCGCAGTTCATAGTTGAGCACGCCAGCGATAGCGTCCGAACCGTACTGGGCGGTTGCACCATCGCGCAGAACCTGAAGGTTCTTGACCGAGATGGCCGGAATGCTCGAAATGTCCGAACCCTGCGAGCCGAACGACAGACCGGTGTCACCACCGCTGTAAACCTGGACCAGCGCCGAACGGTTAAGGCGCTTGCCGTTGAGCATCACCAGCACCTGATCGGCCGGAAGGCCGCGCAGCGAAGGCGCGCGAACGAAAGTCGAAGCGTCCGAAATCGAGTTCTGGCCGACGAAGAACGAAGGGACCACATTCTTGACAGTGTCGAGCATGTTCGAGCTCGGCTGGTTCTGCAGATCCGAAGCGCTGATCACGTCAACCGGCGAGGCCGAATCGGTAATCGTACGATCGGTACGGCGGGTGCCGATCACAACCAGCGTTTCTTCAGGAGCAGCGGCGGCGGCATCGTCAGCCGCGCCGGCATCCTGCGCAAGGGCCGGATCGGTGAGGAAAATGGCGAGAGTTGCTGCTGTGGCTGCAAGCGCAACCTTGCGGCTGCGGCGGCTTGCGGTCGTTTGCATTGGGTTCTCCGTCTATATAGTTAACCGCCACGCCCGAAACAGCGCGATTACGGCGCGGTTTGGCTATTGCGGACGGCGCGCTTGTGCAATCCATTGCAGCCGTAGATGCATCGAATGTTACCGGACTGTGGCTTTCGCGCACCTATTGTTGCGGGCGGGCCGCGGCTACAATTCCGAACTTTTCATTGCAAAGATTGGCGTGTGTGGTTCGTGCGCGGCCATCCGCGCCAACAGCAGATCAAGCTCGGCCTCGGCGATGATGATCCCCTGATGCGCAGGCCGCACGAAGCCAGTAGCAATCATGTGGTGGTTGAAAGCGATCAAATGATCGTAAAACCCGAATGCGTTGAGCAGGCCGACCGGCTTGGCGTGATAACCCAGCTGGGCCCAGCTGACTGCTTCCCACAGCTCGTCCATCGTGCCGACCCCGCCCGGGATCGTCAGAAACCCATCGGACAGCCGGGTGAAGGCGGCCTTTCGTTCGTGCATATCGGCCACCACGATCAGCTCGCTGCAATCGTGGTTGGCCACTTCACCAGAGACCAGCGCTTGGGGGATCACCCCGATCACCTCGCCGCCGGCCTCAAGCGCGCCGCTGGCC
Source organism: Novosphingobium sp. (assembly GCF_040079535.1). Classification (GTDB taxonomy): domain Bacteria; phylum Pseudomonadota; class Alphaproteobacteria; order Sphingomonadales; family Sphingomonadaceae; genus Novosphingobium. Next base: position 38,345 of record NZ_JBEBKB010000002.1, on the reverse strand, counting down.
AAGGCCCCCATCAGCCCAAGCCGGCCGCCGCCATAAACCACACCAATCCCGCGCGTGGCAAGGCTGGTGCCAACCTCTTTGGCCAGCGCAAGATAGCGCGGATCATCAGGCGAAGCCGAACCACAATAGACTGCCAGGCGTTTCACACGATGCTCCCCACAATTGCTGCGCTGCAGGCCTTAGCACCCGCCAGCACGCCCGCAACCCCAGCCCCCGGATGGGTTGCCGCCCCGGCAAGATAGAGGTTGGCAATCTTGCGGTCGTGGTGCGCCAGGCGCAGCGGACCCGATTGGCTGGGGCACTGTTCGAGGCTCCAGCCGCTGCCCAGGTGGACCCCCGGATCCAGCGCCAGATCGCGCGGGGTGGTGATGCATTGGGCCAGGATCCGGTCCTGGATATCGGGGATCAAGCGGCGGCCGATCTCTGCCAGAATCCGTCCCGCGATCATCGGTCCGGCGCTGTCCCAATCGATTGGCAGCTTGCCCAGATGCGCCACCGGAATCGTCGCACGCATCAGGCTGTGCCCGTCCGGTGCCAGCGCTGGATCGGTTACCGTGGGGTGATGCAGCCAGATCAGCATATCACGCGGCAACACGCCGGTATCAAACAGATCGCCCATCAGATCGGCGAATCGCGGGCCCAGCAGCACGCTTTGATGCGCGATTCCCGGCCACGATCCGGCCAGCGCAAAGTGCACCGTCAAGGCCGAAGGCGAAAACCGCCGCTGCGCCAGCCTGGCCCCCATCGCCTTCCCCCGCGCGGTATCCTTCAGCAGGGTGCGATAGGTCTGCACGGCATCGGCCGCGCTGGCTATTGCGGCAAAGTGTGTGCGCCAGCCGCTAAGCGTTTCAACCTCGCTGGCGCGGTTGCCCAGACAGTGGATCCGCACCACCGGATCATGCAGCCGGATCACCCCGCCCAACGCGGTAAAGCGCGCCGCCATGGTATCGGCCAGCCGCGCCATCCCGCCCAGCGGCCAAAAGCCAGGACCAGCCCCGGCCAGATGCTGTCCGCCCAGCACCAGCGCGCTGGAGTTCAGCGGATTGGCCCCCGAAAGAAGCGCCGGGAGAGCCAAGGCCTGACGCAGGTGCGGTTCTTCAAACAGCCGCGCTGCACGCTGCCAGGGCGATTGCCACAGCCGCCCATGGCGCAGCGCAGCCACCGCCCGGCCCAGGTCCGCAGAACCAGACAGGCCGCTCTCCGCCAGCCTTGGCCAGGCCTCGCGCCGGATCAGCCCGGTCCATTCGCGCCATTCATCAAGCCGCCCGGCATCGCCCGGCGCAATCCGTGCAACCTGCCGAAGCAGCTCTGCCGGATCGGCTGCGGCTTCGAATTGGGTCCCGTCGCTCCACAGAAACCGGCAAGCCGGATCAACCGGCTGAAGCTGCAAGGCCGGTTCAGCGTCTTCCTCGGTAAGGCTCCACAGCTCACGCAAGGGGGCAGGATCGGCGAGCAGCCCTGGGCCTTCCTCAAACGCAAAGGGGTGCCCGGCGATTCGCCGGATCAGCCCGCCCACTTCACCGCGTGCCTCGATCAAGGTGGTTGGCAGGCCCGCCGCCTGCAACCGGATCGCCAATGCCAATCCGCCCAGCCCGGCGCCGATCACGCAAACCGCGCGGGCAGGATCATGGGTGTTGCTGTGGGTGCGTTTGGCCATTGGCCATGGGTTTTAATGGCCAGGCCAGGCGATGCAACGCCCTTGGCGCAGCCGCCGCCTTGCGCCATGGTGGCGCCGCGATGATGATCCAGCCAGCCACCCTTGCCGATGCCGCTGAAGTGGCTGAAATCTATGCCCATCACGTGCGCTGCGGCACCGCGACGTATGAGCTGGAGGCGCCCGCCCCATCAGAAATGGCGGCGCGGATGGCCAAGGTGATTGCCGCCGGCTGGCCCTGGCTGGTGGCGCGCGATCCCGCCGGGCAAATGCTGGGCTATGGCTATGTTGTCCAGTTTCGAGACCGGGCGGCCTATCGCTATGCCGGGGAGGATTCGATCTACATCCGTAACGAATGCCGCGGCCAGGGGGTGGGCAAGGCACTGCTGGCGGCGCTGATCGGCGCCAGCGAAACGGCCGGCTTTCGCCAGCTTTATGCGGTGATCGGGGGGGCCGAACCGGGCTCAATCGCGCTGCATGCGGCGCTGGGTTTCAGCCATGCCGGAAGGCTGCGCGGCAGCGGGCGCAAAGCCGGGCGCTGGCTTGATACGGTATTCATGCAGATCGCCATCGGCGCAGGCGATACCGCCCCGCCGCCAAGCGAGCCCTAGCGACCAAATTCGTCGGACAGGAATTGCATCATTGCCGCCTGGAAATCTTCACGTTCTTCGGGAGTGGAAATTTCTTCCGAACTTGGAGTTACCACGCTGCCGAGCGCGCGGTTCATCGCGTTGATCTTTTTTGAAGCCGGGGTTTGGCCAAAAGCGATCAGCTGGCGTTTTTCCGCTGGGGTCAGTGATTCCATCAGCTGATCCATCCCGCTGCTCAGGCCTTTGCGTTCATCCGCCCTGGCAGCCTGCTCATCGTCAAAATCACCGCTCTGGATGCCAGCATCAAGCTGCGAGGCGAACGTCATATTCCTGGCCATCGCTGCGCTGATCTTGCGGCCAAGCGGTGAACCATAAAACCGGGCCATCTCGCGCGCTTCGGCCGGGGTCATCACCGGAGCCAGCGCCGCAACCGAGCGATCGCGCGCGATCTTGATCGAACGCGGTATCCAGGCTCGGAAATAGGGCAGGCACATCGCAATGAAACGGTCGCGAATGCCCTTCTTTCCGCTTACTTTTCTTGCAAATTCAGGTTCGTTTCGGACAATCGCATCGAACACTTCGCCTGAAGCCATTGCTGACATTGCTTCAAGATCAACCGCACCGATGATCGAATCGTATAGCTCAAAATAGGCCTTGTCGGCATCCGGTGTTACCGAAACCACCATTGGTGGGGCAGCCTGGGCCGAGGTCAGCGCCGGGGCCAGGGTAGTTCCGGCCAGGACTGCCAACAGCGGCGCAAGCAGGCTGATCTTTCGCATAATCGTGAACCCCTTAAGTGAATCGCTGAGACACGATAGCAAGCCGGCGCATCCGAGCAAGCCGGAAGCGGCGCGGGCGCGGCAGGCCGGTTGATCCGGCCCGCAAGGTCTGGACTATGTGTTTATGGCCCAGGTCACGATTGCAGCCCAGCCCAGGTGTACGTCGCCCAGACCAGCGCGGCGCAGGCGGCCAAGGCCAGGTAGGGCAGCAGCCCGGCCCGCGGCACCACCACTTCGCGCTCGAACGGATCGTCCGCCGTTCCTTCGCTGACCGGGAACTTGCCTTTGTCCTGCACATAATGGCGATAGGCGAATACCGGGACGATCAGCAGCGCAGCCAGCAATCCGTTGCGCAGCGTCCCCGCACCCCAGATATCCGCACCTGCGCCCATCCAGACCATGTTGATGAAGCCAAACACCGCACCCAGCGCCAGCAGCCAGGTGGGGCAGCGATAGGGCCGGGCCCAGCCCTTGCGATCGATCCGGTGGATCCAGCCGGCTTGCAGGTTGAGAAAGTTGAAGATGAAATAGCAGACGTTCGACATCATCAGCACGGCGAAATAATCGGACGCCAGAAGCAGGACCAGATTGAAGCCAAGATCGGTCCACATCGCGGCGGTGGGCGAACCATGCTGGTTGACCCGCGAAAGATATTTGGGCAGCCAGCCATCAGCCGAGGCCTGATAGAGAGTGCGGCTGGAACCCATCATCGATGTCATCACGATCAGCAGCAGCCCCAGCACCAGCATGACGATCACCAGGTTGCCGATAACCGCGCCGCCGCCAACAATCCGGGCCAATGCCGCCGCCACTCCGGTTCCGTCGTAAATCGTCGGATCGAGCAGGCCGTCAAGCCCCAGCGAGGCCTGGAAGGCCAGCGGCACCAGCGTAAAGATTGCAATGCACAGCACCCCCGCTGCGATAATCGCCTTGGCGGTATCCTTGGCCGGATCGCGGAATTCGCGGGTGTAACAGACCGCGGTTTCAAACCCGTAGGTTGACCAGCCCGCCGCAAACATTGCTCCGGCCATCACGGCCAGACCAGCCCCATCCCAGGTGCCAAATCCGATGTTGCCCGCGGCATCGCGGACGATCGGGAGCAGCGGAAACAGATGATCGCGCGGCAGATCGCCTGTCAGCAGCGGGACCAGACCAACCAGCAGCAGCGGCAGCATGCAGACCAGCCCCAGAACCTTCTGGAAACTGGCAGCGCGGGCCGCGCCGTGGTGCTGAAGGAAGAAGGTCAGAAGGAGAAACGCCGCGCCGATGATCGACACTGCGTTAAGCCGCAAAGTCAGCCCTTCGCGGATGAGGCCAAGATCCATCAGCTGGATCTGCCACGTGCGGATCACGGCATCAGCCGCGAACAGGCTGCTCAATGCATAGCCTGCCGCCAGACTGCTTCCCAGCACCAGCACCGGCGACCACGCCAGCCAGTTGCACCACACCGATATCGGCGCGATGAATTTGCCATAGGGGAGCCAGGCCGCTGCGCCATAGATCGAGGCGCCGCCCGATTTGTTGGGATAGAGCCCAGCGATCTCGGCATAGACGAAGCACTGGATGAAGCCCATGAAGATAGAGGCAATCCAGATCACCCAGCTGGGTTGGCCGATCACCGTTGCGATCCCGCCCATGGTTAGCAAAACCCCGGCCGGCACCCCGCTGGATGCCCAGAAGGCATCTTTCCAATCGAGCTGACGGCGCAGCTGCAGCGCGTCGGCTGCGCTTATCTCAGGTGCCTGGCTTGCCACTCAACCCTCTCCTCAAATGTAAATCGGGCCTGCCTTCGGATTGCTCCAAAGACAGGCCCGCATTCCTTCGCGCGACCCGAAGGAAACCTAGGGCTCGGACCCACTACCAACAGGTCCGAGGCGTCAAAATGGCGAACATATCGGGCCGAAACGCACGCCGCAGGGGCTTGTTGCCCCTGCAAGGGCGTTTCGGCCCGAGATGGAAGCCATTTTGGCGTCCCTTCGGGATTTGATGAATTTGCCCCATTGCTGCGTCAGGAAGTCTCGAAATATCGACATATTCCATCGCCTTCCCTCCTTGCACTGAGGCAAATTCCTTCAAACCTCGGACCTGTTGGTAGTGGGTCCGAGCCCTTAGTTGCCGAAGTTGTAACGCAGGTTCACGCCCCAGGTCCGCGGCTTGGCATAGACCCCCAAGGTGTCACCCCAATAGAGCGAGCCATCGAAGGCATAGACCCGGTAGGCGCGGTTGAAGAGGTTGTTGACATAGAATGCCACGCTGATCCGTTCATCCGCCGTGGTAAAGCCGATCCGCGTATTGGCGACAGCATAGCCGCCTTCGCGCTCAACCGGCGCACACATCACGGTGAAACACATCGAAGATTGGAACAGCGCATCGGCCTGCAGCGAAGCCGTGCCGCCGCCAAGTCCGAACTCATAACGAACCATCGCATTGCCCGAGAATTCGGGCGACTGCGGCAGGTTGTTGTTCACCAACGTTACCCCATCGGGCAGCAGCACACCTTTGACTTCGGTATCCAGATAGGATCCCGAAAGCTGGAACGTCAGCCCGGGGGCCGGACGCGCAGTGAAATCAGCCTCGATCCCGGTCACCTTGGCTGGCAGGTTGCGCACCACCTGCGTGAAGCCTACCTGCACGAAGGCCTGATAATCCTGATAGTCATAATGGAACGCGGCAATGTTCAGCGTTGTCCCCGGCGCCAGGGTCGATTTGAAGCCGAGCTCAAAGGCATTCAGCGTTTCGGGTTGGTAGGCCAGATTGTTCAGCGTATCGACCAGCTGGCTGGGGAATGGTGTGCCGGTCGAGAAAGTGAACCCGCCCGATTTCGAGCCGCGGTTGTAGCTGAGGTAGACCAGTGTCTTGTCGCTGGGCTTGAAATCGATTTCGGCGCGCGCGGTGACCCCATCGAAAACCGGGCTGGCGGCCGCAGGCGTGATCGTGACCCCAGATGTCCCAGAACCAAAGGCCCAGCTTCCCGGCGTGTTGGTGCCGGTCAGGTCGGTATAGGAAATTCCACCCGGACCGAAATGCAGCGAAAGCGCCCAGAGCGGTAGCGACTGTACCGCTGTATAATCGCCTTCCTTGCTATCGCGCCAATAGCGCAGGCCGCCGATCAGCTTCAGCTTGTCGCTGACTTCGAATTCATCCTGCATGAACAGGGCCAGACTCTCGGTACGCTGGGTAAAGTTGACGCGCGGATCATAGGCGATGAACGGGACCGCATATTTCGCGCGGTATGTACCATCGATAATCATCCCGAAGCCGCCGAAGGTCAGGAAATTGCGGTCGCTGGCGTGCGACAGGCGCAGTTCCTGCGAGTACTGGTTAACCTTGGCACCTTGGTAAAATACCGTGCCCGAGGCAAAGCAGGTGACGCTGGAAGCCGGTGCCGGGCACGGCCCCGAAGCCGGCGGGGTGACCCCTTCGACATAGGGCAGCTCTGGCTGACCGTTGCCCGATTCGATGTAGAATTTGTCAAGCGACTGGTAGTCGGTGATCGAAACCAGATCGAGGCCACCGATTTCGGCATCGATCCGCAGGGTTGAGCCGAAGATCTTGCGATCAACATAGGCATCACCGGTGCCGGCCGTGGCCCAGGGATCGCCGCCCTGCGAAGCCGCAATCGCTGGGTTGAAATAGCCCGGCCCAGCCGTTCCGGTGGTGCCCCAATAGCCGCAGCTTGCGGTCGGTGACATGAATTCGCCCTGGAACTGCGCGTTCGGGCAGGTCGGTGCGTAGTTGTAGATTCCGGCCTGGCGCTCACCATCGGCCTGCGCATAACGCAGGGTCAACTTGGCTTTGAAAGTGCCCGAAGGTTCATAGGCTATGATCCCGCGCAGCCCCCAATGGTTGTTGGCGCCGCGATCTTTCTCGCCCGGAGTGATATTCTGGATATAGCCATCGTCACGGTTGTAGATCCCGGCGATGCGCACGCTCAGCCCCTCGCCCAGCGGGCCAGAAACCGCACCTTCGATAATGGTCTGGTTGTAACGGCCATAGGTTAGGCTGACGAAGCCTTCGCCGCGGTCGGTCGGCTGGTTGGAAATAAACTGCACCGCGCCGCCGGTGGCATTGCGGCCAAACAGTGTTCCTTGCGGTCCGCGCAATGCCTCAACCCGGGCCAGATCAAATACCGGGAAGCCCGCCGTGGTGATCGAGCTGGCGTAGCTGTCATCCTGATAGACTGCGACCGGCGGCTCTTGCTGATCGCCATAATCGTTCTGCGAAACCCCCCGCATATTGAACACCACCTGCGAACTTGAATAGGCGTTGTACTTAATATTGGGGATTGCCGAGACGATGTCGGTCGCGTTGTTGATCGAACGGTTCTGGAGTTCCTTTTCGCCCAGCACCGATACTGCGATGCCCACATCCTGCATCCGCTGCTCGCGCTTTTGCGCGGTTACCACGATGTCACCGGCGGCCTGCGCTTCGGCTGCATCGGGCGTGCCGGCGCTATCCGATTGGGCCTGCGCAGCTGTTGCTGCCAACCCCAGGGCCACACTGGCGATCGATGCGCCCAGGCGCAGCCATGCGGTTTGCGATGAATGTTTGATGCGTTGGGCCATTATAACCTCCCGATTGCGGGGCGGACCCGGACCTTGTTTGGGCCTTCGGGTGCCGCCTCTAGACCTCACTGATCGTCCAAGGATGCTGCATATTGAACGGGCGTGCAAGGCGCTGCTTGCTGTCTGGCTGAATCGCATCTGGTACCCCGCCTGGCAGAAGCAGCCTGTTTGCGGGTCATGCAATGCAATTAAATATTTGATATTAACTTACAAAATATTCGCAGTGCGAAACGCCACCCATGGTAATGCCTATCATCAAAGCCGCTTATAATGCCCTGCCTGCCCCTTTATCCCCATGGCGATAGCGGCGGCAGCTTGTTATTGAACCTGTGTTCAATTGACAGAAAGTGAGTTGCGGACATGGGTCGGAAAGAACCGGAAGATCGCCGCGACCAGCTGCTCAAGGCGGCGCTCGCCAGCCTGGCGGATACCGGAATCGAAAATTTCACCCTGGCCGAGGTGGCGCGCCGCGCAAATGTTTCGGCCGCGCTGGTGGTCCACTATTTCGGCGACCGGGACAAGCTGATCGAAGCGACATTCCGCCAGCTGGTTGAACGCGTCACAACCCTGCCGATGCGCGCACTGGCTGGCGGGGATGAGCCCGAGGCACGGCTGCGGGCCTTCATCATCGCGCACCTCAACCCCAGCGAACTAAGCTCTGAGGCTTCGCGGGCCTGGCTTTCGTTCTGGGGCCTGGCGCTGTTCAATCCAGCGCTGGCCCGGCTGCAACGGGTCCATCAGGAACGACTGGTCTCCAACCTCAAGCACGAATTGCGCGCGCTGGTTATGCCCGCTGCGGTAGAACGGATTGCGGAGACAATCGGCGCGCTGATCGATGGGTTCTGGCTCCGCGCGGCGCTGGCCAGCGCCTGGAAGCCCGACGTGCAGATCCCGGTTGACTGGATTTTTGCCGTGATTGAACGCGATATTGCCGAAGCCCGCCTGCCCGCGGCCGGCACTGCCCCGCCGGCTGACAGCTTTGAGACGATCAACCCCGCCACTGGCGTAGTGCTCGCGGTTATCCGGATCGACGGCAAGGCAGAGGTGGACAAGGCCGTCGGCCGTGCTGCCGAAGCGCAAAAATTGTGGGCTCGTACCCCTGGGGCCGAACGCGGCCGCATCCTGAACCGCGCTGCCCAGCTGCTGACCGAACGCAACGACGCCATCGCGCTGCTGGAAGCGCAGGATACCGGCAAGCCGATCCAGGAAACGCTTGCGGTTGATGTGCTATCGGGCGCCGACGCGATTGAATATTTCGCCGGGATTGCCCGCACGCTTTCCGGCGAGCATTTTGATCTGGGGCCAGGCGCTTTCGGCTATACCCGGCGTGAGCCGCTGGGTGTGGTCGCCGGGATCGGGGCCTGGAACTATCCAATCCAGATCGCCTGCTGGAAGAGCGCCCCGGCCTTGGCCTGCGGCAATGCTATGCTGTTCAAGCCGGCCGAACTTACCCCGCTGACTGCGCTGGAACTGGAAAAAGCCTACCGCGATGCCGGCTTGCCTGATGGTCTGTTCCAGGTGATCCAGGGCAAAGCCGATACCGGCCGCTTGCTGAGCCGCCACCCCGGCATCGCCAAGGTTTCGCTGACGGGAGAGGTTGGCACCGGCAAGAAAGTGATGGCCGATGCCGCTTCGACGCTGAAGGTGGTGACACTGGAACTGGGCGGCAAATCCGCGCTGATCGTGTTTGAAGATGCCGATCTGGACGAAGCGGTTTCGGGCGCACTGCTGGCCAATTTCTATTCGGCTGGTGAAGTTTGCACAAATGGCACCCGCGTGTTCGTGCAGCGCAAGGTTCGCGCCGCATTCCTGGCCAAATTGAAGGCCCGGACTGAGGCAATGGTGGTGGGCGATCCGCTCGATCCGGCAACACAAATGGGCGCGCTGATTTCTGAGGCGCACATGGAAAAGGTGCTGAGCTATATCGCGCTGGGCCAGCAGCAAGGGGCAACTCTGCTTACCGGGGGGCAACGGGTCATCACCGGCGCTTTGGCCAAGGGAGCCTTCGTTCAACCGACCGTGTTCACCGATTGCACCGATGAGATGGCAATCGTGCGCGAGGAAATTTTTGGCCCGGTAATGTCGGTGCTCGAATTTGACGATGAGGCCGAAGTAGTGGCGCGCGCCAACAACACCGATCTGGGCCTTGCCGCCGGGATCTTTACCAACGACCTTACCCGTGCGCACCGGGTTATCGCCGCGCTTGAAGCTGGTACTTGCTGGATCAACACCTATAATATCACCCCGATTGAGCTGCCGTTTGGCGGCAACAAACAATCGGGCCTGGGCCGTGAAAACGGCAAGGCGGCGATCGAGTACTTTACTCAGCTCAAGAGCGTCTATGTGGCGATGGAGCCGATCGATGCCCCATACTGAAAACTTTGATTTCATCGTGGTCGGCGCAGGATCGGCCGGTTGCGTTCTGGCCGACAGATTGAGCGCAGACGGCCAGAACAAGGTGCTGCTGCTTGAGGCTGGCGGATCGGATCGCTCAATTTTCATCCAGATGCCGGCCGCGCTGGCCTATCCGATGAACACCAAACGGTGGAACTGGGGCTATCATTCAGAGCCCGAACCGCATTTGAATGGCCGCCGCTTGCATTGCCCGCGCGGACTGGGTCTGGGCGGATCAAGCTCAATCAACGGCCTGGTCTATGTGCGCGGAAACCCAAACGATTTCGAACGCTGGCGCGATGAAGACGGCGCGGCAGGCTGGGGGTATGGCGATGTACTGCCCTATTTCAAACGCGCCGAAAGCCGGGCCGAGGGCGGCACCGAATACCGTGGCGGGGTCAACAACGGTGGGGGCCCGCTTTCCACCACCTATGGCACGCTCAAAAATCCGCTCAACCAGGCCTGGCTCGATGCCGCGCAACAGGCCGGGTATGATCTGACCGAGGACTACAACGGGTTCCGTCAGGAAGGCTTTGGCCGGATGGATATGACGGTGCGCAAGGGAACGCGCTGCTCTGCGGCCAAGGCCTATCTCTATCCGGCCCGGCGGCGCTCGAACCTGACCGTGGTGCAGCATGCGCTGGCCACGCGGGTGCTGTTTGAAGGCAGGCGCGCGGTGGGGATTGAATACGAACGGCAAGGCCAGATCCACCAGGTCCGGGCCAGCCGTGAAGTGCTGCTTTCGGGTGGGTCGATAAATTCGGTCCAGTTGCTCAAGCTTTCGGGTATCGGTCCGGCTGCGGAGCTGAACGATCTGGGTATCGCGGTGCTGGCAGACCGGCCCGGTGTGGGGGCCAATTTACAGGATCACCTTGAATTCTATTTCCAGATGGCCTGCACCAAGCCGATTACCCTGTTTGGCAAGACCGGTCTTTTGGGCAAGGCGATGGTTGGGGCCGAATGGCTGTTCCTGCGGCGCGGGATCGGGGCATCGAACCAGTTCGAAAGTTGCGGCTTCATCCGCAGCAGGACCGGGATCAAATATCCCGATATCCAGTATCATTTCTTCCCGATGGCGATCAACTACGATGGCACCTCGCTCGCCACAGAACACGGTTTTCAGGCCCATGTCGGGCCAATGCGTTCAAAGAGCCGGGGCACGGTGACGCTGCGCAGCAAGGACCCGCGCGAACACCCGAAAATCCTGTTCAACTACATGAGCCACCCCGACGATTGGGCCGAAATGCGCGCCTGTGTGCGGCTAACGCGCGAGATTTTTCAGCAAGAGGCCTTTTCCCCTTGGCGCGGGCGCGAAATCCAGCCTGGCGCGGACTGCGTTGGCGATGAGGCGATCGACGCTTTTATCGCCGATCATGTCGAAAGCGCGCTGCACCCTTCGTGCACGTGCAAGATGGGCGATCCGAAAGACCCGATGGCGGTGGTCGATCCACAGCTCAAGGTAATCGGCGTTGAAGGCCTGCGGGTAATTGACAGTTCGGTGATGCCATCGATTACCACTGGCAACCTTAACGCGCCCAGCATCATGATCGGAGAAAAGGGCGCGGATCATGTGCTGGGCAAAGGGCTATTGGCGCCGTCCAATCTGCCCTGGTACGTCGCCCCCGACTGGAAGACTGCGCAGCGATGACCCGCGTGATTGCGGAACCAGCCCGCGACATTGCGGTGGTGCATGAAACCGAAGTCCTTGTTATCGGATCCGGGCCCGGCGGGCTTGCTGCCGCGCTTGCAGCGGCACGGGCCGGGGTAAAGACCACGCTGGTTGAGCGCTATGGCTGCTTTGGCGGCAATATTACCCAGGTCGGGGTTGAAGGCTTCGCCTGGTATCGCCACCCAGGGACAATCGACAGCGAAGGGATCGGCCGCGAGTTTGAGGACCGCGCAAAGGCGATGGGCGCAGCCATCCCCGAACCGCAATCGATCAGCCATGCGCTTGATGCCGAGGCGTTCAAATACGTGGCCGATTGCCTTGTGCAGGAGGCCGGGGTGATCCCGATGCTGCACCGGATGTTTGTTGCCCCGATCCTGGAGGGCGATACCATTCGCGGGGTGATCGTTGAAAGCAAAGCCGGGCGTGAGGCAATTTTGGCCAAGCTGGTGGTCGATGCCAGCGGCGATGCCGATATAGCGCACCGCGCCGGGGCGCCCACCCAGATGCACCCCAAGGCCGAGATGATGAGCGCCTCGGTGATGTTTTCGATGTGCGGAGTGGACAAGGCGAAGTTCATCGATGCGGTAAAGGCCGATCCGCAGACTTATGCCGATTGGGCCAAGGACGGCGAATGGTCGGTCAGCACTTCGGGCAAGGAGGACGCAATGTTCTCACCCTTCCTGCGCAAGCCGTTCCAGCAGGCGCACAAGGCCGGCTTGCTGCCCGATAATCTGGCGACCATCGCCGGAACCTGGGGCACGGTCAGCGATCAGGGCGATCTGACATACCTCAACATGGTCCACATGACGCTCGACGGGACCGATCCCGCCGACCTGACATTTGGCGAGATAGAGGGCCGCCGCCAGGCGATGCAGGCGATCGAGGCGTTGAGAAAATTCCAGCCCGGCTGCCAAACCGCCAAACTGCGCAATTTCGGCATGACGCTGGGGATCCGCGATACCCGCAAGATCGATGCCGCCTACAACCTGACTGCCGTGGATGTTCAGGAAGAAGGCCGGTTCGAAGATTCGATCGGCATTTTCCCTGAATTCATTGACGGTTATGGCCTGCTGGTAATCCCCACCACCGGGCGCTATTTTCAGGTGCCATACCGCGCGATGTTGCCCAAGGGCGTGAGGAACCAGATCGTCACCGGCCGCACCATCGGCGGTGACAAGATCAGTCATGCGGCCGTGCGCAACATGATGTGCTGCGCCGTGGCAGGACAAGGCGCCGGCACGGCGGCGGCAATTGCGGTTAAATCGGGCCGCAGTTTTGGCGATGTTGATCTGGCCGCAGTCCAGAACGAATTGCGCCGCCAAGGCGCGCGGATCGCCTGAAGCGGCGCTATTCCCCTGAAGCAAGCGAGGGTGTATAAGCCGCGCTTATGATAACACGCGCTTCTGATATGCGCGGACCAAGGGGGTTTCCGTGCTGAACAAGAGCCAGCTGCCCAGCAGCTTTGAATTCAGGGCCTTGCAGGTCTTCGTGGTCACCGCCGAACAGGGCAGCATGACCCAGGCCGCCAAGGTGCTGGGCCTTACCCAATCGGGCGTTTCGCAGATCATTGCGGCGTTGGAGGAGGCGGTGGGGCGGCAATTGTTCGATCGTTCGATCCGTCCGATCGTGCTGACGAAGGTGGGGCAAGTGCTGCTGCGGCAGAGCCAGAAGATCCTGGGCGATCTCAATTCCGCTTTTGTTGAAGCAACCGAAAGCGAAAGCGGAGAGCTTTCTTCACTGTCGATTGCGATGCCAGAAAGCCTGGCCAATGTGCTGGGCCCACGGCTTTATCGCCGCAAGGGTGATCTGGCGCGCAACTGGCGGATTTCCAACGGTTTGATGCCCGATCAGCGCGCCAAATTCAACACCCATGCCGCCGATGTGATGATCACCGAGGAAAGCAATACATCGGATATGCTCGATGTGGATCGCTACAACCTGTTCACCGAGCCTTATGTGCTGATCTTCCCCAAACAGTTCCAGCTGGCCCCCGAACTGGGGCCGCATCTGGCCGATATGCCCTTCATCCGCTTTTCACTGCGCAGTTCGATGGGGCGGCAAACCGAGGCCCAGCTCAACCGGCTGCAGCTTAAATATGCCTCGCAGATCGAATTCGATTCGATTGTCGGCCATGCCACTGCGGTGGCCTATGGGCTGGGCTGGGGGATTACCACGCCGCTGTGCCTGTTCCAGGTGCCGTGGGCCTTCGATCAGCTATCGATCCATCCGATCCTGCGCGGCAAATTTGGTCGGCGGATGACCATGCTGGCGCGCCAGCAAACGCTGGGCTCTGCACCGCGGGCGATAATCGACGAGTGCCGCGCGATTCTGGACCAGGAGGTGTTCCCTGAATTGATCGGCAAATTGCCTTGGCTTGAAGGCGCCTTCAAGCTGGGTGAGGATTGAGCGGGGCAGCGCAGCTTCATTACCACAGATCATGATAGCGATCATTTTCCGCACCCGGCTTGTGCAAGCCCGCTACATCGCAGAAATCCAGCCCACCGGAGCGCGGCATGGCTCGCGTTTACCGGTTGGCAAAAACTCCGAAATTGAGGGGCAGGGGCCTTTGCGCTCTTGAGGTGAACAGATGCAAGAGAATCAACTTCCCGAGCCGGGTGCCCCGGATATCGAAATCGCCCGCGCCGCCAAGATGGCGTCGATCCTTCCGCTTGCGCAGGAGCGCCTGGGTATCGCGCCGGAAGCGCTGGTTCCCTATGGTCACTTCAAGGCCAAGGTCGATCTCGATTTCATCGCGACGCTTAAGGACAGGCCAAACGGTAAGCTGGTGCTGGTTACCGCGATCACGCCGACCCCGGCCGGTGAAGGCAAGACCACAACCTCGGTCGGCCTGAACGACGGGCTTAACCTGATCGGCGTGAAATCAATCGTCTGCCTGCGTGAACCGTCGCTGGGTCCGTGTTTCGGGATGAAGGGCGGCGCTGCCGGCGGGGGCCGCGCTCAGGTTATCCCGATGGAAGACATCAACCTGCACTTCAACGGCGATTTCCACGCGATCACCTCTGCCCACAGCCTGCTGGCCGCGCTGCTCGACAATCACCTGCAGTGGGGCAACGAGCTGAATATTGATCCGCGCCGGGTGGTATGGCGCCGCGTGGTTGACATGAATGATCGCGCGCTGCGCAATATCAATGTCGGCCTTGGCGGGGTAACCCACGGGGTTCCGCGCGAAACCGGTTTCGATATTACTGTTGCGTCCGAAATCATGGCGATCCTGTGTCTGGCCAGTGATCTTAAGGATCTGCAGCGCCGGCTGGGCGATATCATCGTTGCGCGGACCTATGACAAAACTCCGGTTACCGCGCGCGACCTAAAGGCCGATGGGGCCATGGCCGTGCTGCTGCGCGATGCGATTTCGCCCAATCTGGTCCAGTCGATCGAGCACAATCCGGCCTTCATCCATGGCGGCCCGTTTGCCAATATCGCGCATGGCTGCAATTCGGTTATGGCGACGCAAACTGCGCTCAAGCTGGCCGATGTGGTGGTAACTGAGGCTGGCTTTGGGGCCGATCTTGGCGCCGAAAAGTTCATCGACATCAAATGCCGCCATTCGGGCCTGCGCCCGGATGCCGTGGTGCTGGTGGCCACAGTGCGCGCGCTCAAGATGCAGGGCGGGGTCAAGAAGGACGATCTGAGCAACCCCGATGTCGATGCTTTGGTACGCGGCGCGGTCAACCTTGAACGTCACATCCAGAACCTGCAAAAATTCGGGCTGACCCCGGTGGTGGCAATCAACCACTTCATCAAGGATACCGAGGAAGAGATCGCCGCGCTGCGGTCCGTGTGCGAGAAATATGGCGCGCGCGTGGCATTGGCCAAGCATTGGGCCGAAGGCGGCAAGGGCGCAGAAGAGCTGGCCCGGCAGGTTCAGGCGCAATTGGCTGAAGGCCAGGCTGAGGTTAAGCTACTTTACCCCGATGATATGCCACTGGCTGAGAAGATTGAAACCATCGCCCGCGAAATTTACCGCGCTGATGGGATCGTGTTGACCGGATCGACCGCAGCAACGCTGAAGGATTACGAAAAGCTGGGTTACGGCAAGCTGCCGGTCTGCATCGCCAAGACCCAGTACAGCTTCTCCACCGATCCGACAAAGTCCGGCGCACCAACCGGGCACACCGTAGAAGTGCGCGAAGTGCGGCTTTCGGCCGGCGCTGGGTTCATCGTTGCGGTCTGCGGCGATATCATGACCATGCCCGGCCTGCCGCGGCGCCCGGCTTCGAATGAGATCGGCTTGGACGAAAACGGCCAGATTGTGGGCCTTGCCTGATTTGCAAGGCATTCACAGTCTGATTGCGGCCCCACTCATGACGGCATGAAGATTTGACATGCTTTGGCCTGGCGGGATCGGGGTTAAGCCGGGTGCATGAACGAAATTTCCTCCTCTTCACGGCGCGGCGGCGGGCGTGATGCAAAGCGCGCAGCCCGCCTTGGAGCCACTGCGGCTGCGGTCCCATTCATCAGCCGCAAACTGCCCTATGTCGAGCTGCTGAATGAGGCCGGGCTGGCGCTGATCGAGGAAAATGCCGAGCAGATCCTGTCTGAAATCGGCTGCGAATTCCGCGATGATCCCGAAGCGCTGGAAATCTGGAAGGCGGCCGGGGCCGAAGTAACCGGCGAACTGGTGCGGATGCCGCGCGGCATGTGCCGTCAATTGATTCAGGATCACGCCCCGTCGGAATTCGTCCATCAGGCCCGCAACCCGGCGCGCAGCACCACCATTGGCGGCAAGCGTACCGTCTTTGCGCCCACCGCCGGTCCGCCGTTCGTGCGCTGTCTCGACAAGGGTCGGCGCTATGGCACGATTGGTGATTTCAACAACTTCGCGAAGCTGACCCAGGCATCTCCGTGGCTGCACAGTTCGTCCACGGCGATGTGCGAACCGGTCGATCTGCCGGTCAACAAGCGCCACTTCGATATGTTTCTGGGCAATGCTGTGCACACCGACAAGCCGTTCTTCAGCGCAGTTTCGGCACCCAGCCGGACCGAGGACTGCATCGAGATGGCCAAGATCCTGTTCGGGGATCGCTGGATCAATCCGCTGACGGGTGAGCCCAATACCTGCCTGATGGGGGTGATGAACGGCAATTCGCCGCTAACCTATGATGCAACCATGCTGGGCGCTGCCAAGGCGCTGGCCCGGGCCAATCAAGGCACATTGGTAACGCCGTTCATTATGGCCGGCGCGATGGCCCCAACCGGCCTTGCCGGAGCGATTGCGGTCACCCTGGCCGAAGCGATGGCGGGCATGGCGTTTCTCCAGCTGGTCAAACCCGGCGCCCCGGTAATCTTCGGCAGCTTCGTCACCACGCTTTCGATGCAAAGCGGTGCGCCGACCTATGGCACGCCCGAAACCTCGTTGCTGAAGAATGCGCTGATGGCGCTGGCGCGGCGGCTGGGTGTGCCTTCGCGGACCGGAGGCAGCCTTTGCTCTTCGAAAATCGCTGATGCCCAGGCCGCCTATGAAAGCGCCCAGACCCTGCAAACCACCGTGCTGGGCGGCGCCAATTTCGTGCTGCAATCGGCCGGCTGGCTTGAGGGCGGCCTGGTCACGGGGTATGAAAAGTTCATGATGGATTGCGATCAGCTGGGCATGATGCATGTGCTTCTGAACGGCTATGATCTAAGCGAAAACGGCCAGGCGATGGATGCAATCCGCGAAGTGGGTCCGGGCAAGCACTTCTTTGGCTGCGCCCATACCCAGGCCAATTTTGAGAATGCCTTTTACCGCTCGCCGCTGGCCGATTATGCCAGTTGGGAACAGTGGGAAGCAGAAGGCGCAAAAGACATTCAGGTCCGCGCCAACGCCGCGTGGAAAAAGACCCTGGCTGAACATCAGGACCCTGCGCTTGACCAGGGCGTGCGCGATGCGCTTGAAGCCTACATCATGCGCCGCAAGGGCCAGATGCCTGACGCCAACTACTGACCGTCAGACCTGCTCGCGAAAATTGGCGAAGCGGCCGATCAACCAGCTGCGGAACACCGCAATGGCGGGATCGGAAAGATCATCGGGATGAAGCTTCAGATAATAGCCATAGCCGTCTTCGATCACTGCATCGTACGGCGCGACCAGCTGGCCGGCCGCAATTTCGGCGGCAAACATATCGACATCGCCCAGCATCACCCCGCCTGAGGTTGTTGCATAACGCGCCGCAGCAATCGACGTATCGAAGGCCAGGCCATCATGGCTGGGAATAGCAATCCCGTGGCGCCGCAGGTAATCACCCCACAGCAAATCGCGCGGCTGCCCTTGAAGCTTGACGTGCAGCAGCTCGTGATCAGCCAGGAACGGCGCCATTGCCATGCTGCCAGCTAGCGCTCCAACCGCAGGCGAGCAGAGCGGAACCACCCGGACCATCCACAGCAGATCGGTAACCCTGTCATCAACATTGGGGCGATCGTAAACAATCGCCATATCAAGATCGGCTTCTGGCAGGCCGGTCGTATGGGCGCTGGAAACGTCAATCCGTACTTCGGGATGATCGCGGTGGAATTCCGCCAGCATCGGGATGAACAGCTGGTGCAGCAAAGTTGGCGGCACATGCAGGCGCATTGCCCGGCTGGGTACGCTATCATCGCGGATCGCATTCATGGTCTGCTCGATCCGCTCAAGCGACTTGCTGACGACAGCCAACAGCTCCTGCCCGGCTGGGGTCAGCGCCAGACGCCCGGCATCGCGGTCAAACAGCCGCTGGCCCAGCAAATCTTCCAGTGCAGCAACATGGCGGCTCATCGCGCTTTGCGAGACTGAAAGCGCCGCAGCGCCGCCGGTAAAGCTCAGCTGCTTGCCCACCGCTTCGAAGGCCCGCAACGCATTGAGCGGAAGCCAGCGGCGATTGATGGCCGATCGTATCGCGATGTTATCCCCCCTTTTGGTAACCTGCAGCGGCTCGATAGCCGGTCTACATCAGATAGGGCTATGCGAAAATTCAATTGTTCGCAGCCTGCGGAATTGCTCACACGCAGGGCTGCAATTGGAGGCATTGATGAACGACCTTGTCTGGGCCAGGACGCAGCTTGCCGCCCGCCTGCCTGATCACAGTTTGCCGCAAGGGCTCTATACCGATCAGCGTGCCTTCGATTTCGATCTTGATGCGATCTATGGCAGCTCGTGGCTGATGGCCGGGCTTGAATGCGAACTGCCCGAAGCCGGGAATTATCTTGCCCTGAAGGTCGGAAAATGGCCGGTCTTGCTGGTGCGGGGCAAGGATGGAGAGGTGCGGGCCTTTCACAACAGCTGCCGCCATCGCGGATCGATCCTGTGCCAGGATGGCCATGGTTCTGCCCCCAAGCTGGTCTGCCCTTATCACCGCTGGACCTATGACCTGGATGGATCACTGTTTGCCGCGGGCCGGATGGGCGAAGGGTTTGACAAGACGGAACACGGCCTTTCGCCAATTGCGCTGCGGCGCGTGGCGGGCGCGCTGTTTATCTGCCTGTCCGATAGCCAGCCCGAATTTGACAGTTTTGGCGATAGCTTCAACCGCTATGCCGCGCCGCTCAATTTCAGCGATCTCAAGCTGGCCGCAACCGATCTGCTGGTTGAGCAGGCAAATTGGAAGCTGGTGATGGAAAACGCCCGCGAGTGCTATCACTGCCCGACCGGACACCCGGAACTGGGACAAAGTTTCCCGGTCCATATGGTTCGCCACTTCGATACCATCCGCAATCCCGAAGCAGAAACGTTTGCCGCGCAGATGGATGCGCACGGCCTACCGCATGCGGCGGCGGAGGGTTCGTGGTGGCAACTGGCCCGGATTGCGCTCAACCCCGGCAGCACCAGCATCAGCATGGATGGTAGGCCGGTCTGCGCGAAACCGCTGACTACGCTGAATGGCGGCAACGTCGGTTCGCTGCGCTGGGCAATCGACCCGCACATGTTTGCCCATGCCACTGCCGATCATGTGTTTACGTTCAGCTGCATGCCGGTTGGGCCGCGCGAAACGCATGTATTCAGCCGCTGGTATGTTCACAAGAATGCAACCGAGGGGGTTGATTACGATCCCTTCGCGCTAAAGGAACTGTGGTTGAAAACCAACGCGCAGGACAAGGAATTGGCTGAAAACAACCATTGCGGAGTGCTGAGCCCGGGATATAGGCCCGGCCCCTATTCGCTTGAGGCCGAAGCCCTGGCGGTCCGATTTGCCGACTGGTATTGTGATCGCGCATCAGCCTATGTTGCCGATCATGGCTGAACCAAAACCTCCGCAATTTCGCCCCGAAACCCTGGCTATCGTTAGCGGATACGATCCGGAAACGGCATCGCGATCGGCCAAGCCGCCGGTTTATATGACCGCGACCTTCACCTACCCTTCGGCGCAGAGTGCCAAGGATGTTCACCGCGCCTATTTTGATGGTGACGGGCCCGAAGCCGGCGGGGCCTTGCACATCTATTCGCGGCTGGGCCATCCCGGGCTCGACGTGCTGGAGGCACGGCTGGCGGCAATCGATGGGGCAGAGGCCGCCCTGGCCTATAACAGCGGAATGGCTGCACAAACCGCCGTTGCGCTGGCCTATCTGCGGCCCGGTGAAGCCGTGGTCCATAGCCGCCCGTTCTATTCGGGCGTTGATGGCCTGTTCAATGAAATCATGCCTCAATTTGGCAGCCACGCCGAAGCCTATACCGATGGCTGTGATGAGGCGAACATGTGGGCGGCCTGCGAACGCGCGATGACCAAGGGGCCAATCGCGCTGCTCGCTGCCGAAAGCCCCGGCAATCCCACTGCTGCGCTGGTTGATCTGGATCTGCTGGTCAAAGTGGCCGGGCGGATTGAGGCGGCGCAAGGCCGGCGCCCGATCGTGATGGTCGATAACACTCTGCTGGGCCCGTTCCACCAGCGTCCGATCGAACACGGTGTCGATCTGGTTGTTACATCGTTGACCAAATACTGCGCAGGCCATTCCGATCTGCTGGCAGGCGCGATTACCGGCCGCAAGGATTTGATCGAGCCGCTTAAATTGCAGCGACTGGTCTGGGGCAGCCATCTGGATCCCTACACCGCCTGGCTGGTGCTGCGCAGTCTGGAAACGGTGCATTTGCGGACCGCACGGGCGATGGAAAATGCCGCCGCCGTGGCCGATTGGCTGCGCGCCCATTCCAAGATTGCAGGCGTTACCTATCTGGGATTCACCCCCGAAGGCAGCCCGGCCCGGGCGGTGTTTGAACGCCAATGCCGGGGCGCAGGATCAACGTTTTCGTTCCGTCTCCACGGCGGCGAGGCCGAGGCTTTCCGCATGCTTGATCGCCTCAAGCTGCTAAAGATGGCGGTCAATCTGGGCGGATCGAATACCTTGATCTGTCATTCCGCCAGCACCACCCACTATGCCGTTTCGCCAGAGAACCGGCTGAAAAGCGGGATCACCGAGGGCACCATCCGGCTTTCGGTTGGGCTGGAACACGTAGACGATATTATCGCCGATCTGGCGCAAGCGCTGGAGGCCGTATGACCGCGCGTGGAACCGATCCTCACGCCATTGATGGCAAATTTCCGGCACCACAGCAGCATTATGATGTGGTGGTAGTTGGCGCTGGCAGCAGCGGCGCAGCAGCGGCGCTTGGCGCAGCGCAGGCCGGAAAATCGGTTTTGCTGGTTGATGAAAACCCGGTAGCCGGGGCGATGATCGGCACCGACGTGCCCTATTTCTTTGGCGGCCGCGCCACTGCAGCCGTCCAAAATTCCGAACGGATGGTGGAGACGGTATTCTCCAATATGCCCTGGCTAGAGCCTGTGCTTGAAGCTGGCGCCGAGGTGCTGCTGGGCACCTGTGCTTGGGGGATTTACCGCAATGGGCCGCTGGTTGGCAGCCTGCCCGGACAGGTAGTGGGCCTGGCTGACAGCGAGCGTTCATGGCTGGCCGGGTTTGATCAATTGGTTTTGGCCACCGGCGCGCGCGATCTGGCCATGGCATTTCCCGGCTGGGACCAGCCCGGGGTAATGGGGGCAAAAGCCCTGGCAATGCTGCTTGAACGCTACGATGCTTTTGCGGGGCGGCGGATCGTGGTGGCAGGATCGCACGATTTGGGGCTTGAGACGGCGTTGCTGGCGCATGCAAAGGGAATTGAGGTGCTGGCCGTGCTGGAAGTGCGCGGCGCTGTGCAGGGCACACCTGAACTTGCTGCGCAAGTTGCAGCCGCTGAAATCCCGATCTTGTGTGGGACCCATCCGGTTGATGCCAAAGGCGGCATCGACGGGATTGAGGCGCTGGTGCTGTCCAATGGCGCCACGATCGCCTGCGATACTTTTGTCATGGCAATCGGGCTGGTGCCGATGATTGAACTGATCGATGCGATGGATGGCCCGCGCCAGTTTGTTCCCAATCGCGGCGGCTGGATCCCGGGCGAGAGCGTGGCGATCGGTTTCGCCGGAAATTGTGCCGGCTTGCCCGATACCGCCTTTGATCATTGCGCCTACCGAACAGACTGGATGCAGGCGCTGGGCGGGGCCTGCGGCGGCGATACGATTATCTGCCAATGCGAAGAAATGACCCTTGCTGATCTGGTAGGCGTGCAGCCGCCGCGGTATCTTGAACGCTCGCCAGCGATGCAGCAGCGCTCGCTCAGCAGCTTGCTGGCCGATGGCCCCCCGAACCAGGATCAGGTCAAACGCCTGACCCGCAGCGGGATGGGCCAATGCCAGGGCCGCCGCTGCCGCGATCAGGTGGCGATGATCCTTGCAGCCGAAGCCAACTGCCCGCTGGCACAGGTTCCGCTTGCCAGCCACCGCGCACCGGTCCGGCCGCTGCCCTTGAAGGTTATCGCCGATTGGGATGAAGGCCCGGAAATGCGGGCCGGATGGGATGTCTGGATGGGCATTCCGACCCAGTGGGTGCCCTATGCAGATATCGGCACACCCTTTGAGGAAGAGAATCGGCGGCGGCTTGGCGGGAATATGAGCCTGTGAGCGCGCAACGGGTCGTTATCGTTGGCGCGGGCGCATCGGGGCTTTCAGCCGCGTGGTGGCTGGCGCGCAGCGGCGTCCAGGTAACCGTGCTCGACAAGGGCGTGGTTGGATGGGAAGCTTCGGGGCGCAATGGCGGTGGCTGTTCGCACTATCAAAGCCCGCTGTTCAAGGAGGAGCAGCGGCTGTGGCCACAAATGGACGCGCTGCTGGGTTATCCTACAGAATTCAGCCCGCAGCGGATCGTCATGGCGGTAACCCCGCGCCAGCTTGAACAGTACCACTACATTGCCGAGATGAACAATCGGCTGGGCCAGCGGGTCGATCTGCTTGATGTGCAGCAGGTCCGCGATGCGGTGCCATTGGCTGGCGATAATTGTTTGGGCGGGATCCATTATCGGTTCGGCGGCCACGCCAACCCGCACCGCACCGTGCAGGCCTATGCCTGGGCGCTCCAGGATCTGGGTGGGCGGATCGTACAGCATTCACCGGTTACCGGCTTTCAGTCAGCCGGCGGCAAAGTGACCGCCGTTGAAAGCGCCAGCGGCAGGTATGATTGCGATGCTGTAGTCATTGCTGCGGGCCCACAATCCAGCACGCTTGCGGCAATGGTCGGGATTGAACTGCCACTGGCCGCAGCGCGCGCCGAAATGATTGTTACCGAACCCGCGCCGCTGATGAAGCTGGGCGGGGTGGACGGCAACGGGCTCTATGGCCGCCAGACCCTGCGCGGCAATCTGGCTTATGGCGGCGGCCCGCACGAATGGGTTGAATTTGGCGATCTGGGGCCCGCAACAAAACCCAGCACGCCGCTTACCCGCAATCTGGCGCGGCGCCTTGCCGAACTGTTCCCGGGCGCAGCGCATCTTAATGTGATCCGTTCGTGGGCCGGCATTATCGAGATGACCCCCGATGGCCGTCCGGTGATCGACCGGCACGAGAACGTGACACTTTGCACCATGTCAGGCGTCGGTTTTGGTCTGTCACCGGCCAGCGGCCATGCGATCCGCGATCTGGTGCTGGAGGGGCGCTGCAGCTTTGCCGATATCGATAAGCTGGGACTTGGCCGGTTTGATGGGATCCAAGCGGATTGGCGGACAACCAAGGGGTGGCTGCCGCTCTGATGGGCAAATATTCCGCCCTTTCCCTGCTGCGCGGCGCGTTCAACGGGCAGAGCCACTGGCAGCCCGCCTGGCGCGATCCTGAGCCCAAGAGCAGCTACGACGTGGTGATCATCGGCGGCGGCGGGCATGGCCTGGCGACCGCCCACTACCTTGCCAAGGTCCACGGCATCACCAACGTTGCAGTGATTGAGAAGGGCTATATCGGCGGCGGAAATGTGGGGCGCAACACCACGATTGTGCGTTCCAACTATCGGCAAGAGCCGCTGGGCCGGTTCTATGAAGTCAGCCTCAAGCTGTGGGAAGGCCTGTCAGACGATCTCAACTACAACGTGATGTTCAGCCCTCGCGGCGCGCTGACGCTGGGGCACTCTGATGCCGATATGATCCGCCTTGCGGAAAAGGGCGATGCCATGGCCTGCCAGGGGATCGATGCCGAATTGCTGACCCGCGATCAGGTGATGAAGGTCGAGCCGTGCCTCGATTTTTCACGCAATGCCCGCTTCCCGATCGAAGGGGCTATGATCCAGCGGCGCGGCGGCACCGCGCGGCACGATGCTGTGGCCTGGGGCTATGCTCGTGCTGCAGACAGCCGGGGCGTGGACATCATCCAGAAATGCGAAGTTACTGGCATGGTGATGGACGCTGGCCGGGTGATCGGGGTTGAAACGTCACGCGGGCGGATCGGCGCCGGCATGGTCGCAATCTGCGCAGCGGGTCATTCGGGCCATGTTGCAGCCATGGCTGGCCTGAAGCTGCCGATCGAAAGCCAGACCTTGCAGGCGATGGTCACCGAAGGCGTCAAGCCGATGGTCCACACGGTGGTGATGACCCAAAGCCTGCATTGCTACATCAGCCAGAGCGACAAGGGCGGGATCGTGTTTGGCGGCGATCCGGATAACTGGCCCTCTTATGCCCAGCGCGGCCAACCGATGACGATGGAACTGGCGCTGCAGCAGGGCCTGGCGTTGATCCCGGCGCTTTCGCGATTGCGGATGCTGCGCTGCTGGGCCGGGGTTACCGACATGAGCTTTGATGGATCGCCGATCATCGGCCAGACCCCGGTGGACGGCCTGTGGATCAACGGCGGCTGGTGCTATGGCGGGTTCAAGGCGACGCCGGCATCAGGCTGGCTGTTTGCCGATGCGCTGGCCAATGGCCGCCCCCACGAAGTGATCGAGCCGTTCAGCCTGGACCGGTTTGAGCGCGGCTCACCAGTGGATGAGAACGGCACCGGCCCGTTCCCGAATCATCGCTGATATGAAACTGATCCCCTGCCCTCACTGCGGTAACCGCGCCCAGGCTGAGTTCGTTTACGAGCGCACCGCGGATTCGGTGGTGCCGCTTGATGCCGCCCCGGACGCCGCAGTGGCTGCCTTGTTTGGTCGTGCCAACCTGCGCGGGGTTGAGGAAGAAGTGTGGCGCCACACGCATGGCTGCGGCAGCTGGCTGCTGATCCGCCGAGACCGGGTTAGCCACGCACTTGAATGGGTGAAGCTGATCGGGCCGGAGGCGCTGCCATGATCGGGCCAGCAATCAACTTCACCTTCGATGGCCGCTGTTTGACCGCACGGCCGGGGCAAACGCTCGCCGCTGCGCTGCTTGATAACGGGATCAAGCTGATCGGCCGCAGCTTCAAGTATCACCGCCCGCGCGGGATCCTTTCGGCCGGGGTGGAAGAACCCAATGCGCTGGTGACGGTTGGCAGCGGCGGGCGGACCGAACCAAACACCCGCGCAACCGATCTGTTCGTTTACGAAGGCATGGTTGCAACCAGCCAGAACCGTTGGCCCACCCTGAGCAGCGATGTGGGAGCAGCGTTGCAACTGGTGTCCAGGGCCCTGCCAGCAGGGTTTTACTACAAGACCTTTTTCGGCCCGCCGGGGCTGTGGCTGTTCTATGAGAAGTTCATTCGCCGTGCTGCCGGGCTTGGCCCAGCCCCAACCCGGATCGACCCCGATCAGTATGCTCAGCGCGCTGCATTCTGCGATGTGCTGGTGGTGGGCGGTGGTCCAGCCGGGCTGCTGGCCGCGCGCGATGCCGTGCGCAGCGGAAAGACGGTAATCCTGGCCGAGCAGGACGCTGTGCTCGCCCCTTCACTGCTGCGTGATCCACAAGAAATCGATGGGCAGCCAGGCAGCGAATGGGCGGCCATTGTGGCCGATGAAGTTCGCGCTTCTGGCGGAAAGGTGCTGACCCGGACCAGCGCAAGCGGGCTGTGGGACGACCAGTTCATCTGCCTTTCGGAAAAGTTGGTCGAGCCGGGGCAGGTGCCCGAAAACGGCTTTACGCAGCGCTATTGGCATGTTCGCGCGGGCGAGGTTGTACTGGCGACCGGAGCAATCGAACGCCCGCTTACCTTCGCCAATAATGACCGGCCGGGCGTGATGCTCAGCCAGGCCGTGCGGACCTATGTTAACCGCTTTGGCGTGGTTCCGGGCAAGCGTGTGGTGGTGGCCACAACCGGCGATGATGCATACTTGACCGCACAGGCGCTAAAGGCCGCCGGAGCCGAAGTTGTAGTGCTGGACAGCCGCGCCGCGCCTGCCGGGCAGGACAGCGGGCTTGAAGTCCACAATCACGCTGCGCCGTTAACCGCCATAGGCGGGAAGTACGGCGTGACGCGCCTTGTTGCCGAAATTGGCGGAGACGAACGTAGCTTTGACTGCGATCTGATCGCGATGTCGGGCGGGTTCACGCCGGTGGTACATCTTCACATGCAGGCGGGCGGGAAGCTCGATTGGGACGAGGCCGCGCAGGCTTTTGTGCCGGGGACAAGCCGCTGGAATGTGCGCAGCGTTGGCCTTGCTGCGCAGCCGTCTCCCGCCGAAGCCGTGGGCGCTGCTGGAAATACCAAACAGGCCTTCGTCGATTTCCAGAACGATGTGACCGTGGCCGATCTCGATCTGGCCTGGCGCGAAGGATACCGCTCGGTCGAGCATCTCAAGCGTTACACCACGCTTGGCATGGCGACTGACCAGGGCAAGACCAGCAATATGGCCGCGCTCGATCGGATTGCCCGGCGCGAGGGGATGGCCGTTCCCGAAGCCGGGCTGACCACCTTCCGCCCGCCCTATACGCCGGTTTCATTGGGTGCGCTGGCGGGTTTGGCAACCGGCGAACACGCCCAGCCAACCCGCCGCCCGGCGCTTTACGATCTTCACGCTGCCAAAAACCCGATCTGGCTTAACGCGGGTTACTGGAAACGGCCGCGGGCCTATCCGCTAGGCAGTGAGAGCCTGGCCCAGGCTGGTCTGCGCGAGGCCCGCGCAGTGCGCTCTGCGGCTGGGATGTGCGATGTTTCTACCCTCGCCAAGTTTGAGGTCCAGGGCCCAGATGCTGTCCAGTTCCTTGAGCGGGTCTGCCAGACCACGGCCGGCAAACTGGCAGTTGGGCGCGGACGCTATACCTTCATGGCGCGCGAGGATGGGTTGGTGTTTGATGACGGCACGGTCTGGCGGCTGGGTGAAGCCCGCTACCTGCTGACCAGCTCGACCGGCGGGGCCAGCCGGATGGAAACCTGGCTGTCTTATGTGCGCCACAAGCTTTGCGGCGATCTCAGGGTTTCGGTTGTGCCGGTTCAGGAACACTATGCCGCGATTGCCGTAGCCGGGCCGAATAGCAGCGCAATCATCGCTACGCTGACAAAGGCCGAAGCCCCGCGCCACATGTCGGTTGTGGAACGCACGATTGCCGAGACGCCAGTGCTGGTGATGGCCGCCAGCTTTTCAGGCGAGCGTGCTTTCGAAGTCCATTTCGATGCCAGCCATGCCCAAACGGTGTGGCGGGCGATCGAGGCGGCAGGCTGCTGCCCCTATGGGCTGGAGGCGATGGAGCTGCTGCGGATCGAGAAAGGCCATATGGTGGTCGGCCCCGATATCGATGGGCGCCTGACCGCCGAGGATCTGGGCCTTGGCCGGATGGTCAACAAGGCCGGCGGCTGGATCGGCCAATCGGCTTTGCACCGTCCGGCTTTCGCGGACCCGCTGCGCAAGCAATTCGTCGGACTGGAGGCCTTGGACGGCGGCTCAATCCCGGAGGGTTCAATGCTGGTCGGCCTTGCTGGTGCAGAGGCCGAGGGCCATGTCACCGGATCGGGCCTGCGTGTGATCGAAGGTGGTTCGATTGCGATCGGTCACCTCAAAGGCGGACAAGCACGCCATGGTGAGGAAATGTGGGCCAGCTCGCCCACCCGCAGGCTGAAGGTCAGGGTCAGGGTTACTTCGCCGCATTTCTACGATCCGGCAGGGGAGCGCTATCGTGACTGAGCTGTGCATCGAACCACTGAGCCGCGCACCGCTTTACGTGCTTGAGCTGTGGGGCGATCCAAAGCCTGCGGCAAAACGGATTGCCAAGGCGCTAGGGCATGATCTGCCCAAAGCCGGCAGGGCACATGGCCTGGTCCTGCGCACCGGGCCGGCAACCTGGCTGGTTGAAGGCGATCTTACCGAACTCAGGGCCGCTTTGGGCGAAGGCGGGGCCCTGACGCCGACCGGCGGCGGTTACGCGCAGGTGCGGATATCCGGCCCGCGCTGGCGCAGTCTGCTGATGGAAGGCGGCCTGTTTGACGCTGAAAGCGCAGCGTTTGCGGTTGACAGCGTTGTCACAACGCCGATCGATCATGTGACGGTCACGTTGCGGGTAGAGAGCGAAAGCGCCTGTCTGGCTTACGTTCCCGCCAGCCTTGCGGACGATCTGCTGCGCTTTTGGCGGATCAGCGCAGGTGGCTTGCCGCGGTAACCAGCGCTTCGTGCAGCCACGGAGCGAAACTGCGCCAGACCTCAACCGTCCAGCGCTCCTCACCTTCGCGGATCAGCACGATTTCAGTGGTTTCATAGATCGTTCGCCGCGCCTCGCCGACCGCGAATTGTGAAAGATCGCGCGGCGCGCCGCTTTGCAATACGGCTATCGCGCGCGGGCCTTCGAGCTCCAGTGTGATCGCGCGTTCGGAAATGTCGACCACGCTCAGCGGCAAGCCCTCGCCCGATGGGACCACCGATCCGATCGGCAGACGCAACAACCATTCGTCTGGGCCAAGGCAGGCCATACCGCCTTCGTTGGTGCCAATTTTACCCGGCACCTTGTGCCCGATCGCCTTGGCCAGCGCCTTGGCATCACGCCCGCGCAGCGACCAGCGCGCCAGTGGTGCGCCCAACCGGATTGAAACACCGGGAAACTCAGCCGGCTGTGCCGGGATCGGCGCGGATCGGGTGGCGGTGTCAGGCATTCAGCCGGCTCCCCTCAGCATCATAGAACATCGGTTTGACCACTTTGGCCGTGATGGTCTTGCCCGGCATTGGGACGTGCAATGTCTCACCCATCCGGTCGAAACCACCTTGCACCAGTGCCATTGCGATCGAGCGGCCCAGCGTGGCGCTGGCATAGCTTGACGTAACATGTCCGATCATTGTCATCGGCACCGGCTGGTTCGGATCGGCCACGATCTGCGCACCCTCAACCAGCACTTCGGCAGGATCATCGGTCAACAGACCGATCAGCTGCTTGCGCCCGCTTGCGATAATATCGGGCCGCGCCAACGAGCGCTTGCCAACAAAGTCCGGCTTTTTCTTGCCCACCGCCCATTCAAGCCCGGCATCAGATGGCGTGACCGTGCCATCGGTATCTTGCCCGACGATGATAAAGCCCTTTTCCGCGCGCAGCACGTGCATCGTCTCGGTGCCATATGGAGTGATACCGTGGGCCTGCCCGGCCTGCCACACCTGTTCCCAGACATGCCGGCCATAGGCCGCAGGAACATTGATTTCAAAGCCCAGCTCGCCAGTGAAGCTGACCCGGAACAGCCGCGTCGGTACTCCGCAGATCGTGCCTTCGCGCACCGCCATGTGCGGGAACATTTCACCCGATAGATCGATGCCGGAAACCAGTGGTGCGATCACATCACGCGCCTTGGGTCCTTGGAGCGCAATCACGGCCCACTGTTCGGTGGTGCTGGTCAGCCAGACGTTCAGATCGGGCCATTCGGTCTGGAGGTAATCCTCCATCATGTTCAGCACACGGGCTGCTCCGCCGGTGGTTGTGGTCAGATGAAACCGGTCAGGTGCCAGTCGGGCCGAAACACCATCATCGGTAATGAACCCGTCTTCGCGCAGCAGCAGACCATAGCGGCACCGCCCCGGCTCAAGCTGCTTCCATGGGTTGGTGTACATCCGGTTGAGGAATTCCGCCGCATCGGGGCCGACAACCTCGATCTTGCCCAGCGTCGATGCATCGAAAATTCCGGCGCCTTCCCGCACCGCCAGACATTCACGCGCAACGGCTGCGTGCATGTCTTCGCCAGCCTTGGGAAAATATCGCGCGCGGCGCCACTGCGCGACCAGTTCGAACACCGCACCATTGGCCTCGGCCCACGGATCGATCGGGCTTTTGCGGACCGGCTGGAACAACGCATCCTTGGCATGCCCCGCCAAGGCCCCAAATGTCTGCGGGGTATAGGGCGGGCGGAAAGTCGTCAGCCCGATTTGCTGGACCGGCCGATCCAGTGCACGCGAAGCCAGTTGCAACGCGTTAAGATTACTGGTTTTTCCCTGATCGGTTGCCATCCCGTTGGTGGTATAGCGCTTGATGTGCTCAACCGATTTCATCCCTTCGCGCACCGCAAGCGCAATGTCCTTGGCGGTGACATCGTTCTGGAAATCGACGAAAGCCTTGATCCGGGACGGGTTCTTCGGAGTGGGCAGCTGACCAATGCTGAGGCCACTGCCAAAGCTCCAGGTGCCGCCGCAGGCACCAACGCAGCGCACATTCTCGTTCGGTTGACCCGGCAGGTATGCCCCCCAGTCCTCAGACCATTCAAGCTTGCCAAGCGAGTGTGACCACAGGTGGACCGAAGGGGTCCATCCGCCGGCCATCAGCAGCGCATCGCAAGCGATCCGCTGCCGCGCGGAACCATCGGCGCGGGCCATCTCGATGCCCTTCACTGCCTGCCGGCCGGCTACACCGATAACCGCGCTGCCGAGTTCAACTCGCAGGCCCAGCTCTTGCGCTTCGGCCAGCAAGCCCTCGTCCACAGTGTCGCGCAGATCGATGATTGCTGCCACGCTCACCCCGGCGCGGGCCAGCGTGAAGAGATCGCGCCAGCCGCTGTCATGGACCGTCATCAGCGCAACATTGCCGCCCACTGCAACGCCGTAGCGCGCCAGATAGGTCCCCGCTGCCGAGGCCAGCATAACGCCGGGCACATCGTTGCCCTCGAACACCAGTGGGCGTTCGATCGCGCCCTGCGCCAGCACCACTTCACCTGCGCGGATCCGCCACAGTTTCTCGCGCGGGTGATGATCGGGATTGGCCAAATGCTCGGTCAAACGCTCAACCGCGCCGATGAAATTGTCGTGATAATACCCGAACGCGGTTGTCCGGCTTAGCAGGGTGACATTGGGCAGTTTCCCCAAGTCCTTCAGGCTTTCCGCCAGCCATGGCCACAGCGCCGGATCACCCAGCGCGCCGCCGCCCATTTCGTCCTGTTCGTCGAGCAGAAACACCTTTTTCTTCGATGCTGATGCGGCCAGCGCTGCGTCGATCCCGGCTGGCCCAGCGCCAACGATCAGCACATCGCAGTGGGCATAGGTCGCGCCGTAAACATCGGGATCAGCATCTGTCGGCGCATCGCCCAGCCCAGCCATGCCCCGGATCGCGGGTTCATACAGTTTTTCCCAGGCCGAACGCGGCCACATGAAGGTCTTGTTATAGAACCCCGCCGGAAAGAACATTCCCAGCCGATCGTTGATCGAACCCAAATCGGTCTGCAGCGATGGCCAGCGGTTCTGGCTGCGGGCGTTCAGGCCTTCATAAATCTCGATCGCGGTGGCCCGCAGATTGGGCGTGTATCGCCCGCCGCCGCGGTCCACACTGATCAATGCGTTGGGCTCTTCGGCGCCCGCCCCCAACAGCCCGCGCGGGCGGTGGTATTTGAAACTGCGGCCCATCAGGATCACGCCGTTCGCCAGCAGCGCCGAAGCCAGGCTATCGCCCGCCTGGCCTTGATACGCCTTGCCGTCAAATCTGAAATTGACCCGTCCTGCGCTGCTCAGCCGGCCCGCGCCTGCAATCCGGTGCGCGCTCATTTGCGGGGTTCTCCGGCCTTGTAGGTCGTTTCAAACTTGTCGGTCACGGTATCGCGAACCGCGTTGAAGAACCGCCCGCAGCCATGGATATGGCGCCAGCGTTCGTTGTGCCGACCACGCGGATTGGCGCGGATGAACAGGTATCTGGCCCAGTCCTCGTCCGACATCGCCGACGGTTCGGCAGGCCGCGCAATGTGCGCTTCGCCGGCATAGGCAAATTCAAGCTCGGGGAGCGTCTGTTCGCAATAGGGGCAGTGGATCAGGATCATATCAGTGCGCCACCGCTGCTGCTGCCGCTTCATCAATCAGCCGGCCACGGCGGAATCGGTCAAGGTTGTAGGGCGCGTTGATTGGATGCGGTTCGTCCTTGGCCATGGTGTAGGCCAAAAGATCGCCCGCACCCGGTGTTGCCTTGAATCCGCCGGTGCCCCAGCCGCAATTGACATAGAGCCCGGGAACCGGGGTCTTGCCAAGGATCGGCGAACGATCCGGTGTCACGTCTACAATTCCGCCCCAGTTGCGCAGCATCCGCATCCGCCGGAACAGCGGAAAAATCTCGCAGATCGCAGCCACGGTATGCTCGACAATATGGAGCGCGCCGCGCTGTGAGTATGACACATACTGATCGGTTCCAGCACCGATCACCAGCTCGCCCTTGTCTGACTGGCTGATATAGGCGTGGACCGTGTTGGACATCACCACGCAAGGGAAAACCGGTTTGACCGGCTCTGAAACCAGTGCTTGAAGCGGATAGCTTTCCAGCGGAAATTCCAGCCCTGCCATCTGCATGATTACCGAGCTGTTGCCGGCGGCCGATACCCCGATCTTCTTCGAAGCGATAAAGCCGCGGGTGGTTTCCACGCCTTCCACGGCGCCATCGGCCCCGCGGCGGATGCCGGTTACCGCGCAGTTCTGGATGATATCAACCCCCAGTGCCGCCGCCGCGCGGGCATAGCCCCAGGCCACGCTATCGTGCCGTGCGGTTCCGCCGCGCCGCTGCAATGCCGCGCCCAGTACCGGATGGCGTGCACCTGGATCGATGCTCAGCGGCGGGCAGTATTCCTTGGCCTCTTGCGGGGTCAGCCACTCGTTGTCGACGCCGTTCAGGCGATTGGCATGGATGTGGCGCTGAAAGCTCTGCACATCGTGGACATTGTGCGCGAGCATCATCACGCCGCGTTTGGAATACATCACGTTGAAGTTGAGGTCCTGGCTCAGCCCATCCCACAGCTTGACAGCGTGATCATACAGGTGCGCGCTTTCATCGTAGAGGTAGTTCGAGCGGACGATCGTGGTGTTGCGCCCGGTGTTGCCGCCGCCCAGCCAGCCCTTCTCGATCACCGCGACATTGGTGATGCCGTACTTCTTGGCCAGGTAATAGGCCGCGCCCAGGCCATGCCCACCCGCACCCACGATGATTGCATCATAGCTGGGCTTTGGCTGCGCATCGGGCCACAGTTCGGGCCAGGACTGATGCCCACCCAATGCCTTGGCAAACAGGCTGATCGCGGAAAAGCGGGTCATCGGTTCAGGCCTTCAGCGCGTTGTTCTCTGGATCAAATGGGCTGTCGGGGATTACCACCGCCTTGTATCGATTGCCCAGGATCGAAATCTCCAGCTCGGTCCCGGCAGCGGCCAGATCCGGGCGGACCATGGCCAGCGCCAGGCTTTTGCCAACGCGCCAGCCATAGCCGCCCGAAGTAGCGCGGCCGACCAGCTCTTCGCCCAGGTAAATAGCCTCGCTGCCGCGCGCATCGGCATCGGTCACGCCCAGCACTTCCATTGTCACCAAGGCATTGGCCAGCCCGGCCTCCTTGCCCGCCATCAACCCATCCTTGCCGTGGAAACCCGGCTTCTTGAGGCTGATGAAGCGATCGAGACCGCTTTCGAAGGCGTTGTATTCGATCGACAGTTCGCGCGGGATCAGCTTGTAGCTTTTCTCCATCGCCATCAGCGTCATCGCCTTGATCCCGAACGGCTTGATGTCAAATTCCGCGCCGGCAGCCATCAATTGATCGAAAATGTAGTTCTGCATCTCGATCGGATGATGAATTTCCCAGCCCAGTTCGCCGATGAAGTTGACCCGCAGCGCATCCACCGGGGCGGCGCCAATGCTGATCTTCTGGCCGGTCAGCCAGGGGAAGGCAGCGTTGGAAAGATCGGCGCGGGTCAGCTTGGCCAGCACATCGCGGCTGCGCGGTCCTGCCAGAACGAGCACGCCCATTGCGGTCGTCAGTCGTTCAAACATGACCGAACCATCGCTGGGCAGCGCCTTCTTGAGGTAGTCCTGATCGTGCCGTTCATAGGCCCCGGCCGAGACCAGGTAATATTCTTGCGGCGCGGTTTTATGAACGGTGAATTCGGCGCGCACGCCGCCCTTGGCGGTCAGCAGATATGACAGGGTCACCCGGCCGATCTTTTTGGGCACGGCATTGGACAGCAAGCCATCGAGCCAGCTTTCCGCGCCAGGGCCGCTGATCCGGCACTTGGCGAAAGCGCTCATGTCCTGCAGGCCGACTTTTTGCGTCACATGGCGGCATTCGGCGCCAACATGTTCAAAGTAGTTGGAGCGGCGGAACGACCACTTTTCGCGTATCGGCTCGCCCGGCACATCAGGGTGATTGTGGTTCAGCAGCACATCGGGCCGGTCCAGATCGGCATCGCCCAGCTCATATCCTTGCGGCGCAAACCAGTTGGGTCGCTCCCACCCGAAGACCGATCCGAACACCGCGCCCAGATCCTTCATCCGGCTGTAGCATGGCGTTTGGCGCAAAGGCCGCGCGGCTTCGCGTTCCTCGTCGGGATAGTGGACCGAGAAAACCTTGGCGTAGGATTCCTCGTTCTTGGCTGTCAGATAGCCTTCGCCAGCATAGTCCCCAAAACGGCGCGGATCGACGCCCATCATATCGACCGTCGGTTCGCCCTCGACAATCCAGTGCGCCAGCTGCCACCCGGCCCCGCCGGCCGCCGTGATCCCGAAAGAATGGCCTTCGTTCAGCCAGAAGTTCTTCTTGTCCCAGGCCGGACCAACAATCGGCGAACCATCAGGGGTATAGGCGATCGCGCCGTTATAAACCTTCTTTACACCAACCTCGCCAAAGGCCGGAACCCTCTTAATCGCAGTTTCGATATAGGGCATCAGCCGGTCCAGCGCATCGGGGAACAGCTCATACTCGCTGTTCGCTGCCGGGCCATCAACATAGCAGGCAGGCGCGCCAATTTCGTAGGGACCAAGCAGCAATCCGCCGGCCTCTTCACGCATATACCAGCTTGAATCGCTTTCACGCAGCACGCCCATTTCGGGCAGGCCGGCGGCGCGGCGTTCCATGATCGCGGGATGCTGATCGGTAACGATATACTGGTGCTCAACCGGGATCACCGGAATATCGAGTCCGATCATTCGCCCGGTCTGTCGGGCAAAATTGCCAGTGCAGGAAACCACGTGTTCGCAGGTAATATCGCCCTGGTCGGTGTGCACCACCCATTCGCTGTTTGGCAACTGGGTGATGCCGGTGACAGTGGTGTTGCGTTCGATCGTTGCGCCGCGCTGACGCGCACCCTTGGCCAGGGCCTGGGTCAAATCGGCGGGCTGGATATAGCCATCAGCCGGGTGCTGGATCGCACCGATTACGCTATCGACATTGCACAGCGGCCAGATCTGCTTGACCTGATCGGGGGTCAGAAAGTTGACCTCAACCCCGATCGTCTTGGCCACGCCGGCATAGTATTTGTATTCGTCCAACCGGTCCTGGGTGCGCGCAAGCCGGATGTTGCTGACTTTGGAAAAGCCCACGCTAAGTTCGGTCTCGGCCTCTAGGCTGGGATAGAAATCGACCGAATACTGGTGCAATTTTCCAACCGAGTAGGATAGATTGAACAATGGCAACAGGCCTGCCGCATGCCAGGTGCTGCCGCTGGTAAGCTCTTTGCGTTCGATCAGCACGCAATCGCTCCAGCCCATTTTCGCCAGATGATAGAGCGTCGATACGCCCACCACGCCGCCGCCAATTACCACAACCCGTGCCGTCGATTTCATTGCAAATGCCTGCCTGTTCCAGTCCGAGCCGGTCCCATGCCAGTCCTTGCCGCACCGCGACAACCACGGTGCGCTTCATGGCGCTTTCTAATGATCTGGATTAGCGCGCCGGGCTGGCGGAATCGACTGTCAAAACGATTTTGCCGACATGGCGTTTTTCCAGAAACACGCGCTGGGCCGCTTCGATTTTCTCCAGCGGGAAAGTGGCGCAGACCACCGGGCGAACTTCGCCCCGTTCGATATGACCAACCAGGCTTGCGAAAACGCCATCATCAAGCGCGGTGCAGCCAAAAAGCGTCAGGTCCTTGAGGTAGAGCGTGCGCAAATCCAGCTCAACCAAAGGCCCCGCAATCGCTCCCGAACTGGCATAGCGACCGCCCGGCCGCAAAGCTTGCAGCAACTGGCCAAAACCGCTTCCGCCAACCACATCGATCACGGCATCGTACGCGTTGTTTTCAAGCGGGGCATGGCGATCAAGCACTTCGCTGGCGCCCAGATCGGCAACCGCGCGATGCTTTGATGCCCCGGCCAAGGCGGTGACAATTGCACCGCGCCGCCGCGCCAGCTGGACGGCAGCCGATCCGACCCCGCCTGATGCACCGGTCACCAACACGCGTTCGCCCGCCGCTACTTTGCTGCGGTGAAGCAGGTTTTCAGCGGTGGAATAGGCGCAAGGGAACGAGGCCAGTTCAACCTCGCTCAGGGCACAGCGGACCGCGTGGCTGTGCGCTGCCGGGGCAACGGCATATTCGGCGAACCCGCCATCGCATTCCGAACCAAAGAAATCGGTCATGCCATTAGCCCGGCGCAAAGCCGGTTCAACCAGCACCCGTTCGCCGATCCGGGTTTGGCCAACGCCTTCGCCCACGGCCACAATCCGCCCGGCTGCGTCTATTCCCTGGATCCGCGGAAAGGTGAACTGGGTGCCGCTCCAGCCCTCGCCCTGCGCCTCCGCAAACCCGCCGGATCCGCCCGCAGCTGTCGATCCTTCAACGCTTGGTGAATACCAGCCGATCCGGGTGTTGATATCGGTATTGTTGACCCCGGCAGCCCCCACCTTGATCAGAACTTCGCCGGGGCCGGGCCGGGGCACCGGCAGATCGATCCGATACTCAAGCTTGTCAAACCCGCCAAAGCCGGTCAGCACCACACCGCGCATGGTATCAGGCACGCTCATTCGGCGCGGCTCTGCCCGAACTGATTTAGGTACCATTTCTGGAACTTGATTACGCTGCCTTCCTGGTCGGAATAGCGCCCTGGGCGATACCGGCTCGACAAGATTCCAGCCTGATTGTTTTCGGTGATCACTTTGTCCTGGCTGGTGGTGGCGTGATAGCCCCAGATCATTTTGGCGACATCGACCTCGGCCTCACTGGCGCGGCCATCGACCAGCCAGATCATCTCGACATCGGATTCAAGCGCCGAACGCGGGGTGAACTGGAACAGGATGACGAAGTGATCATCGGCGACGATTTGGCTGAACGGGCTGAAGCTTAGGTGCATCCGTCCCCCATCGGCCTGGCTGCGCTGGCCCATCAATGGCGCTGGCGCGGTGCCGTCCTGGGTCTCGGCGGCCCAGCCCTGCTTGTTCATTCGCTGCATCAGCAGGCGCAGGTGACTGGAATCAGGCGCGTCATCAATATTGCCGGTCGGCCGGCCCAACGCCGAGGCACTGGCTTCCCAGGCCTGTGCTTTGGGCATGTAGCTGGCAACGGCATCAGCCGGGCCTGAGCTGGGCCCCGCCCCCACAGCCACGATCGAATCCGCCGCGTGCATCGAACAGAATTCAGGGTGCGAAGGGACGCAGTGATAACATTCAAAAAAGTTCTCTACCACGAGCTTCCAGTTGGCGGTGGTGGGATAGCTGCCGGCATGGGCGATCCGCGCCTGGGCCAGCCCGTGGTAATCCAAGATTGGGCCAAAATCGCCAAACGTCGCGTCGAAATCGTCAGGCTCGCCCTCGCTCATGTTGATGAAGATCAGTCCATGAAAAACGCGGATATGGCACGCATTCAAGCCATTTTCGGCCTTGTCGAAATCCTCGGGCATCAGCCGCGCGGCAAGCAGCTTGCCGTCGAGCCCGAAAGTCCAGGCGTGGTATGGGCAGACCAGCTTTGGCGCGTTGCCGCTATCGGCCTGGCAAATCGTCGAGCCGCGGTGGCGGCAGACATTGAAAAAGGCACGGACACTTGCCTCATTCTCACGGATGACGATGATCTGCTCCGAACCTACCCGGAACAGGAAATAATCCCCCTTGTCCGGGATCCGCGACACATGGCCCGCCAGCAGCCACTTGCGGCTGATGATTTGCGCCATATCGGCTTCAAACACGGCATCGCCAACGTAGAATTCACGCTCGAAACTGTATCCGACCTGAGTGTTCGCCGCGAGCCGCTGCATCAGCTGGTGTGCAGTTTCAGGGATCATGATTTTATCCTTGCGCTTGCGGGATCGTAAAGCGGTTTGAGCGAAGCGGTGGCGCGATGGCGCACCCCGGCCACTTCAATTTCATAATCGTCGGCCCCGATTGGCCCCACCAC
>NZ_JBEBKB010000001.1:0-213876 GCF_040079535.1 Novosphingobium sp. | reverse complement strand
CCGGGTGGGTGGGCCAGGCGCCTGGGCATTGTCTCAAGAATCGATGGAATGCAGCTTCCGCGCGCCTCACAATCTGGCACTATGCAGCCCAATCGCGGTCAGTGAAGGGGCGAATCATGGGTTTGGGCAATTGGTATGACGAACACATAGTTCCACGTGTGATCCAGTGTGCCTGCTCTTCACCAGGAATCATGAAGGTTCGATCGCAGCTGATCCCAAAGGCCAGTGGCAAAGTCTTTGAAATGGGCTGCGGCGGCGGCATCAACCAGCAGTTCTATGACGCTTCGATGGTTGGAAGCTTTTCGGGCATGGACCCATCGCTCAAGGGGATCGAATTTGCCCGTGCCGCTGCGGCGCAAAAGGGCTGGGATGCAGATCTGCGTCAGGGGTTTGGCGAAGCAATTCCGTTTGGCGATGCCAGCTTTGATTGCGTGGTCTGCACCTACACGCTTTGTTCGGTCGAAGATCCTGGACAGGTGCTGAAGGAAATGCGGCGAATTCTTCGAACCGGCGGATTGCTGTTGTTCGCGGAACACGGCCAAGCGCCCGACGAAGGTGTGCGAAAATGGCAAACGCGGATCGAACCGGTGTGGAAACGCCTTGCTGGTGGTTGCCACCTGACCCGGCCGATCAGCAGCGCTGTTAGCGCTGGCGGCTTTCAGGTGGAACCGATCGGAGCCTGCTATATTCCCAAGACACCGCGCTGGGCGGGGTGGATGGAATGGGGCGCTGCGGTGAAGACCGGTTAGAGCGGCAAGCGGAAATTTGAAACGTTCTTCCCGCTTCCATCTACCCTGAGCAGGTCGAAGTGTTGGCCTGGTTCTTCATGCGTTATGCATAACCGCTAGAAGGAAATGACAGCACTTCGGCCTGCTCAGGGCAGACGGATTTTTACTCGAGTTTCAGATTTTACCTGCAATGCAGTATGGCGCATCGGCCGCGCCAGGTGGATCACCGAGCGCGGCCATTAATGCAATCTATTCGCCGAAAGTGCGTTGCCACCAGCCTCGGCGCGGCTGTCCAGCCTCGCCGGGATCGGCGGCCGGATCAGCAGCTTCTTCGGCGGCTACGGGTTCAGCAACCTTCTTGCGCGAACGCTTTGGTTTGGCCGGAACCTCTCCGGCTTCCGGTGCGGCCGGTTCCAGAGCGGCAGGGGCCGCTTCAGGCTCGGCATCAACGGCTTCAACCACCTTTTTACGCGAACGCTTCGGCTTGGCTGGGGCCTGTGCTGCAACCGCTTCAGGTTCGGGTTCCTCGGCCACTTCTGCTTCAGCGGTAACCGCGGCTTCCGGCTCTACCTTTTTGCGCCGGGTGCGCTTCGGCTTGACCGGGGCTTCCTCAGCGGTATCGGCGGCAACGGCTTCTTGCGCCGGGCTTTCTTCGCCAGCGGCTTCTACTGATTCAGCATCCGATCCATCGTCGGTTTGTGCCTGGCCTTCGCCATCGCCGCGGCCCTTGCCGCCGCGCCGCCGCCGACCACGCCGACGACGCTTGCGCGGTCCATCACCGTCCTCGGCCCTTTCGGCTGCGCTGCGATCATCGTCTTCATCGCCTTCATCGTCGGCGGATTCTTCGCTTTCGCTTTCGCTATCGTTTTCGTCATCGCCACGCGGAGCTTCATCACGCTCGCGGTCACGTCCACCACGCCGGCGACGCTTGCGGCGGCGTTTGCCGCGATCTTCGCCATCTTCGCTGCGTTCTTCAGCTTCGAAATCGTCTTCCTCCTCTTCAAACACGTCGTCATCGTCTTCCTCGATGGCGATCGGTTCGAAGCGGGGCACGAATTCAGGGCGCGGCCCAGACGAGGCAACGCGCATCTTGGCGCCCTCGTTTTCACCTTCAGGCAGCACGGCCACGGCGACGCCATAGCGCAGCTCGATTTCAGCAAGATCTGCGCGCTTGGCGTTGAGCAGATAGACCGCCGCTTCTGTGGAAGCGAACAGCGTGATAACCGAACCCTTGCCTTTGGCGGCTTCGTCTTCGATCAGCCGCAGCGCAGCCAGACCAGAGCTTGATGCCGTGCGCACCAGCCCGGTGCCATCGCAGTGCGGGCAAGCGCGGGTTGATGCTTCTAGTACCCCGGTACGAAGACGTTGGCGGCTCATCTCCATCAAGCCAAAGCTGGAAATCCGGCCAACCTGGATCCGCGCCCGATCATTCTTGAGCGCGTCCTTCATCGCCTTTTCAACTTTGCGGACGTTGTTGTTGTACTCCATGTCGATGAAGTCGATCACAACCAGTCCGGCCATATCGCGCAGGCGCAACTGCCGGGCGATTTCACGCGCAGCTTCGAGGTTGGTGTTAAGCGCGGTCGCCTCGATCCCGTGTTCTTTGGTCGAGCGGCCAGAGTTGATGTCGATCGAGACCAGCGCTTCGGTGGGGTTGATCACGATGTAGCCGCCGCTTTTCAGCTGCACTTCGGGATCGTACATCGCGGTCAGCTGATCTTCGGCGCCATAGCGCTGGAACAGCGGTACCGGATCGGCATACTGCTTCACCCGTTTGGCGTGGCTGGGCATCAGCAGCTTCATGAAATCACGCGCCGCGCGGTATCCATGTTCGCCTTCCACCACCACGTCTTCAATTTCGCGGTTATAGATGTCGCGGATCGCGCGTTTGATCAGATCGCTGTCTGAATGGATCAACGCCGGAGCGGTAGAGCCCAGCGTCGTCTCACGAATCCCGTCCCACAGCCGAGCAAGGTAATCGAAATCGCGCTTGATTTCAGTCTTGGTGCGTTGAAGACCGGCGGTGCGAACGATGCAACCCATCGATTTGGGCAGATCCATCTCAGCGATAATTGTCTTGAGCCGCTTGCGGTCACCGGCAGAATTGATCTTGCGGCTGATCCCGCCGCCATGGCTGGAATTGGGCATCAACACGCAGTACCGGCCCGCCAGACTGAGGTAGGTGGTGAGCGCGGCACCCTTGTTGCCGCGTTCTTCCTTGACCACCTGCACCAGCAGAACCTGGCGGCGCTGGATTACATCCTGAATTTTGTAACGACGGCGCAGAGCCATGCGCTTGGCACGCAAATCGTCAGCTTCCTTGGCGTGACCGCGATTTCCGCCCTGCCGCCGGCGGCCCCGGCCGCGGCGGTGGCTGTCGTCATTATCGCCGTTGTCTTCGCCTTCATTTTCGCCGCCGGCTTCGTCGTCATGATCAAAGCCATCCTCGACCAGGCCATCTTCGATCGTTGCCACCTCGTCCTTTTCAGACGTGTCAACTTCCATCACGCCGCCGAAGTCATCGTCGTCGTGGTGATCGTGCGTGGTCCCGGCCATATCATCGGCCAGGCTTTCGCCCAGTTCGTCATCACCGACGAAGTCTTCCTCACCCTCAGCAATGGCGCGCAAAGCGGCCTCTTCCTCAGCGTGGGCGGCTTCCTCAGCCAAAAGGGCCTCGCGGTCCTCTTTGGGGATTTGGTAGTAATCGGGGTGGATTTCGCTGAAGGCCAGGAAGCCATGGCGATTGCCGCCAAAGTCAACAAAGGCCGCTTGCAGCGACGGTTCTACCCGGGTGACCTTGGCAAGATAGATATTGCCCTTGATCTGTTTGTGTTCGGCGGATTCGAAATCGAATTCGTCAATCCGGTTGCCTTTTAGCACCGCCACCCGGGTTTCTTCCGGGTGGCGCGCATCGATAAGCATGCGCGTTGTCATTATAAATACTCCGTGCGCGCCTGGCGCAGCGCAAGGCCCGA
This sequence comes from Novosphingobium sp., assembly GCF_040079535.1. Taxonomy (GTDB): domain Bacteria; phylum Pseudomonadota; class Alphaproteobacteria; order Sphingomonadales; family Sphingomonadaceae; genus Novosphingobium. The sequence continues at coordinate 210,173 of NZ_JBEBKB010000001.1, read as the reverse complement.
AGGCTGCGTGCGGTTTCGGCGCGGCTATATGCGGACAGTCCGCGCGATGCCGGGCAATGCCCCATGCTGCGCGCGGATGTATCGATGATGCCGGTTCCACAGCGGGCTCCGGCGGCGATGAGCGTGTCTGCAACAGTGAAAATGCGCGGCAAACCCGAGCGCGCACGGCCAGCCGCACCATGGGTCGAAGCCGCTATGGCTCCGGACGTCTGGGACGGTTCAAGGCTTTTCATTGATGCATCAACCTGTTTGATCCGGAACGAAAAATACCGGATTCTCCTTCCGGAAACGGCCATGCCGATCCCGGTCGATGGGGTGACTAGCATTGCTTCAGGGCTGCGGCAAGGTGAATGCCGCAAAGCGGTGATTGCACCGCGCGGCAAGGCGCACTAATCAGGCTGCAATGCGCCGGTTTCTGATACTGCTTGTGATCTTGCTGACACCGATTGCGGTGTTTGCCGCTATGGTGCAGGCCGATCGAACATTCGGCCGCCCCGGGCGCGGCTATGATTACGTGGTTACGGTCGATCTGCCCAGGCCAGGGGCGGCGGCGGCTTTGCCGAAGGTTCTGGGCCCACCGGATTCAAGCCGCCCGCTGGTGGTGATCGATCCCGGCCATGGCGGCAAAGACCCCGGAGCAGGAGCCGGCGAGCTTAAGGAAAAAGCGCTGACACTGTCGCTGGCGATTGCGCTGCGCGACGAGTTACTTCGCCAGGGCGGGGTGCGTGTGGCGCTTACCCGCAGCGATGATACCTATCTGTTTTTGGGGGAGCGGCCAGAAATAGCCCGTTTGCTGGGAGCGGATTTGTATATTTCGATTCATGCCGATAGCACTGAAGGCGAGGGGAAGGCGCTGGGCGCCACGGTTTATACCCTCTCAGCCAAAGGCAGCAACGAAGCGGCGGAAAAAATTGCGGCGCGCGAAAACGCTGCGGATGTGGTCAATGGCGTGAAGATTGCCGGGCAGAGCAGCGATGTCAGCACAGCGCTCGTCGATCTGGCCCAGCGCCAATCCCAGACTCAATCGGAATTGTTCGCCCGGCTGATCTTGCGCGAAGGCCTGGGCCGAATGCCGTTCAAGGAAGCCGATCCGCAATCAGCTGCATTCGCCGTGCTCAAATCACCCGATGTCCCATCGGTGCTGTTCGAATCCGGCTATATCAACAACGAAACCGATGTTGCCCGGCTGACTTCGGGTGCAGGCCGGCAAAACTTTGCAGAGGCTGTGGCGCGGGCGATCAGGGTGTTTTTTGCCCGGGCAGCACAAGGATAGTGGAAACGGACGGGAAGGCATTGCAAACACACTGGCAATGCGCGCCAAGGCCGTGCTAGAGCGCGCCACCTATGGCTGAAAGCGACGATCAGGATCCAGGTTCGGTGCGCTTGCGCATCCGCCGCGAAGCAGGCGGATTGTGGGGCAAAGCGAAGGCGCTGTTTGCTGCTGGGCGGCAAAAGCTGGGTGATACCGGTTTTGGAGAATGGTACCGCACCCGGTGGGGCGATAGCCGGCGCTTTCGGATCATCAACTATCTGCTGGCCGCTTTTCTGGCTTTCAACCTGCTGTTTTGGGTAACAGTCACTCGCAATCTACCGTCAGCCGATAGCCTGCTTACCTACCAGCCGCCATTGCCAACAATGGTTCGCGGGATCGATGGGCAGATCGTTTATTCCTATGCCCGCGAACGCCGCGTGCAGTTGCGCTATGTGGACTTTCCGGAGAAGCTGAAAGGGGCCTACCTTTCGGCCGAGGACAAGACATTCTGGAGCCACGGCGGCGTTGATTATACCGGCCTGGCCGGCGCGGTGCTGGATTATGTAACCAAGCTTGGCTCTGGCAAGCGCGCCAAGGGCGGCTCTACCATTACCCAGCAGGTCGCGAAAAACATCCTGATCGGTAATGAGTATTCGGTTACCCGCAAGATCAAGGAAATGGTCCTGGCCCGGCGGATCGAAAGCGTGCTGGAAAAGGAACAGATCCTTGAGCTCTATCTCAATGAGATCCCGCTCGGCCGGCAGAGCTTTGGGGTACAAGCTGCATCGCAGGCCTATTTCGGCAAGGATGTGGGCGAACTGAATCTGGCGCAGTATGCTTTCCTGGCAACCCTGCCGCGCGGTCCTGAGATCTATGGCCGGGCCAAATTTGCACCCGAAGCACTAGAGCGGCGCAACTGGGTGCTTGACCAGATGGTCAGAAACGAAGCGGCCACCGCCGCCGAAGCCGCCGCTGCCAAGGCAGAACCGCTGGGCATTATTCCGCGCCGGGGTGATAACTGGGATCCGGCCAATGGCTATTTCGTTGAGGAAGTGCGCCGTCAGCTGATCGAGAAGTATGGCGAGAATGCTGAAAACGGGCCCAACAGCGTCTATGCGGGCGGCCTGTGGATCCGAACTTCGCTTGATCCGCAGCTCCAGAAGGGCGCCCAGGATTCGCTTCGAACCGGCTTGCTGCGATTTGGCGGTGGGCGCGGTTTCGTTAAGCCGATCGATCATATCGATCTGGATATGGATAGCTGGCAAAGCCAGATTGCGCTTTCGGGCAAGTCGATTTCCTATCTCGATTGGCGCGTTGGGCTGGTCCTGGAACGCAAGGGCGCCGCAGCCACAATTGGCTTTGGCGATGGCACCAAGGGGCCGCTGCAGGGTATCCCGGATGCACTGAAGGCTGGCGATATCGTTGCTGCTGCACCTTCTGGCACGAACAGCTGGGCCTTGCGGGTGGTGCCCGAGATTACTGGCGGGATGTTGCTTGAGGACGCCCATTCAGGCCGTGTCCTGGCGATGCAGGGCGGGTTTGATCCGGGCCTTGGCAGCTTTAACCGCGCCACCCAGGCGATGCGCCAGCCCGGATCTACAATCAAGCCGTTCGTCTATGGCACCGGCCTTGATTTCGGGATGAGCCCGTCGAGCGAGATTCTTGATGGCAAATTCTGCGTCTATCAGGGTTCACGCTATGGCCAGAAGTGCTTCGTCAATTTCGGTGGCGGCGGCGGCAGCGGATCGCACACGATGCGTTGGGGGCTTGAACAATCGCGCAACCTGATGACGGTGCGGATCGCCAGCGATGCCGGGATGGAAAATGTCTCGAAGACTTTCGAAAGGGTCGGGATCGGCAAGTATCCGCCTTATCTGGCATTCGCGCTTGGGGCCGGGGAAACAACCGTTCAGCAGATGGTCAACGGCTATGCCGCGCTGGCAAACAATGGTTTGCAATTCCAGCCGACCGTGATCGATTACGTTCAGGACCGAACGGGCAAGGTGATCTTGCGGGCCGACACCCGCCGCTGCACCAAGTGCAACATGGCTGAATGGGACGGAAAACCGATGCCGCGGTTTGATTCGCGCGGCAAGCAGGTGATGGATCCGCGCACCGCGTTTCAGGTGGTCCACATGCTGGAAGGCGTGGTGACGCGCGGCACGGCCTATCTCCTGGATGATCTGGGTGTGCCGCTGTTTGGCAAGACCGGGACCACCACGGGGCCAACCAATGTCTGGTTCGTTGGCGGCAATCAGGATATCGTTGGCGGGGTGTACCTGGGCTATGATCAGCCGCGCCCGCTGGGCGGCTGGGTGCAGGGCGGCAATGTTGCCGCGCCGATCTTCAAGCAGCTTGTTGCATCAACCAAACCCCGCTGGAGCGAGCGACCATTTGTGGCGCCAGCTGATATTCACTGGGTCAAGGTTGACCGGATCAGCGGCAAACGCGTGTTTGGCGGCACACCGGGCGATAGCAAGGATTCCGGCGTGATCTGGGAAGCGTTCAAGGCCGAAAGCGAAGCCCGGCCAGGGATCGGCACAGAAGAACTGGAGAAGCAGCGCGCAGCCTTGATTGCGGCGGCCCGCAGGGGCGCGGGCAAACCAAAGGCGCCCGCTGCAAACACCGATCCGGGTGATGCCAAGGAACCCGAAGCTGCGCCAACAATTGCGCCGGATGCAACAGTCGGCGGTCAATAGTCCTGGCAGGGCTGGCAAGGAGACGATTATGAAGCGTAAAGTTCTTGGTTTTTCGCTGGCAATCGCGGCCTTGGCGCTGCCCGCAGCCGCCCCGGCCGATCTGCCGCAAGGCGCCCGTGCACCGCAGTTCGTAACGCAAGGTGCATTGGCCGGCAAAGTGTTCAACTTCACCCTTTCTGCTGCTTTGCGCAAAGGACCGGTGGTGCTGTACTTCTATCCAAAAAGCTTCACCCAGGGCTGCTCGATCGAGGCCCGCGCCTTTGCCGCCGCTTCGGCTGATTTCAAGGCCGCTGGTGCGACCCTGATCGGCCTTTCCGCTGATACGATCCAGACCCAGCAGCTTTTCAGCAGCAAGGACTGCGGCAACAGGTTTCCGGTGGGCGTTGCAACCCCCGCGATCATCGATGCCTATGACGTCACGCTCAAGAAGGCAGATGGCACCCAGACCGGGCTTTCAAGCCGGACCAGCTATGTGATCGGGCGCGATGGGCGGGTGGTTCTGGCCTACACCGATATGAACCCCAACCAACACGTGACCAAAACCCTGGCGACAGTGCGGGCATTGCGGCAGCGGCGGCGATAAGCGCATACCCTTTACATTGCAGGCAATCCGGCTAACGGGCACAGTCCGATTTCAAGGAGTGTGCTGTCATGCGTGCCGAGGGGCAGGCCCATATCGAACGGATCGAAAAGGCACTGGCGCTGGTCCGCAAGTTCCTTGACTGGGACCGTGCGCTGCGTCGGCTTGATGAGCTGAACGCGCGGGTTGAAGATCCCAAGCTGTGGGACAACCCCAAAGATGCCGAAGCGGTGATGAAAGAACGCCGGAGGCTGGAAGCTGCGGTGGGCACGGTCAATTCAATCGGCGCGCAGATGGCCGATGCGATCGAATATGTCGAGCTTGGCGAAATGGAAGGCGATGAAGCGACGGTCGATGAAGGGATCGCCACCTTGAGCGCGCTGGCCGATCGGGCCGATGCTGATAAGGTTCAGGCGCTGCTGGCCGGAGAGGCCGATAGCAACGACACTTTCATTGAAATCCATGCAGGCGCTGGTGGAACCGAAAGCCAGGACTGGGCCGAAATGCTGTTCCGGATGTACACCCGCTGGGCGGAAAAGCGCGGCTTCAAGGTTGAGACGATTGAGTATCAGGCCGGTGACCAAGCCGGGATCAAGAGCGCCACGATCATGTGCAAAGGCGAAAACGCCTATGGCTATGCCAAGACCGAAAGCGGCGTCCACCGGCTGGTTCGCATTTCGCCCTATGACAGTTCGGCCCGGCGCCATACCAGCTTTTCCTCGGTCTGGGTCTATCCGGTAATCGACGATACCTTTGCGATCGAGGTCAATCCGGCCGATCTCAAGATCGATACGTACCGCGCCAGCGGCGCGGGCGGGCAGCACGTCAACACCACCGATTCCGCGGTGCGCATGACCCACGTTCCCAGCGGCATCATTGTCGCCAGCCAGATGGATCGCAGCCAGCACAAGAACCGTGATATCTGTATGGGGATGCTGAAAGCCCGGCTTTACGAAGCCGAGATGCAAAAACGCGAAGCCGCCGCCAGCGCCGAACATGCCAGCAAGACCGATATCGGTTGGGGCCACCAGATCCGTTCCTACGTGTTGCAGCCCTATCAGATGGTCAAGGATCTGCGCACCGGCTTCACCTCACCAACCCCGTCCGATGTGCTCGACGGCGCGCTCGATCCGTTCATGGCGGCAGCATTGGCACAGCGCGTGACGGGTGAAGCGGTTGAGGTAGAAGACGTCGATTGAGGCCTGGCGGGTGCGCGTGTTTGCAACTTTGCCAAGCTGCATTGGCTGGGCTAAGAACAAGGCCGTGAAGACCCGTGGACACCTTGCCTTGCCGGTTGCGGTTGCGCTGTTGGCCGCAGTTGGCGCTTGCACACCGGCCAGCGATCAATCTGGCCGATCCGAAGGCGCGCGCGGGTTTCCTGAGGCTTACCGCCCGGTTTCAACGCTTGCGGGGGATGAATTCACCAACGAAGACCAGCGCGACGATATGGGTGAGGCTGCGGTTGTGATGGATCTGGCGGCGATCAATCCGGGTACCACGGTGGCCGATATCGGCGCGGGCGAGGGATACTACACAATCCGCCTGGCCGATCGGGTTGGCCCCAAAGGCCGGGTATTGGCGGAAGACATCGATCCCGGTTCAATCCAGCGGCTTGGCCAGCGGGTTGAACGTGAACGGCTGGGCCAGGTTTCGATCCGCACCGGCAAGCCGGAAAACCCGATGCTGCCGGGTGGCAGCTTCGATCGGATTTTCATGGTCCATATGTATCACGAAATCGCCGAACCCTATGCTTTTCTGTGGCATATGCGGCCTGCGTTGCGGCCGGGCGGGCAGGTGATTGTGGTGGATGTCGATCGTCCATCGGATCAGCATGGCATGCCGCCGCGGCAATTGTTTTGCGAATTTGGCGCGGTGGGTTTCCGGCTGGTGCAATTTGTGCTTAGGCCCGAACTCAACGGCTATTATGCCGCGTTTGAGGCGAGTGGGGAACGCCCCAGGCCGGAAGATATCAAGCCGTGCAATTCGGTTAACGGGAAAACGGGGACGCAATGACCGCTGCCACTGCCTTTTCAGGGCTTAAGCCGATTATCTATGGCGGACGCGAAGTCTGGCCCATTGTGGAGGGCGGCAAAGGGGTTGCGGCAACCAATCATGCCAGCTCGGGAGCCTGGGCTGCGGCGGGCGGGATCGGCACTGTCAGCGCGGTCAATCCGGATTTCTATGACGAAGACGGCAATATGGTCGATCAGGTGTTCAATGGCGCAACCCGCAAGGATCGCCATCATGAGCTGATCGCCTTTGGGATCAAGGGATCGGTCGATCAGATTCGCCGGGCCTATGATATTTCCGGCGGACAGGGCGCGATCAATATCAACGTGCTGTGGGAAATGGGCGGGGCACAGCCCATACTTGAAGGGGTGCTTGAGCAGACCCGCGGGATGGTGACCGGGGTAACCTGCGGGGCAGGAATGCCGTACAAGCTTTCTGAAATCGCCGCGCGCCACAACGTCAACTATTTGCCGATCATCAGCTCTGCCCGCGCGTTTCGCGCGCTGTGGAAACGGGCGTACCACAAGGTTCCCGATCTGATGGGGGCGGTGGTTTATGAAGATCCGTGGCTGGCGGGCGGCCACAACGGGCTATCCAACGCAGAAGATCCACTTCAGCCGCAGGATCCCTATCCGCGGGTAAAGGCGCTGCGCGATACGATGCGCGCCGAAGGCATAGCCGATAGCGTGCCGATCGTGATGGCCGGTGGGGTGTGGTATTTGCGCGATTGGGCAAACTGGATCGACAATCCCGAACTGGGCCAGATCGTTTTCCAATTCGGCACGCGTCCGCTGCTGACCCAGGAAAGCCCGATCCCGCAGGGCTGGAAAGACCATCTGCGCACGCTGAACGAAGGTGACATCCTGCTGCACCGTTTTTCACCAACCGGTTTCTACAGCTCGGCGGTGCGCAATTCCTTTATCCGCAATCTCGAAGCGCGCAGCGCCCGGCAAATTCCCTATTCGAAGGTTGAAGCTGGCGAGCACACCGCCCGGCTTGATGTGGGTGTGGGCAACAAGAATTTCTGGGTTGCTCCGGCCGATCTTGAACGGGCCCGCGGCTGGGTGGCGCAAGGTTTCAAGGAAGGCCTGCGCACACCCGATGATACGATTGTCTTTGTCGATGAGGCAGAGCGTTCGGTGATCCAGACCGATCAGAAGGAATGCATGGGCTGCCTTTCGCACTGCGGGTTTTCATCATGGAAAGATCATGATGATTACACCACCGGCTATCTGGCCGATCCGCGCAGCTTCTGCATTCAAAAGACGCTGAAGGCGATTGTCCACGGCCAGGACATTCATCAGAACCTGATGTTTGCCGGCCACAACGCCCACAATTTCAAGACCGACCCGTTCTATTCGAACAACTTCACCCCAACGGTGAAGCAGCTGGTCGATCGGATCCTGTCCGGGGATTGAGCGCGCCCATGAATGATCGCGCCCCGCCGCTGCGGCTGTGGGCGGGTGAAGCGCTTGAGATTCCCAAGTTGCTGCTCAGCCCATTGCAGCGCGCGGTGCCCATTGCGGCCGGACACGGTCAGCCGGTGATTGTCTATCCCGGCTATCTGACCAGCGATGTCTCATCAATCCGGCTGCGGCGTTCGCTGAACGCTGCTGGATATGCTGCGTATGGCTGGCAGATTGGCAAAAACAGCGGCGCGCGGGCAGATCTATTGGACCGGCTTGTCCCGCAGCTTGAAGAGCTATCCCAGCGGCATCAGCAGGGCGCCACCCTGATCGGCTGGAGCCTTGGCGGGGTGTTCGCGCGCGAGGTGGCCAAACAGCGGCCAGATCTGGTGCGGCTGGTCATAACGCTGGGCAGCCCGTTTTCCGGCGATCCGCGCGCAAACAATGCCTGGCGGCTGTATGAACTGCTAAACGATCACCGCGTTGATAGCCCGCCGATCGCAACCGATCTGGCCGCCAAACCGCCGGTGCGGACCTTGGCGGTGCACTCACCGATCGATGGGATCGTGGCCCAGGCCGCAGCGCGAGGGCTGGCGGAAGAGAGTGACCGGCAGGTTGAGCTGACCGGCCGGCATCTGTCGCTGGCGCGTTCACCCGCAGGGATCAGGCTGATCGGCCGGTTGCTGGCCGAAGAATTGGGCTAGTGCATCCAGGCCAGGATCGGTGTGCCCGGATCATTCAAATTCCCAGGCGCGCTCACCGTGGCTGGCCAGATCCAGTCCTTCGCGCTCGTCATCCTCGCCCACCCGCATCGGGATCGCCAGACTGACCAGCACGGCCAGCACCGCGGTGGCAATCGCCGACCAGATTGCAACAACACCCACGCCCACGGCCTGCGCCGCTAGCTGGCTAACCATGTTGAAGCCTTCGTCATAGCCAGCCCCGCCAAGCGTGGGCGAAAGGAACACCGCCAGCAGCAGCGATCCGGTAATCCCGCCAACCCCATGGACAGCAAATACATCCAGCGAATCGTCGATCCCCAGCCGGCCTTTGATGATCTGGATCATCGGGAAGCATACCAGCGCGGCGATCGCGCCGATGGCCATCGCTGCCCACGGAGCGACGAAGCCCGCCGCCGGGGTGATCGTGGCCAGCCCGGCTATGGCGCCGGTGGCAAAGCCGACGCTGGTGGGTTTGCCAACCTTGAACTTCTCGATCAGCAGCCAGACCAATGCCGCCATGCAGGCCCCCAGATGGGTATTGATGATTGCTCCCGCCGCGCTGTCATCAGCTGTAACGGCAGAGCCGCCATTAAAGCCAAACCAGCCAACCCACAGCAGCGCCGCACCAACCATGGTCAGCGCCGGGCTGTGCGGCAGCATCAACTGGCGCGGGAAGCCAAGGCGCTTGCCAACCAGCATCGCCGCAACCAAGGCCGATACCCCGGCGGTGGTGTGCACCACGATCCCGCCGGCAAAGTCCATCGTGTTCATCCGCGAAGCTAACCAGCCATCACCCCAAACCCAGTGCGCAACCGGCGCATAGACTACCAGCCCCCACAGCGCGCAAAGTCCGATCACCCAGCCAAACCGCGCCCGATCAACCCAGGCCCCCACCATCAGTGCAGGCGTGATCGCGGCAAAAGTAAGCTGGAACAGCGAAAATGTCCGCTCGCTAACCGCGTATCCATCGCGCAGCACGCCTTCGGTGTTGCCAAGCATCCAGATATCGCCGCTGCCGAAGAACCCATTGGTGACATCGCCAAAGCCAATCCGGTATCCCACCGCGACCCACAGCACCGAGGCGACTGCCGCAACCGCGCCGGTTTGCACTGCAACCGAGAGGAAGTTTTTGGCCCGGACCAACCCGCCATAGAACAGGGTCAGCCCCGGCATGCACATCATCAAAACCAGTGCTGACGAGACCAGCAACCACGCATTATCGCCGCTGTTCAGGGCATCGCCCGCTGCATCGGCTGCTGCATCCTGGGCCCAGGCTGCGGCAGGAGCCGCCATGGCTGCAATTGTCAGACACAGCTTCGCAAAGGTGCGCATTGGTTTCTCCCTTCGGGCGCGGGCTTTGGCGCGCGATTCCTCAAACGCGGCTTAAAGCAACGATTGCAATTCTAGCAAGCGCGAAGCCGCACGGATGTTGCGCGCGGGGGCGATTATGCCCAGCCTTGCAGCACCTGATCGGGCGGGCGGTGTCCATCGATCCAGAAGCGGATATTTGCGATAACCTTTTCGCCGGCATGCTCGCGCCCCTCAACCGTGGCACTGCCAAGGTGGGGCAAGGTGATGACGTTGGGCAGGGCGATCAGGCGCGGATCAACTTGTGGTTCGCGTGCGAACACATCCAGCCCGGCACCGGCCAATGTGCCTTGCGTCAGCGCGGCAATCAGCGCGTCCTCGTCAACCAGATCACCGCGCGCAGTGTTGACCAGAAAGGCGCCCGGCTTCATCGCTGCCAGCCGCCGGGCGTTGATCAGATGGTGTGTATCGGCGCCAGCCGGGCAGTGCAGGGTGATAATGTCGCTGGTGGCGATCAACTGTTCAAGATCGGGTTCATAGCGCGCACCGAACATCGATTCGACACTGGGTGGCAGCGGGTGACGATTGTGATAGCCAACCTCCATTCCAAAGGCACGGGCGCGGTGGGCCACGGCCTGCCCGATCCGGCCCATCCCGATAATGCCGAGCCGTTTGCCGCCAATACAACGGCCTAGCATCGCGGTGGGGGTCCAGCCGGTCCAGTTGCCATCGCGGACCAGCCGGCTGCCTTCACCAAGCCGGCGCGGAACCGAAAGGATCAGCATCATCGCCAGATCCGCCGTATCATCCGTGAAGACGCCCGGAGTGTTGGTGACGATGACCTTGCGGGCCCGCGCTGCGGCCAGATCAATATGTTCGATCCCGGCACCGAAATTGGCGATCAGGCCCAGGCGCTCACCCGCTGCTTCAAGCATGTCCGCATCGATCCGATCGGTCACAGTGGGAACGATTACATCGCTGGCGTGCATCGCGGCGATCAGCTCGTCGCGGGTCAACGGGCGATCTTCGGCATTCAGCGAAACGTCGAACAGCTCATCCATTCGCGCTTCCACCGAAGGCAGCAACCGGCGGGTTACATGAACGCGGAGCTTGCCTGAAACACGCCGCCGGGCTGGGGTATCGGAAACAACTGTCATGGCGATAGCGCTAGGCTTTGCCGGGGCGCATGGTCAAGCGGGTTGAAGCAGGGGCGCCGGGCGCGCTATCATGCCGCGATGTTGATCACTCGCCGATTCCTTGTTGCTGCTGCCATAGCGATCTGTGCCGTTCCGGCCGTGGCCCAAGATGCCAAAACGCCCTACTGGGCCTCAATCCGCCGCGGTGACGATGTAAACATGCGGGTTGGCCCGGGCGAAGACTACCGGATTCTATGGGTTTTCCATCGCCAGAACTTGCCGCTCAAAGTTCTGCGGATCAAGGAGGGCTGGCGCTTTGTCGAAGATCCAGGTGGTGCAAAAGGGTGGGTTCTGGCCCGTTTCCTGACGCGTGAGCGGACCGGATTTGTCATTGGCAAGGAACCGGCCGCGATGCGATCGCATGGCAATGTCGGGGCCAAGCTGCTGTGGCAGATGGCGCCGGGTGTGGTAGGACTGCTTGGCAATTGTGACAGTGGCTGGTGCAAATTCAGTGTTGGCCCACGCAAAGGCTATGTTGAACAGGCCCGGTTGTGGGGGGCGGGGGAGCCCTAAACAGGCTCCGACCCGCCCAATCCTGATCGGCCCGTTCAGCGCCCGCGGTGATGCTGGCGCCTGAATGCGCGCTTGTCCTGGCGAAGATCGCGCTTTGCACCGCGCAGTTCGTGGCGCTCCTCGTGTGCCCCGCGCCAATCGTGCTGGCGAACGTCCTGCCGAACATCGCGGCGTTCTTGCCGCACTTCATGGACGTCACGGCGCAGCTCGGCGCGGGTGACCTTGGCCTGGGCAATGCCGGGCAGGGCCAGTCCGGCCATGATCATGGCTGCGATGATAGTGCGTTTCATTCGGGTTCTCCTGTGCTGTGAAGGTGCCGGCAGATCTTGCTGGCACCAGCCAAGGTGGCCTCCCCAAACTGAACTTGCCCGGAATCCGTTGTTCGGATCCGGGCAAGTTGTGTCGCGATTTGTCGCGCAGATTGGCGCTATCAGACCAGTTCGACGGCCACCGCAGTAGCTTCGCCGCCGCCGATGCACAGACTGGCGATCCCGCGGGTTTTGCCATGGCGCTGCAGGGCGGCAATCAGTGTGGTGATGATCCGCGCGCCAGACGCACCGATCGGATGGCCCAGCGCAGTGGCACCGCCGTGCACGTTGATCTTGTCGTGGGCGATCCCCAGATCGTGCATCGCAAACATTGCGACGCAAGCGAAGGCTTCGTTCACTTCGAACAGATCAACCTGATCCAAAGTCCAGCCGGCCTGTTCCAGCACCTTGCTTATCGCGCCAACCGGTGCGGTGGTGAAATCCTTGGGAGCCTGGGCGTGAGCCGCAGCGGCGATCACTTTGGCGACCGGCGTGAAGCCTTTTGCACCGGCCACGCTTTGGCGGGTCAGGACCAGCGCAGCCGCGCCATCCGAGATCGAGCTGGAGGTTGCCGCGGTGATCGTGCCATCCTTGGCAAAAGCCGGTTTCAGGCCGGGAATTTTGTCTGGACGGCCCTTGCCCGGCTGTTCATCGGTATCAACCACGCTTTCACCAGCGCGGCTTACCACGGTTACTGGGGTGATTTCTGCGGCAAAGGCACCATCGGCAATGGCGGCCTGCGCCCGGCGCAGCGATTCGATTGAATAGGCGTCCTGCGCCTCACGGGTCAGTTGATAGGCATCAGCGGTATCCTGCGCGAAAGTGCCCATTGCCCGGCCCGGTTCATAGGCATCTTCCAGCCCATCGAGGAACATGTGATCATAGGCAGTATCGTGCCCGATCCGCGCGCCAGAGCGATGCTTCTTAAGGAGGTAGGGCGCGTTGGTCATGCTCTCCATCCCGCCTGCGATCAGCAAATCAACTGTGCCGGCTGCCAGTGCCTCAGCGCCCATGATCACGCTCTGCATGCCAGATCCGCAGACCTTGCTGACGGTGGTTGCCTGAACCGAAGCGGGAAGCCCGGCCTTGATGGTGGCCTGCCGGGCCGGCGCCTGGCCCAGACCGGCGGGCAGCACACAGCCCATATAGACCCGCTCTACATCGTCGCCGTTCACTCCGGCCCGTTCAACCGCAGCGCGAATTGCGGTGGCCCCCAGATCGGTTGCACTGACATCGGCCAGCGCGCCCTGCATGGCGCCCATCGGGGTGCGGGCATAGGACAGGATGACGATAGGATCGGCGGCGGAAAGCTGGGCCATGGCAGGCAACCTTTCTGGAAGTCTTGAGTCTGTCGCATCTTTAATGCTGCGTTGCAGCAATGGCAATCGCGCTTATCCGCTTGCCAAGCCTGCCTGCCTGCGGGAAAAGAGTGGCAAATAGAAACGGGGACCTGTGAAATGAGCGCTGAAATTACCCGCATGAGCGATGTCCTGGGCCGCCAACGTGCTGCCTTTACAGCTGCTATGCCCGAAGCGATGTCGGTTCGGCGTGATCGGATTGACCGCGCGATTGCGATGCTGATCGATCACAAGGATGCGCTTGCCAAGGCAGTAAGCGCCGATTTTGGCCATCGCAGCATCGAACAGACCCTGATGACCGATATCATGCCGTCGGTTGGCGCCCTCAAACATTCGAAAAAGCATTTTGAGGCCTGGGGCCGCAATGAAAAGCGCAAGGCGATGTTTCCGTTGGGCTTGTTGGGGGCCAAGGCCGAAGTGATCTATCAGCCAAAGGGCGTGGTTGGGGTGATTGCGCCGTGGAACTTCCCGGTTGGAATGGTGATGGTGCCAATGGCCGGGATCCTGGCCGCCGGAAACCGCGCGATGATCAAACCAAGCGAATTTACCGAACGCGTGGCCGATGTGTTCGCCGAAGTGGTGCCGCAGTATTTTGCGGAAGAGGAAATGGCGGTTTTCACTGGCGGGGTTGAAGTTGGCACCGCGTTCAGCAAGCTGGCTTTCGATCATCTGATCTTTACCGGTGCAACCAGCGTGGGCAAACACATCATGCGCGCGGCAGCCGAAAATCTGGTGCCGGTTACGCTGGAGCTGGGCGGCAAAAGCCCAACCTTCATCGGCCGTAGCGCGGACAAGACCAAAGCCGGGCAACGGATCGCCCTGGGCAAGATGCTGAACGCCGGACAAATCTGCCTGGCACCCGATTACCTGCTGGTCGCCAAGGATCAGGAAATGGATGTGATCGACAGCCTCAAAAGCGGGGTTGAGGCGATGTACCCGACCCTGCTGGCCAATGATGATTACACGTCTGTGGTCAACGGCCGCAATTTCGAACGCCTGCAAGGGTATCTTGCCGATGCCAAGGAAAAGGGTGCCGAGCTGATCGAGGTCAACCCGGCCGGCGAAGATTTCAAAAGTTCAAACGGCAACAAGATGCCGCTTACGATCGTGCGCAATGTGACCGATGACATGAAGGTCATGCAGGAAGAAATCTTCGGCCCGATCCTGCCGGTGATGACCTATGATTCGATCGATAGCGCGATTGACTATGTCAACGATCATGATCGTCCGCTGGGGCTATATTACTTCGGTTCTGACAAGGCCGAGGAAAGCAAGGTGTTGAGCCGGACGATCTCGGGTGGGGTGACGGTCAACGATGTTGTGTTCCACAATGCGATGGAAGACCTGCCGTTTGGCGGCGTAGGTCCTTCGGGGATGGGCAATTATCACGGGGCAGACGGGTTCAAGACTTTCAGCCATTGCCGCGCGGTCTATCGCCAGTCGGGTATGGATATCGCGGGCCTTTCCGGGTTCAAGCCGCCTTATGGCAAAAGCACCCATTCCACCCTTGCGCGTGAACTGAAGAAATGAGGCTGTGGCCCTCGGCGCTTTTGCTGGGGGCCGCATCGCTGGCCTGGGCGGTTCCATCACCGTCAGATCAGTGGCCCGCGCGCGATGCCGGGCTGGATCCGGCCGGATGGTCCGCAGCATTTCCCAACAGCAGCAATTTGCTGCGCCGAAATCTTGGCGCGCAGATTGAGGCTGGGGACGATGCCGGGGCCCGGCAATCGCTGGGCCGGCTGGCCGCAATGGGATATGCACTAAGCCCGGCCGGGCAAGACCAGACCGCGCGCTGGCTTGATCCGGTTATCCGCAATTCCTTTGCCGCCAATGCGGCGCCCAAAGGGCAGCCATCCGAAGCAGGCTCTGTCCCGGCTGAATTCGGGCTGGTTGAGGCGATTACCTATTCCGGCTCGTTGCGGATTGCCAGCGGGGTCACCGCGCAGGATTTGTTGATCAGCCGTGATGGCCGCCGCTGGAACCGGTTGTCCCTGGCCGGGCTGGGCAGCATCACCGGACTGGTACGTGACCGCAAAAGCGGGCTGGTTTGGGCTGCGTCTGGGATTTTTGAACAAACACCCAGGTCAACCGGGGCATTTTCCGGGCTGATTCTGGTGGACCCGCGCCACGGCCAGGTGCTGCGCAAGATTGCCGCTCCTGCAGGCGTAGTGCCCAGCGATATTGCCCTGGGTCCAGACGGCACAGTCTATGCCAGCGATCCACTGAACGGCGGTGTGTGGCTGGCCAGGCCTGGCTCCAAAGTGCTGGAACCATTGGTGCCGCCCGGGCGGTTCAAAAGTCCGCAAGGGTTGGTGGTTTCTGCTGATGGCCGGATGCTGTATCTGAGCGACTATGGATACGGATTGGCATTGATTGATCTGCCGGGCGGGCAAGTCCGCCGATTGCCGGGCACCCCCGCCATGATGCTCGACGGGATTGACGGGCTGCACCGCAGCGGCAACCGGCTGATTGCCATCCAGAACGGCACCCGTCCGATCCGGATCGCTGTGCTGCAACTGGCCCCGGGCGGGCGTTCGATCGCCAGCATGCGGGTGATTTTGCAGGCTCCGTCCGGCGGCGGCGAGCCGACCAGCGGGCAGATCATTGGTGGCCGTCTGGTCTATGTTTCCAATGCCCGTTGGGACCTCTTTGGTGCTGGCGGCGAACCGGCCGGAAGCGAGCGGCCAGGGCCGACTGTGATTGCATCGATCAAGCTTGTTGAGAGCAGGTAATCCTGTGCTTGCAGTAGCCCAGCCATGGGCCTAGAGGCGGGCCGAAGCCGACTCCTAAGTAGCGGGAATCTACGTGGTTGATCTGTCACAATACCTGGCTGTCCTGATCTTTCTGGGGATCGCTTTTGCGCTTTCAGCGCTGTTCGTGTTCCTGCCGATGGGCGTTGCCCGGCTGACTGGGACGCATAATCCCAATGCGGAAAAGCTCAGCGAATATGAATGCGGTTTTCCCGCGTTTGAGGAACCGCGCAGCCAGTTTGACGTGCGGTTCTATCTGGTCGCAATCCTGTTCATCATTTTCGATCTGGAAGCGGCTTTCCTGTTTCCCTGGGCTGTAACGTTTCTTGAACTGGGCTGGTCGGCCTGGATCACAATGATGGTTTTCATTGCCGAGCTGGTGTTCGGGCTGATCTATGCATGGAAAATGGGGGCTTTGGATTGGGAATGAGCATTCCGGTTGATGCCCTTGGCCGCCCGCTGTGGAATGGCCCGGTAACCGCGCCAGACGCGGACTTTTTCAAGGACCTCAACGCCGAGGTAAACGACAAGGGCTTCCTCGTCGTCGGTACTGAGGAATTGTTCCAGTGGGCCCGCACCGGCTCGCTCTGGTGGATGACCTTCGGCCTTGCCTGCTGCGCGGTTGAGATGATCCATGTGAACATGCCGCGGTATGATATGGAGCGTTTTGGGGTGGCCCCGCGCGCCAGCCCGCGCCAATCAGACGTGATGATCGTGGCCGGAACGCTGTGTAACAAAATGGCCCCGGCGCTGCGCAAGGTCTACGATCAGATGTCAGACCCGAAGTATGTCATCTCGATGGGCAGCTGCGCCAACGGCGGCGGTTATTATCATTACAGTTATTCAGTTGTGCGCGGGTGTGACCGGATCGTGCCCGTCGATATCTATGTGCCGGGCTGTCCGCCCACTGCCGAAGCGCTGCTGTATGGCGTGATGCAATTACAGCGCAAGATCCGCCGGATCGGGACGGTAGAGCGATGAGCGTGGTTCATGCAGCCCCCCGGTTCGCCTCCAACGAAGGTGTTGTTGCGGCGCTTGGCAAGGCACTGGGCAGCATGCTCATCGCGGCCAGGGAAGAGCATGGCGAAATTCTGCTGACGGTCGCGCGCGATCAGATTGTCGGCGCGCTGCAACTGCTGCGTGATGAACACGAATACCAGCAGATGATGGAAATGGCCGGGGCCGATTACCCGGACCGGGCTGAGCGCTTTGAAGTGGTATACATGCTGCTTTCGGTGACCAAGAACCACCGCATCATGGTAAAGGTTAGCGCGGCCGAAGATACCACGGTGCCCAGCATCACTGGCCTGTGGCCCAACGCCGGCTGGCTGGAACGTGAAGTGTTCGACATGTACGGGGTGGTGTTTGACGGCAACCCGGACCTGCGCCGGATCCTGACCGATTATGGTTTTGAAGGCCACCCGTTCCGCAAGGATTTCCCGCTGACCGGCTATGTCGAGCTGCGCTACAGCCATGAGCAACAACGCGTGGTCTATGAGCCGGTAAAGTTGGCGCAAGATCTGCGTCAGTTCGATTTCATGAGCCCGTGGGAAGGCGCGCAATACGTGCTGCCTGGGGACGAAAAGGTGGAGGGAGGCAAGGCATGATCCAACCTCTCTTCAACCGTCACCCTGAACTTGTTTCAGGGTCCATCGTGGTTTCCGCCCGGTGGCTTCGTGCCAAGGCAAACCGCGCAGTTGGCTCTCTTCGCGCGCCCACCGGGCTATCTGCGACATGGACCCTGAACCGAGTTCAGGGTGGCGGAGCTTGTGTGTTGGGAGGCCTTTTGTGACCATGCAACTTGACCAAGCCCCCACCACCGGCGACGAGGTTATCACCAATTACACGATCAATTTCGGCCCGCAGCATCCGGCCGCGCACGGTGTGCTGCGGATGGTGATGGAGCTGGACGGCGAGATTATCGAGCGGATCGATTGCCACGTCGGCCTGCTGCACCGCGGCACCGAAAAGCTGATTGAACACAAGACCTACCTCCAGGCGCTGCCATACTTTGACCGGCTCGATTATTGCAGCCCGCTGGCGATGGAGCACAGCTACGTCCTCGCGATCGAAAAGCTGCTCAATCTCGAAGTGCCGATCCGCGGACAATACCTGCGCGTGCTGTTCGCCGAGCTGACCCGGATCTGCAACCACATGCTCAACATGGGCAGCCATGTGATGGACGTGGGCGCGATGACGCCCAACCTGTGGCTGTTCGAGATTCGCGAGGATTGCCTCAACTTCTTCGAACGCGCGAGCGGTGCCCGCATGCACAGCGCGTGGTTCCGCCCCGGCGGGGTGCATCAGGACGTGCCGCAAAAGCTGCTCGATGATCTGGGCGTCTGGCTCGATGACCGGCTGCCGCGCTTGTTTGATGATGCGATGAGCCTGGTGGTGGACAACCGCATCTTCAAGCAGCGCAATGTCGATATCGCGCATGTCAGCAAGGAAGACGCGCTGGCCTGGGGCTTTTCCGGCCCGATGATCCGCGCTGCCGGCATTGCGTGGGATCTGCGCAAAAGTCAGCCCTATGATGTTTATGACCGGATGGAGTTTGAGATTCCGGTCGGCACGCGCTCGGATTGCTATGACCGGTTCATGGTCCGGGTTGAGGAAGTGCGCCAGTCAGCCAAGATCATGAAGCAGTGCCTGCGCGACATGCCGCAGGGTCCGGTCTGCTCGGACGACCGCAAGATTTCTCCGCCCAAGCGCGGTGAGATGAAGCAGTCGATGGAATCGCTGATCAGCCACTTCAAGCTCTACACCGAAGGCTTCCACGTGCCGGCCGGCGAAGTCTATGTCGCAACCGAAAGCCCCAAGGGCGAATTCGGCGTCTATCTGGTTAGTGACGGCAGCAACAAACCCTACCGCTGCAAGATCCGCCCCACGGCGTTCAGCCACCTGCAAGCGATGGACTTCATGTGCAAGGGCCACATGCTGCCGGATGCGACCGCGATTCTGGGCGCGATCGACGTGGTGTTCGGGGAGTGTGACCGGTGAGGGCGATTGCAATAGCGCTTTCTTCGATGCTCTTGCTTGGTGCAGGTTTCCCAGCATCGAAATATGTTGTGGCCGCCTCTTTCACTTCCGCGTTGGTTAAGAACGATCTGAAGACCGCGCGGACTTTTTTGGTGGCCAAGCCAAAACTTCTCGACTGGACGGGAAGTCATGGCACACTGCAGGAGCTTGCTACTTGGATGCAAACTTGCCCAATCTCGAGCATTGAGGGGAACAAAGACCTCAATATCAATGTCTATCTTGAATGCCCGGATGAACGGCACGGTATGTCTTTGCATTTCACCGGAAACAAAATCCGCGAGGTTGGGTTTGGCCCACCGCCGCCAAGAATCAACCTAACTCCTGCTGGTAGCAACTAATGGCTGACCGTCATCTCGAACCCGATACCCCCGAACTGCGCACGCGGTGGGGCCAGTTCGCCTGGACCAAAGACAACGCCAAGCAGGCGAAGGTTATCGTCGCGCGTTATCCCGCAGGTCGCCAGCGCTCGGCGGTGATGCCGTTGCTGGATCTGGCGCAGCGTCAGGTGGGCGCGGAAACCAATACGCAGGGCTGGCTGCCGATCCCGGTGATGGAATATGTCGCAGGCTATCTCGACATGCCGATCATCCGCGTGGTTGAGGTGGCGAGCTTCTACACCATGTACAATCTGGTCCCGGTCGGCCGGTTCCACGTCCAGGTCTGCGGGACCACGCCGTGCATGCTGCGCGGGTCTGATGATATCATGGCCGCCTGCAAGAAGCGCGGCATGCATAAGGGCCACACCACCGCCGATGGGCTGTGGACGCTGACTGAGGTCGAATGCATGGGCAACTGCGCCAGCGCCCCGATGGTCCAGATCAACGATGATAACTACGAAGACCTGACCGCTGACCGGGTTGATGCGGTGCTTGATGCACTGGCCGCGGGCAAAAGCCCCAAGGCCGGAACACAAGAGCCGGGCCGCCACACGGTTGAGCCGGTGGGCGGGCCGACGACGCTGAAGGCAATGGCCAAGGCCAACCACGATTACCGGGGGGATTGGTGATGAACTACCCATCCTTAAGCCCCGTCCGTCACCCTGAACTTGTTTCAGGGTCCATCGTGGTTCTCAACCGGTGGGGTCAGGCAAGAGCAAACCGGGCAGCTGGCTCATTTTCTGCAGCCACCGGGCCAATGGCGAAATGGACCCTGAAACAAGTTCAGGGTGACGAGATTTTGTTGTGTGGGGGTGAGTCGTGAGCCTCCAAGACAAAGACCGCATCTTCACCAACCTCTACGGCTATCAACCGTGGACGCTGGCCGCCGCGCGCAAGCGGGGCGATTGGGATAATACCAAGGCGATCCTGACGCGCGGCCGCGATGGGATCATTGAGGAGATGAAGGCCAGCGGCTTGCGCGGGCGCGGCGGGGCCGGGTTTCCCACGGGCCTCAAATGGTCATTCATGCCCAAGGAGCCCAACCCGGCGCGGCCCGGCTTCCTGGTGATCAATGCCGACGAGTCTGAACCCGGCAGCTGCAAGGACCGTGAAATCCTGCGCCACGATCCGCACAAGCTGATCGAAGGCGCGCTGGTCGCCGGTTTCGCAATGGGCGCGCGCGCCGCCTATATCTACATCCGCGGCGAGTACATCCGCGAAGCCGAGACGATGTTCGCGGCCGTGCAGGAAGCCTATGACGCCGGACTGATCGGCAAGAACGCCTGCAAGAGCGGCTACGATTTCGACGTCTTCGTCCACCGCGGCGCGGGCGCCTATATCTGCGGCGAAGAGACCGCGATGATCGAAAGCCTGGAAGGCAAGAAGGGCCAGCCGCGCCTCAAGCCGCCGTTCCCGGCCGGCGCCGGGCTCTATGGCTGCCCGACCACGGTCAACAACGTTGAGTCCATTGCCGTCGCCCCCACGATCTTGCGGCGCGGGGCCACCTGGTTTTCCAGCTTTGGCCGCGATAACAACAAGGGCACCAAGCTGTTCCAGATTTCGGGTCATGTTGAAAAGCCCTGCGTGGTTGAGGAAGCGATGAGCATTCCGTTCCGCGAACTGATCGAAAAGCACTGCGGCGGCATTCGCGGCGGGTGGGACAACCTGCTCGCGGTGATCCCCGGCGGCTCGTCGGTGCCGCTGGTTCCCGGCTCGATGTGCCCGGACATGCCGATGGACTTCGATGGCTGCAAGGAGGCTGGCTCAGGCCTTGGCACCGCCGCCGTGATCGTGATGGACAAGAGCACCGACATCGTCCGCGCGATCAGCCGCCTCAGCCACTTCTACATGCACGAATCATGCGGCCAGTGCACCCCATGCCGCGAAGGCACTGGCTGGATGTACCGCGTGATGGAACGCCTGCGCACCGGCGATGCTGACATTGAAGAAATCGACATGCTGTGGAACGTCACCAAGCAAGTCGAAGGCCATACCATCTGCGCCCTGGGCGATGCGGCCGCCTGGCCGATCCAGGGCCTGATCCGCCACTTCCGGCCCGAGCTGGAAGCGCGAATTGCTGGGCATATGCGGGAGGCGGCGGAGTGAGGCTTGGTCTTGCGCCTATTCTTGCGCTCGGCATGCTCTCATCGGCGGCCAACGCGCAATACGAAACCCGTTCCGGCTCGCAGCAGGAACTGCGCGAATACACCGGCGAATATGCGAGGTGCATGGTCTTGTTCCAGCACGTTGAAGCGCGGAAATTGGTGCTTTCCAATACTCCCAACGACCGCTTGGAGCATAACTTTGGCTCGATTTACACGACCAAGCCGCTAGCGCATGTCATGGGTTGTGACGGGCTGGTAATTCGTGACGGACATGCTTTCGTCATACAGCCTGACATTTTCCGTGCGCTTCTCGCTCAGGAACTCGTGATCGCGGATTTGAGGACCGCCGAAACCGGCAATTTCGTGAACCGCGCTCCGCTGACGCATTGGCAGCCGGTCTCGCTGGCGGAGTTTTCAGCGAAGCGTCCTTCGCCGTCGGACCCAACGCGCCGGCTGACGGTTGAACAAGCATATGCCGAAGAGTTGGGCAGAACGTGGCTGTCGCACTATGGCGAATGCATCGTGCGCGGAAATTCCCAGGCATCTTACGACTGGATTGTCGCCAAGAAGGGCTCGGTCGCTGAGAAAGGCGCGTTGACCGCGCTGCAACCCGTTTTCGCCTCGTGCCTTGTTCAAGGCGAGACTTTGACGTTTGGCAAGACGGTGCTGCATGGCGCCATTGCGATCAACTACTACCGTTTGGCCATGGCTGCCCCGGTATCGGCTAACGGAGTGGCTAAGTAATGCCTAAAGTCACCGTAGACGGCATCGAACTCGAAGTTCCGCAGGGTGCGACGATCCTGCAGGCGTGCGAGCTGGCGGGGAAGGAAATCCCGCGCTTTTGCTACCACGAGCGCCTCAGCATCGCCGGTAATTGCCGGATGTGTCTGGTCGAAGTGGCACCGGGTCCGCCCAAGCCGCAGGCGAGCTGCGCGCTGCCGGCTGCTGAAGGCCAGGTGATCAAGACCGACAGCGAAATGGTCAAGAAGGCGCGCGAAGGGGTGATGGAGTTTCTGCTCATCAACCACCCGCTTGATTGCCCGATCTGCGATCAGGGCGGTGAGTGTGATCTGCAGGATCAGGCGGTGGCCTATGGCCGCGGCAAGAGCCGGTATGATGAGAGCAAGCGCGCTGTCACCGAAAAGTACATGGGCCCGCTGATCAAGACCACGATGACGCGGTGCATCCATTGCACCCGCTGCGTGCGGTTTAGCGAGGAAGTGGCCGGCGTGGACGAAATCGGCGCGCTCTATCGCGGCGAGAACATGCAGATCACCACCTATCTCGAAAAGGCCGCAAGCCACGAGATGAGCGCCAATGTGATCGATTTGTGCCCGGTCGGCGCGCTGACCAGCGCCCCTTATGCGTTTGAAGCGCGGCCGTGGGAGCTGAAGAAGACGCTCAGCATCGACGTGTCCGACGCTTGCGGGGCCAACATCCGGCTTGATGCGCGCGGCCGCGAAGTGCTGCGGGCACTGCCGCGCGTCAACGATGACGTGAACGAGGAATGGATTTCCGACAAGGCCCGCTTTCAGGTTGATGGGCTGGCCACCCGCCGGCTCGACAAGCCGTGGCTGCGCGTGGACGGCAAGCTGCAGGCAGCGACATGGGCTGAGGCTTTGGCCGCAGTGGCCAAGATCAATCCGGGAAAATCGGTTGCCGTTGTCGCGGGCGATCTGGTCGATTGCGAAACGATGTTCGCAGGCCGGGCGCTGGCCGGTGCACTGGGTTCCAGCCTGCTCGAAGGCCGCCAGACCGGACTTGACTATGATTGCTCGAACCTTGCCGCGGTCAATTTCAATTCGGGCCTGGCCGGGATTGAAGAGGCCGACGCGATCCTGATCGTGGGCAGCCATGTGCGCTGGGAAGCACCGCTGGTGCAGTCGCGCTTGCGCAAGGCCGCACGGCGCGGAGCCAAGGTGTTCGTGATCGGGGCAGAATGGGAAACCACCTATCCCACGACCTTCCTTGGCACCGATCTGGCCGTGATCGACAAGCTGCCTGCCGCCGCCGAAGCCGCATTCAAGGCGGCGGAGCGTCCGGCGCTGATCCTTGGCGGCGCGGCACTGGGCAAGGGCGCGCTAGCGGCCGGACTGGCATTGGCAGCCAAGTACAAGCTGGTGCGTGATGATTGGAACGGCTTTAACGTGCTGCACATGGCGGCGAGCCGGATGGGCGGACTGATGCTGGGCTATGCGCAAAAGGGCGGCATCGCCGATCTGGCCCAAGCCAAGCCCAAGATGCTGATTTCGCTGGGCGCGGACGAGGTGGACTACACCAAATTTGCGGGCTCGATGATCGTCTACATTGGCCACCACGGTGACAAGGGCGCGCATGCTGCCGATGTGATCCTGCCGGCGGCTGCCTTCAGCGAGAAGCCGGGCACTTACGTCAACACCGAAGGCCGGGTGCAGTGGGCTGACAAGGCCGTGTTTGCACCGGGCGACGCGCGTGAGGATTGGACGATCCTGCGGGCGATGGCCGACGCGCTGGGTGTTTCGGTTGGGTTTGACAGCTTTGACGCTTTGCGCGCGGCGATGACGGCGGCGGTTCCGGCGCTGGGCCACGAAGGCCTTGCGGATTACGGTCCTCTGCCAAAGGGCAAAGCCGGGGCCAAGGGCACAATCGAAGCCTACCCTATCAAGGATTTCTACCTCACCAACCCGATCGCCCGGGCCAGCGCGGTAATGCAGCGCTGCTCGGCCGAACTGCTCCACGGTGAAAGCTTCGCGGAGGCCGCGGAATGACCTTCGCCGCACCCACACATCCAACCGGCCCCGTCATCCTGAATTTGTTTCAGGATCCAACGCGCGTCCTGCCCGGTGGTCGCGGGAAGAAAGCGAGCGTGCCGCGGGGTGGGTTTGCCGCTATGCGTGCCGGAATTGCGGCACGATGGACCCTGAAACAAGTTCAGGGTGACGATGAAGGTAAGGGGGCGTCCTCCTGTGACTGAGTTCTTCCAAACCTATGGCTTGTCCTATGAGTGGTCGTGGCTCACCGCCACCATCCTTGGCATCCTCCTGATCGCGCTGCCGCTGATGCTCAGCGTTGCGATGATCATCTATGTTGATCGGAAAATCTGGGCGGCGATGGCGCTGCGGCGCGGGCCCAATGTGGTCGGTCCGTGGGGGCTGCTGCAAAGTTTTGCCGATGGGCTGAAGGTGTTCCTGCAGGAAACCATCGTGCCAAGCGCATCGAACAAGGTGCTGTTCCTGCTGGCGCCGATCATCACCTTTACCGTGGCGCTGATGGCCTGGGCGGTGATCCCGTTCAACGGACGGGCAATGCTGGCCGATATCAATGTCGGCCTGCTCTATGTCCTCGCGGTGTCGTCGCTGGGGGTTTACGGCACGGTGATCGCGGGCTGGTCGTCGAATTCGAAGTACCCGTTCTTCTCGGCCATGCGCGCTTCGGCGCAGATGATTTCCTATGAAGTTTCAATCGGGTTCATCCTGATCTGCGTGGTGATGTACGCTGGCACCTTCAACATGAACGGCATCGTGCTGGGCCAGCGCGGGCATATTTTCGGCCTGCTCAACGGCTACGGCTTCAACCCGCTGCTGTTCCCGATGGCGGTGATGTTCCTGATTTCGGGCATGGCCGAAACCGGCCGCGCGCCGTTCGATCTGACCGAAGCAGAAAGCGAACTCGTCGCAGGCTACCAGACCGAATATTCCAGCATGAGCTTCGCGCTCTACTGGCTGGGCGAATATGCCAATGTCCTCTTGATGTGCGCGCTCAACGCCACGCTGTTCTGGGGCGGGTGGCTGCCCCCGATCGAGTGGGCACCGCTCTACCTGATCCCGGGCTGGCTGTGGCTGTTCATCAAGATCTTCGTGTTTTTCTTCATCTTCTCATGGGTCAAGGCGACCGTTCCGCGCTACCGTTATGACCAGCTGATGCGGCTGGGCTGGAAGGTGTTCCTGCCGGTTTCGCTGGGCTTTGTGGTGCTAGTGAGCGGCTGGCTGATGTGGACGAGGGTTGGGGTATGAGCGTTGTCGCTGCAATGAGTGCGGTTATGAGCCCGTGCGAGACATACCGGTACCGTCTCGAACGTGATTTCGTTCAGACAGGACCAACTGTTGCGGTTTTTATGGTCAATCCATCGTGGGCCGATGCCCAGATAGATGACAACACGATTACGCGGCTAGTCGGGTTTGGAAAACGCCTTGGTTGGGGCAAACTGATAGTGGGTAACGTCTTCGCTAAACGCACGGAAGATGTGAACCAAATTGGAAAGCAAAGCCAGCAGGTTGAGGATGAGAATCTTGCTCACGTGACCCAAATAATGCGTGATGCTCAGATTCATATCGTTGCATGGGGGACACTCACCAAATTGCCGGAATACCTCCGGGAGAAATGGAGACTGATAAGCGAAACTGCCAAGAGTGAAGAGTGCAATCTCCAGTGCTTTGGAACCGTTCAGAGCGGGCACCCTCGTCACCCTGGTAGGATAAGCTACGACACACCGCTTCGGCAATGGACTGAACCAACCCCATGACCCTCCCCCAACTCATCAAATCGTTCACCTTGTGGGAGTTCGTCAAGGCGCACTGGCTGACCTTGCAGTACTTCTTCAAGCCCAAGGCGACGATCAACTATCCGTTCGAGAAGAATCCTCTCTCGCCCCGCTTCCGCGGTGAGCATGCGCTGCGGCGCTATGCCAATGGCGAGGAACGCTGCATTGCCTGCAAACTGTGCGAAGCGGTCTGCCCGGCGCAGGCGATCACGATCGAGGCCGAACCACGTGATGACGGCAGCCGCCGCACCACGCGCTATGATATCGATATGACCAAATGCATCTTCTGCGGCTTTTGCCAGGAAGCCTGCCCGGTCGATGCGATCGTCGAGGGGCCGAACTTCGAATACGCGACC
This sequence comes from Novosphingobium sp., assembly GCF_040079535.1. Lineage (GTDB taxonomy): Bacteria > Pseudomonadota > Alphaproteobacteria > Sphingomonadales > Sphingomonadaceae > Novosphingobium. The sequence continues at coordinate 183,675 of NZ_JBEBKB010000001.1, read as the reverse complement.
GAAACGCGCGAAGAACTGCTCTATGACAAAGCCAAACTGCTGGCCAACGGGGACAAGTGGGAGCGGGCGATTGCCGCGAACCTTGAAGCCGATGCGCCGTATCGTTAGGGGCCGCGCGATGAACCGGGGTTCGCTCATTCCAAACCAGCTCGTCATTCTCGCGAAGGCGGGGACCCGGTGTTGGTCCGCCCTTGGTTCCCGCCTGCGCGGGAATGACGAGGGTGGTTTTGGTATGGTTCCGCTGAACGCAAGGTGCGCCGCATGATTACCGCTCTCGCATTCTACCTCTTCGCCAGCCTCACCGTCCTGTCTGGCGGAGCGACGATCCTGGCCCGCAATCCGGTGCATTCGGTGTTGTGGTTGATCTGCGCGTTCTTCAACGCGGCGGGATTGATGATCTTGCTGGGCGCAGAGTTCATCGCGATGTTGCTGGTGATCGTTTATGTTGGCGCGGTGGCGGTGCTGTTCCTGTTCGTGGTGATGATGCTCAACGTCGATTTCGCCGAAATGCGCGCCGGGTTCATCAAGAACTTCCCGCTCGGGCTGTTGCTGGCGGCGGTGTTGCTGGGTGAAATCGTGATCGGGCTGGGGGCGATTGGCCAAGGCGGGATCACGCTGGGTGTAGCCGACGGCAGCGCCGCGCCAGTGGCCGGGCAAAGCAACATCGAAGCGATCGGGATGCTGCTTTACGGCAAGTATCTGTTCCTGTTTGAAGCGGCTGGCATCATCTTGCTGGTTGCGCTGGTCGGCGCGATTGTGCTGACCCACCGCAAACGCGGCGGTGTGCGCGCCCAATCAGTGCCCCGCCAGAACGCTCGCCGGCCGGATGAGGCTACGGTCAATGTTTCCCCGGAAGTTGGCGCTGGGGTGAAGTTATGAGGGGGGTCCAGCTGTGACCATCGGCATCGAACACTATATCACGGTCAGCTCGATCCTGTTCGTGCTGGGCGTGCTGGGGATCTTCCTCAATCGCAAGAACGTGATCGTCATCCTGATGGCTATCGAGCTGATCCTGCTGGCGGTGAATATCAATCTGGTCGCGTTCAGCGCGTTTCTGAATGATCTGACCGGGCAGATCTTCGCGATGTTCGTGCTGACGGTGGCGGCAGGCGAAGCCGCGATCGGCCTTGCCATTCTGGTGCTCTATTTCCGTGACCGCGGCACTATCGCGGTTGACGATGTCAGCCATCTGAAGGGGTGATGCGAACGTGACTTCCATCCACCTCATAGTCTTCCTGCCGTTGCTGGCCGCGATTTTCGGCGGGCTGGGCAACCGGGCGCTTGGCAATACTGCGGTCAAGGCGATCACAACCGGATCGCTGTTTATCGCCTGCGCGCTCAGCTGGCCGATTTTCATCAGTTTCGTGGGCGGGCACGGCGAACCGCAAGTGGTGCAGGTATTACACTGGGTACAATCGGGCAGCCTGACATTCGATTGGGCGCTGCGTGTCGATACGCTGACCGCGGTGATGCTGGTGGTGGTGACCACCGTATCGGCCTTGGTTCACCTTTATTCCTGGGGCTACATGGATGAAGACCCCGATCAGCCGCGGTTCTTTGCCTATCTCAGCCTGTTCACCTTTGCCATGCTGATGCTGGTGACGGCCGATAATCTGGTCCAGATGTTCTTTGGCTGGGAAGGGGTCGGGCTCGCCTCGTACCTCCTTATCGGGTTCTGGTTCAAAAAGCCCAGTGCCAGTGCGGCTGCGATCAAGGCTTTCGTGGTCAACCGGGTTGGCGATCTTGGCTTCATGCTGGGCATCTTTGGCGTGTTTCTGGTGTTCAACACCGTTTCGATCCCCGAAATCCTGGTTCGTGCACCCAGCATGGCGGGATCGACGATCCACTTTTTGGGCACCCAGTGGGATACGATGACGATCCTGTGCATCTTGCTGTTCATCGGCGCGATGGGCAAATCGGCGCAGCTTGGCCTGCACACCTGGCTGCCTGATGCGATGGAAGGGCCAACGCCGGTTTCTGCGCTGATCCATGCCGCCACGATGGTGACTGCGGGCGTGTTCATGGTCTGCCGCCTTTCGCCGCTGTTCGCCACAAGCGAAACGGCGATGGCCGTGGTGACCTATGTGGGCGCTGCAACCCTGTTCTTCGCCGCAACGATTGGCACCACCCAGTGGGATATCAAGCGGGTGATTGCCTATTCAACCTGCTCGCAGCTGGGCTATATGTTTGTCGCCGCAGGCGTTGGCGCACCGGGCGCGGCGATGTTCCACCTGTTCACCCACGCCTTCTTCAAGGCGCTGCTGTTCCTGGGTGCGGGCAGCGTGATCCACGCGATGCATCACGAACAGGACATGCGGTTCTACGGAGCCTTGCGAAAGCATATTCCGCTGACGTTCTGGGCGATGATGGCGGGCACGCTGGCGATCACTGGCGTCGGGATTGTCGATGTGTTCGGCTTTGCCGGGTTCTATTCCAAGGATTCGATCCTTGAAGCGGCATATGGAGCGCATACCGCCAGCGGCAGCTTGGGCTTCTGGCTGGGGATTACCGCAGCGCTGCTGACCAGCTTCTATTCCTGGCGGCTGATGTTCCTGACCTTCTACGGCAAGCCGCGCTGGGACCAGTCTGAGCACATCCAGCATGCGGTGCATCACGATCATCACGGCCACGCCAAGCATGATGATGGCACCGCCGGATATCACCCGCATGAAAGCCCGCTGGCAATGCTGATCCCGCTTGGCGTGCTGAGCCTGGGTGCGATCATCGCCGGGTTCCTGTTCCATCACGAATTCATCAGCGCGGGCGATGGCCATTTCTGGCGCGGCAGTGTGGCCTTCAGCGAAGCGCTGATCCACCACATGCACGATGTTCCGCTGTGGGTGAAATGGGCTCCGTTCGGGGTAATGATCACCGGTCTTGCGGCCGCATGGTACGCCTATATCCGGAACCCCGGCCTGCCGGCAAAGTTCGCAAACGCGATCAAGCCGGTCCACACGTTTGTCTACAACAAGTGGTTCTTCGATGAGCTGTACAACCTGATATTCGTGAAGCCGGCTTTCTGGCTGGGCCGGCAGTTCTGGAAGCTGGGCGACATCGGCCTGATCGATCGGTTTGGGCCCAATGGCTCTGCCTGGGCGATACTGATGGGCAGCCGCCTGGCAGGCAAGTTGCAGACGGGCTACCTCTATTCTTACGCGCTGGTCATGCTGCTGGGTCTGACCGCGGCGATCAGCTGGGTTTTCTGGCAGGCGGTGCATTGAGATGAATGGCTTTCCGATCCTTTCCTTGATGCTGGCCGTGCCGCTGGTGGCAGGGCTGGCCTGTTTGCTGGTTGATGCCAAGCTGGCGCGCATTCTGGCGCTGGGCGCCACGCTGATTGATCTGGCGCTGGGCGCGGTGCTGTGGTGCAACTTTGAGGTGGGCGCGGATCAGTTCCAGTTCCGTGAGCAAAGCCAGATCTTCGCCGGATTTGACTGGCGCCTTGGGATTGATGGCATTGCGCTGGTGTTGATCGAACTATCGGTCTTCCTGATGCCGATCTGCATCCTGGCCAGCCGCGCAATCGAAAAGCGCGTTGGTGAATATATGGCTGCGTTCTTGCTGATGGAAACGCTGATGATCGGCGTTTTCGCGGCGCAGGATCTCTACCTGTTCTACATCATGTTCGAAGCCGGCCTTATCCCGATGTATCTGATCATCGGTGTCTGGGGCGGGGCTGAACGAATCTATGCCAGTTACAAGTTCTTCCTCTACACCCTGCTCGGATCGGTGCTGATGCTGATCGCGATGATCTGGATGGCCAAGGAAGCCGGCACCACCGATATTTCGCAGCTGATGGCCTATGATTTCCCGGCTGAAGCGCAGTGGTGGTTATGGTTGGCGTTCTTTGCCAGCTTTGCCGTGAAGATGCCGATGTGGCCGGTTCACACCTGGCTGCCCGATGCCCACGTTCAGGCCCCAACGGCAGGTTCGGTGATCCTGGCCGGCGTGCTTTTGAAGATGGGCGGCTATGGCTTCATCCGATTCTCATTGCCGATGTTCCCGCAAGCCAGTGCCGATTTTGCCTGGCTGGTCTTCGCGCTGTCGATGGTCGCGGTGATCTATACCAGCCTGGTCGCGCTCGTGCAGGAAGACATGAAAAAGCTGATCGCCTATTCGTCTGTGGCGCACATGGCGATCGTGACTGCGGGGATGTTCGCTTTCAATACGCAAGGCCTTGAAGGATCGATCGTGGTGATGCTTAGCCACGGGCTGGTTTCTGCCGCGTTGTTCCTGTGCGTTGGCGTGATTTATGATCGGTTGCACACCCGTGAAATCAGCCGTTACGGCGGGCTTTCGATCAATATGCCCAAATACGCCTTGTTCTTCATGCTGTTCACAATGGCATCGGTCGGGCTGCCGGGCACGAGCGGCTTTGTGGGTGAATTCCTCAGCCTGGCGGGGGCCTATCAGGCTTCAAGCTGGCTGGCATTTGTAACCGGCATGGGCGTTATCCTGGGGGCGGGCTATATGCTTTATCTCTACCGCCGGATTGCCTTTGGCGATCAGCGGAACGCCGATGCGGCCGCGATGCCAGACCTTGATCTGCGTGAATGGGTGATGCTTGCGCCGATCGCTGCGGCGGTGCTGTGGATGGGGATCTATCCCGAGAGTTTCCTGGCACCGATCCGCGATGACGTGCGCTTTATCGAAGCCCGGATGGCAGCGGCGCGGCCGGTGGGCGATGCCCAGCTTCACCTGGGGCAACCAAAATCTGTGGAAGACCACGCGCAGCATAAGGAAACGCACTGATGGACTGGGCACAGTCACTGCGGATCGCCGCGCCCGAAGAATTGCTGAGCGTTGTCGGCATCATCCTGTTGGTCATTTCGGCTTGGGGGCAAGGCCGCAAGGACGCGCGCGGCATAACCTGGGTAGCGATCCTGGCGCTGTTTGTTGCGGCTGTGATGACTGCTCCGGCGCTGTGCAATGGGTCCAATGGGCCGGGCGCGCTGGCCTATAGCGGGCTGTTTTCCGGCGATGCCTTCGCCGCCTTTGCCAAATTGCTGATCTATATTTCGGCAGGCGCAGCGCTGTTGATCGCGCCAGCTTTCTTTGAAACGTACCGATCCTATCGCAGCGAATATCCGGTGCTGGTGCTGTTCGCAGTGCTGGGGATGAGCATAATGGTCTCGGCGACCAACCTGCTGACGCTTTATGTCGGGTTAGAGCTGAATTCACTCGCCGCCTATGTGCTTGCCGCGTTCCTTAAGCCGGATGAGCGTTCGGCTGAGGCGGGCCTGAAATACTTTGTGCTGGGCGCGCTGGCCAGCGGCATCCTGCTGTTCGGGATGAGCCTGACCTATGGCTTTACCGGTACCGTCAATTTCGCTGGAATTTCTGCTGCGCTGACTGGCGGGGTTTCAACCGGGGCGTTGTTCGGGATAACCTTCGTGCTGGCTGGCCTGGCGTTCAAGATCAGCGCCGTGCCGTTCCACATGTGGACCCCGGATGTCTACGAAGGCGCGCCAACGCCGGTTACCACACTGTTCGCTTCGGCCCCCAAAGTTGCAGCCTTGGCGCTGACCATGCGGGTTTCGATCGAGGCGTTTGGCAGCCAGACTGAAATGTGGCGTCAGATCGTGATTGTAGCCGCGCTGGCTTCGGCTGTGGTTGGTGCATTGGGTGCGATCGGGCAGACCAACATCAAGCGGCTGCTGGCCTATTCCTCAATCAACAATGTTGGCTTCATGCTGGTTGGCCTTGCCGCGGCGACCGTCGAAGGGGCCAGTGCAATGCTGGTCTATCTGGCGATTTATGTGCCTATGACGATCGGCGGCTTTGTGGCTGTGCTGATGCTTAGGGACAAGGACGGCAACCACCTTGAGGCAATGAGCGATCTTGCCGGGCTTTCGCGAAGCCGCCCGTTGCTGGCGCTGGGGCTGGGCTCGATCATGTTTTCAATGGCAGGAATTCCGTTTCTGTTCGGGTTCTGGGGCAAGTTTGTGGTGTTCCAGGCGGCGGTTGGCGCCGGGCTGGTCTGGCTGGCTACTGCCGCAGCTCTCGCCAGTGTGATCGGGGCATTCTATTACCTCAAGGTCGTCAAGGTGATGTACTTTGATGAGCCGGCCGGAACGGTCCAGGGTCAAAGCGATATGGCGCATGAATGGCTGCTGGCAGCCTGCGCGGTGTTTGTTTCGCCGCTGGGCTATCTGGCAACCAAGGCCCTGGCCAAGTTCACCATGACGGCCGCCATGGTGCTGTTCCCACCGGTTTGATCCAATACATCGCCACCACCGGTTCAACCAATGCCGATCTGTCAGCGCGGCTTGGCGCAGCCGAATCCATGCCTGAAGGGTATTGGCTGGTGGCTGACCGGCAAAACGCTGGCCGGGGCCGCCAGGGCCGGGTGTGGAGCGATGGTGCGGGCAATTTCATGGGCTCTACCGTGGTCCATCCCCAACCATCGGATCCCTTGCCGGCCACGCTGGCGCTGGTCGCTGGCCTGGCTGCCTATGAAGCGACCGCGCCGCTGATTCCAGCCCCTGCGCGGGCCCAGCTGAAATGGCCCAATGATCTGTTGATCGGATCAGCAAAGCTGTGCGGGATCCTGCTTGAAGCCGCCGGTTCTGCTGTGATCGTAGGGATAGGGGTTAATCTGGCGCAGGCCCCGCAAGTGGCAGGGCGTGAAACCATTGCGCTTGCGGCTTTCGGTCCGCCGCCAGACCGCGATCTGTTTGCGGCATCGCTGGCCGCGCACCTGGACCGCGAACTGGGCCGCTGGCGCCAGTTCGGGCTTGAGCCATTGTTGTGCCGCTGGTTGGCTGCGGCCCACCCTGTCGGCACGCCTTTGCAGGTCGGAGAACCGGGTGAAGCGCCTTTATCCGGATTGTTTGCCGGGTTGGCCGCAGATGGAGCCTTGCAACTGGGGCTGGCAGACGGCACGACGCGGACAATCCACGCAGGCGAAGTGCGCCTGGCCCCTAATTGAGGATCGCGCGATGCTGCTCGCCATCGACAACGGCAATACCAACGTCAAATTTGCGCTGGTTGATGATTCCGGTGAAATTGTCTGCCGCTGGCGGATTGCGACCGATCCCAAGCGGACGGCAGATGAATATGCCGTGTGGTTAAATCAGCTGCTGGAAATGGAAGGTTATTCGCGCGGGCAGGTTTCTGCGGTGGTGATCGCCACGGTGGTGCCGCGGGCACTGCACAATCTTCAGGTGCTGGCCAACAAGTACTTTTCAGTCGAAGCCTTGATCGCCGGACGCGCGCCGCTTGAATGGGGGATCGCCCTTAAGGTGGACGAGCCGCGCGCGCTGGGGGCTGACCGGGCGGTCAATGCCATTGCGGCGCAGTCGCTTGAACCGGGTGACAAGATCGTCATCAGCTTTGGCACCGCGACCACATTTGACTATATCGATGGGGAAGGGGCCTATCGCGGGGGATCGATAGCAACCGGGGTCTCGCTCTCGCTTGATGCGCTTTATGAAGCCGCCGCGATGCTGCCACGGATCGCGATCGAACCGCCGCCCAGCGCTAGCGTGATTGGCCGCGATACCGTGGGGCAGATGCAGATCGGAATTTATTGGGGCTATGTCAGCATGATCGAAGGAATGATTGGCCGGATGAAGGCTGAAATTGGCGGTCCGATCAAAGTGATTGCCACCGGCGGCCTGGCCGCGCTGTTTCAGCAGCATGCCGATCTGTTTGATCGTGTGGAACCTGATCTAACCTTGAAGGGAATTGCCTTGCTCTATGCCAACCGGGATCTGGCGGCATGAAGCCGGGTAAGGAACTGCTGTTCTGCGCGCTGGGTGGATCGGGCGAGATTGGGATGAACGTCAACCTCTATGGGGCTGACGGCAAATGGCTGATGGTTGATCTGGGGATGACCTTTGGGGCCAATGAATACCCTGGAACCGAGTTGGTCTTTGCCGATCTCGATTTCATCGAAGAGCGCCGCAAGGATCTGATCGGCATCGTGCTGACCCATGCCCATGAAGACCATATCGGTGCAGTACCCTATTTCGCGGCGGAGCTGGGTGTGCCGCTGTATGCCACGCCGTTCACCGCGCGCCTTGTGGCCGAAAAGCTGCAAGAGGCCGGGCTTTCGGGCAAGGTCACACTCAATGTGATTGACCATCTCGATCAGTTTGATCTGGGGCCGTTCGGGATCCGTTATGTGCCGCTGGCGCACTCGATTGCAGAGGGCAACGCGCTGGTGATTGAGACACCCTATGGGCGGATATTCCATACCGGCGATTGGAAGCTGGACGATGATCCACTGGTGGGCACACCTGCCACCCCGGCAGAACTGACCGCGATTGGCGATTCGGGCGTCCTGGCGCTGGTTTGCGATTCGACCAACGTTTTCAATCCCAAGCCATCTGGATCGGAAGGCGCCGTGCGTGCTGCCTTGTTAGAGGAAGTGGCCAAGCATCATGGCCGGCGGGTTCTGGTCACCACGTTTGCATCCAATGTAGCCCGGCTTGATACCTTGGGCGAGGTTGCCCGAGCAACCAACCGCAAGCTGTGTGTGGCGGGGCGATCGCTCGATCGGATCATCCGCACCGGCAAGGCCAGCGGCTATCTCAAAAACCTGCCCGATGTGATCGATTTCGATACGGCAATGGCGCTTCCGCGCGGCGAAGTTCTGATCCTGGCGACCGGCGGGCAAGGCGAGCCGCGCGCCGCATTGGCCCGCGTAACAGACAACAACCATTCGATTGCCCTGGAAGCCGGCGATGTGGTGCTGTTTTCCAGCCGTCAAATTCCCGGGAACGAGGTTTCAATCGGGCGGATCCAGAACAAGCTGGCTTCGCGCGACGTGGTGATCGTGACTGACCGGCAAAGCGATATCCACGTATCAGGACACCCTGGCCGCCCTGAACTTGAAGCGCTGTATGGCTGGATCAGGCCAGAAATTCTGGTCCCGGTTCACGGCGAAATGCGCCACATGAAAGAGCAGGGCCGGTTAGGCAAAGCTTCTGGCATCGGCAAGGTTGTGGTTCAAGGCAACGGTGATCTGGTTCGCCTGGCCCCGGGCAAGCCGGGCAAGATCGATGAAGTGCGGGCCGGGCGCCTTGTGCTGGATGGCGATATCATCACCCCGGCAGATGGCGAGGCGATTGTGATGCGCCGGCGCCTGGCGCAAAACGGCATCGTGATCGTGGTGCTTGATGGCAAGGGCAAGGTCCATGTTGAAGGGATCGGCCTGCCGCTGGATGAGGATTACGAAGACTTCGTATCTGAAGCGCAGCAGGATGTTGCGGCTGCGCTGGCCAAGCTTAAGGGCGGCCAGCGCCATGACCGTGATGTGGTGATCGAAGCCGCCCGCCTGGCCGCGCGGCGCGCCGCGCAGCGCTGGTCTGGCAAAAAGCCGCAGGTCCGCGTGATATTGCCAGAGCATTGAGGAGACCGCGATGAAATGGACCTCAATCCTGGCGATCTATTTGCTGTTCTGGGTGATGAGCGCATTTTTTGTGATGCCGATTGGCCTTCGCACGCACGACGATGAAGGGGCCGATCTGGTTCCGGGGCAGGTTAGCAGCGCCCCGGTCAATTTCAGGCCCGGGCTTGTCGCGCGGCGCGCCACCTTGCTGGCCGCGCTGTTGTTTGGACTATACTACGCAAACTACGTTTATGGATGGTTCGGCGTCGAACTGCTCGATGTAACGCGCTGGTTCGGTTAGAATCTGTTTCATTGGGCAACACCGGCCCGCAAGGGAACACGCTCTTAGCTGCGCAGCCGTTCGATCGATTGTGCCAGGGCAACATAAAGCTTGCCCATATCGGATGACAGCAACGTAACCCCCAGGGCATGGCCATCGCGGGTTGAGAGGAGCTGGCGCAGCATCGCTTCGAAATCGTGGATATAGCGGCTGACATGATCGCGAAAATCGCGGTCGGCCTCGTAAAGCTGCGCAACCGCCTTGGCCTCTGGCGTTTCCAGCAACCGCACCGCGCGGCGGGTGAAGATGCCGCGATCACCCTTCAGATAGGCCGCCCAAGCCGTATCGCTAACCTCGTGGTCCATCGCCCGGGCCAGATCGATCGCATTTGAATGGAGGCTTTCCGTGATCAGTGCCACGCGGCGGGCAAAATCGTTATCGACCTGCTCTTCGGCACGGCTGCGTGCGTGGGCAACCCGGCGTTCAAGATTGCCGGCCAGCTCATCAACCTTGCTCAGTTGATCGCGCAGCTGGACTGCGGCATCGCGGCTTGCCCCGGCAGCGCGTCCGGCGGTTTCCTCCAGATTGTCGATCACTTCAGCGGCGCGGGCGCGCATTGCTGCTTCAAGCGCGGCTCCGCCTTCGGTTCCGATCTTGGCTGCCAGAGCGGTTATCGCGGTCGCGCTCATCGTCTCGATCCCGCTAACGGCGTCACGTGCAGCGGTGTTCAGCGCTTCAATGGCGCTCGACAGTTCATTTTGGGTCTGTTCCGCCAGGGCGATGCTTTCGCCCCGAATCTGTGTGAGCGAGGCCTGAAGCGCATCAAGCCGGCGGGCTTGCTGCACTCCGTCACTTTCCAGCGCCTGTTGCAGCGCGGCGGCTTGTTCGCTCGCTTGGGCGATCCGTTGCTGGCCCGCTTCGGCCTGCCCGGCCAAAGTTTCGCTGTGGCCAACAGCTTCACTGGCTGTCTCTGCCAACAGCTTGATCCGGGCTTCGACCGCCTGCAAGCGGACTTCACCAAGCCCCAATGCATCGGGCAGGTTCTTGCTGGAATGGGTGACGCTGGCCTGGATCAGTTCAAGCAGCCGAACCGAACTGTCGGTCAGGCCGGCGATCACTGCATCGGTTCCGTTCAGCGCATCGCGGCTGGCGGTCAGCCTGCTTTCCAGCTCGGCCAGATTGCCGGTCAACTTGGCCTGAACATCCGCGCCATGGTTCCCCGCCTCTTCGATGTCGCGCGTAAAGGCGCCCAGTTGCTGTTCGATTGCTTCGCCCTGGCTTGAAAGCCGGGAGAGTTGCTGATCCTGGGCGGCATGATGGCGCCCCGCTGCGGTTTCTAGATCGGCCATTTGCGCCGCCAGCCGGGCCACGAACTCATCATGGCGGATGTCAAAATCGGCCCGGCGCTGTTCGATTTCGGCAATGAACAGCTTGTCGCGTTCGATCATCCGATTATCGACTTCAGCCGCTTCATTGTCCAATGCGGTCAGCCGGTTGCGGGCTGATTCCATCGCCTTGCGGTCTATTTCAGCCACTTGTGCGATGGCTTGGCCAAGATCCTGCTCAAGCGCACCAATCGCGGTCTTCCAGGTATCTAGCGCCCCGGTTTCGCCGTCGCGCAGCGAGCGGATCAGCGCCGCGCTTTCATCGCGAACAGAGCCAAGTCTGGCGCGCAGCGAGGTAAGGCTTTGCGCTTCATGATCGTCCAGGTCGGCTCGGGCCTGGTTCAACTCCTCGCTTAGCGCGTCTGCGCGGCTGCGGATCGCGGCCAGCGCTTCAACCTCATGGCTATCCAGTTCGCCGCGGAATTGCTCCCCGCTGCGGGTAAGCTGGGCAAACCGCTGCTCGGCAATTTGACCAAGTTGATCGGTCTGGAGCGTGAATTCGGTGATTGCCCCATCAACCGCATCCCTGAGGCTCATGATCTGCTTTTCGCTGGCCATGCCAAACTGGTTCAGCTTGTTGAAGCCGGCCACCAATTCGCCGATCTGGCCTTGCGCCGTGCGCCCGGCCGCACCGATGTTGTTGGTGACATCCTTGGCCGAGCTGGCGATCACCGGAAGTTGATTGCGCAAGCGTTCCATATTCTCAAGCGCGGCAGTGCTGACATCGGCAATTGCATCGATCCGGGTGCCGTTATCGTGAATCAGCGACGCCAATTTGTCAGCATGCTGGGAAAGGCGCTCACCCGAAACTCGGCCCAGTGAATCAATATCGCGGGCCTGTGCTGCGATGAATTCGCGGGCCAGGCTAAGCTCGCGGTTGACTGTGGATAGCCGGGTTTCAAGCCGGGCGGATTCATCGCCCAGCATCCGCGCCGCTTCGCCGAACCGCATCGCCTCGCGCCGGCTAGAGCGCATCAGCAGCATCCAGACCATCGCCAGCAGCAATACCGGAACCGACCAATCCCGGATCCATCCGGTCCACTGCGCCAGATCGGCACCTGCCTGCATTGCGGCAAGGTTTGCAATTACAAGCAGCGCGGTCCAGCCGGCAACGGCTGTGGCTGTAACCAGTCCGGCCAGCAAAAACGGCCAGCGGCGCGGGCGGGCAGGCGCATCTTCCCACCAATCCTCCGAACCCTGTTCCTGCACCTCGGCAGTCAGCACAAGTGCGTCCTCAGCCGCTTCGGCGGGTGCTTCGATTTCAACGGCGGCGATGCGTGAACCTTTGGTCATCCGTGCCGTTTACCATGTTTAGCCTGTGGATAAACCCCGGTTTAACCACTTCATACTAAAGCTGCCAAAATGGCCTATGATGTTGGAGCTCTTGACGCGACCCTATCCGCTGCTGCTGGCGAGGATGGGGCCCTGTTTGCTGAGTTGCGCGAGGTCTTTGCGGAGAGCGTGGCGCGCCAGCTGGATTTGCTGCGCCGTTCGCGCTGCGATGGCAATTGGGAGATGGCGGCGCTGCGACTAAAGGGCGTTGCGGCAAGCTTTCATGCCGAACAATTGATTGCGCTTGCCGATGAAGCGCTTGATGGCGCTCCGGGTGATCCCGCAGTGTTGCGCCGCATCCAAGGTTTTCTTGACGACTTTACAGCGGCTTGAGCCGACAGCGCGGATAGCCGGGCGCAGCGGGCTTGGCACTTTGGGAATAGACGCCTAAATCGGCCACCCTATCCCCCGAAAGTGCGGAGAAAAACACTGCGGGTCGCGCTGTTACCTATGCTTGATATTGCTGCGGAAAGCGGTGGCTTGCCGCGTGCGTTTCTGCGGATTGGCGGAACGACTGTGGCCGGCCAGCAACTTGGCGTGGCAATTGCGCTGGGGTGCGAACGGATTGTTTGCCTGGCGCCTGCGCTGACCAAGGAAATCGTTGAACTGCAGCACCGTGCCGAACAATCGGGCGCGCAGTTTCACGTGATCCCTGGTCCGCGGCCGCTGCAAGGGCTGGTTACGGCGAGTGATGAGCTGATTGCCTTTTCCGATGGCTTATTTTCATCGCGCGATCGCGCATGCAGCCTGTTGGCCGATCAGCAATCGGTTTTGGTCCAGCCAATCGAACAGGGCCTTGCTGCCGGTTTCGAACGGATTGACCTGAACCATGCGGCTGCTGGCGCCATGCGTATTCCGGGCCGCCTGGTTGAACGCTTGAGCGAACTGCCAGCCGATTGCGATGCGGTCTCATCGCTTCAGCGGATTGCTTTGCAAGCCGGGGTGCGCCAGCAGCCGATCGGAGTGATCGGGCCGGGCGGTGCGTTCTGGTCGCTGGTGCAAAGTGATAGTGATGCGCATGCGATTGAGCCGCAATGGATCCGCCAGCACAGCAGTGATCCGGCTCCATCGGGGCCAAGCCGCGCCTTGGCTATGGTTGCGGTCCGCCGGCTTGGTCCATCCATGCTGCATGCTGGCAGCGGCTCGGGAATTTTGGTTACGGCGGCGGTTTTAACCGCGCTTTTGGCATTGGGCGCGGGATGGATGGGTTTCATCGCGCTGGGCTTTGGGCTGTGCGGATTTGGCTGGATCCAGCGTGAATTCGCTGATCTACTGGCCCGGGTTGAAACTGAAAGCGCTCCTAAAAACGTAACGGCGACAGTGCTTGCGGCGTTTGGTTGGGTGATTGATGGGTTGCTGGTGGTGCTGCTTGGCTATGCCGCAAATCCGATCCACCCCATGCATGGGCTTGAGCGGTTTTTCCCGGCATTCATGCTGATCGCGTTGCTGCGAATTCTGGCCAGCGTCTATGTTGGGCGCTGGAAAAGCTGGATTGCCGATCGCGGAGTTATCGCGATTGTTTTGATGGGCGCTGTGGCCGGGCGCGTAGCTGGCGAAACGGCTCATTTGGGCGCGGCGCTTGTGGCGATCCTCATTTTGCTGGCGCTCGGCAATAAATCGCGACTAACCGGGCTTTAACCAAACCGGGCTATGGCGCGGATATGAGTGAACCTACGACCACTGTTCCTGACTATGGATCGATCGACGAAGTGTTGCGCCGCGAACTGGCGCAGGGTGATGCGCAGATCGCTTCGATTGCGCCGATCCTGCGGCATCTGCTGGCCAATGATGAGCATTCGGTTTTCGGTGATGAGATTATCGCCCGGGTCCGTGCGATGCTGGCCCACATCGCCAGCCAGTTGCTGGATGCATTGGCTGAAGCCGGCGAAGAAGATGACGAACGCAATCACGATCCAGTCCGCGTCGAAAGCCTGGTCGAAGGGCTGGCGGGGCAAGGCAGCTTTCTAACCCATGCCCATGCATTGGCGCTGGAATGGCAATTGACCGAACGCTTGCAGGCCCGGTTGGCGCTGGATCCTGTGGTTTCGCCATTGATGCAGGCCTTGATCGCATCGACCGAAGCCAATGTTTCAGCCGGGGCGATGTCGCTGTTGGCCCAACAGGCGCGATTTGCGCAATCGCAGCGCCGGATGCAACTGCCGCTGGAAGAACTCCCTGCTGATCTGTTTCATGCGGCGCTGCTGGCGCTGCGCCATCACGGCGAACTTGATGATGCGGCGCAAGCTATCGCGGCCCAGGCCGAGCAAGTTATTCGTGGGCGATACGATGAAGGCCGCAGCAGGTTGGGATTGATTACCCGGCTGGTCGCCGGGATGGGCGGCGGGGCCAGTGCGGCGCTAAGCGTGACCCACGCCGGAGCGGGAATTTTCCTGACCGCGCTGTCTATGGCATCAGGGCAAGACCGCGATCTGGCGGTGCTCGCCACCAATGAATCGCAAGTTGCCCGGTTTGCCCTGGCGCTGCGGGCGTCGGGTCTCAAGCCGCAATCAATCGAGGAACAGTTCGTCGCGCTTCACCCTGAAGTGGAATTGCCGCAAGGGTTCGATCAGCTTGGGGCTGATCGTGCCGCAGCCATGCTGGCGCATTCCGCGGCCTATCCGGGCGGCTGACGTGTGATGGCACACAACGCTTCCGAACAGATCGATGCGCGCAGTGATTCGGCCGATCGCCTGACCGAAGCTGCTGAGCCGCTGACCGGTTTGCAGCGGGCCTGCGGCGGGGAGATTCCTGGGGAAATTGCCATTCCTGCTTTGCGCGATCTGGTGGCGAAATCCCGCCAGTTCGGGCTCAAATTGGCCCGATCGATCAAAGCCAACGACGGCCGCGATGCGATCACGGCCTGGCTTGAGGTAACCCCGGCCAGCGATGGCGGCTGCACAATCCGCGTCAATTCATGGGCCACCAGCCCGCTTGCGGTTGACGATCCGCGCGAAGTGGCCGCGCACCGTGCCGCGATTGAGCGCAACCTTGCGGAATTGACCGCAACGCTCGATCCTCGGCAGCGGGTGCTGGGTGTCAGCACCAACGCGGCCGATCTTGCCGGGCTGGCCGCAGCGATGCAGCAGGGGCTGCATCAGCCCTGGACCGATTTTGTCGAAATTGAAGGCAGCGGCTTTGAACAACCGATGCATTGGCGGCTGCTTGATGGTGCGGCGATCACCATTGCTGGATCAACCCGCAAATGGCGTGCGGCGCTGTTGCCCAGCGAAGTGCCGGGCGGGGATCCGGCAGGCTTTGAATTGTGCCTGACCGCCGATGCACCACTTGCCCCGCCGCTGCCCAAGGCTGATCCGAATGCGTTGGTGATGCCCAGCAATGAACCTGGCTTGGTCGGCCGTGATATCGCGCCGGTACTGCGTCAACCAATTGCCCGGATCATCGCCAACGCCGAAACCATTCGCAATCGGATGGCTGGGCCGCTGGCCGATGAATACAGCCAGTATGCTGCCGATATCGCGGCGGCCGGCCAGCATCTGCTCGCATTGGTGGAGGATCTGACCGATCTTGAGGTGGTTGAAGCCGATGAATTCAACACCGCACCTGACCGGATCGATCTTGCCGACGTAGCGCGCCGCGCCGCCGGGATCCTGGGCGTCCGGGCGCAAGAGCGCGGCATTACGATTGATGCGCCCAAGCTTGGAGAGCATCTGCCGGCGATCGCGGAATTCCGGCGGGTGCTGCAAATATTGCTCAACCTTGTTGGCAATGCAATCCGCTATGCGCCTGATAATTCGCAAGTCTGGATCAGGCTGGAGGATGCTGGCGCGCGCGCCAATCTGATCGTGGCTGATCAAGGGCCAGGGCTTAACGCAGACCAGCAAGCCAAGGTGTTCGAGAAATTCGAACGCCTTGGCCGGAGCGGGGAAGACGGCGGATCGGGCCTTGGGCTCTATATCTCGCGCCGTCTGGCCCGCGCGATGAGCGGTGATCTTACCGTGGAAAGCGCGTCCGGTCAGGGCGCCAGGTTTGTGCTTGATCTGCCCGCTGATTTGTTGGCTTCAGCGCCGACTACCGCGCAAAACCCAGATTAATCCGGCCCCGATAGCGGCCCAGATAGACCCGTAAAGCGTCCAGGCCCGATCAGCCAGCATGAAGCTTTCCGCCGGCCACATGATGATACCCAGGCCTTGCAAAGCCCAGAAAATCCCCGAAAATACCATCAGTCCGCCCAGTACCATGTACAAGGCGCGCAGCAGATTGCGCAGGCTTTCCATCATTCTCTCCCCTTGGTTATAGGGGCCAGTCTATCGGCTTGCGATCAACGCTTGTCGAGCGGAACGTAATCGCGTTCAACCGGGCCGGTATAGAGTTGGCGCGGGCGGCCAATTTTCTGGTTGGGATCGCTGATCATTTCGTTCCACTGCGCCACCCAGCCGACTGTCCGGGCAAGGGCAAACAGCACAGTGAACATCGTGGTCGGGAAACCGATCGCTGAAAGGATCACGCCCGAATAGAAGTCCACATTGGGGAACAGCTTCTTTTCAATAAAATAGGGATCGTTGAGGGCCATTTCTTCAAGCTGCAAGGCAACTTCGAAAACCGGATCGTTGATGCCCAGCGAGCCCAGAACGTCGCGAACCATGCCCTGGATCACAGTCGCCCGTGGATCGTAGTTTTTGTAAACACGGTGGCCAAAGCCCATCAGGCGGAATGGATCGTTCTTGTCCTTGGCGCGCTCGATATAGTGGGGAATCCGGTCTGGCGTTCCGATTTCGCGCAGCATGTTGAGCGCCGCTTCATTGGCCCCGCCGTGTGCCGGGCCCCACAGGCAAGCGATACCCGCCGCGATGCAGGCAAACGGGTTTGCGCCTGATGATCCAGCGAGCCGCACGGTAGAAGTCGATGCGTTCTGTTCATGATCGGCATGGACGATGAAAATCTGGTCAAGCGCCTTCTCGACGATCGGATTCACTTCGTACTTCTCTGCCGGGACGCCGAAGGTCATCCGCAGGAAGTTGCCGGTGTAGGACAGGTTGTTGTCCGGATAGACGAACGGTTGGCCAACCGAATACTTGTAAGCCATTGCCGCGATCGTCGGCATCTTGGCGATCAAGCGGTGCGAACTGATCGTGCGGTGCTCAGGATCCGAAATGTCGGTTGAATCATGATAGAATGCAGAAAGCGCACCAACCACGCCGCACATAATCGCCATCGGGTGGGCATCGCGGCGGAAGCCCCGGTAGAACGTGGCCAGCTGTTCGTGCAGCATGGTGTGGCGGGTAATCGTGGTTTCAAACCGGGCCAGTTCGGCCTTGCTGGGCAGTTCGCCATTTAGCAGCAGATAGCTGACTTCCATGAAACTGGAATTTTCAGCCAGCTGGCCGATCGGATACCCCCGGTGCAGCAGCACCCCTTCATCGCCGTCGATATAAGTCAGCGCGCTTTCGCAGCTGGCCGTGCTGGTAAAGCCCGGATCGAAGGTAAATTGGCCCGTCTGGCCATAAAGCTTGCGGATATCGATCACATCTGGACCGACGCTGCCTGAAATCACCGGATAGATGAATTCCCCGCCCGCGGTGCTAAGCTTTGCTTCGTTGCTCACCACTTACACTCCTTGGCCAATCAGCCAGCCTTGCGCGAATTGCTGCCGCAGCCCTAGCAAATTATGCCATCCAGCCGGTTAGCACCGGGCTAGGGGCTTGCGCTAGGCTGGCACCGACTCCCCTGAAACTGGCCATGCTTTTGCGGCATGTCCAGTGGGATAAGTCCTTAAACGAGCGCGCCGGGCCAGGCAGAAGCAAAGGAGCGATTACAGCAGCGCTCTTGCCAAGCGCGGCGCCATCCTGTCTGTTGCTCTCCATGGCCAGCGACGATCCGCCTCTGGTGCCAGTCGGCAGCGATCCGCCTCTCGGCGCTGCACTGCAACATAAGCATTGGCGCATGCCGCGGGACTTGTCCAGCGCCCTTGTGCAGGTGGCCGCACGCGCCGAACATTTCCTTGAATCTGCAGGATATGATCGCGGACCCTGGGCCGTAATCGGGCTGGCTGCGGGGATTGCGGCATGGTTTAGCGGAGCGAACATCTGGCAGTGGCTTGGAACCATCGCGCTGGCACTTGGTATTGCACTGGTCGGCTTTGGCTTGCTGCGCCGTGATGGGGCGTACACGCTGCTGCGCCAGGCGTTGATGGTAATGGGGATTGCCGTGGCGCTGGGCTGCATGCTGGTCTGGGCGAAGGCCTGGATGATCGGTGCACGCCCGATCGCGCGGCCGATGGTCGAACGCTTTGATGCCCGCGTTCTGGCGCGCGAGGATCTGCCCGCCCAGCATAAAGTGCGGCTGATTGTTGCCGCGCGCGAACCGGGCACCGGACGCGCAATTGCGGTGCGGCTTGGGCTTGACGCCGATCATGATCGTCCCGAACTGGCCGAAGGCGCGTTGCTGCGGGTCCGGGCCAGGCTGGTCCCTCCTGCGCCGCCAATGCTGCCGGGGGGCTATGATTTTGCCCGCAGTGCCTGGTTTGCAGGGCTTTCGGCAACGGGCAGTGTGCTGGGGCCGATCGAGGTTTTGGAGCACGGCAGCAGCGATGGACCGATCAAACGGGTGCAGCGAAGGCTTTCACAGCATGTGCGGTTGCAGCTGGATGGCTCTCCCGGCGCGCTCGCCGCAGCCTTCGCCAGCGGCGATCGCGGCGCGATAGCGCCTGAAGACGAGGATGCGATGCGCGATGCGGGGCTAACCCACCTGCTTTCGATTAGCGGACTGCATGTCAGCGCCGTGGTTGCGGCGGGCTATGTGATAGCCTTGCGGCTGCTGGCGCTGTTTCCGTGGCTGGCGCTGAGAATTCGGCTGCCGGTTATGGCTGCGGGCTTCGGGGCCGGTGCCGGTATCGGCTATACCCTGCTAACCGGAGCCCAGGTGCCAACCATTCGTTCGTGTATCGGTGCGGTGCTGGTTTTGCTGGCGCTGGCGCTGGGGCGCGAACCGCTTAGTATGCGGTTGATAGCGGTGGCCGCCGCCGCCGTATTGCTGATCTGGCCCGAGGCACTGGTTGGACCAAGCTTTCAGATGAGTTTTGCCGCCGTGATAGCCATCGTTGCGCTGCACGGAACAGATCGGCTGCGGGCCTTTTTTGCCCCGCGTGAGGAAGCGATATGGCAGCGCGGATTGCGGCAGATCACCGGCCTCCTGCTGACCGGGGTGGTGATTGAACTGGCGCTGATGCCAATCGGCCTGTTCCATTTTCATCGCGCCGGGGTTTATGGCGCGCTGGCCAATGTGGTTGCGATCCCGCTGACGACCCTGGCTTCGATGCCGCTGATTGCCCTGGCACTGCTGTTCGACGCGGTTGGCGCCGGTGCGCCGTTCTGGTGGCTGGCTGGAAAGTCGCTCGAGCTGTTGCTGGCGCTGGCGCATTGGACGGCGAGCATGCCCGGAGCAGTGACGATGCTGCCGGCAATGGGGCACGGGGCTTTTGGATTGTTTGTGGCAGGCGGGCTGTGGCTGGCGCTGTGGCGCGGGCGGGTGCGGCTGTGGGGCTTTGGTCCGGCCGCAATCGGGTTGATATTGCTGGCTTTCATCAAACCGCCGGATCTGTTGATTTCTGGCGATGGGCGCCATGTTGGCATTACGGGTGAGAGCCGCAGTGAATTGCTGGTGCTGCGCCAAACCCGCAGTGACTACACCCGCGACAATCTGCTGGAGCAAGCCGGGATGGATGGTGAAACCCGCCTGCTTGATGATTGGCCCGGTGCCCAGTGCACCCAGGGTTTCTGTGCAATCCGATTGAACCGCGGTGGGCGCAATTGGCAGCTGCTGCTGGCCCGCGGCACGGCATTCGCTGAAGAACGGGCGCTGGCTGCGGCTTGCGAGCGGACCGATATCGTGGTGGCAGCGCGCTATTTGCCGCGATCATGCAAGCCGCGCTGGTTCAAGGCGGACCGGCGGATGCTGGATCAGAGCGGCGGGCTTTCCATCGATCTTTCGCGCCAAAGCGTCGATTCAGTCGCCCAGCGCGAAGGCGAACATGGCTGGTGGAGCCCGCCCGAACCGCGGCCCTGGCGGCCGAGGCCGCAAGCCACTGGCAGCGAAGATGCCGACGCTGCCAGTGCTACAATTCGGCCTTGACCGATTCTAGTGATAGCGGCGCAAAAGCCCGGCCAGCTTGCCCTGGACCACAACTTCGCGCGGATCATAGACCTGCGGCTCGTAAGCGGCATTGGCCGGATCAAGCCGAACCTGACCGTTTTCACGCCGCAAATATTTGAGGGTTGCTTCCTCTCCGCGAACCAGCGCGACCACAATTTCGCCATCGCGGGCGGTGTCTGTACGGCGGATCAGGGCGTAATCGCCATCGAGAATTCCGGCATCGATCATCGAATCACCAGAAACCTCCAGCGCATAATGCTCACCAGAGCCCAGCAGCGCGGCGGGCACCGGCAGCATCGAAGCGGTTTCCATCGCTTCGATTGGCACGCCAGCCGCGATCCGGCCGTGGAGCGGAATTTCGATCACATCGTTGGCAGGGGCAGGGCGCGCCGGTTCTGGCCGTTTCAGCTCTACCACATTGCCGGCATTGCGGGCGGGGGCTTTGCTGGTCACATCCTCAGGCTGTTTGAGCACTTCCAGCGCGCGGGCCCGATTGGGCAGGCGGCGGATAAACCCGCGTTCTTCCAAAGCGGAAATAAGCCGGTGCACGCCAGACTTGGATTTAAGATCGAGCGCTTCCTTCATCTCTTCAAATGAAGGGGACACCCCGGTTTCTTCCAGTTTGGCCTGGATATAACGGATCAGCTCGTGCTGCTTGCGGGTAAGCATGCGCGCATCACTCCCATTGGAACGGACGAGGAGCGGAATGTTCCTGTGCCGTTCAGTGAACGAATGCGGAACAATTAAGCAACATATTTTGGCAAGTCAAGCAACACCGCCATTTTCGACCAGATATATTGGAACGGGGCTGCCGGCAGCCATCGCCGGCGCATTTGCTGGCCGGTCGATCAGGGCATTGCTGGCAGCCAGCGCACCCAGCGCGCCGCTATCCTGATTAAGCTGGGCAGAGACCACGCGCCCGTTCCAGGCCGCACGGATGAATTCGCGCCGCGGCCCACCAGCCGGCAGATCCTCGCCTGCCAGCGCATCGACCGCAAATGGCAGGGGCGAGTGTGCTCCGGACAATGCCCGCAGCAGAGGCAGCAGGAACAGGTATGCAGTGACGTGGCTGGAAACCGGATTGCCGGGCAATCCAACCACCAATTGTGCACCGCGCCGCGCAATCATCACCGGCTTGCCTGGTTTGATTGCAACCTTCCAGAAATCGATCTCTGCACCCCAGGCTTGCAGCGCCGGACGGATAAGATCGTGATCGCCCACCGATGCGCCGCCGCTTGTCACCACGACATCGGCCTGTCCGGCCTGGGCTAATGCCGAGGCCAATGCCTCCATCCGGTCTGCAACCGGGCCGATCCGCCAGGCTTCACAAGGCACCGTCTGCCGGATCATGGCTTCAAGCATTACGCCGTTGCTTGCCGGTATCTGGTGCAACGCGCAGGATTCGGCATCTTCGGCCAGTTCATCACCGCTATCGATGATGGCCACGCGCGGCATTCGCCGGACTGGCACCAGATTGTATCCCGCCGCGCGGACCAGGGCAATCTGGCCCGGCCCCAGCCGGGTGCCACCGGGCAACAATTGGGCTGTTTCAACGAAATCGTGGCCTTTGCGCCGAATGTGCTTTCCGCGCGGTTCGGGCGGGGTGCCGGTCAGGCTCAGCAATGGTCCAGAACGCGCGGCGTCTTCCTGCATCAGCACCATATCGGCACCAGCAGGAATCAGCGCGCCGGTTGCGATCCGCACCGCCGTGCCGCTGCCAAGTTCGCCGGCAAACGGATGGCCGCAAGCGCTTTCGCCCACCACTTGCCAGGGTCCGGGCAGATCGGCGATACGCATCGCATAGCCATCCATTGCCGAAAGATCGGCCGGGGGTTGCGTCCGATTGGCAATCAGTGGCCCGGCAAGGTAGCGCCCCAGCGCATCGCCAGCCGCGACGCGTTCAATTTCCAACGGTGTTGCAAGTGCAAGCAGCCTGGCCTGAGCGTCATCAAGCGTTAGCATTGCCATCAGTCAGCGGCCTGCCAATGACCCGATTTTCCGCCGCGCTTCTCGATCAGCCTCAGGCCATCGATGACCATGCCTTTATCGACTGCCTTGGCCATATCGTAGATCGTCAGGAGCGCGATCGAAGCGGCCGTCATCGCTTCCATTTCCACGCCGGTCCGCCCGGTGAGCGCGGCCTGCGCGGTAACCTGCACCGCATCATCCCTGAACGCGAAATCGACTGTCACCGAAGTCAGCGCCAGCGGATGACACAGCGGAATAAGATCGGCGGTTTTCTTGGCTGCCATGATCCCGGCGATCCGGGCCGCAGCAAACACATCGCCCTTTGAGACCGTGCCATCGCGGATTGCGGCCAGTGCGGGCTGGCTCATCCGGATCCGCCCTTCGGCAATTGCCACCCGCGGCGTCTCAGCCTTTGCGCCAACATCAACCATCCGCGCGTTGCCCTGTTCGTCAAGATGGGTCAGTTCAGCCATTGAGCAGCTCCTGGGTGGCGGCGGCAACATCGGCTTGCCGCATCAGGCTTTCGCCAACAAGGAACGTGAGAATGCCGCTTTGCGCCAGCCGGACCAGATCGGAGTGACCATTGATGCCGCTTTCGCTGACCAGCAGAGTGCCTGGCGGGGCAAGTGCGGCCAGCTGTTCGCTGTTGGCAAGATCGGTAACGAAGCGCTTCAGATCGCGATTGTTGACCCCGATCAGCCGCGATTTCAGCGCGCCGGCCCGGGTCATCTCCGCTGCGTTATGAACCTCTACCAACACGTCCATCCCGCATTCCAGCGCGGCAAATTCTATCTCTGCCATCTGCGCATCATCCAGCGCGGCAACGATGATCAGCACGGCATCGGCGCCGATCGCGCGGGCTTCGGCAACCTGCCAGGGATCGACCATGAAATCCTTGCGCAGCACCGGCAAATCGCAGGCTGCGCGCGCCGCGACAAGGTACTCTTCGTGTCCTTGAAAATAGGGTGCATCGGTAAGCACGGAAAGGCACGCTGCGCCGCCTTGCTGATAGCCCCTGGCATGGGCTGCAGGATCGAAATCGGCCCGGATCAGGCCCTTGGAGGGGCTGGCTTTCTTGATTTCGGCGATCAGGGCATATCCGCAAGCAGCTTTGGCCCGCAAGGCCGCCTCAAACCCGCGCGGCGCGGTTTGCTGCGCGGCGCTGCGTTCAAGTTCTGCACGGGTTGCAATCCGTTTGCGCGCGGCGACTTCAGTGCGCTTGGCCTCGCAGATTTCGGCAAGTTTGTCGGTCATCTCACAGTCTCGATCCAGCAATCCAGCAGGGCTTTTGCAAGACCTTTGTCAATCGCTTCAGCGGCTTCTTCTGCGCCTTCAAGCCAATCGCCGGCCTGGCCCGCGACAATCAATGCTGCCGCGGCGTTCAGGATTACGGCATCGCGGTATGCCCCGGCTTCACCATCAAGCAATCGGCGCAAGGCTGCAGCATTGAACGCAGCATCGCCGCCGCGCAGGTCTTCAAGCGGATGCGGCAAAAGCCCGGCATCGCCGGGAATTACTTCACCCGGGAAGTGCGGCAGACCGATTGCGGCCATATAGCTGGTCCCCGCGATCGACAATTCATCGAGCCCTTCGGCGCCTGAAACGATCAGCGCAGTCTGTGTCCCCAGCAAATCCATCGCATCGCGGTATAGCGCGATCAGATTGGGTTGAGCCACACCCACCAGTTGCCGCGCAACCCCTGCCGGATTGGCCAGTGGGCCGATCAGGTTGAAGATCGTGCGTTGCCCGATGGCTTTGCGAATTGGTGCAATCGCGCCCAGGGCGGGGTGGTGGGCCTGCGCGAACAAAAAGGCGATGCCAAGATCAGGCAGGGTCTGATGCGCCAATTCGCTAGCGCGGGCGAGATCAAGACCCAGCGCTTCAAGCGTATCTGCGCCGCCAGCCAGGCTTGATGCCGCACGGTTGCCGTGCTTGGCAACGGGCACATCGCAAGCCGCAACTACCAGCGCCACTGCCGTTGAAACGTTGAGCGAATGCTGCCCATCGCCGCCGGTGCCGCAGACATCAATAGCGCCGGGCGGGGCGGCAACCCGCTTCATCCGTGCGCGCATGGCAAAAACGGCGCCTGCCAGTTCAGCAGCGGTTTCGCCGCGTGTCGCAAGGTCAATCAGGATATCGCGAATGGCTTGGTCAGCCAGCGCGCCATCGAGCATTTGTCCGAACAGATCTTCGGATTCTTCCAGCGACAGGCTCACGCCAGTTCCTTGACCGCAATTCCGCAGACGCGCAGATAGTTTGCCAGCATGGCGTGGCCGTGCTGCGTGGCGATGCTTTCCGGATGAAATTGCACGCCGTGGATCGGCAGCGAAGTGTGGCGGAAACCCATCACGTGATCATCATCACTGGTGCAATTGACAACCAGACCATCCGGCACATCATCGACGATCAGCGAGTGATAGCGCGTCGCCTGGAACGGAGACGGTATTCCGGAATAAAGGCCGCTGCCATCGTGTGTGACGGTGCTGGTTTTGCCATGCATCAGCCCGCCGCGCACCACTTGCCCGCCGAAGTATTGACCGATCGACTGGTGGCCAAGGCATACACCCAGCAGCGGCTTGCCAGCTTCAGCACAGGCGCCAACCAGATCAAGGCTGATCCCGGCTTCGTTTGGGGTGCATGGGCCGGGTGAGATCAGAAATCCTCTGGCCCCGCTTGATACCGCCTGTCCGGCCGAAATTGCGTCGTTTCGAACCACTTCAACCTTGGCACCCAGTTCCATCAGGTAGTGGACCAGATTCCAGGTGAAGCTATCGTAATTGTCGATGACGAGGATGTCGGTTGCGCTCATGCCAGCGGACATAGGCGCGGGCTACGCGATTTGCCAGATAAGGTTGCGTGATTGGGCGCGGTGCTAGTCGGTTTTTCCCGCAAAACGGTCGCTAGCGCGCACCAGTCCATCGGTAATGCCCGGTTCGGTGAACAGGTGCCCGCCATCGTCAACGATCTGCAGTTCCACTTCGGGCCATGCTTTCTTGAGCGCCCATGCGGCGGCCGGCGGGGTGCAGCAATCATGCCGGCCCTGCACGATCACGCCCGGCAAATTGGCCAGCTTGTGGGCATCGCGCAGCAACTGGCCCGGTTCCAGCCAGCAATCGTGCATGAAATAGTGGTTCTCGATCCGCGCCACTGCCACGGCGTGATCGTCGGCGGTGAAATCGGCCATCATCTCTGCGTCAGGCAGCAGGGTTACTGTAACGCCTTCCCACAGCGCCCAGATTTTGGCCGCGGCCAGCCGAACCTCCAGATTATCGCTGGTAAGGCGCTTTTGATAGGCTGTGGGCAGATCGCCGCGCTCTTCGGGTGGGATGTGTCCTGCGAATTGATCCCAGGCTTCGGGGTAAAGTTCACTCGCTCCGTATTTGTACAGCCAGTCAGCTTCCTTCTGGCTGGCCAGGAAAATCCCGCGCAGCACCAGTTGGCTGACCCGTGCCGGGTGGGTCTGGGCATAGGCGAGGCTGAGTGTGGAACCCCAGGATCCGCCAAACACCAGCCACTGATCGTGGCCGGCCATTTCGCGAAGGCGCTCAATATCTGCGACAAGGTGCCAGGTGGTGTTGCTTTCAAGGCAGGCAAAGGGCGTAGATCGCCCGCAGCCGCGCTGATCGAACAGCAGCACGTCATACAGCGCCGGATCGAACTGCTGGCGCTGCATTGGGCTGATCCCGCCGCCCGGTCCGCCATGCAGGAACAGCGCGGGCTTTGTTCCAGGAGTGCCGCAGCGCTCCCAATAAATGCTATGACCATCGCCCACGTCAAGCATGCCCGAAGCATAGGGTTCAATCGGCGGATAAAGGGTACGGCGCTGGGTCATGATCATAGCCTAGCGCATTCAGCGCGCCTCCACCACCAGCAGCGGGCCTAATGCCACACTGCTATCAGTCCTCTGTGCCGCTGGATCCCACAACGCCGATACCGACCCATCGAGGAACAGCGCATTGGGGCAGCCCAACTTGTCGCGGAACAGACGCGCTAGAAGGCCAAAGGAAACTGGCTCCTCGGAAATCACGAAATGGGCCTTGCCGGCTCGATCAATCCCGACCGCATTGCGGATATAGCGCGAATCCCCATCATCCGCGAAAGCCGGATGCAGCCTGCCTTCGATCACCAGCATCGGGCCTGATTGGGTTGCCATTGCGGAGCGCGGTGTGGCGGCGGCATAGGCATCGCTTGTGCGGACATGCCAGCCATCGGCTTCAGCTGAAAAAACCCCGTTGGGGAGCAGATGAAAGTTACCGCCGCCTTGCTTGCGATTAAGCCGGTGGACTTGGCGGCCCTCGATCACGGCAAGGCCGATGGCCTTTCCTTCATCATCATACATCCCGCCGTTCATCGCGAAGCGAATCCTGGTGTTATCCCGCAACGAACCAGCCAGCGCGCCCAGCGTGCGCAGTTCGGGATTGATCACCAACCGCACAGCATCACGCGCCGGATCGGCAATGCAATCGGTAAAGCGGGTATCGTCAAAGCTGATTTCGTGGCAGGCGGAATCGGCCAGTGGCTTTGGCGCAGGCGAGCAGGCTGCCAGCGTCAGCGCAAATCCCGCCAGCCAGACCTTCATCGCATGGCCATCAGCTTGGCCAGATCCTTTTTCCAGAACCGCGCCCAGGTGTGGGTTCCGTGGCCCTTGGTTTCAGGGCTGTAGGGCAGCAGGATAAACCGCGCGCGCGGGATTTGCCTGACCTGCTTTTGGGCCATGCCCAGTTCGGGCGGGTTGATAAAATCATCGGAACTGTTGATCCACAGCACCGGTACGCGGATCAGCCCCAGATTGGGTGCCGGGTTGTAATTGCGTGAACTGTCCAGCTGATAGATCTGATCGTTGGCATCAAGTTCTGCCTTGCTGCGCGCTTCGCCGGTTTCAGCCAGAAACGCCTCTGCCTTTTCACGGGTCGGGTAGAGTTCCTGCAAACCCCAGGCATTGCCGCCGGCAATGATCGACAGGTTGCGCGCAGTGCGCAGTCCTTGGGCCGGCTGCTGGCCATAGTTTCCGCCGTTCCACAGTGGATCAGCCTTGATCGCATCGATCGACATCTGCCGCCACATCCGGTTGCGACCAGCGATTTCCACCGCGTTGCAGGCAAACGGAGCCAGCCGCCTGGCAAAGCCGGGATAGCGCGTTCCCCAGACAAAGCCGTGCATGCAGCCCATCGACGTGCCAAGGATCAGTTGCAGGCTATTTACCCCCAGGCCTTCCACCAGCAGCCGCTTTTGCGCGTCGACCATGTCGTCATAGTCATAGCGGGCAAAGGCCATCCGCAGGCCGTTGCTGGGCTTTGAGCTTTTACCATGGCCGATATTGTCTGGCAGGATCACATACCACCGCGTGATGTCCAGCACCTGACCCGGGCCATATAGCTCGTCGGCAAATTGCGGGCGGAAGAACTGCCAGCCCGATCCGCCGGTGCCGTGCAGGATCATCACTGCGTTGTCGATTTCACCCTTGGCGTTGCGGCGCGGGGTGCCCAGCGTGGTGACGTGCATCCGCAGGTCCATCACCTCGCCGGTGCCGAAGTGGAAGTCTTTCAGCATCACGTCCTGCTCAGCGCCGCGCTTTGACCAGTCTTCGGCGGCGTGGAGCGGGTTAGCGAACAGCAGGGCGAACAGGATGAGGAGTTTGCGCATATAGGGCAGGCTAAGCCTTGCACGGGCAAGGTCAAGCTACTGCCCGAAGCCCGCTTCACCCGCGACCCGCACCGCCTCCCGCGCGGCTGCAATCAGCGCCCCGGCCTTGGCCTCGCATTCGCGTTGCTCATAGGCCGGATCACTGTCTGCCACGATCCCCGCGCCGGCCTGAACGTGCAGCATGCCGTCCTTGACCACCCCGGTGCGCAGCACAATGCAGCTATCAAGGCTGCCGTCTGGCGCGAAATATCCAACCCCGCCAGCATAGGCACCGCGGGTTTCGCCTTCCAGCTCAGCGATGATCTGACAGGCGCGAACCTTTGGTGCGCCGCTGACCGTGCCGGCCGGAAACCCGGCGAAAACAGCGTCGATTGCATCGTGATTGGTGCCGTCCAGCTGGCCCACCACGTTCGATACTATGTGCATCACGTGGCTGTAGCGTTCCACGGTGTAGCTTTCGGTAACTTTGACTGTTCCGGCTTGCGCAACCCGGCCTACATCGTTGCGGCCCAGATCAAGCAGCATCAGATGCTCGGCGCGTTCCTTGGGGTCGGCCAGCAGGCTGGCTTCGTTGTCGCGATCTTCGTCGGGCGTCTTGCCGCGCGGCCTTGTTCCGGCGATCGGCCGGATTGTCACTTCGCCGTCGCGCACCCGGACCAGTATTTCCGGGCTCGATCCGGTCAGCGCAAAGCCCGGCAAATCGAGGAAATACAGAAACGGCGAAGGGTTCACCCGTCGCAGCGCACGATAGAGCGCCAGCGGGGGCAGGGTGAAGGGGCAGGTAAAGCGCTGCGCCAGCACCACCTGAAATATGTCTCCGGCTGAGATGTAGTCCTTCGCCCGCAGCACCATCTCGGCATAGCGGCCTGCTGGCAAGGTGGGGGCCAGCGCAGGTTCGGGCAGCGCGGCATCCTGCACGGCAGCGACAGGAGGCTGCGACAGCCGGTGCAGGGCCGCGTCGATCCGCTCTTCAGCGGCCGCCAAGGCGCGCTCTGGAGCCTGGTCTGACGGCCAGAGCGGGGCAATCGCATAGAGCTCGTCTGAAAGCCGATCGAACACCAGGATCAGCGCCGGGCGCACGAACAGCATATCAGGCAGATCGAGCGGGCTGGCGGCGGGGCGCGGCAGCTTTTCGATCAGACCATAGGTTTCATAGCCAAAATAACCGACCAGACACGACAGGGCCGGCGGCAGGGCAGCTGGAACCTCAAACCGGCAGGTTTCGACCAGGGCGCGAAGTTCGGCCAGACTGTTGCCCGGCAACCCCATAAAAGCGCTGCGATCATCGCGCCAGATCCGGTTGATCTCTGCGTGTTCTCCGCTGGCCCGGAAAACCAGATCGGGATCCAGTCCCAACAAGGAATAGCGCCCGCGCACTTCGCCGCCCTGAACCGATTCGAGCAGGTAATCACCCCGGCCCTCGACCATCAATTTGGCCGCTGCGCCCACTGGCGTTTCGCAATCGGCGATCAGCCGGCGCCACACCACACCGGGTCTGCCAGCAGCAAGCTGTGCTGCGGCTTCAGCGTGGTTTTCAGGCCGGCCACCGCCCATCAGCGCGGATCAGTTACTGCCGGAAAGCTGCCTTTGCAGCTTCACGACATTGGCATCATCGCGGGTTGATCCCACTTCGCCGCGGAATGCATCACGCGTTTCCTCGGTATATTCCTCGGCCTTGGCCTTGCGCAGACTGTCGCTCAACCCGGTCATACGTTCGTCATTCTCGGCAACGTTGCCGGGTGTAACCTGGGTTACGGTGACAACATACCAGCCGCGATTGCGCGGTGCGCGCAGCAGCTTGACCTTGCCTTTGGGCATAGCGAACAGCAACCGCAGCGGCATCGCTGCTGCCGGGCCTTGCTCTTCAACTTTCTGGCGGTTGGTATCGACCCGATCGACCGGCGGCAGGGTGACGCCCAGCGAAGCCAGCGCGACTTCGATCGGGACGCCGCTTTCAACCTGCGCCTTGATCTTGTCTGCCGCAGCCTTGGCCGCGACCTCGCCCTTGGCGATGCGCGCGTCTTCGGCAACCTGGGCGCGGATCTGATCGAGCGGCGGGGGCGCGGCGGGCATGGCCTGGCCAACGTCGAAGACCACAAAGGTCTTGCCTGCTTCAACCTCTGCAAGCTGGGGATTGCCCGGCCCATCAAGCTGGAACACGGTTGGCACAACCTTGGCCAGCTGCGGCGCAACATTTAACCCGTTCTGGCCGAACACGCTGCCATCGGCCAGGATCAACGGCGTTTCGACCACTGTCAGCCCCAGCTCTTTGGCAACATCGCCCAGCGATCCGCCGTTGCTGAACTCTTCCTCAATCCGCTGGGAATATTCGATTATCGCATTGCGGCGTTTTTCGTCGGCCAGCAGCTTGGTGATTTCGGGGGTTGCCTGCTCCAGCGTCTTGCCCGCAGTAGTTTCGCGCGCATCGACCCGCACAATGGCCCAGCCAAGCGGCACCTTGAACGGGCCAACAGTCTTGCCTGCTTCGGCGGCGAAAACCGCATCGGCTGCGGATTGGTTGGCCTGGGCCACAAAGGCTTCCTTGGTCAGGCTGCCCAGCGCTGCCACCGATAGCCCTTTTGCTGCAACCACCTGTTCAAGCTTCTTGCCGCCAGTCGCCTCGGCCAGAACAGCGCGGGCGGCGGCTTCGGTAGGTAGCACCACCTGGGTAAGCTTGCGCTTGTCGGTTGGGGCATAGAGCGCCTTGCCGGCATTATAGCGCGCCGCCACTTCCGCGTCGGTTGGCGCTGGCACGTTTTGAATTGCGCTGTCGCTATAGCTGGCCCAGCGGATCGTGCGGCGTTCGGGCAGGGCGTAATCGCCCTTGTGCGAATTATAATAGGCCTGCACCTCTGCATCGGTGAGCGGGCCTTTGGGCGCAAACGCGGCCAGCGGCAGGGTGACAATTGCCCCCTGGCGCTGCTCGGTCAGGGCCCCGGCATAGCGCATGCTGACCTTCCTGGGCACGGTCAGCCCGATAGTTGACGGGCCCAGCAATTGCCGTGCCATCAGCAGTTCGATTGCTTCGCCGCGAAACTGGGCATCGGTCATCCCCTGTTCGGCCAGAAACTGGCCATAGAGGTCAGGATCGATCTTGCCATCGGGGCCCTGAAGGCGGCCATTCTTGGCAATTTCGTGATCGATCAACCGCTCACCGATATAGATTCCATGCGATTCTCCCCACAGCCGCGTAGCCTTGGCATCGATCAGGAACGACAGCAGCTTGTTGATCCCATCTTCGGCGATGAATTGCTTGATCGTGAAGCCAGGGTTGCTTTTGCGCAACCGCTCAAGCCAGATGCCAACCTGCTTTTCCAGATCGTCTGAAGAGACACTTTGCCGCCCGATCGTGGCGACCCGGTTGCCCTTGCCGAACGCCCCGAAACCGCCATTGCCAGCAAGATCGCCAGCCGCAAATCCGAACATGATCAGCACAACGAAGCCCATCGCCAGAACTACGCCCAGCTTGGAATTGAAGAACGAGCGGATAAATGAAATCATGAAGCTGTTGCCACTGCCGTGAATGCCATGCGATCCGACCGTCGGCCCGCCTTACTCCGGCGCTTTAGTGGGCATTGGCGGCGCAGGCAATGGGGCAGCCCGGCTCAGCCGGGCATTGCGATGCACTTTGACAAGCGTTGGCCCACTGGCCTAACCGCAAGGCGATTCACGGTCACAGGCCGGATTTGCAGTATTGAGGGAAACATCATGGCGTCACGCCCCTACATCGTAGGCAATTGGAAAATGAACGGGCTGCGCGCGCAGCTGGCAGAGGCCCGCGCGATTGATCGCGGCGCAGCGCGCCATACCGGCGTGGATGTTGCGATTGCGCCGCCGTTCACATTGGTGGCGGCTTTGGCAGAGGCGGTTGAGGCAATCGCAGTGGGCGGGCAGGATTGCCATGCGCAGGCTTCGGGCGCCCACACCGGCGAAGTGTCTGCTGCAATGCTCGCCGATAGCGGGGCCGGCTTTGCGATCGTGGGGCATAGCGAACGCCGGGCCATGCATGCAGAAACCGATCAGGTGGTGCAAGCCAAGGCCGAAGCCGCCCTGGCCGCCGGATTGGGCGTGATTGTTTGTGTTGGCGAAACCGAGGCAGAACGCGATGCGGGAAATGCCGAAGCCATCGTTGCGGGGCAACTTGGCGGTTCCTTGCCGCAGGGCGAGGGGGCGCTGGCTGGGCTCACTGTAGCGTATGAGCCGGTCTGGGCGATCGGCACTGGCCGGGTTCCATCGGTTGATGATGTCAGCGCGATGCACCGCGCAATCCGTGCCAAACTGATTGCGGTCTATGGCGAAGAGGGTGCTGGCGTGCGGATTCTTTATGGCGGTTCGGTCAATGCCGGGAACGCCGCTGAATTGCTGGGCGGCGCTGAAGTGGGCGGCGCATTGGTGGGCGGAGCAAGCCTGACTGCGGAAAGCTTTCTGGCGATCGTACTGGCTGCTGCCCCGCAGGACGGCGATTGAGCTTGCAAACCTTGCACATTGGCCGCGCTGCGCCTAGATGCGCTGCCGCACACCTATTTACGGATTCCCCATGACGCTGATGCATTTCCTAACCGCGATCCAGGCTGTTGTTGCCGCCCTGTTGGTAACTGTTATCCTGATGCAAAAATCGGAAGGCGGTGGTTTGGGAACCGGGGGCAGCCCGGCCGGCCTGATGTCAGCACGCGGCGCAGCTGATTTCATGACCAGGCTGACCACGATCCTGGCAATTATGTTCGTGTCGCTGTCGATCCTGCTGGCCGCATTGGCGACCCGCAACAGCGGCGGACGTGAATTTGACACCTCGTTGAGTGGAACGGCAGCTCCGGCGCCGGCTCCTGCGGGTGATCCGCTTGCCCCAAGTGGGCTTGTGCCGGTTGGCACGCAGCCGGTTCCGGCAGCGGCTCCTGGTCAGGCACCGCTGGGCACCGCACCGGCGCCTGCGGGCGCGCCGACCAAGCCTAACTAGGCTCCGTTCAGCGCAATTTCCCCGTTGCAGGTGCGCGCGGCTGTGGATTGCCGCAGAACGCGCTTGCGCCGAATCCATTCGAACGCTTAAGGCCCGACTCCCATGGCGCGGTTCATTTTTATCACCGGCGGCGTGGTCTCCTCGCTTGGCAAAGGTTTGATGGCGGCAAGCCTTGCGGCATTGCTGCAGGCGCGCGGATTCAAGGTCCGTATCCGCAAGTTTGATCCCTATCTGAACGTCGATCCGGGAACCATGAGCCCCTATCAACATGGCGAGGTTTACGTGACCGATGACGGCGCGGAAACCGATCTTGATCTGGGCCATTACGAACGCTTCACGGGCGTTTCAGCACGGCAAGCCGATAATATCACCAGCGGACGGATTTACCGCGACATCATCGCCAAGGAACGCCGGGGCGATTATCTGGGCGCAACGGTGCAAGTAATCCCGCACGTTACCGATGCGATCAAGCAATTTGCGCTGGCCGATACCGAAGGCCTCGATTTCGTGCTGTGTGAAATCGGCGGCACGGTGGGCGATATCGAAGGGCTGCCATTTATTGAGGCCATCCGCCAGATGCGCAACGAACTGGGGCGCGAACGGTTCTGTTCGGTTCATGTCACGCTGGTGCCCTACGTTTCGGCCGCGGGCGAGCTTAAGACCAAGCCAACCCAGCACTCGGTCCGCGAACTGACCAGCATGGGTGTGCAGCCCGATCTGCTGCTGTGCCGATGTGAACATCCGCTGCCCGAAAACGAGCGCGCCAAGATTGCGCTGTTCTGCAACGTCCGCAAAGAAGCGGTAATCCCCGCGCTTGATGCCAAAAGCATTTATGCGGTGCCGCTGCAATATCACGCCGAAGGGCTTGATGCAGAAGTGCTGCACCATTTTGGCCTTAGCAGCCCGGCGCCTGATCTTTCGGTCTGGGCAGACATCGTCGATCGCTTCCAGAACCCGGAAGGCGAAGTGACAATCGGGGTGGTGGGCAAATATATTGGCCTGCCCGATGCCTACAAAAGCCTTAACGAGGCTTTGGTTCACGGCGGCATGGCCAACCGGGTCAAAGTCAACATCAAGTGGATCGACGCAGAGCTGTTCGAAGCCGGCGATGATGAAATCGTGACCAAGCTGGAACCGATGCATGGCATTCTTGTGCCGGGTGGTTTCGGGGTGCGCGGCACCGAAGGAAAGATTGCTTCGGTCCGGTTCGCACGCGAACGCAAGGTGCCGTTCTTCGGGATTTGTCTGGGCATGCAGATGGCCTGCATCGAGGCTGCGCGCGGCACGGCCGGGATCGCAGCTGCCAGCTCCACCGAATTTGGCCCAACCGATGAACCAGTGGTCGGGATCATCACCGAATGGATGAGCCCCGAAGGTCTGCAGCAACGCGGTGCGGACACCGATCTGGGCGGAACCATGCGGCTGGGGGCCTATGAGGCAAAGCTGGGTGCCAACAGCCACGTTTCCGCAATCTATGGCGGGGCGACCTCAATCAGCGAGCGGCACCGCCATCGCTACGAGGTTAACGGGGCTTATAAAGATGCGCTGGAAAAGGGCGGTCTGGTATTTTCAGGGATGTCTCCAGATGGGCTGCTGCCTGAAATTGTCGAGCGACCGGACCATCCCTGGTTTGTCGGGGTACAGTTCCACCCCGAGCTGAAAAGCCGGCCGTTCGATCCGCATCCGTTGTTTGCTGGATTTATCGCGGCCGCATTGCAGCAGGCGCGGCTGGTTTGATTGATATTGCTTGTTTTTCATCGGCGTGGTTAACACGCTGGTCGATAACGGCGGAAAATCCCTTGCAACACCCTGTCAAACCCCGATAGCGCCTCGGGTAACGGGGTTTTGTTTCGAATCGCAACTGGGCTTTGTCGTGTCTGATCGTCTTCTGCGACCCGGACGATTGAGATGCGACAAGACGGCGCGCAAGCGTCGGGGGGGTGAGGCCTGGCCTCACCCCCAAATTGCGCCGGCCTTCCGCTATGGGATCAAGCCGCGGCGATATCGTCCTTGCTGTCGTCCTTGACCACGCTGAGCGATTTTTGCGTGCCAACCGGAATTTTCTTGGGCTTCATCGCATCTGGAACTTCGCGGACCAGATCGATGGTCAGCAGGCCGTCCTCCAGATTGGCATCATCAACCCGGACATAGTCAGCCAATTCAAACCTGCGTTCAAACCCGCGCTGGGCGATGCCGACATGCAGAAACTGCCCGGCAGAGCTGTCTTCTCCCTTCTTGCCCTGAACAACCAGCAGGTTCTGCTGGGCGGTAATATCAATTTCGGCGGGCTTGAAGCCGGCTATGGCCAGCGTGATGCGATAGGCATCGTCACCGCGGCGCTCGATATTGAAAGGTGGGTAATTGTCGCCACTGCTCATCCGGCTCTGGTTTTCAAGCAGATCAAACAGCCGGTCAAAACCAACCATGGTGCGGCGATAGGGGGTGAAATCAAAACGGTTCATGGCAAAATCCTCTTGTTGAGCAATAGTGCGAAAACAGGACCCGCAAGCGGCATCCCGGTGCTGGCGTCATCCCCTTGCGGACCATGACACCGCACCAGATGTATGATAGCCTGGCGTGGTTTCAAGAGGAGTAGCCAAGTGTCCAAGCCCAAGGTTGAGATATATACCAAGTGGGGCTGCCCATATTGCGTACGCGCCAAGGCGCTGCTTGATAGCAAGGGCGTGGCTTACGAAGAGTATGATATCACCCTTGGTGGACCAAAAAGGGCCGAGATGCTGGCCCGCGTCCCGGGTGCTGCAACAGTCCCGCAAATCCTGATCGATGGCAGCGCCGTGGGCGGGTGTGACGATATTCAGGCGCTGGACCGGGCCGGCAAACTTGATCCCTTGCTGCGGCTCTGATCGGATGCAGCGGATAGCCTTGCTGCAGATGACCTCGGGAATAGACCCGGTGGCCAACACCGCAAGCATGGTATCTGCAGTGGGCAGCGCCGCGATGGGCGGGGCGACCATGCTGTTCACGCCGGAAATGTCGGGATTGCTCGATCGTAACCGCACGCGCGGTGCAGTTCATGTGGTTCCCGAAGTGCAAAACGCGGTGCTGGCTGATGTCCGTAATGCTGCGGCGCGCGCCGGGATCTGGGTTGCGATCGGATCGCTGGCGGTGCTGCGCGAAGATGGCCGCTGGGCCAACCGTTCGTTCGTGATTGATGGGGCGGGGGATATTGCCGCCCGGTATGACAAGATCCATATGTTTGATGTTGATCTGGCCAGCGGTGAAAGCTGGCGGGAATCCAGTGCATACGCCCCGGGGGACGGCCCGGTTGTAGTTGATACTCCGCTTGGAAAGCTGGGCCTTACCATCTGTTATGATTTACGATTTCCGGCCTTGTTTGAATATTATGGCCGCGCTGGTGTGGATATGATTGCGATCCCCGCAGCCTTCACTGTTCCAACCGGCCAGGCCCATTGGCACGTCATGCAACGAGCCAGGGCGATTGAGGCGACCGCATTTGTGATTGCGGCGGCGCAAGTCGGCCAGCATGCCGACGGCCGCGAGACCTTTGGCCACTCGCTGGTGGTGGATCCGTGGGGTGAAGTGCTGCTCGATATGGGCGGCGAGGCTGCCGGGCTTCGTTTTGCCGAGCTTGATCCCGCCCAGATCGCCGCGGTGCGCGCGCAAGTTCCATGCCTTGCCAACAAGCAGAAAATTGGCTCATAAAGTATTGCAATGATTGTATTCGATCTTGAATGCCGCGCTGGTGGGCACCGCTTCGAAGGCTGGTTTGCCGGATCGGAGGCGTTTGAGCAACAGCAGGCCCGCGGCTTGGTCAGCTGCCCGGATTGCGGCTCGCGTGATGTAGGCAAGGCCGTGATGGCGCCCAATATCGGGCGAAAGGGCAATCAGGCAGCGCTGCCATCGGAATCTAAGCAGCCAGTGGCTGGCGGAAAATTGACGGCTGAGGCCAAAGAGGTGCTGACCAAGCTGGCTGCGCTTCAGGCTGAAGCGCTGGGCGGATCGCGCTGGGTTGGCAAAGGCTTCGCTGAAGAATCGCGCAAAATGCATTATGGTGAGGCTGAGGCTGAAATTATCCATGGCGAAGCTACCGCGCAAGAGGCCAGGGAGTTGCTCGACGAGGGCGTTGCGCTGGTTCCTTTGCCCTTTCCGATCGCACCGCCAGACAAGCTTAATTGAGGCGGGCTTGCCCCGCAGCGCTGACACTCCTAGAGCGCGCTTGGCGCGCCCGTAGCTCAGCAGGATAGAGCATCAGATTCCTAATCTGGGGGCCGGTGGTTCGAATCCACTCGGGCGCACCAAATCTCCACTTCGCAGACTGCATGAACAGTGCGCGGCAAGCACAGTCAGCCACAATTCGGTTGTTTGGCAAAATTAGCGCTTGAACTGCTGAATCAACTATGATTCTAAGGCAATCATGAATTCTCCCCAACATCCCCGGCTGGCCAAAGAACGCGCGACGCAAGCGTTGGCACTGGCCTGCCTTCTGGGGATGAGCAGTTGGATCACGATCGGCCCCAGCGGAATTCTTTCGTGGAGCGAAAACAGCCGCTTGCTGGAACTGAGGCAGAAAGAGCTGCAACAGATCGAAGCGCGGCGCGAGGTTCTGAAAAACCGGGTTGCCTTGCTCAATCCGAATCAGGTTGATCCCGACATGGCTGGGCAATTGCTGCGTTCGGACCTGAATATGGTCCATCCTGATGAAAAGGTTCTGCTGCTTAATTGAGCGTGGGCTTTTCAATCAAATCCAACAAATACAGCTGCTTCATCCACGCTCCTGCGTTCAGATACCACCGCGTTGGCGGGGAAACTGTCATCGGGCCAGCCCAGTGCAACGGCCTTCATGATCACCTGACCTTCGGGGATACCAGCATGCTCGCGCACCACCGGGCTTTGCATAATGCCTTGGCTGTTGATGACGCAGCCAAGCCCGCGTGACCAGGCAGCGTTGACCAGTGCGGTGGTAACTGCTCCGCAATCGAACGCCGTATCATCGCTGTCCGCCAGTTCCTTGTCATAGGTGATGATTACACAGACCGGGGCGTCAAACTGCCGAAACCCGCGCATTACCCAATCGAGCCGGGCATCCTTGTCATCTCTGGCAATGCCCATCGCGCTGAACAGTTGCTTGGCCACACCGATCTGGCGATCACGGTGCACACCTTCAAACGCATGGCCGGTGCGAAATTCGCGGCTGTGGGGAATTCCGGCCAGATTGCGTTCGGTGTTTCCGGCCCGGATCCGATCAAGCGGCGCGCCAGTAATCACATGGAAATTCCAGGGCTGGGTGTTCATCGAACTGGGTGCACGCATCGCAAGGGTCAGAATGTCTGCGATCAACTGGCGCGGCACCGGTTTGTCGAGATAGCCCCTGGCTGAGCGGCGCCCCATGATCACGTCGTCAAATTGCATGCTATCCCCCTGCCAATGGCTGGAGTGGAAGTAGCAATTTCATCGAGCGATTAAACCCCTTTTCTTAGGGTCAGCGGGTTTCAAGCCGGGTGCCGCGATAGGGCTGGAACATCCCCGTGCGCAATTCCAGTAAGCCCGCACCGATTGCGGCAGCTTGCTGTTGGGCGCTGGTCAGGCTGGGATACCATTTGCCGCAGCG
The DNA here is from genome assembly GCF_040079535.1 of Novosphingobium sp. Classification (GTDB taxonomy): domain Bacteria; phylum Pseudomonadota; class Alphaproteobacteria; order Sphingomonadales; family Sphingomonadaceae; genus Novosphingobium. The sequence continues at coordinate 145,077 of NZ_JBEBKB010000001.1, read as the reverse complement.
ATGCTGCGTACAAAATCGGTATTGGCTGGTTGGATCGATCAAGGTGCGCCTCCATCGCCGGCAGAATATCCAGCCCGGATGGATCATGGGTTCACAATCATGCCGAATGGAAAATAACCTTTTCCTAGAGCAAGCCACACCAAATCTGATCCAAAATCCGTCTTTGCTGAGCTTGTCGAAGCACTGTCCTCTCCTTCAAGTCGTTTAGCGCAACTGCTTGAAGGAGAGGACAGTGCTTCGACAAGCTCAGGATAAACGGGGTTGGATTAAGGGTGATTTCTATTTTTCCGATTGCCGCTCTAAGAAGCGCTACTGGTGCCAGGATTGCCTTCAAGAGGGCAGGGGCAAGCCTTCAGGATGTAGCGTCCAAACGAAAAGGGCGGCCCCGCAAGGCCGCCCTTTCGTATCTGGTTTGACCAGCTGATTAGCGCGAATAGAATTCGACAACCAGGTTCGGTTCCATCTTTACCGGATAGGGCACTTCATCCAGCGTCGGAACGCGAACGAAAGTGATCTTGTCGGTGCCGTCGGGCGCGACATAATCAGGAATTTCGCGCTCAGGCAGGCTCTGCGCTTCGGCGATCAGGGCCATTTCCTTGGCCTTCTTGCCAAGGCTGACAACATCACCGGGGCGCACACGGCGGCTGGCGATGTTGCACTTCACGCCGTTCACATAGATGTGGCCGTGTGAAACGATCTGGCGGGCCGAGAACACGGTCGGCGCGAACTTGGCACGGTAGATTACCATGTCGAGGCGCTGTTCGAGCAGGCCGATCAGGTTCTGACCGGTATCGCCCTTGATCTTTGCGGCTTCCTGATAGGTGCGCTTGAACTGCTTTTCGGTTACATCGCCATAGTAGCCCTTGAGCTTTTGTTTGGCGCGCAGCTGAATGCCGAAATCCGAAACCTTGCTCTTGCGGCGCTGGCCATGCTGACCGGGGCCATAGGCACGGCGATTGACCGAGCTTTTCGGGCGACCCCAGATGTTTTCACCCATCCGGCGGTCAAGTTTGTACTTAGATGCCTTGCGCTTCGACATGTCGAGCGTGTCCTTACTATTTGCTTGCGCAGCGTTAATGCCGTCGCTTCTGGTCCGGAACCGCACCAATCCGCCAATTTACGGATTGCGAGACAGGCTTCACCGGAGTGCCCGCTCAATTGCGAAGGCGGGCCTTTAGCCGCGCGCTTGGCCGAAATCAAGGGCTAGTTGCTGAGCTGAACTTCGATCTGCGGCGCGCTTGCGCCAGAGCGAGGGTGAACATAGTCAGCCCAGTCGCTGCGGCAACCCGCTCAACGCCGCTTAAGCGCCGACAGAACCCCGCGCAGGGTCCGCACTTCCAGATGGTTCCAGCCCGGTTTGGTCAGGATGGTACGCAAGGTCCGCATGGTAGCGTCCGAGCGGCTGTTTGGCCTGAAATAGTCACGCGGCTCCAACATCGCCACCAATTGGCCGATCATTCCTTCAAGTTCGTCTTGCGGGGCAGGGGGCAGAATTTCCTCGGCCGTAGGCTGGATCAGCGCCGCGCCCTTTGACCATTCATAGGCGCATAGAATTACCGCCTGGGCCAAATTTAACGAGGCAAATTCGGGATTGATCGGCACCGTAACAATTGCCCGGGCAAGGGCCACATCGTCGCTATCCAGGCCGCTACGCTCTGGGCCAAACACCAGGGCGGAACGGCCACGTTCCTGATGGATGGCCTGCGCTGCCTGTTCAGGGGTTACAACCGGCTTGGTTACACCGCGCTTGCGCACTGTCGTTGCATAAACGTGCGCGCAATCCGCAACTGCCTCTGCCAAGGTGTCGAATACCAGCGCGTTTTCCAGCACGACATTGGCACCTGCAGCGGGTGGACCGGCGCTTGGGTTGGGCCAGCCATCGCGCGGGGCGACCAGCCGGATTTCGCTGAGCCCGAAATTGAGCATTGCCCTTGCGGCTTTTCCGATGTTTTCGCCCAGTTGCGGGCGCACCAGCACAATCACCGGTTGATTTGCGGCAGGTCTGGTCATCATCTGGGCAGTATCTACCCGGGAAATAGGAGCCCTGGTTTCAAGCTGGGCAGTCAGGGTCTGATCTCCGGCAATAAGCGCTTCACGCTTGGCCCGGGACCAGCCTTTAAGGCGCCGCTCTGCCGCGAAAGCTGCGGCTTGATCCGCAAACGGTGCCGACCAGGCCAATTCCACGGGCAGCCGTTTGGCCGTAAATTCATCCAGCGTTCCAGCCTGATGCTGCGCAAGTTTAAGCTCAAGCGCATCGGTATGGCCAACGTAGTAGGCGCCATCGCCGCAGCGCAACATATAGGTTACAAACGGGTTCGCCATAGCGCGGCTACTCTTGCCCTGCATCTCGCACGTTGCCGGCAAATTCTTCAAAATCCTTGGCCTCGGCAAATTCGCGGTAAACGCTGGCGAAGCGGATGTAGGCTACGGAATCTAGCCCGCGCAGCCCGTCCATCACCATCTGGCCGATTGCCTTGGCTTCGATTTCAGGATCGCCCAGCGTTTCGATTTGGCGCTGCACACCTGAAACCAGTTGATCGAGACGTTCCTGGCCGATCCCGCGTTTGCGGCAGGCCAGCGCAACCGATTGTTCGATCTTGGACCGATCAAAGCTTTCGCGCGATCCATCGCTTTTCACGACGGTGATTTCGCGCAGTTGAACGCGCTCAAACGTAGTGAAACGCGCCCCGCAGCTATCGCACTGCCGCCGCCGCCGGATCGCAGTGTTATCCTCGGTCGGCCGAGAATCCTTTACCTGACTGTCATCATGCGCACAAAATGGACAACGCACTTAAGGGCGCAGCCTTTTGTAGAACATCACGCCCGCGCCCAACACCAGACCAGCCGGGATCGAGACGAGCGGCAGCAGCCAACCCGCCGCAGCACCCACCGCAGCGCCGGTCAGCACAGGTTTGGTTGATGGGTGGCGCATGCCTTGTTTGGCCATGCCGCTGATTTCCACTTTGGCATCTTCTACGAAATCACCGCTCATCGCTTATAACTCCGGATAGATCGGGAAACGCTCGCACAGCGCCGCCACGCGGTCTCGCACCTTTTGCTCGACCTGACCATCACCTTCATCGCCGTTGCGAGCCATCCCGTCAACGACCTCGGCAATCAAATGGCCGATCTGGGTGAATTCATCCTCGCCAAATCCGCGGGTGGTTCCGGCTGGGGTGCCAAGCCGGATTCCAGAGGTAACAAACGGCGAGCGTGTATCAAACGGCACCCCGTTCTTGTTGCAAGTGAGCCAGGCCCGGTCGAGGCCCTTTTCAGCGGCCTTGCCGGTGACGTTCTTGGCGGAAAGATCAACCAGCATCAGATGGTTGTCGGTCCCGCCCGAAACGATTCGCAAGCCTTTCCCGCCAAGTGAGGCGGCCAGCGCGCGCGCATTCCTGACGATCTGTGCCGCATAGGTCTTGAATTCGGGCTTCAAGGCATCGCCAAAAGCCACGGCCTTGGCAGCGATTACATGGACCAGCGGCCCGCCCTGAAGGCCAGGAAACACAGCGGAGTTAAGCTTCTTGGCCAAATCTTCCTCGTTGGTCAGGATCACGCCAGAGCGGGGGCCACGCAGCGACTTATGGGTGGTTGTGGTGACGACATGGGCATGCGGGAAGGGCGAGGGGTGCGCGCCGCCCGCCACAAGCCCGGAAAAGTGCGAGATATCCGCCAGCAAATAGGCCCCGACTTCGTCAGCGATCTCGCGAAAACGCTGGAAATCCCAGATCCGTGAATAGGCGGTGCCGCCGCAGATAATCAGCTTGGGCCTGTGCGCTCGGGCCAGTTCCGCAACCGCGTCCATATCGATCTGCTCATCGTCCTGGCGCACCCCGTAGGCGACCGGCTTGAACCACTTGCCGCTCATGTTGACGGGCGATCCGTGGGTAAGATGTCCGCCCGAATTAAGATCGAGCCCCATAAAAGTATCACCCGGGCTTAGCAGTGCCAGGAACACAGCCTGGTTCATCTGGCTGCCCGAATTGGGCTGAACGTTGGCAAATTGGCAGCCGAACAGCGCCTTGGCCCGCTCAATCGCCAGCGTTTCAACTACGTCGGCATATTCGCAGCCGCCGTAGTAGCGCTTGCCCGGATAGCCTTCGGCATATTTATTGGTGAAGACGCTGCCGGTTGCCTCTAGCACCGCCAGGCTGGTGATGTTCTCACTGGCGATGAGTTCGATGTTGTGGCGCTGGCGCTTCAACTCGTTCTGGATCGCGGCGTGAACTTGGGGATCGGCTTCGGCCAGATGGGTGGTAAAAAACCCGGCGGAACGGACAGCATCGGACATCAGTGGCATGACCTTCAGATCGAGGGATTGGAAAGCTTGTCAACGCGCGGACCATGACGGCCGCCGCCAAATGGGGTGGCAAGGAATGCGTCCAGGCAGGCCTTGGCCATGTCTGGCCCGGTAAGCCGTGCACCCATGGCAATGCAGTTGGCATCGTTGTGTTCACGCGCCAAGGCGGCGGAAAGCGGTTCGGAAACCAGTGCGCAGCGGCAGGCTGGATTGCGGTTTACAGCTACTGAAATGCCGATGCCGCTACCGCACAGCGCTACGCCATATTCTGCGGTGCCATCGGCAACCGCTGCGGCCAGCTTGTAGCCGAAATCGGGATAATCGACACGGTCGGTCGTTTCGGGACCAAGGTCGGCCACGTCATGGCCCAGACCGATCAGGTATTCGCGCAGCTCAGACTTCAGATCAAAAGCGGCGTGGTCGGATGCAATGGCGATGCGCATGGCTAAGGTGGCCCCCGCAAAGAGTGAGAATCGTTAGCCGCCCCTCTAGTCGGCACCACCGCGCATTGCCAGCATGCCTAGCGTTAAAGTTGGTGATCTTGGCTGTTGGCAGGTTGGTCCGCCTGGGATTGAGTGGCAAGCATCAGGCCTGAGGTCTGCAACTGGCAGACTGAAAAACCAAGGAGGCATCATGCGCACGTTCTTGCTGACCATGATCGGGGCGCTGTGCCTGGCAATTTTTGCGACCACCCCGCCATCGCCGGCGGGCTCCAATGCGCCTGTCACCGCTTTTTCAGCCGAACGCGCGATGGTGGATGTGCGGCGCATTGCCAGTCAGCCACACCCCACAGGGTCAGCAGAAAACGCCGCGGTGCGCGGCTACATTAGCCAGCGCATGCAGTCGCTGGGGATGGAAGTGGCAACCAGCGAAGGCCAGATCGGCCCGCGCGCGCTGGCCCGGCTCAACAAATGGAGCGGGAAAAATGATCCGGCGATGGCGCTTGTCAATCTGATCGGGGTGCTGCCCGGGCGGGATCGCGCGCTGCCGGCATTGGTGCTGATGTCACACCACGACACAGTTTGGGGATCGCCCGGCGCGCCCGATGATACTGCCGGTGTTGCAGCAAGCCTTGAAGTGGCCCGTGCGATCCGGGCCAAGGGACAACCCGAGCGCGATCTGGTGCTGCTTATCACCGATGCAGAAGAGCTGGGGCTGGAGGGTGCGGAACACTTTTTCACCCAACATCCCCTGCGAAGCCGAATTGGCGCGGTGATCAATATGGAAGCGCGCGGCGGAGGCGGGCGGACCACTCTGTTCCAGACATCGCACAACAATGGCGAAGCAGCCCGGCTTTATGCCGCAGCGGTATCGCGTCCGGGCGCCTCATCTCTGGCGGCTTTTGTCTATTCCGTCTTGCCCAACGATTCTGATCTGACCCCGGTAATCAAGGGCCCGTATGTGGCATACAATTTCGCTTTCATCGGCCGATCCGGACTTTACCATTCGCCGCTTGCTACGCCTGATCGGCTTGATCAGGGTTCATTGCAGGACATGGGCGGGCAGGTGCTTGATCTGACGGGGGCTCTGCTTTCATCGGCCCAGTTCCCAGCGAAGGCGCCCAATGCCGTGTTTTTTGATCTCTTCGGGTTGTTTACCGCCTTCTGGCCGACGTGGCTGGGCTGGCCGATGCTGGCCGCAGCGATTGGCGCGCTCGGCTTTGCTGTAAGGCGCGATGGACGGTCCGGGTTGGTGGATGGCGCTGTCCGGATGCTGGGCCTGCTGGCTGTGTCAGGTCTGGGTTTGTACGCCTTCAATCGCTTGTCGATTGGTTCAGGGCATGGAGAATATTATGACCGGCTTGCGGCGATCCCGCGGCTAGAGGTGATCGCCGCATCAGTCTGCGCAGCGGTTTTCCTGCTGATGTTTGGCAACAGCAAAGGCGGCGCGGCCCGAGATGCCGGGGCGGCTTTGCCGCTGGTACTGCTGGGGATAGCTTTGCAAGCGCTGGCTCCAACGGCTGCCTATGTCGTGGTTGTCCCGGTATTGCTGTTCGCTCTTGCTTTGGCATGGCCCCAGGTTTGGTTGCGGGTCATGAGTGCTGGCCTGATTGCCGGCTACATGATTTCGCTTGGGCACCAGTTGATGCAAGGGGTTGGACCAACCATGCCGATGGCTGCGGCTCTGCCATTTGCATTGGGCGCAATGGTGTTGTTGCCGCTGTGGCCCGCACTTGCAGCGGCCAAGGCCCGCGCTGCGATCCTTGGATTTCTGGCCTGCGCGGTTGCGATGGCATTGTGGGTTCAATTTGATGCTCCGGCCGAAACCAGGGCAGTCTACGCCGATAGCAAGAGCTGAAACGAAAAGGCCCCGCCGAAGCGGGGCCTCAGCAATCACTGATCCAGAAAACTCCGCATCTTTCGCGATCGGCTGGGGTGCTTGAGTTTCCTCAGCGCCTTTGCCTCAATCTGGCGGATGCGTTCGCGCGTAACACTGAACTGCTGGCCGACTTCTTCCAGCGTATGATCGGTATTCATGCCGATGCCAAAGCGCATTCGCAGAACGCGTTCTTCGCGCGGTGTCAGCGATGCCAGCACGCGGGTGACGGTTTCCTTGAGGTTGGCCTGGATTGCCGCATCCACGGGGATGACGGCGTTCTTGTCCTCAATGAAATCGCCCAGATGGCTGTCTTCCTCGTCACCGATCGGGGTTTCAAGGCTGATCGGTTCCTTGGCGATTTTCATCACCTTGCGGACCTTTTCGAGCGGCATTGAAAGCCGTTCGGCCATTTCCTCAGGCGTAGGCTCGCGGCCTTGCTCGTGCAGGAACTGGCGGCTGGTGCGGACCAGTTTGTTGATCGTTTCGATCATGTGCACCGGGATGCGGATCGTGCGGGCCTGATCGGCGATCGAGCGGGTGATCGCCTGGCGGATCCACCAGGTGGCATAGGTGCTGAACTTGTAACCCCGGCGATATTCGAATTTATCGACCGCCTTCATCAGGCCAATGTTGCCTTCTTGAATGAGGTCAAGGAATTGCAGGCCGCGGTTGGTATACTTTTTGGCGATAGAGATCACCAGACGCAGGTTCGCTTCAACCATTTCCTTCTTGGCAATCCGCGCTTCGCGTTCGCCCTTCTGGACCATGTTTACGATCCGACGAAATTCGCCCAGCGACATGCCCGTGGCCGAAGCGATATCGGAAATTTCGGCACGGATCCGCTCTACCGGATCGGTTTCTGCATCGGCAAAAGCGGCCCACTTCTTGTCCTTGCCGGCCTGCGCGGCCAGCCAGCCATCATCCAGCTCACGCCCGACATAGCTATCCAGAAAATCCTTGCGGTTCACCTTGTGACGCTCTGCCAGACGCAGCATCTGACCGCCCAGCGCGGTCAGGCGGCGGTTGAAGGCATAGAGGTTGTCAACCAGGTATTCGATCTTGGTGGCGTGGAACTGGACCGATTCAACCTGCGCAGTCAGGTCTTCGCGCAGTTGCTGATAATTCTTTTCCTTTATCGCAGAGAACGCGCCGCCTTCGCCCATCATTTTCAGGCGATCTGACTGGATTTTCTCGAACTTCTTGAACAGTGCGGTGATCGAGGCAAACTTTTCCAAAGCCTCAGGCTTAAGCTGGGCTTCCATCTGCGCGAGCGAAAGCGTGTTGTCTTCTTCTTCTTCGTCGCTCTGGCGCGGCATGCGCCGCTCGATCTGATCGTCGTCGTCGTCGTCGCTCTTGGCTTCCTCTTCCTCGACGTCTTCTTCTTCCTTGAAGCTGGGTCCGGCAGTCGCTTCGCTGATTTCAGCTTCGCCTTCTTCCTCGCCGTCCTCGGTCAGATTTTCGGGCGCCGGTTCCTTTGAAAGCATGGCATCAAGATCAAGGATCTCGCGCAGCTGCATTTCACCGTTGTTGAGCGCTTCGGACCACTGGATGATTGCGTGGAAAGTGATGGGGCTTTCGCACAGACCCAGAATCATGGTGTCACGGCCGGCTTCGATCCGCTTGGCGATGGCGATTTCGCCTTCGCGGCTGAGCAGTTCGACTGCGCCCATTTCGCGCAGGTACATCCGCACGGGATCATCCGTGCGCTCGATCGTTTCTTTCTTTTTGAGAAGCTCGGACCGCTCCGACATCCCGTCGGGCTGCTCATCTACCTCGTCGACTTCCTTCTCATCAGGATCGACCGCGTCCTCGTCGCTTTCGACGATGTTGACGCCCATTTCGCTGATCGCAGACATAATGTCCTCGATCTGCTCAGAGCTCATCTGGTCTTGCGGCAGGGCCTCATTCAGCTCGTCCATCGTAATTACGCCGCGGCGCTTGGCCCGGGCAATCAGCTTTTTGATCGAGGCTTCGTTAAGGTCAATCAGCGGTGCATCGCCGCCATCCTTTTCGCCACCCGAGATATCGTCGTCTTCCATCATTCCGCCATTGGTTTGGCAGGAGCATTCAATTCTGCCCCCGCACGCGCGCTGGCCATTTGCCGCAAGCGCGAATCGAATTCCAGCTTTCTCTTCAGCAAACGCTGCTGTTCAGCATAAGCCCCGTCTGACAAGTCTCGCTCAAACCGTCTGGTCGCTTCGGCCAGCGCTGCTTCAAGCGCCGGCCGTTCGACCAGTAAACTGACCGCCTGATCCAGATCAGCACAGGCCTGTTCATCGGTTGCATCTTCGGCCAGAAAACCGAAACGCAAAGCCGCATAGTCTTCAAGAGACGGAGGCGCCAGCCCCCGATTGGCCAATATGGTGGTCAAATGCCCGGATTCAAGGCGTTCACCGCGATCAACAGCATCAATCAGGGCGGCAAACCGCGGATCGGCCAGATCAGCATGGGCCAGACCATCGGCATGGCGGGCCAATTCACCCGGCAAACGCAGCAACCCGGCCAGCACAGCGGCTGACAAGGCATCACGCGATCCGGCATTTTTGCGCAAGCGAGCGGTTTGCGCAGGATCGCTGCGGCGCGGGGCCGGGACGCCGCGGGCACCGGGCTTCCATTCGCGCTGTTCCCGGCGCGGAAATGCGAAAGCTGAAAAACGTTCGGTCAGATCGCGGCGGTACAGCGCCTGGATATCGCGGTCGGCTATCGTATCAACGTGCGCCATTAGCCGCGCTTTCAGGCCTGCCTTATCCTCTGGCGAAGCAAGGGGGAGGGCATCGCGCTCATGCTCCCATAGCAGGCTCAGCAAATCTTGCGGCGCAGCCAGCGCGGCTTCCATCGCCGCTGGCCCATCGCGCTTGATCAGATCATCGGGATCAAGCCCGGCCGGCAACCGCACAATTTTCAGGCTGTGCGCCGGGCGAAGCAGCGGCAAGGCGCGGGTCACGGCGCGCATTGCTGCACGTTGCCCAGCCACATCCCCATCGAAGCACAGCACCGGATTTTCAACCATCCGCCACAGCAGCTCCAACTGCCGTTCGGTGAGAGCCGTGCCCAGCGGAGCAACCGCATCTTCAATCCCTGCAGCGGCCAGCGCGATCACGTCCATATAGCCTTCAACCACCACGATCCGCCCGCTTTGGCGGCTGGCTGGCCCGGCTCGGTGCAGGTTATAAAGGGTGCGGCCCTTATCGAACAACGGCGTATCAGGGCTGTTGAGATACTTTGGCGCATCAGATTTCTGCGCATCCAGGATCCGTCCACCAAACGCGATCACCCGGCCGCGGGCATCCTCAATCGGCAACATCAGGCGGCCGCGAAACCGATCGTAAGGGTCCTTGTCCTCAACCGCGATGCGCAGGCCCGCCTCGATCAGCATCGCTTCTGGGAATTGGCTGAGCGCGGCCTTCAGCGATTGCCGGCCTTCGGGCGCAAAGCCAAATCCAAACCGCTCTATCGTTCGCTGATTGAACCCCCGCGTGGCCAGATAGGCCCGGGCTTTTTCACCTTCGACAGAGGCCAGCCGATCGACAAACCAGGCCTGCGCCGCCGCCATTGCATCGTGCAGACTATCGCGCCTTTCCGCTTCCTTCGCGGCGCGCGGATCCATCGCGGGTAGTTCCATCCCGGCCTCGCTGGCCAGTTCCTTGACCGCATCCATAAACGAAAGCCCGCGCTGATCGGTCATCCAGCGGATCACATCACCATGCGCCCCGCAGCCAAAGCAATGGTAAAAGCCTTTCAGGTCGTTGACGGTAAAGCTGGGGCTTTTCTCATTGTGGAACGGGCAGCAGGCCTTGAACTCGTGCCCGGCCTTGGTCAGCCGGGTGGTGCGCGAAATCACGCCGGACAGCGTGATCCGCGCGCGCAGTTCATCTAGCCATTGCGGGGTGAGTGACATGCCATGGGTCTAGCCGCTGCGGTGGATTTCCTCAACCTCATGCGAAATCGCCCCACAGCCTTGTCGCCGGCAAGGCGCAGTGGCTAACCCACGGATTCCGTAGGGTAATTAGACCTTTCCTTTCTTGCTAATGCGACTAGTCTGCATTTCGGGTCGCGGGGGTGGCCTGGGGAAAATCAAATATTCAGACTTAAGCATTCAGACAAAGCAATTCCGGGATCACCCCTGATAATAACAGGAGGGAAGACGATGCTTACCAAAATAACCGGGCTGGCAGGTGCGCTGGCTACACTTATGGCTATCGTAACCGCGTTCATGCCGATGGAAGGGCTAAACGTTGCGCTTGGTCTGCTGGCGTTGGGGATGATTGCCGGGATTTCGATAGCTGATGATATGATGGCGCGGATTGGTATCGCAACGCTTGCTTTGCCGGTCGCTGGAGCGGCAATGGTAGCTGTGCCCGCAGTGGGCACCCAGCTTGGGGCGATGCTCAGCGGGTTTGGGCTTGTGGCTGCAGGCGCATTTGGTGTTGCGGCGACAATCCGGATGGTCACGCGGGCAATCGCTACGCTCAAAGGCCTGGCTGGCGGGGCTTCAAGCTAAGCTACGACAATCCATAAAGCGGGGCCTTGCCGCAAACTGCGGCAAGGCCCCAATTGGTTCCAGGTTCAACCTAGCGCCGCTTTGACGAGGCCCGAGGCCTTGCCCATATCGAGCTGCGTTCCGTGCTGCGCCTTTAGCGCGCCAACCACTTTGCCCATGTCCTTCATGCCCGCCGCGCCCAGTTCGGCGATGATCGCGGCAATCGCGGCGCGGGTTTCATCCTCGCCCATTTGGATCGGCATGAATTCTTCGATCACGGCCAGTTCGGCCTGTTCGATATCGGCCAGTTCCTGCCGCCCGCCTTGTACGAACATGGTGATCGATTCGCGGCGTTGTTTGGCCATTTTCTGCAATACGTCTGTTACCAGCACATCGTCATCTGGCAGCGCAGCAGCCCCGCTAGCAATACTTGGGCGCAGTTCGATGTCCTTGTCTTTCAGCTTGGCCAGGATCAGGCGCACGGCGGCAAGGCGGGGCTTGTCGCCGGCTTTCATCGCAGTGATCTGCGCAGCCTTGATGGTATCGCGGAGCATGATATTCCTTCGGTTCTGTCTGAATAGCTTTGTGAAGCTGGGGAAAGAACCGGCTTAGCCCAAAGATTCCCCGTTTCATAGGTTGACGCTGGGGGGAGAGGGGCTTAGCGGCCACCTCTTAGCGACATTGCTGGAACCAGAGACACGGAGCGCCCCAAAATGGCCGACGCCGCCCTTGCCCGCGCGCAGCAACCTGCTGGTGCGACGGGAGTCCTTGTGCTGGCCAATGGCCACCTGGCCTGGGGGCATGGCTTTGGCGCAGAAGGCGCCGCCGTGGGCGAAGTCTGCTTCAACACCGCGATGACCGGCTATCAGGAGATCATGACCGATCCCAGCTATGCCGGGCAGGTCGTCACCTTCACGTTTCCGCACATCGGCAATGTTGGCGTCAACGACGAAGACCTTGAAAGCGCGGTAGACGGCGCGGTCGGCTGCGTGGTGCGCGAAGATGTAACCGCGCCCAGCAATTTTCGCTCCACCGGCACCTTTGGTGATTGGCTGGCAGCCAAGGGCAAGATCGGCCTTTCCGGGCTTGATACCCGCGCGCTGACCCGCATGATCCGCCTGTCTGGCGCGCCCAACGCGGTGATCGCGCATGCCAAGGACGGCAAGTTCGATCTGCCCGCCTTGCTCAAGCGCGCGCAGGACTGGCCGGGGCTGGAAGGGATGGACCTCGCCCGCGTGGTCAGCCGCACCGCCAATCAGGAATGGCAGGGCGGTACCTGGGCGCTGGGCAAGGGCTATGCCCGCTCACCGCACTCGCCCCGCCCGCACGTGGTGGCGATGGATTTCGGCGCGAAGGACAACATCTTCCGCAGCCTTGACCATGCCGGGGCGCATGTCACGGTGGTGCCGGGCAACACCGCGCTGGCCGATGTGCTGGCGCTGGAACCCGCAGGCGTGTTCCTCTCCAACGGCCCAGGCGATCCGGCAGCCACCGGGGTCTATGCCGTGCCGGTCATTCAGGGCCTGCTGGAACGCGACATTCCGGTGTTCGGGATTTGTCTTGGCCATCAGATGCTTGCCCTCGCGGCAGGTGCCAAGACCATCAAAATGCACCAGGGCCACCGCGGCGCGAACCACCCGGTCAAGCGGCTGGAAGACGGCGTGGTGGAGATAACCAGCATGAACCACGGCTTTGCGGTGGACGGGGCGAGCCTGCCCGACGGCGTGGTGGAAACCCACGTGTCGCTGTTCGACGGCTCCAACTGCGGCATTGCGATCAAGGGTAAGCGCGCGTTCGGGGTGCAGTATCACCCTGAAGCGAGCCCGGGGCCGATGGATAGCTTCTATCTGTTCGAGCGGTTTGTGGGGATGTTGGAGTGATGGCGATTATGTCTTTCAAAGCATGTATTCGTAAGACCCTGCTCGCGATTGCAATTGCCGCGGGGATTGTTGCTCCGACAGCATTTGCTCAAGGAAGCGAAGTCGAGCCAAACCTTGCGGCGGTTAGGTTTGTATCGTCAGAATCATCGGTTCTTACCGATATTGTCCAAGCAGCAAAGGCCGTCGGTTGGGATCGAACTAGAGTTGATAAGCCCGGAACCGTCACCATCCTTGTGCCGGATAACTATTCGCCCGACGATTTTGGACGACTGCTCGAGGCCGTTGGACGTGTGAAGTCACGCAACTTTGGGCTGCAAATGATTGACAATTTGGGGCGAGTTATCGGCCCTGACGGTAAACCGTTGGAAGACTGACGCATTATGCCCAAACGGACTGACATCTCCTCGATCCTCGTCATTGGCGCTGGCCCGATCATTATCGGGCAGGCCTGCGAGTTTGACTATTCCGGCACCCAGGCGATCAAGGCGCTGAAGGAGGAGGGGTACCGGGTGGTCCTGGTCAACTCCAACCCCGCCACGATCATGACCGATCCGGACATGGCCGATGCGACCTATATCGAGCCGATTACCCCCGATGTGGTCGCTGCGATTATCGCCAAGGAGACCGCGCTCAATCCCGGCGGCTGGGCGCTGTTGCCAACGATGGGCGGGCAGACCGCGCTCAACACCGCGTTGGCGCTGTTCAATGATGGCACTCTGGAAAAGTACGGCGTCCAGATGATCGGCGCCGATGCCGATGCGATCGACAAGGCCGAGGACCGCCTGCGGTTCCGCGATGCGATGGACAAGATCGGGCTGGAATCCGCGCGCAGCGGCGTGGCGCACAACATTGATGAGGCCTTCGCGGTGCTCGAACGCACCGGCCTTCCCTCGATCATCCGGCCCAGCTTCACGCTCGGCGGAACCGGGGGCGGGGTGGCCTATAACAAGGCTGAGTTTGAAGTCATAGTCCGCTCCGGCCTTGATGCCAGCCCGACCACCGAAGTGCTGATCGAAGAATCGCTGCTCGGCTGGAAAGAGTATGAGATGGAAGTCGTCCGTGACCGGAACGACAACTGCATCATCATCTGCTCGATCGAAAACGTCGATCCGATGGGGGTCCACACCGGCGATTCGATCACCGTCGCCCCGGCGCTGACGCTGACCGACAAGGAATACCAGATCATGCGCAACGCCAGCCTGGCTGTGCTGCGTGAGATCGGGGTGGAAACCGGCGGATCGAATGTTCAGTTCGCGGTCAATCCAGCGGACGGCCGCCTGATCGTGATCGAAATGAACCCGCGCGTTTCGCGTTCGTCCGCGCTGGCATCCAAGGCCACCGGCTTCCCGATTGCCCGCGTCGCGGCCAAGCTGGCGGTGGGCTATACGCTGGACGAGCTCACCAACGAGATCACCGGCGCAACCCCGGCTTCGTTTGAACCCAGTATCGATTACGTCGTCACCAAGATCCCCCGGTTCGCGTTTGAAAAGTTCAAGGGCGCCGAGCCGCTGCTGTCCACCGCGATGAAGTCGGTTGGCGAAGTGATGGCGATTGGCCGCAACTTCAAGGAATCGCTGCAGAAGGCGCTGCGGGGCCTGGAAACCGGGCTGGACGGGTTTAACCGGATGCTCAGCCTTGAAGGGGCCGGGCGTGATGCGGTGACGGCGGCGCTTTCCCGCCAGACCCCTGATCGCATTCTGATCATCGCGCAGGCATTTCGCGAAGGCTTCACCATCGAAGAAGTGCAGGCAATAACGCACTTCGATCCGTGGTTCCTGCGGCACATCGCGGAAATCGTCACCGAAGAAGCCGCGATCATGGAAGACGGCCTGCCCAACGATGCAGCGGGCCTGCGCCGCCTGAAGGCGATGGGCTTTTCCGACAAGCGCCTTGCGATTTTGGCCGTGCGCGGGGTTGGGGTGGCCGGCGGGCTGGGCGAAACCTTGGCGGCAAGGCGTTCGGGCCTGCTCCACGATGCGCTGCGGGCAATGGCCGGGGCGACCACCGAGGATGAAGTGCGCGAGCTGCGCACCAAACTGGGCGTGCACCCGGTGTTCAAACGGATCGACAGCTGCGCGGCTGAGTTTGAGGCGATCACGCCTTACCTGTATTCCACGTATGAAAGCCCGCTGTTTGGTGAGCCTGAGTGCGAGGCCGCGCCATCGGACCGCAAGAAGATCGTCATTTTGGGCGGCGGGCCCAACCGGATCGGGCAAGGGATCGAATTCGACTATTGCTGCTGCCACGCCTGCTACGCGCTGGAAGAGGCGGGCTATGAAACGATCATGATCAACTGCAACCCGGAAACGGTCAGCACCGATTATGACACCTCAGACCGGCTCTATTTTGAGCCGCTGACCGGTGAAGACGTGCTGGAGATCCTGCGCGTGGAACAGCAGAATGGCACGCTGGTGGGTGTGATTGTCCAGTTTGGCGGACAGACGCCTTTAAAGTTGGCGCAGGCGCTGGAGGATGCCGGGATTCCGATCCTGGGCACTTCGCCCGATGCAATCGATCTGGCCGAAGACCGCGAACGCTTTGCCAAGCTGGTCAACGATCTGGGGCTTAAGCAACCGCTCAATGGCATCGCCCGCAGCCGTGATGAGGCGGTGGCCGTGGCCAACCGGATCGGCTTCCCGGTGCTGATGCGTCCCAGCTATGTGCTGGGCGGACGGGCAATGGAAATCGTCGATTCGGTGGCGCAGCTGGATGATTACATCACCACCGCCGTTTCGGTTTCGGGCGACAGTCCGGTGCTGATCGATCAGTATCTGCGCGATGCGGTTGAATGTGATGTTGATGCGCTGTGCGATGGCGAAAAAGTTGTCGTCGCGGGCGTAATGCAGCACATTGAGGAAGCCGGGATCCATTCGGGCGACAGCGCCTGCACCCTGCCGCCTTATAGCCTGCCGGCCGGAACGATTGCCGAAATGGAGCGCCAGGCTGAACTGCTGGCAATGGCGCTGGGCGTCAAAGGCCTGATGAACATCCAGTTCGCGGTCAAAGGAACAGATGTCTATCTGATCGAGGTCAATCCGCGCGCCAGCCGCACGGTGCCGTTTGTGGCCAAGGCAATCGGCCAACCGGTCGCCAAGATCGCAGCGCGGGTGATGGCCGGCGAAAAGCTGGATACGTTCCCGCCGTTCAAACGCGAATTCACCTACATGTCGGTTAAAGAGGCGGTATTCCCGTTTGCGCGCTTCCCCGGGGTCGATCCGGTGCTTTCGCCCGAAATGAAGAGCACCGGCGAAGTGATGGGGATCGATGCGACCTTCGCAATTGCCTTCGCCAAGAGCCAGCTTGGTGCGGGAACCCGCCTGCCGGCAAGCGGCGTGGCCTTCGTTTCGGTGAAGGACAGCGACAAGCCGGTGATCCTGCCGGCCGTCAAGCAGCTGATCGAGCACGGCTTTAGCGTGATCGCAACTGGCGGCACCCAGCGCTATCTGGCCGAAGCGGGACTGCCGGTTGAACTGGTCAACAAGGTTGCCGAAGGCCGCCCGCATATCGTAGACAAGATTATCGACGGCGATATATCGTTGATTTTCAATACGACAGAAGGTTGGCAAAGCTTGAAGGATTCGCAATCGATCCGCGGATCTGCGCTTACGGGCAAGGTCCCTTACTATACCACAGCGGCGGCTTCGGTGGCGGCAGCGCAGGCAATTGCTGCACTGCGGCACGCAAAGCTTGAAGTCCGATCGTTGCAGGATTATTACGGCATCTGATCAATCGCGCTTTCCTCACATCGCGGCTGGCCTGACCCGTAGCCCACCGGGCGCGGGAATAGGGTTCTAGTCACTGATTTGGGGACGCGGCAGGAGGAAGAGGGACAATGGCGAGTGTCGAGAAGATGCCGATCCTGGCAGAGGGCTATGAACGCCTGATCGGCGAGCTGAAAGCGCTGCGGGTAGAGCGCCCCTTGATCGTTGATGCGATTGAGGAAGCGCGCGCGCACGGCGATTTGTCTGAGAATGCGGAGTATCACGCTGCCAAAGAGCGTCAGGGCCATGTCGAAATGGCCATTTCTGATCTTGAAGACAAAGTCAGCCGCGCGCAGATTGTCGATCCGACAACGCTTTCGGGTGACAAGGTGATCTTTGGCGCCACTGTGACGCTGCTGGATGATGCCGAAAAGCCGGTAACTTATCAGATTGTTGGCCCATATGAAGCCGACGCCAAGTTGGGCCGGATCAGCTATAATTCGCCATTGGGCAAGGCGCTGATCGGGCGCCGGGTCGATGACGAGATCGAAGTAACCGTGCCATCTGGCGATCGGTTCTACGTGGTTGAAAAGATCGCTTTCATCTGATGCCGGGCCGGGCGCTCATCGAAAAGCGCCCATGGCTGGTGCTTAGCCTTGCGGCCGGGATCAGCTATTTCTTTATCAGGGATAGCCAGATTCCCGGCCTTTACCAGATGGCCTAGAAGGGCGCGGGTGTGGCCTTGCTCGCAGCCTATGCAATGGCCCGCCACACGGGCCGCGATGCGTTCCAGATTGCCGCCGTGATGAGTTTTGGCGCGCTGGGGGATGTGCTGATTGAACTGAACCTGATCTGGGGCGCGGTCGCGTTCCTGATCGGCCACCTGATAGCGGTCCAGCTTTATTGCCGGCATCGACGCGAAAGCCTCAGCCTCAGTCAAAAAGGGCTGGCGCTGGCCATGCTGGGGCTGGTCCCGTTGATCGCATTCCAGCTTCCTGTTAACCGCGCCGATGCGCCCGGTTTGGTGCTTTATTCGCTTGGCCTGGCGGCAATGGCCGCCGCAGCCTGGACCAGCAGTTTTCCGCGCTACCGCGTGGGGCTGGGTGCCGTGCTGTTCGTGATCAGCGATCTGCTGATCTTCTCTCGCATGGGGCCACTTGCCCGCAGCGCGCTGCCCGACCTGCTGATCTGGCCGCTGTATTATTTCGGTCAGTTCCTGATTTGCACCGGGGTGGTGGGCGAGCTCAGAGACCGCGCCACGCCGCGATAGTGGTGCGGTGCAGTTCGCGCCGGTGGCCTTCGTAGCCACCGGTGGCTTTGTGCAGGACTGAGCGGTTGTCCCACATGATCAGCATGCCGGGCTCCCACTTGTGGGTGTAGATAAAGCGCGCGTCACCTTGCCATTGCTGCAGTTCCATCAGCAGCGCGATGGCATCGCTATGCTCCATCCCCTCAATCCCGATTATGTAACCCAGCGTTGAGTAAAAACCGCGCCGGCCGGTTTCGGGATGGGCGGGGACGAGCGGATGTGATTGCGTGGCCAAGGCCGCTTCGCCAGGGCGGATGTCCATCGAGCGCCCCTTGTCTTTTTCACCGTAACTGCCGTCGGGGGCATAGGCGAGCCGGGCGGAATGGGTCGCGATCAGATCGGCATAGCGGGCTTGCTGATCGGCGCTGAGTGCCTCCCAAGCAGCGTGCTGGCTGGCGAACAATGTGTCGCCGCCCATCGGCGGGATATCCACGGCGTTCAAGCAGGTTCCGGACGGCGGAAATTCCTGGAATGACCAATCGGCATGCCAGTTTTCAGCGAACAGCGGGGTTGTCTCGTCCGCCTCGCGCCGGATCGCCGCGATGTTCTTGCGGCCCGGGATCGGCGCGAAGAACGGATCTTCACCAAACCCGCCCATCGCCAGTGTAAAGCGTTCCAGATCATCGTCTGCGAGAAACTGGCCCGGAAAAGCCAGAACGTGATGTTCCAGCCAGGCCGAGCGGATTTCTGCGATGGCACCGGGATCAAGCGGCACCTTAAGATCAACCCCGGTCACATGCGCGCCGCACGCCTGACCCGATGGGGTGATCTCCAGCTGCATCAATGCACCGTATCGTCGGGATCGGCTTCGCCGGCGGGTCCGCTATCGATGACGTCGCCAGCTTCCTCATCATCGCCGGTTTCGGCCAGCCGGACTGCGGAAACGACGTGTTCTTCATCGGCAACGTTGAACAGCCGCACCCCGGCGCTGCCGCGGCCGATCACACGCAGGCTGACCAGCGGCAGGCGGATCAACTTTGCCTGATTGGTCACCAGCATCAGTTGATCTGCCAGAGTGGCGGAGAAGCTGGCAACAACCGGGCCGTTGCGGCCGATATTGTCAATATTGGTGATGCCCTGGCCGCCGCGGCCAGTACGGCGGTATTCATAGGCTGAGCTCATCTTGCCATAGCCATTGGCGCAAACAGTCAGGATGAACTGCTCATGTTCGGCCAGTTCGGCCATGCGTTCTGCCGAGATCGAAGGTTCGCCTTCCTTTTCACCCTTCCACGGGGCGAACCGGACATAGTCCTCACGCTCTTCACTGGTGGTTCCAACACGGCGCAGGATTGACAGGCTGATTACCTCGTCATCTCCCTTCAGCGTCATTCCGCGCACGCCGGTAGAGGTGCGGCTCTGGAATTCGCGCACTTCATCACCTGCAAAACGGATTGCTTTTCCGGCGCGGGTTGCCAACAGCACATCGTCGCTCGCTTCAAGCAGTGCGACACCGATCAGCCGGTCTGCACTGTCATCCTCAAAGCGCATGGCGAACTTGCCGTTGCTGGGGACGTTGGTGAACAGTTCCATCGAATTGCGCCGGACGTTGCCCTTGGCCGTGGCGAAGACCACCGAAAGTTTGGCCCATTCGGCCTCGTCCTCAGGCAGCGGCAGCACTGTCTGGATGGTTTCATCCTTGTCGAGCGCCGGGAGCAGGTTGACGATCGGCCGCCCGCGCGTGGCCGGTCCGCCTTCGGGCAGCTTCCAGACCTTGAGCCGATACACCTTGCCGGCGGTGGAGAAGAACAGCACCGGGTTGTGGGTGCTGGTGACGAACATGGATGTTACAACATCTTCATCCTTGGTCGCCATTCCGGCGCGGCCCTTGCCGCCGCGGTTCTGTGCCCGGAAGGTCGAAAGGGGGGTGCGCTTGATATACCCATCCATCGTTACAGTGACGACCATCTCATCGCGTTCTATCAGGTCTTCATCGTCGATTCCGTCAGCCGCGGCTGTGATCTCAGAGATCCGCGGGGTGGCATAAGTCTCACGGATCAGCACCAGCTCTTCGCGCATCACGGCATACAGTTTTTGCCGGTCACCCAGGATCGCAAGAAATCCCTCGATCGCAGTGGCCAGAATCTTCAGTTCATCGCCGATTTCGTCGCGACCAAGCGCGGTCAGTCGGTGCAACCGCAGCTCAAGGATCGCTTTGACCTGGGTTTCTGACAGGCGATAGGTTCCGCCATCCTGATCTTCGGTAGGCTCAATCGCCTCAACCAGCCTGATGTATTGCGCGATTTCGCCGATCGGCCATTCGCGCTTAAGCAGGGCTTCACGGGCTGCGGCGGGATTGGGGGCAGCACGGATGATCCGCACCACTTCATCCAGATTGGTGACAGCAACCACCAGGCCCAACAAGATATGCGCCCGGTCACGCGCCTTGTTCAGTTCAAACTTGGTCCGCCGGGTGATAACCTCTTGGCGGAAGGTGATGAATGCGGCGATAAAATCGCGCAGCATCAGCACTTCGGGGCGCCCGCCGCGAATTGCCAGCATGTTGGCCGGGAAGTTCGACTGGGCCGGCGTGTTTCGCCACAGCTGGTTCAGCACAACTTCTGCAGTGGCATCGCGTTTCAGTTCGATCACCACGCGCACACCAAGCCGGCTCGATTCGTCGCGAATATCAGAGATGCCTTCGATCCGCTTGTCCTTGGCGGCTTCGGCGATCTTTTCAACCAGGCCCGATTTGCCGACCTGATACGGGATCGCTGTCAGCACGATCGATTCTCGATCTCCGCGGCCTTGCTCAATTTCATGGCGGCAACGCATGATGACTGAGCCGCGCCCCTCAGTATAGGCCTTGCGCGCGCCGGCCGTACCCAGGATCAGCGGGGCAGTGGGGAAATCGGGCCCCGGAATGTATTCGATCAGCTCTTCCGATGTGATCGCCGGATTATCCATATAGGCCAGGCAGCCATCGATAACTTCGCCCAGATTGTGCGGCGGAATGTTGGTCGCCATGCCCACCGCAATCCCGCCTGCGCCGTTGACCAGCAGGTTGGGGAAACGGGCAGGAAGGACTGTCGGTTCCTGCCGCGAGCCATCATAGTTGTCGGTGAAATCGACCGTATCCTTGTCGAGATCATCAAGCAGACTGTTGGCAACCCGGGCCAGCCGGGCTTCGGTATAGCGCATCGAAGCCGGCGGATCGGGATCCATCGAGCCAAAGTTACCCTGGCCGTCGATGAGCGGCAATCGCATCGACCAGTCCTGCGTCATGCGGGCGAGTGCATCGTAAATCGCGCTATCGCCATGCGGGTGATAATTGCCCATCACGTCACCAACGATCTTGGCGCTTTTACGATAGGGCCGCCCCGCAACCATGCCGCCTTCCTGTGCTGCAAACAGGATCCTGCGGTGGACCGGCTTCAAGCCGTCGCGCACATCGGGAAGGGCACGCGCCACGATCACGCTCATCGCGTAATCGAGGTAAGAAGCCTTCATCTCATCGACGATATCGACGCGGGGAAAATCGCCCATCGGACCGATCGGTTCGGGGCTTGATTCAGGAATTTCGGTTTCGTCGCTCACGCGGTTGGTTTCGCTTCGTTTCTGAATGGGAATTGGGTTGCCGTTGCTCTAGGCCATGCGCTGCGCCAAGGCCACCAAAACCCCCGCCAAAGCCGGTTTTTTCCACATCTGGGAAAGCATTTCTGAACGCACAGGCGTTGGCCCATTCAATCATCGTTCACGGGGGTCTGCCTAGTGCGCTGGACTGTTGCCAAACCGGCGCTTCAGCGCCTATGGCAAAGCAGAGGGAAAGTCCGTTTTATCCGGCAATAGTGCTTCGGATTGCGGGCTTAATAGGAGACGACTTCGATGGTTCGAGCCAATATTTTTGCCCGTTCTGCCATGGGTCTGGCGCTGGCAATGGGTGTTGCGGCCGTGGGGTTCAGCGCTGCTGAAGCCAAAGACAAGAAGCCGCCGGAAGCACCTGCTCCAAAGCTTAGCGATAAGTTCAAGCGGGCGGCCGGTCCGGCTATTGCTGCGCTGGAAGCTGCGGCCAAGCGGGCCGATGTTCTGGCCCAGCGCCAGAAGACAGTGCAGGCGCTTCAGAAATTCAACTCAACGCGAGACAAGGCCGCCAAGGAAGCTGCGCTGGCCGGTTACAACACCGAATTGGCCGCGCTTCAGGCGATGCTCACCAAGGAACTTGGCCTGGTGCAGGCTGCTGCCGCCGCTGCCGAAAATGCCGATGACAAAATGACAGCCGGTCAATTGCTGGCCTATTACGCCAATATTGCAATGGACAAGCCCAACCAGAAGGCCGGCCTGCAATTGCAGCTCGACAGCGGCAAGCTTAGCCCAGAGCAGGCGGCTTCGGCGCATCATGATCTTGGCCGGTTGGCGCTGGATGCGGGCGACTATCCCGGTGCACAGCGCGAGCTCAAGCTGGCTGTCGATGGCGGATTTGTGAAGGATGAGGCTGAATTCCAGCTGGCCAATGCCTATCTGCTCGACAAGCAACTTCCGCTTGGCCTCAAGCTGCTGCACGGCGCGATTGTTCGCAACGGCGCAACAACTCCTGAATATTGGATCGACAACGGGGTGGTGATTGCGTTCAACAACAAACTCCCCGCAGAAACGACCCTGCTGGCAAGCGATCTGGTGACCTATTACCCGACCAAGGCCAACTGGAGCCGGGCGATCTTCACGGTGACCACGATCAACAAGTACGCCGGGCAGGAACGGCTTGATCTGCTGCGGCTGCGCGATCGTACCGGCAGCTTTGAAGACGGCAGCGACTATGTTGATTACATCGTCTATGCTGATCCTAAGCGGCTTCCGGCTGAAGTCTTGCGGATGATCGATCAGGGCATCGCAGCCGGCATGATTACCCTGGCAACGCCTGTTGATGGCGTGGGTAACACCGTTGGCAAGCTGCAAACGCAAGCCCGCGGTCGCGTTGCCGAGGACAAGAGCCTGCTGGTTGTGCAAGAGCGTGACGCCCGTGGGCCACGCGCCGATGCCGCTACGGTGGTGGGTGCGGCCGATACTTTCCTCAGCCACAGCATGTCTGCCCAGGCCGAAGAAATGTACCGTCTGGCGCTGACCAAGCCGGGTGTTGATGCCGGCCGGGTCAACCTGCGCCTGGGCATTGCCCTGATCGATCAGGGCAAATATGCCGAAGCCATCGAAGCCTTTGCCAAAGTGACCGACGCCCGTGGGCCGATCGCCCAGCTGTGGACGGTCTATGCCAAGAACAAGCTGGCCGGGAAGTAGCCGGGCATCTTTGATTTAATGCAAAGGGCGGTGCGAAAGTGCCGCCCTTTTGCATGGATCAACTGAGGCAAGGCTTAAAGGTGCCGTCCGCCTCATCCAGAATATGCAGCAACCCGTCCGAGATCGCGAAGTACGCGCCGGTCAGCCGCAGCTCGCCCTTGCGCTCCTTGGATCGAACACACGGAAACGTTCGCAGGTTGGCTAGGCTGACCTTGATCCCTTCAAGCTCCATCGCCTGCTCTGCTGCGCGGCCATGAGCACCGTGGTGGGCCACTACATTGGCCCGGGCATCGTCAAGCATCGCAATCCAATCAGCGATAAACCCGCCTTCGCCGGGTTCGGTGCCGTGCATTTCCTGGGTCAACGCGGCCTTGCAGCCGCCGCACATGCCGTGGCCCAGCACCACCACTTCCTTCACTTTGAGAAACTGCACCGCAAATTCCAGAGCGGCCGAAACGCCGTGGTGGCCCGGAGTGGTTTCAAACGGCGGAACCATTGCCGCAACATTGCGCACGACAAACATTTCTCCCGGATCGACATCAAAGATCTGGGCGGGATCAACCCGGCTGTCAGAACAGGCGATCACCATTACATCGGGCGATTGCCCATCGTGCAAAGTTGCCCAGCGCTCGTGGTTGGGGCCCCAGCCATTGTCACGAAAGCGGCGATAGCCATCGATCAGGCGTTCGAATCCAGTGGAATCTTGTTCGCTCATGGTGGTTCCTTTGGCGGTGCAAATTCCGGCTGGCAACCCTTGGCCCATACGCCTATCTGGGCGCAATGAACGATCTAGCATCTGCTCCGAAATCTGAACGCCAGCGCAAGCCCGATTGGATCCGCGTTAAAGCGCCAACCAGCCAAGGCTATGGTGAAACCCGCAAGCTGATGCGTGATCTGGGCCTTAATACAGTCTGCGAGGAAGCCGCCTGTCCCAATATCGGTGAATGCTGGACCAAAAAGCACGCGACGGTGATGATCCTGGGTGATGTGTGCACACGCGCGTGTGCGTTTTGCAACGTCAAAACCGGAATGCCCCGCGCGGTCGATCCGCTTGAGCCTGAACACGTTGCAATCGCAGCGGCCAAGATGGGGCTAGAGCATATCGTGATAACCTCGGTCGATCGCGATGACCTGCCCGATGGCGGAGCCGGGCAGTTTATCAAGGTGATCAAGGCGCTGCGGGCCAATACCCCCAATACCACGATTGAAATTCTGACACCCGATTTCCGCGGCAAGATGCGTGAAGCGGTGGAGGCGATCGTTGCTGCCGGGCCCGATGTATACAATCACAATCTGGAAACCGTTCCGCGGCTCTATCCCACAATTCGCCCCGGTGCGCGCTACTATGCATCGCTGCGCCTGCTGGAAGAAGTGAAACGCCATGATCCGCTGGTCTTCACCAAAAGCGGCATCATGCTGGGGTTGAGCGAGCAGCGACTTGAGGTGCATCAGGTGATGGATGATATGCGCACGGCAGGGATCGATTTCCTGACCATGGGGCAGTATCTGCAGCCCACGCCCAAGCACACCAAAGTGATTGAATTCGTAACGCCCCAGGCATTCGACGCTTATGGTTCGATCGCCCGGGCGAAGGGGTTCTTGCAGGTTGCATCAAGCCCGCTAACCCGTTCAAGCTATCACGCCGGCGATGATTTCAAGACCATGCGCGCGGCGCGCCAGGCGCAGAGCGCGCGCATGGCTGCCAAACCCTGATGCCGGGGATCCACGAAGTCCGGCAGATGCCCTATTCGGCCGAACAGATGTTCGATCTGGTTGCCGATGTCGGGCGGTATCATGAATTTCTGCCGTGGGTGGTCGGCACCCGGGTGCGCTCGAATAGCGAAACCGAAATGATCGCCGATTTGCTGGTGGGTTTTAACGCGCTACGCGAGAAATTCACATCGCGGGTTATCAAGCAGCGCGCAGCCCAGATCGAGGTTATCTACCTTGATGGGCCCATGCGTGATCTGGATAATATCTGGCAGTTTCGCGAAACCAAAGGCGGCTGCGAAGTGGAATTTCTGGTCAAATTCACATTCCGCAATGCTGTGTTCGAAAAATTGGCCGGGCAATATTTTGACCGTGCCTTTCGCAAAATGGTGGGGGCATTCGAAGCGCGCGCCGATGCGCTTTACGGTTCCAGCAATTCCAGCGCCAACAGCGCCGCCTGAAGCCGCACCCCGGCCCGGTCTGGTGCATCGAAATAGCGCTCGTCGGTCTCTATTTCATCAGAGCCGCGAGTTGCCCGGGCGAACACCACCGTACCCACCGGCTTGCCATCGCTACCGCCATCGGGCCCAGCGATCCCGGTAATCGCCACCGCGATATCGGCGTTGCTGCGGTTTAGGGCGCCTTGCGCCATGGCCCAGGCGCAGGCGATCGAAACGGCACCGAAAGTCTCGATAATATCGCCCGAAACGCCCAGCATCTGCTGCTTGGCCGCATTGGAATAGGTAACATAGCTGCGATCAAGCACAGCCGACGAACCCGCGACTTCGGTTAAAGCCGCAGCGACCAACCCGCCGGTGCAACTTTCTGCCAAGGCCACAACCCGGCCTGCCGCGCGATTGCGCGCGACTGTGCGGGTTGCAGCTTCAATCAGCTTTCTGGGCAGCAGGTTGGTCATGCTTTCAGACAGCCTGACAAGTCGGCATTTTCTTGTCGTCTCGTGCCGCGATCATGACGACCTGGGTGATCATTTCTACCATGTTTGCGGCGGGCAGGGGAGCAAGCGTTGTCAGAACCCGGTCAATATCCTTGCAACCCTGCGGCTTGAGATCATCTACAAAACGTTCCTGGATCAGGCCTTCCATCAACGGGCCAACCAGGCCTTCGGGCAATTCGCTCAAGTTTTCGCCCGATTTGCCATCGCCTGAGCCGATTTTGCCAATGGCCGATCGCGCGCCTGGCCAGGCTGCGCTTTGGCCCAAGCGCAAATCGGCAACCAGCTTTGCACCCCTGGAATTCAGGAACGAATTGGCCGGCAGGATCGACGAGCACCGCTGAACCACTGCGTCGGCCACGGCGGGCAGGGCATAGCCCACCAATCCGCGCATTTCCGGTTCAGTCAGGCATTGCTTGGCCTGGGCCGCGGAAAGCTGTGCAGAGGCGGCCAGCGCAAGCAAACCGGCGCAGCGAAACAGGTTCTTGGCAATCATTGAGGAGACCCTTTTTCCATTTAATTCAGGATGCCTTGGAACGCGGCAGATTTCCATAGCTTTAACCGCATTGTCAGTTGGCAAATAATGTAACCGCTGCCTGCACCGCAATCCCCTCGCCGCGGCCGGCAAAGCCCAGTCGCTCGGTTGTGGTGGCTTTGACGCTGATCGCAGCAATTGGTGCGCCCAACAATTGCGCCAATCGCGCGCGCATCGCATCACGGTGCGGCCCGATTTTGGGTGCTTCGCAAATTATCGTAAGATCAACATTGCCGATGGCATAACCCAGTGCCGCGGCACGTTCGGCGGCGTGGATGAGAAACCGATCTGAGCTTGCCCCGCGCCACTGGGGATCGTTGGGCGGGAAATGCTGGCCGATATCGCCGTCTGCCAACGCGCCAAGGATGGCATCGACCAAGGCATGAATTGCAACATCGGCATCGCTATGCCCGGCAAGACCGCGATCATGTTCGATCCGGACACCGCACAGCCACAGTTCTTCTCCATCAGCCAAACGGTGAACATCATAGCCGGTCCCGATCCGCACCGGTGCGCGGGCCGGGCCAAAATCGGCCTGCGTTGTGATCTTGTGCAGCGCCTCGTCTCCTTCAACCAAAGCCACCGCAATCCCGGCAGCTTGCGCAACCTGCGCATCATCGCCGGCCGTAAGATCGCCTGGCCAGGCCCGGTGCGCGGCAAGGATCGCAGCATAGCGGAACGCCTGCGGGGTTTGAACCCGGCGTAAAGATTCTCGCTGAGCCGGGATACCCATCAAGGCCCCGTCGGTTTCGGTTAGCGAATCTATCACCGGGAGCACCGGGATTGCGCCCGGATTGGCTGCCAGCGCTTCGATCAATCGCGCGATAACGCCGCTGGGCAGATTTGGCCGGGCGGCATCGTGGATCAGCACCGTTTCCACTTGATCGCCCACCAGCGATTCCAGCGCGGCCCGCACCGAAGCTTGCCGGGTTGCGCCGCCTGTTACCATCCGGACGCCGGGCAGCCCATTCAGCGCTTCGTCCGCAATTGCCTCGGCACCTGCCGGAATTGCCACAACGATTGGTGTAATGCCCAGCCTGGCGAAGCTTTCAGCGCTATGGCGCAGCAGCGGCTTGCCGCGCCACAGGGCAAATTGCTTGGGCACGGGTTGCCCGGCGCGCAGGCCCGCACCGGCTGCAACGATTACGGCAGCGGTTCCGGCAGGAGGGGCAAGCGACTGGGGCACGGGTTGCCGGTAAAGGCTTGCCCTCGCTCGCGCAATTCCCTATGCGCTGCCCAAATTTTAGGCACACCCAATGAACCCGCTTCCACCACCGCCCAAATTGGCTCCGATCAAGGTTGGCCCCGTTACGATCGATTGCCCGGTGATCCTGGCCCCGATGACCGGGGTCAGTGATTTGCCGTTCCGCCGGCTGGTTCGGCGGTTCGGTTCGGGCCTCAATGTCACGGAAATGATCGCCAGCCCGGCGGCAATCCGCGAAACCCGGCAATCCGTGCAAAAGGCGATGTGGGATCCGGCCGAAGATCCGGTTTCGATGCAGCTGGTTGGCTGTGATCCGCTGCAAATGGCCGAAGCCGCCAAGCTGGTTGAGGATCGCGGAGCGGCGATCATTGATATCAACATGGGTTGCCCGGTGAAAAAAGTAGTCGGCGGCAATGCCGGATCGGCCCTGATGCGCGAAATTCCGCTGGCCACGCGGTTGATCGAGGCCACAGTCAAGGCTGTGCAGGTGCCGGTTACGGTCAAAATGCGAATGGGTTGGTGCCACGATAGCCTGAACGCCCCGGAACTTGCCCGGATTGCCGAAGACCTGGGCGCAAAGATGATTACTGTCCACGGGCGGACCCGCAATCAGATGTACCGCGGCGATGCCGATTGGGCTTTTGTCCGCTGCGTGAAGGAGGCGGTTTCAATCCCGGTTATCGTCAATGGTGATATCTGCGATATTGCCGATAGTGCAAAGGCGCTGGAGCAATCGGGGGCAGACGGCCTGATGATCGGGCGCGGCGCTTATGGCCGGCCGTGGGCGCTGGCGCAGGTAATGCATTGGCTGGGTAGCGGTGATCAACTGGCCGATCCGGATATCGATGCGCAATTCGCAATTGTGCTGGAACACTATCAGGCGATGCTTGATCACTATGGCAGCGAAACCGGGAGCCGCATGGCGCGTAAGCATCTGGCCTGGTACACGCGCGGCCTGCCCGGATCGGCGGCTTTCCGCAATCAGGTCAACTTTATCGATGATCCGGCCGAGGTGGTTCGCCAGTTGAACGGCTTTTACGGCCCGTTCCTGAGCCGGGCCGCAGCCTGATGGCCGATCCGCAGCTTCAACTTGCCAGCCTGTCGCTGGGTGTAGTTGTGCTGGCGCCGGGGCAGAAAGTGGCAGCTGCCAACCCCGCTGCTGAACAGTTGCTGGGGCAGTCCCTGCGCCGCCTGGAAGGACGCGCGCTTGGTGATGTGATGCGCTTTGACGAGGCCCGCTTGGCCGCGCATCTGGCGGAGGCCGATGCCCAGCTTTCAGCCCGGGCGACAACGATTGAAATCCTGGGTCAAGGCCGGCGCCGGGTTGATGTGACGGTTGCTCCGTTGCTCGATCAACCAGGCTGGCAAGTATTGAGCCTGAGCGATATTGGCGGTGCCGAAGCAATGCGCGAAACTCAGGCTTCCGCTGAAGACCGCCCGATCCGCGCACCCGATGTGCTGGCGCATGAAATAAGGAACCCCCTGGCCGGAATTCGCGGTGCGGCGCAGCTGCTGGGCCGCAAGCTTGAAGGCAGCGACCTGGCCCTGACCGGCTTGATCGCAGACGAGGTGGACCGGATCGCCAAGCTGATCGATCAGATGCAATCGCTATCGCGGCGCAGCGTTGCTGTGCTGGGGCCATGCAACCTTCACGAAGCAGTGCGGCGCGCACGCAGCGTTATCGAGGTGGGCGGCAAGGCTCCGCCGATTATAGAGGAGTTTGATCCATCCTTGCCGCCAGTTCTGGGCAATGCCGATGCCCTGGTGCAGGTTCTGATCAACCTCTTGTCGAACGCAGTTGAAGCTGCCGCGCATTCTCCGCAGCCGCAAGTGGCAGTGCGGACCCGCTTTGCCAGTGGCCTGCAGCTTCACCGCGCGATCGATGGCAGCGCGGTGCGTTTGCCGATCGAGCTGCGGATAAGTGATAATGGCCCGGGGATCGCTCCTGATATGCGTGATCATGTGTTCGAACCCTTTGTCAGCACCAAAAAGTCCGGGCAGGGACTGGGGCTGGCGCTGGTCCGGCGGTTGGTGGCCGATATGAACGGGCGGATCACCCATGACCGCGAAGAGGCCAGCGGGATGACTCATTTCAGGGTGCATCTGGCCTTGGCTGAAGAACGGCAACCCTTGCTGCGGGAGCACGCGGCATGAGCGTGCTGCTGGTAGAAGATGATCCGGGGATCGCGCTGGTAATCACCGCCGCGCTGGAGGCCGAGGGTTTTGCCGTTGCCCAGTGCGATAGCGTCGCCGAGCGGGATCGGCTGCTGGCGCAGCAGCAATTTGCCGCCATGATCACCGATGTGATGCTGACCGACGGCGATGGGATCGAGACGCTGGGCACAGTGCGCGATGCAGCGCCAGACATGCCGATTATCATCCTTTCGGCGCAGAACACACTCGATACCGCGGTCCGCGCGAGCGACACCGGCGCCTTCGAGTACTTTCCCAAACCCTTCGATATCGATGAACTGGCCCGCACCGTGCGCCAGGCGGTTGGCAATTCGGCACCGCGAGTGGCGGGGGAGGGCGATGATCCCGTCGCCGGCCTGCCGTTGGTTGGCCGGTCAGCACCGATGCAGGCGGTCTACCGGATGATCACCCGCGTTCTGCGCAACGATCTGACCGTCCTGGTTCTGGGTGAAAGTGGCACCGGCAAGGAACTGGTAGCAGAGGCAATCCACCAGTTGGGCCAGCGCAAATCCGGTCCATTCATTGCCGTAAACACCGCGGCGATCCCGGCTGAACTGATCGAAAGCGAGCTGTTCGGGCATGAAAAGGGCGCGTTCACCGGGGCGGTTGCCCGCCACATCGGCAAGTTTGAACAAGCCCATGGCGGCACGTTGTTCCTCGATGAAATTGGCGACATGCCGCTTGATGCGCAAACCCGGCTGCTGCGGGCACTGCAATCGGGGCGGGTCCGCCGGGTTGGCGGGCGTGAAGAGATCTCGGTCGATGTGCGGATTGTTGCTGCGACCAACCGCAATCTTGAACCGATGATTGCCGCAGGCCAGTTTCGCGAAGATCTGTTCTACCGCCTCAATGTCGTGCCCATAACTCTGCCGCCGCTGCGTGAACGGCCAGATGATGTCCCCGCCCTGGCACGACATTTCCTCCGGGCTGCTTTGTCCGAAGGGCTACCATTTCACAGTCTGTCTGATGCTGCGGCTCAGCTGCTGGCCTGTCAGCCATGGCGCGGCAACGTGCGCGAGCTGCGCAATTTCATCTACCGCGTGGCGTTGCTGGCCCGCGAAGATACCATCAACGTGGACAGCGTTGAACCGCTGCTGCGAGAGGTTGATTCAGGTTCCAGCACAGCGACCGGCAATGGATTTGAAATCGCCGCATCGCAGTGGTGGCAGGCTGATCGACCCGGTGAGGGCGCAGTCTATGATGCCGCGCTGGCCGCGTTCGAGCGTCCGCTATTCATCCTGGCGCTGCGTGAGACCGGCGGCAATCAATTGCAGGCCGCCAGGTTGCTGGGGATCAACCGCAATACCCTGCGCAAGCGCCTGACCGATCTTGAGATCGATCCGGGGGTAATTCAGCGCTGAACCGGGCCTGGCGCAGGGCGAATTGCCTTGCATTTTCGCAACACAAGTGTTGTATTTGCGCAACGATGGCTGAAAAGGTACTACTTGACCGCAGGCGGACCTGGCCACGCCTGTGGCGGCGGCTTCAAGTGGCAACGCGCCGGTCAAATCTGTTCACCGTTCTAGAAATCGGTTCGATCGTGGCGTTCCTGGGGATGACGGCTTTCACCTGGAGCCAGGTTACCGAGCGTTCGGTTGACGGACGTTTGCTGCCCAGCGAGCTGGCGGCGGCATTGCTGCTGGGCACTTTGGTGCCGGCAATGGCGATCCTGGTGCTGCTGGGGCGGCGGCTCGCGCTGCAACGGGCGGCTGAGCAGGTTGGGCGCAGCGGCCAGTTGCACGTCCGTCTGGTGTTTCTGTTCTCACTGATCGCCGCAATTCCGACGCTGCTGGTGGTGATCTTCGCTTCGTTCCTGTTCCAATCTGGCTATGAATTCTGGTTTTCGGACAAGTCACGCGGGCTGCTTGAAAACGCCAATCAATTGGCGCGCGGCTATTACGATCAGACCAAGCGCGACATGGAATATGAGTCCCTGGCAATGGCCGCCGATCTGCGTGAAGAGCTGACGGTGGTGCCGTTTGGTGGCCCGGAATTCCAGGATTACTATCTCTACCAGGTGCTCCACCGCAAGATTGATGAAAGCACGATTCTGCAAAAGCGCGCCGATGGCGGGTTGGACAAGGCAGCTTTCACGCGCGGAGATGCGCCGCTTTCCGAAATATCGGGCGATGTGCTGCGCCAACTGGACAAGGGCGATAACATTTCGGTTTCATCAAGCGACAACATGATCAGGGCGGTTACCCCGATTGATCGCAGGGCGGGAATTTATCTATACACCGTGCGCAAGGGCGATCTGCTTTCAGGCGGCTATGCCCAGAACATCGTGACTGCCTATGACGAGGTGAAGCAGAAAACGCGGATCCAGCAGCTGCGCTTCAATGTCTATCTGTTTGCCGCCAGTCTGGCGTTGGTCGGCTTGGCCGTTTGGTTTGCCTTGCGGCTTGCCGATCGGCAGGTGAAGCCGTTGTATGATCTGGTTGATGCCGCGCGGGCAGTTGGCGCTGGCAATTTTTCGATGCGGGTGGCGGGCCGGACCGGGACCGATGAGGTGGGCGAGCTCAACCGCGCCTTCAACCGAATGACCCAGCAATTGGAACGGCAAAACCAGGCTTTGCTAGGTGCCAACCAGCAGCTTGATGAGCGCCGCGCATTTATGGAGGCGGTGCTTGAATCGGTGACCGCCGGGGTGATCAGCACCAATGCCAAAGGCGAAATTCGCCTGATGAACGGATCAGCCCAGAAGCTGCTGCTGGAACGCGGCGCAAATCCGCCGATCGGGATGAACCTGTCCGAACTGGCCCCGCAGATCGCGGCCCTGGCCGAAAGCGGGGAGGACGGCGGGATCGTTCAGTATGCCAAGGGCAACGATTTGCTGACCCTGGCCGTGCGCGCCACCTCTGCGGCAGCGGGCCGGGTGGTAACGTTTGAGGATATCACCCGCCAATTGCTGGATCAGCGGCAGGCCGCCTGGTCGGATGTGGCTCGGCGGATTGCGCACGAAATCAAAAACCCACTAACCCCGATTCAGCTGGCAACCGAGCGGCTCAAGCGGCGATATCGCAAGCAGGTTACTGCAGACGGGGAACTGTTTGAGGAATTGACCGGGACGATCATCCGCCAGGTTGGCGAGTTACGGCGAATGGTCGATGAGTTCTCATCCTTCGCGCGGTTGCCAAAGCCGTTGTTCCGGGGCGAGGATCCAGTCGATCTGGCCCGCCAGGCGCTGTTTTTGCAAGAAGTGGCGCATCCTGACATCAATTTTGCGTTTTCCGCAGATGCCGATCTTGGGATCATAGCCTGCGATCGCCATCAATTTGGCCAGGCGATGACCAACGTGCTCAAGAACGCGGTCGAAGCTGTTGAAGCGCGGCAAAAGCAGGAACAAGCCGGTTTCCGCGGACGGATTACCCTGTCGATCAAAGGTGGCTCGGAAGATGTAACAGTGGCGATCTCCGACAACGGAACTGGGCTTCCGCAAGACCGCGAGCGAATAGTCGAGCCTTATGTCACCACCCGCGAAAAGGGCACGGGGCTGGGGCTGGCGATCGTAAATAAGATTGTCGAGGAACACGGCGGCGAGATGAATTTCGCCAGCGGTGATCCAGATGGAACCATAGTGTCCCTGCGTTTTGCCCGAGATCCCCTGGATGGGCAGCGCGGATCAGAAGCAGCGGAATAGGCTGTGATTGAGGAAGTTGGAAATGGCGCTTGAGATCCTGATTGTTGACGATGAACGCGACATTCGTGACCTGGTCGCGGGCGTGTTGTCCGACGAAGGCTACGATTGCCGGACAGCGGGTGACAGCACGACCGCGCTCGAAATGATCGATGAGCGCCGCCCAAGCCTGGTCCTGCTGGACGTATGGCTTCACGGCAGTCCGATGGATGGGCTTGAGGTGCTAGACGCGATCAAAAGCCGCGAACCAGAGCTGCCGGTGATCATCTTCTCAGGCCACGGCAATATCGATACCGCGGTTTCGGCAATCGGGCGTGGCGCGCTGGACTTCATCGAAAAGCCGTTTGAAGCGGAACGATTGTTGCTGCTGGTCGCCCGCGCGACCGAGACCGAGCGATTGCGACGTGAGAATGCCCGGTTGCGTGAAGGCTTTGTCACGGCCGACGAATTCACCGGCAATTCAAACGCGGTCAATCAGGTCCGCGCGACAATCAAGCGTGTTGCCAGCACCGGCAGCCGTTTGCTGATCAGCGGCCCGGCGGGATCGGGCAAGGAAGTGGCGGCCAGGTTGCTCCACAGCTGGAGCGCACGCGCGCATGCCGCGTTCATTATCGTCAATTCGGCCAGGATCACGCCAGAGCGGTTTGAACAGGAATTGTTTGGCGAGGAATCGGGAGGCAAGCTGATCCGGGCAGGACTGCTTGAAATGGCGGATGGCGGTACGCTGTTCTTCGATGAAGTGGCTGACATGCCGCTGTCCACCCAGGCGCGGATCTTGCGGGTCCTGACCGAGCAATCGATTGTCCGGGTTGGCGGCAGCCGCCAGATCCGGGTTGATGTCCGCGTTGTATCTTCAACATCGCGGGATCTGGAACGTGAGATTGCCGAACGCCGGTTCCGCGAGGATCTGTTTTATCGGCTCAACGTAGTGCCGCTGGCAATCCCTTCACTGGCAGAGCGCCGCGATGATATTCCAATGCTGGTCGATCACTTCTTTGCCCGCTTCGCAGCCGATCAGGGTATTCCACCGCCCGAAATCAGCGCAGAGGCGCTGGCCGCGCTGCAAAGCTATGAATGGCCCGGAAATGTGCGGCAACTGCGCAATGTGGTTGAACGGACAATCATCCTGACCCCGCGTGAGCGGATCGCGATGATCGAGGCTGATATGCTGCCGGCCGAAATTCTTTCAGGCCGGGTTGGCAATGGCAATGGCTTGCCATCCTTGATGGGGGTTCCACTGCGCGAAGCCCGCGAGAATTTTGAACGTGAGTATCTGCGGGTCCAGATTCGGCGGTTTTCGGGCAATATTTCGCGCACGGCCAGCTTTATCGGGATGGAACGATCAGCGCTTCATCGCAAGCTCAAGCTGCTGGGAATGGCCGAGCGCCGCGACGACGAAATGGATGACGATATCGACGTGTAACAAAAAAGGCGCATTTTGCGTTTACACAAGAGGCCAACGTTCGCTAGAATTGCAAAACTTACTACCGGCCTTTCTGCGCAACAGGATCGGCCAGCAAGCGGAGACAACAAGTCTTCGCCAACAAGAAGGAGCCAATGATGTCCTCGAAAACCCTGACTGCGCGCGCCCGCCCGGAAAAGGACGAAGCCGCTGAGCCAGCTGAAATCGCAGCTGTCACCCCGATCACTGGCAGCGCCAAGGGCCAGAACCTTCAGGATCAGTTTCTCAATCTTCTGCGCAAGAACAAGACCCCGGTGACCATGTTCCTGGTCAAGGGCGTCAAGTTGCAGGGAATTGTTACCTGGTTTGACAATTTCTCGATCCTGCTGCGCCGCGATGGCCAAAGCCAGCTGGTTTACAAGCATGCTATCTCTACAATCATGCCCAGCCAGCCGATTGATGCCGATCTGTTCGGTACCAGCGGGGAAGGGGGCAAGAAGGTTAGGCTGCTGCAGGAAGTGTTTCTTTCCAGCGTTCGCCAGGCCGGGGTCCAGGTCACCATGTTTCTGGTCAATGGCGTGATGCTGCAGGGCCGCGTTGCTGCCTATGACCTGTTCTGCATGCTGCTTGAGCGTGATGGCTATGTTCAGCTTGCCTACAAGCATGCAGTTTCGACCATTCAACCGCTCACCCCGGTCGATCTGACCGGCGAAGCCGAAGAAGGCGACGACGCCTGATCTTTGGTGAACAAACCGATGGCGAAGTAACCCGCGGTGCGCGGGTTGTGATCGTTTACCCAGAGTTCCGCTCTCGCGGGGGACCGGGCATCGATCAGGCCGCGCGGCTTGAGGAGGCGAAGGGGCTGGCGCTGGCTATTGGTCTGGTCGTGGTAGATGCCATCGCGATCCCGATCCGCGAGGCCCGCGCAGCCACTCTGTTTGGCGAAGGCCAGATCCAGAATATCGATGTGGCCTGCAACATGGAAGACGCCGGGTTGGTCATCGTCGATGGCGCGCTAACCGCGATCCAGCAGCGCAACCTTGAAGAGAAACTTAAGCGCAAGGTGATCGACCGAACCGGGTTGATCCTTGAAATTTTCGGAGAACGCGCAGCGACGGCCGAAGGCCGATTGCAGGTGGAATTGGCCCACCTTGATTATCAGGCCGGCCGCCTTGTTCGCAGCTGGACCCACCTTGAGCGCCAGCGCGGCGGCTTTGGGTTTCTTGGTGGCCCCGGCGAAACCCAGATTGAGGCCGATCGTCGCCTGATCCGTGACCGGATGGCCAAATTACGGCGCGAGCTTGATCAGGTCCGGCGCACTCGCGGCCTGCATCGCAGCCGCCGAGAGAAAGCGCCGTGGCCGGTGATTGCGCTGGTTGGCTATACCAACGCGGGCAAAAGCACATTGTTCAATCGGTTGACCGGCGCCGATGTGATGGCGGAAGATTTGCTGTTCGCTACGCTTGACCCCACGATGCGGCGAATCCGTTTGCCCGGGCTGGACAAGGCAATTCTTTCAGACACGGTTGGCTTTATTTCCGATTTGCCGACGCAGCTTGTTGCGGCATTCCGGGCGACGCTTGAGGAAGTAACCGCTGCCGACGTGATTGTTCATGTCCGCGATATCGCCAGCGGTGATAGTGCCGCCCAGAAAAGCATGGTGCTGGAAATCCTGGGCGAGCTGGGCCTGATTGAAGATGAAGGCGGTGTGCCCACGGTTCCGATAGTTGAGGCATGGAACAAGTGGGATCTGCTTGATGCAGAGCGTGCAGGCGAACTTGCCGAACAGGTGGCCGCGCGGCCCGGTGAGCCGATCATTCCGGTTTCGGCTTTGACCGGGGAGGGCTGCGACAGATTGCTGGAGGCGGTTAGCAAACTGCTTACTCAAGGTGCGCGGCTTCACAGCTTCGTCTTGCCGCTTGGTGACGGGCAGCGGCTTGCCTGGCTGCATGCCCACGGTGAGGTAATGGACGAGGCCGATGCCGGAGAGGATGAACGCGGTCCGCTCCGCCGCCTGGAAGTGCGGCTTGATCCGCGTGAATTAGGACGCTTTTCGCGGCTCTGATTGCTTCACCGCTTGCCACAGCGCTTCTTGCTGATCGAGTGACAGGGCGGCAAAATCCTGGCCACGCTGCGCCGCCAGTGCTTCCATCGCCCTGTAACGGCGTTCGAATTTCAGGTTGGCCAGCCGCAGCGCTTCTTCAGGGGAAACTGCGTAACTGCGTGCAACATTGACCGCAGCGAAAAGCAGGTCGCCAGCTTCTTCGGTGCGATGGGCCTGCGTTTTCGCCTCGGCCAGTTCTTCGATCTCCTCAGCCAGCTTTGCCGCCGGGCCCTTGGTATCGGGCCAATCGAACCCTTGCCTGGCAGCACGCTTTTGGAGTTTTTCAGCGCGCATTAGTGCGGGAAGAGCCAAAGCGACACCGTCCAGCCCGCTGGTGGCGCCTTTGGCCAGGCGCTCATCGGCCTTTAGCCTTTCCCAGCGATCCTCGCGGCTTTGATCATGGCCAGTCTGGTCACCAAAGATGTGCGGATGGCGCGATTCCATTTTCGCTGAGATCGCTTCGGCAATATCGTCAAAATTGAACAGGCCGGCTTCTTCTGCGATCCGGGCATGGAACACGACCTGCAGCAACAGATCGCCAAGCTCGTCCTTCAGCGCCGGCATGTCATCGCGCTCAATTGCATCTGCTACTTCGTAAGCTTCCTCAATCGTATAGGGTGCGATCGTGGAAAAGTTTTGTGCACGATCCCATTCACAGCCGTGTAGCGGATCGCGCAGCCGTGCCATTATCGTGAGGAGACGTTCAAGCGGGGGTATAGCCGGACCAGTCATATTGGAATGATAATATATATTATGTTAAATCAGATTGCACACAGGTCACACTTACGAGCCAAAACGCTGAACCAGAACAGTCAAGCCGGCAATTACAATCAACCACACAAAGGCCATCTGCAATTGCGTCTGACCAGACCAACCTGCTTGCGCCGCGCTGGATCGGTGCGATCGCCAATTAATCGCAAGCCAGCCCAGCGATGCAATCAGCATTACAACTCCGGCCGCCGACGTCATGCCGCAACCTCCAGCCCATCATAGCCAACCAGCACATGCGCCGGCACTTCGCCGGACAGCGTGGCATAATCCATCGATTTGTCGAGATGGCTCAGCACGCCTTGCCTGGCCCGCGTGGCCTCGATCAATTCAAGCGACATCGCCAGATGCGCATGGGTTGGATGCGGATCGCGGCGCAGGCAATCGACAACCAGCACATCAACGCCATAAAACAGATCGATCATTGCGCGGGTAATCTGGCTGAAATCTGTCGCATAGCCGATTGATTTATCGTCACAATCGAACCGGTAAGCAGTCGTCTCACTTGGGCCATGCGGCATCTGGCAGTGCCGGACGCCAATTCCGGCGCACATTCGCATCCGATCGAGCGTATCGAGTTCAACAAGTGTCGGATATCCATGCTGGCCGGCAAAGACATAGCCGAAGCGGCCACGCAGAATTCGGGCAATCTCGCTATGGGCAAACCCCGGAATTCCGCCACTGCGGCCATATCGCATAACCCGAAGATCATCGATCCCATGGACATGGTCGGCGTGTTCATGAGTCCAGAAGACCGCATCGATCCGATCAATATCGTTATCGAGAAGCTGCATCCTGAGGTCGGTTGAAGTATCTACCAGTAGCCGGGCTCCAGCCGCATTTTCAACCATGATGGACACCCGTGAGCGACGATTTCTCGGCTCGTCGGGATCGCATGATCCCCAATCGCGGCCAACCCGCGGAACGCCGGTTGATGTACCGCTGCCCAACACGAGCAGCTTCACAGCGCGGCCTTGGTAAATAGCCGCGTAAAATTGCGGGTTGTGGTTTCGGCCAATTGTTCTGGTGAAACACCACGCAATCCGGCCACGAACCGTGCAGTATCGACGGTAAAGGCGGGCTCACAAACCCGGCCGCGATGCGGGATTGGTGCCAGAAATGGAGCATCGGTTTCAACCAGTATCCGATCTTCTGGCAATTGCCCCGCTATGGCCTGCAAGTCTTTGGCATTTTTGAAAGTTACAATTCCAGAGAGTGAAACTGTCAGGCCTAGATCCAGCACTTTTCTGGCGAAATCAGCCGAAGCGGTAAAACAGTGAATCAGTGCCGGGAATGCGCCCTTCTCAATCTCTTCGGCCAGGATCCTGGCAGTATCGTCTTCGGCATCGCGGGTATGGATTATCAACGGCAATCCGGTTTCGCGCGCAACGGATATATGACGCCGAAACAAGGCTCGCTGCGTCTCGCGGTCTGATTGATCGTAATAGTAATCCAGCCCTGTCTCTCCAATCGCGATCACGCGGGGATGCGCCGCGGCCGCCAGCAGGGCACCTTCGCCCAGATCGGCGTGGCCATCGGCCTCATGCGGGTGGATCCCGACCGAGGCCCAGACATCGGATTCGCGCGATGCGGTGGCTATCACCTGAGCCCATTCGCGCTGGCGGGTTGAGATTGAGAGGAAGCCCCCCACCCCGGCTTCGCGTGCCCGCGCCAGCACGCCTTGCTGATCCTCTACCAGTCCCTTGTATTCAAGGTGGCAGTGTGAATCGATCAGCATCAGGCGGCGCCTGCGTCTGCCAGTTCCAGCCGCGGGAACAGCGGGCTGGGCGCAGCAAGTTTGAAATCACCTTCGGCCAGCGGCGAATACCAATGCTGGCCGATGCCTGCATAGCTGCGGTATTCTGCCGCGATCCCCATCAGATCAAGCAGAGCATCGGCTTTGGCCGGCACCACCGCCCGGATTCCCACGGCAAGCTGGGCGATGCAGATGTACAGCGTGGCGAGCACGGTTTCCATTCGCTCTGGGTCTGTCTTGCGCAGGGTCCACGGGGCTTGCTCATCGATATAAGCATTACAGGCGAACACGGCCTGCAGCCAGGCATCAATCCCCTGCTGCAACGCCAGATCATCAAACGCCGCAGGAATTGTTCGCTGGACAGCCGTTCCAACAGCATCGAACAATGCGCTATCAGCTGTATCGTGTCCACGGATCTGCGGCAGCCATTCAAGGTTCTTGGCGATAAAGCTTAGCGTTCGTTGGGCGAGATTGCCGAATGCATTCCCAAGCTCTGTATTCCCGCGCATCACAATTGCTTCAGGGGAATAGCTACCGTCTTGCCCGAATGCCACTTCGCGCATCAGGAAATAGCGCAGAACGTCTACGCCAAATGTACCCGACAGATCCATCGGATCGGTAACGTTACCCAGCGATTTGGATTCCTTCAGCCCGCGGTTGAGCAGGAAGCCGTGGCTGAATACGTGGTTTGGAACAGCGATCCCGGCGCTCCACAAAAAGGCCGGCCAATAGATCGCGTGGAACCGGGTGATATCCTTGCCGATCAGGTGCAGGTCGGCCGGCCAGTATCTCGCAAAATCACCATCCTCAGCCGGAAAACCCAGCCCGGTGAGATAGTTGGTGAGCGCATCTACCCACACATACATCACGTGCTTTTCGCTGCCCGGCACTTTGACGCCCCAATCGAAACTGGTTCGCGAAACAGAAAGATCGCGCAGGCCGCCTTCAACAAAGCGCATGATTTCGTTGCGGCGGCTTTCGGGACGAATGAAATCGGGCTGATCATTGTACAGCTTGAGCAGCGGCTCGGCGTAGTTTGACAGGCGGAAGAACCAGGATTCCTCAACAGTCCATTCAACCGGGGTGCCTTGAGGAGAAAGCTTCTCACCCCCTTCCCCTGCTACCAGCTCACTTTCATCATAATAGGCCTCGTCGCGGACCGAATACCAACCTTCATAGCGATCAAGATAGAGATCGCCTTTGGCTTCCATCCTGCGCCACAGTTCCTGACTGGCAGCATGGTGGCGTGCTTCGGTGGTGCGCATAAAAACATCATACGAGATGTTCAATCCATCGCACATATCAATGAAATACTGCGCCATTTCATCAGCCAGTTCCTTTGGCGTCTGGTTCCGCTCACGGGCTTTTTGCGCCATTTTCAGGCCGTGCTCATCGGTTCCGGTCTGAAACCGAACATCGCGGCCCTGCATGCGTTGATGGCGCGCGATTACATCAGCGGCGATCGCCTCATAGGCGTGGCCTATGTGGGGCTTCCCATTGGGATAGGAAATTGCGGTGGTGATATAGAATGGTTCGGCCATGGCCGGGCACTGACTTTCAAAAAACGGGATCAAGCCGCCTCTCTAGGCATGGCGAGCGAAGCCAGCAAGGCTCCGATTTCCATGGCGACCAGGCCGGGATCAAAGTTGTAGGTGGGGAGCTGACCGGCCAGCTTGACCAGTTCACCATGTGCGGCGATCGCCACGGCATCGCGGTGGCGGTTATGACCAAGCCCGGCAGACACGACGCTGCAGGCCAGATCGATCGCGGCCAGTTGCCGTTCGCGATCGGGCCGCGCGCCCAGTTCCTCGGCAAAAGCACCGCGCAGCGCGAAATGCTCATCGCCATGGCTCACCAGTTGCAGCATCAGTGCGTGCAGTTTGCCCAGTTTCTGTTCGACGAAGCCCAGCGCCGCGCCGGGTGAACCCTTGGCCGCGGCAACGGCAGCGGCGCGGGCGGCGGCATCAGCTTGGGGGGCATCGCGGCAAAGCACCTGATCCACATTGGTGTCGCTAAGCGGAGCAAATCGAAGCATCCGGCAGCGCGATCGAATTGTCGCCAAAAGCCTGCCCGGACGGTGCGTAACAAGCAGGAAGAACGTGCCGATCGGCGGTTCTTCCAAGCTTTTAAGCAGCGCGTTGGCCGCAGCTTTTTCCAGATCATCGGCCGGATCAAGGATCACCGCGCGGCGGCTGCCCAATGTTGGGCGCGTTGTCAGGCGGTGCTGGACCAAGCGAATCTCGTCGATCGGGATTGATCGTTTGCGGCGATAGTCCCCGCCATCTTCCCGCTTTTTGGCCTCTTCCTTGTTTTCGGGTGGATGCTCGGGGATCAGCACATCGGGGTGCATTGCCAATGGGGGTTGGGAAACGCCCGGTTCGGCCACAAGTTCTGCCGCGGCGGCCCGCGCGAACAGCCCTTTGCCCTGACCCTTGGGGCCAACCAGCAGCCAGGCGTGGTGCATCCGCGCCGATCCCAGCGCCGCGCGCCATTG
Source organism: Novosphingobium sp. (assembly GCF_040079535.1). GTDB lineage: Bacteria > Pseudomonadota > Alphaproteobacteria > Sphingomonadales > Sphingomonadaceae > Novosphingobium. The sequence goes on along the minus strand of NZ_JBEBKB010000001.1, from coordinate 103,107 downwards.
GCGCCAGGCTTCGTCGTGGCCGTAAAGCTGAGTCACCGCAGCGAGCCAATCGCAGCCAGTACAGCCTGCGAAACGAGTTCCTGGGATGCGTTGCCATCGATCCGCGCAAACCGCATGGGTTGCTGTTCTGCCAACCGGGCGAACGCAGCAGCAACCCGGGCGTGGTAAGCTTCGCCTCGCCCTCCAATCCGGTCAGCCGCATCACCGTCTCTTGCTGCCGCCCGCGCAGCGGCGATTGCAGGAGATACCTCGATCAGGATTGCCATATCCGGCAGCAGCCCGCAGCTGCCAACCTGGTGCAGCGCCATAATATCTGCATCGCCCAGCCCCCCTGCTCCGCCCTGATAGGCCCGGCTTGAATCAACAAACCGATCGCAGATAACCCACTTTCCCGCTTCAAGCGCAGGCAAGATCCTTCGTTCGACATGATCAGACCGCGCGGCAGCGAACAGCAAGGCTTCCGCGCGCGGATGCCAGCCATCCCCCGCGGTGCCCAGAAGCAGCGCACGGATAGCCTCGGCCCCGGGTGTACCACCAGGTTCACGGGTGATTTCACAAGCTATTCCGCGCGCTTCAAGCGCCTGCGCCAGAAGCCTGGCCTGGGTGCTCTTGCCAGCCCCCTCCCCACCTTCGAATGCTATGAATTTTCCTCGCGTCATTCAAACAGCCCTAGCAGGGCATTGACGATCCTGTCGATTGGTCCTGCGGGGCTGACGGCGTTGAGACTGACCAGCGGCAGGCTATGAACGGGTTGCCCGGGTATTGTCAGTTCGAGCGTGGCCAGCGGGGTCCCGCCTTCAAAGGGTGCCTTCAGTGGTCCGGAATAGACAATCCGTCCGGTCACTTTGGGTTGTTGGCCTTTGGGCACCGACAGTGCGAAGGCGCGCGGCACAATCAGCGGGACGCGGCGTTGGTTCCCGCCTTGCACTTTCGCTTCGCCGATCACCGTTCCAGCCGGAAGGAACGCATAGCTTTGCCATGCCGAATAGCCCCATTCGGCCAGGGCCTTGGCGGCAGCTGCGCGGCCAGGTTCAGTTGGTGATCCACCTATCACCAGCACCAGCCTGCGCCCATCGCGCTCCACCGCGCCAAGGAAGTTGAAGCCTGCTTCAAATGTATGGCCGGTCTTTATCCCGTCAGCGCCGAGAAGCACACCTGCAAAGGGATCGTGGCTGTTGTATTGCCCGCCGCGCCACTGCATCGATCTTTTGCCAAAATACTTCGCATAAAGCGCGGGGTGCTGTGTGATGAGAGCGGTCGCCAGCCGAACCATATCGTTGGCAGTAACATAGGTTTGCCCGCGATCGGGAAAGCCGCTGGGATTGCTGAAATGGCTGCCCTTCATTCCCAATGCGGCGGCACGGGTATTCATGTGTGCAGCGAATGCCTCAACCGATCCGCTGGCGGCTTCGGCCAGGGCAACCGCTGCATCGTTGGCCGAAACCGTGGTAGTGCCCATCAACAGATCGCCGATCTTGACCCGTTCGCCCGGCCGCAAGTTCAGCGATGTGCCCTTCCCTGCCCAGCGATTTGCCGTTTCAGGCCGGACCATAACCACGGTATCTTCGTGCAGCTTTTTCGCCTTTATCAGATCAAACGCGACCAGCGCAGTCATCGCCTTGGTCATGGATGCGGGCAGAAATCGCTTGTCGGCTTCGCGCGCGAAAAGGACCTGTCCGGCGCTGAGATCTGCCAGCAGCGCAACAGGAGCCTGCGATGCCGATGGAAGATTGGCGGCATTGTGCGGGAGGTCAATCGCCAATGCCATCGCCGCAGCCAGACCTGGCAGAACCAGCAGGCACAGCAAAGCCAACAGTCTGGTTTTCACGCCTTGCCCCCCACGCCGCCGGCGCAAGGGAGCCAACCGGGCTACTTTGCGCTTTGGATTCGGGCGTCTTTATAACCAGCCGCGCGGGCTTTGGCCAAGGCGGCCTTGGCTTGGGCTTCGGTGGCATACGGCCCCATCCGAACCCGCCAGAGGTTTCCTGACTGGATCAGCGATCCGCCAATCTTTGCTGCTGCCGATTTAGCATTGGCCTGGCTTGAGAAAGCCCCAACCTGGACGAAGAAGTTACCCCGTGCCGCAGCCGGTGCCGGTGCTGGTGCAGGCGTTGGACGGGGCTTGACAACCGGGGCCGGCGCGGGGGCTGGCTTTGGCTTTGGCGGAGCAACCGGAACCGGCTTGGGTTTGGGTTTGGTCGATATGACCGGCGCTGGGCTTGGCGATGGTGCCGGTGTTGCTTCGGGCGAAGGACGCGTGACCCCTTCCTGCAGATCCAGCTTGCGCTGCAAAACCGTCAGCAAGGATTTGGGCGTGTCCATCCGGGCCGGCGCCGCCTGGCCAGCGCGCAGGATGGCGCGATCGGGCTCAACCGGATTGACCCGGCGAACCCGCACCGCGGCTTGCGGCCGGCCGACAAGCCCCAATTGCGCTGCGGCACCTGGGGAAAGCTCGATCACCGAATTGCTGTTCATCGGCCCACGGCGCTCAACCCGGACAAGGATTGTCTTGCCGGTCGAAAGTTCGGTTACTTCGATATAGCTGGGTAGCGGCAAGGTGTGATGGGCAGCGGTCACGCTGGCCCCGCCTTCATCACCAAGCACGGCACGGCCAACCACATCGTAGTTCATCATATCGCTGGGGCTGTAGGTTACACCGCCGACAGAATAGGCCGGGCCAATCACAACCGGATAATCACCAGCAGGCCCGGTGGTGGACATCGGAGCTTGCGGCGCGGAATTCACGCCGGATCCAACACCCCCGCAGGCGGCCAAAACAGTCAGCGCCGCAAGCGGCAGGATTTTTTCAACGCGAAATTTCATCTGCAAGCAACCCCACGGACAGTGCGTAGTAGTTCGAGCAGTTATAATGCAGGATCACCCGATAATTCCCGGTTAACAGGAATGAACCATTTTCAGGGCCATCGGGTTCAAACAGCACGGCCATGGTTGAATCGGCAATCGCTGCACGCGGGGAAATACCCAGCGCTTTCCATTCCCCAACCGTTTTCCAGACCGAATGGCGGGCGTGGACCCGCGGGCAGCTGGGCGCTTCGAGCCGCTCGGTCAGCAGGCTGCGGTCAAGCCCGGCCGGAGCGCTGACCCGCACGCCCCATGGTTCCCCAGTGCGCCACCCGGCGTCGTCGAAATAGTTGGCGATAGAGGCCAGCGTATCGGCATTGCTGTGCCAGATATCTGCAAATCCATCGCCATCACCATCGCGGGCCAGGCGCAGGTACATACTGGGCAGAAACTGCGGATTGCCAAACGCCCCGGCCCAGCTGCCGATCATCTTGCTGCGCGGCACCCCGCGATCTGCCATCTTCAAAAGGGCAATGAATTCGCCTTCAAACAGCGCGCGGCGGCGCCCGTCATAGGCCAGCGTTGCCAAAGACCGGGCCAGATCAAAGTTACCTTTGACCTTGCCGTAAAACGTTTCATGTCCCCAGATTGCGACCAAAACCTTGGCTGGAACACCGTACTTGGCTTCGATCCCCGGTATTATCGCGGTATTGCTGGCCAGCGCATTTCGCCCGCCATTGATCCGCGCGGCATCAACGTGGCTGCGGTAATAGGCCCAGAACGCTGGCGGCGAATTGGGATTGCTGCCCGGCTGTGCCCGATCAAGCGAAACCACTTTGGGATTATAGGTCAACCCGGAAGTCATCGCATCAATCGTGACCTGCCGAACTCCTTCGCCGCGCGCCCGCGCTCCCACCAGCTGCAGATAATCGGCAAAACCGGCATCAGGCTGCGGCGATGCTGCCGGCGCCGGCTGGACCACCGGCACTCCCACCTGCGCATTGCCCTGCGGCGCTGAAAACAGCGCAGCGGCCAGGCCCAGCGGGGCAGCAAGGCGGATCGAATGAAGCGTGCTCATATTGCCTTGTCGCATAATGGGTGCGATTCGGGAATTGCCGAGAGCAATCAAACCGTCTAGCGGCGCTCGTTGTGCGGACAGGTGGCCGAGTGGTTTAAGGCAGCGGTCTTGAAAACCGCCGTGGGTGAAAGCTCACCGTGGGTTCGAATCCCACCCTGTCCGCCAATTTCTATTTGCTGCAGACAAATTGCTGCACTTCGGAACCAACCGAATCCGGTTCGATTGCTGTCCAGGATTCGGGATCCACGTTTTCGAACTGTTCGGACCGCCCGCCGCCATAGGTGATGGTCATCCGGATCGGCAGGCTCATCAGGGTTTTGCAGTTGACCCGGGATTCGGACACAACCTCCTTCCATCCATCCGGATCGCCGTTCATCTCGGTGCGTTCGGTAAAATCGACTGTATCGCCGCTGCGCTTGATCGAGCTGGTATCAACGCAGTGCTTGCTGGATCCGTCCTCGCTTTCGCTAACCCGCTTCCACTTGGGGCCGGCAGCCATGGAAGGCTGGGCCAGAGCAATCTGCCCGGCAAGAATGGCAAGCATTATGAACGGCTTGGTCATTTCCATCAGAGTGGCTCCTTTATATTCAATTCCCGCCGAATTTGGCCGCAAGCTGCTTGATACCCTCGATCAGCACGCCGAAGAACAGCCCTCCGATCACCACGCTAAGAACCAGTTCGGTCCAGTTGACGCTAAGCTGGACCAGCGGGGCTGCCGCGATAGTCAGGAACAGTGTGGTTGAAGAATTGACCGCAAATGGCAGCGTCTTGATCACATCGAGATAGAGCGCGGCCACAATCAAGAGCAGCCCGGCGGCGATGCCTGCCCCGCCCCAGCTGCCCGTGGCGAAAACCACAAACCAGGCCAGAAAGATCCCGATCAATGCGCCAGTGATCGCCGATGGCAGGCGCTTTATCTCCATCGCTTCGTTATTAGCCCAATGCCACAGCAGCAGGAAGCCGCCGAACAAGGTCTTGTCATCGCTGAAGAACTGCATCCCGACCACGACCCATGCCGCGATGACGACAAGCACAATTGCGGTGATTGCAACGCCGGCCAGCGGCCCGGGCGCTTGTCCTTCAACGACGGATGTAGCCTCGGTCATTCACGCAGTCCCTTCCAATCGGTGTGGCAGGGTTAAAGCGCAGTCTGCTGTGCGACGCCAGCCCTTATCGGCCCAGGCCCAGGAAGCCAAAGGTATCAGCGTCAAATTTGATCTTGATAGTGGCGTAGAGCCCTTGATCGGTCAGCCGAGCGCCGGCGAAATCGGGATCACGGAAGCCAGAGACATTGTAGCCGATCAGCAGCAGCACGTCCTTGGTTGGCGATAGGCCGATCTGCGGGCCATAAGAGTAGCTCGCGGTCTTGTCGGTCAGGCTATAACGGACCGTGCCGCCAGCGCCCAATTCGAAGTGATCGCCAATCCCCCAGCGTGCATCAAGCCCGCCCAGCACCGTGGTGCCGGATATGTCGTATTGCTGGAAACTGTCGAAATTGTGCCGAGCAGCGATGAAGAAACCCAGATGGTCACGCTGGACCCATTGCCCGTCAACCTTGCTGCGCGGGGTCCAATCGCCAGAGAAGCTGACCAGGACCCGGTCTGAGCGCGCATCACCATCAACCGTCAGCGCACCACGTCCGGCCGGGCCTGCTTCACCGGCAATCGCGCCGTGAAGGATATCCGAGCGATACTGCAACTTGGTCAGGAACGCGAATTCAGCATCGGCCGGGCGGTGTGCGATAGCCAGCGTGCCTTCCATGACCTGGCTTGAAAGCCCGGCGCTGGCATCGGCGCGGGTCCAGGTAAAACCGCCGCCCAGCATTGAGCCTTCGCCCAACTGGCGAAGCGCGCCCACCGATGCGCCCTTGCGAGTAGCCAGATCGCCCTCGCGCCATTCACCGCGAGCCGAGGCATTCCACAAGCCAGAGCGCCACGAGCCGCCCAGCGTAACTGCGGTAAAATCTTCCGCGATGGTGCCGTTTTCGCCGATATTGCCGCCGCTGGATGCTGGGTGATCTGGATTGACAAGATAGGCTGGATCAAACCCGCCGATTGTCCGGCTGGCATCAAGCGTCGCATCAAGCGTGAGGTTGGCCGTGACCGGGATTGATTGCGCCAGGCCAAAGTTGGCGAAGCTGCGCTTGCCCAGTTCGGTGATATCCTGCTGGCCCACCATCGTAACCACACGCCCGCCATCCCACGGGGTCGCTTCGATCCCGATCCGGCCGGTCCGGGCATCGATATTATCGCCAAACGCGATTTCATAAGTGCCGGCCAGCTTGATAGTGGGCGTGATCGCATAGCGAGCCGAAAAACGGTGGCGTTCCGGCTGATCAATGGAATCGCCGTCGCTGCCGCCAATGGCAAAGCTGGTGGCTGCGCTCAGTTCAAGCTTGTTATCGAAAAAGCGGCGCGAAACCGAAGCTTCGATCACATCAGAGCTGCCGGTGGTGCCATCAGCCAGGCGATCGTCAAAATGGGCGTATCCGATCCGGGCATCCCCTTCTTTGGTGTGCCACGAAAGTCCGGTTTGTACCGCAACCCGGCGCGATCCGTCGGTCAGGCTGTCATCCACCCAACCGCTGGTAACGACCGAAAGATCAGGTGTAATCCGGATCCGGGCATCGGCGCCAATCTTGCGGCGGCCAAGTTCAGCTCCGGCCGTCTGGCCCAGGCCAAATTCACGCGAAGCCTGGCGCATATAGGCCAGCACATCAACCCGGCCAGAATGATGTTCTACTTCGACTAACCAGGCATCGGCCTGCTGGCCTTGATTGAAGCTGCGGGCTGCTTCGCCGCGCAGTTCGGTGTTCTGGCCCAGGCGGGCACGCAGATCGAGTGCGATCAGATTGGTGCGTTCGCCAGTATCGCCATTGGCGCCGGTATCGCTGATTGCGGTTGCCCCGATTCGCAGCGCTCCGCCGATCATGGTGACATCAGCCCGCACGCCGCCATTCCATGCACCGCCGGGGCTGTTTCCGTCGATTTCATAGTCGATCACGATGAATTGCGGATTGAGCCCATCGTCGCGGCTGAGGATCGGTTCCTTGAAGGTGATCGTTCCTGAAAGCAGATCCAGATCATAGTCCACGAACCGAACCAGCGTGCGGCGTGATACGATCACTTCGCTGCGGAAACGGTCGCGTACTTCGATGGTCACCACTTCGCTGCCGGGCATGATTGCGCGGCTCGACAAGCGATAGGGTCCGGATATCCCGCCGCCTTGAAATTCGTCCCGGCGGTGCGTGGTGGCAAGCTTGGCCGCAAATCCCTGAAGGTGGATCCCGCCGCTTTCAAATTCGGTCTTGATGCCAGTTGCGGTGCGCAGATATCGGCCCAGCTGGGTCTGGTCGAGCCCGCTCGTGGTATCGCCATACAGTGCATAGAAACCGCGGTTTTCGACCCGCAGATAAACCTTGTCGCGGCTCGCAGCATCAAAGCGGCGGTCCGAACCATCGGCAAAAACGGTGTAGTAAGCCCTGGGATCGATCGTGCCGAGCAAGACTTGATCTTCGCGTTGCTTGGCGCTGTCATAGCTTCCGGTCACCACAAAGCCCTCGCCTACCGGGCCCTTCAGGTAGAAGGCGGTGCGGGCGCGTTCACCCAAATCGCTGTCAAAATTGCCGGTATGCTCCATCTGACCGGCAATGGTCTGTTGGCCAACCGTGCCTTCGATCAGGCCAACCACGGTCCAGGGCTGATCGCCCGGTGCGATCCAGGCTTCCAGCTCTTGCCGGCGCTTTTGCTGGCCGTCTGAAAAATTGAATTCCATCCGCAATTTGCCGCTGGCCATAGTGGGCGCAAGTTCGACATAAGCAATCCCGTCATCACCTTTGACGGTCCAGCGCGGCGATTGCCGGCCTGCCCCAGCCAATTGACGCTGTTGCAACAGATCAATTGCCTCGGCGCTCTCATAGGGTGCTGAAAGCGAGAATTCCCCCGACAGGCCGGCATGAACCGGGCGGCCGGTGTGATCGAGAATGCGCAGAGCCAGCACCGGACGGGTCTTGCCATCGGCAACCAGATGGGTCTGGCTGGGAAGCAGCTCGATCCGGGCCGGGGTTGCGGCATAATGCACAGTGCGGGTCAGGCGCGACACTTCGGTGCCACTGGGATCGCGCACCACGGCCACCAGCCGGGTCTGCTCGCCGCCCAGCGGAATGCCGCGCCATACGCTGATGGCATAGCCGCCGCCCGGTGCAATGCGCGCGCCTTCGAAGGCCAGCTTGTCTACCGGGGTGCCATTGATGGTCAGATCAACCTTTTGCCCAGCCCGGTGGCGGATGACAATCCGGATGGCTGGTGCGCGGGGGTTATGATCGATCGCTGGGAACAGAAATTCCGTAGGTCCATCACCCTTGCCGAACCAATCGGTTTCAGCGCCAGCGGCAAGGCGCTGCTGGCGTTCCGCATCGGGTGCATCCGGCTTGCCTTTGGCCGGCGCAGATGCAGCAGCCGGAGCTGCAGTTGCCGGGCGAGCCATCGGCAAGCCATCAAATGATTCGTAGGCTATTTTTGGTGATGAATTAGAATATGTTACACCGTTATTATCAGGTATATTCGCAGAAAAATCAGCAACCACCAACATCCCGCCGCGAGCCATTACAAACCGCGAGCTGGCGCTACCGGCGCTGCGGGTGGATCGGGTGCAATCGGCAAATTCGCCGCCTTCAGGCAGGGTAGAAACCTGGGCCTGAACAACGTGGGTTCCAGGAACGACGCCTTCAAAGTGATAGCGCCCATCGGCATCGGTAATCGCAAAGCTGCCGTCTTCCAGCACCACCCGCACGCCCGCTACCGGGTTATGGCGGCCATCGACCGAGCAACCGCCATCGGTAATGCGCCCGATAATCGTAACCCGCGCTGCCAGATCCTGGCGCTCAATCCGAACCGTAGCGCCGGCTGAAGCGCTACGTCCGGCCAGATCGGTAACCGTGGCCTGGTTGATCGCGGTTCCAGCCGAGGCATCGGGGCGGATTGTCATGGCATAGGTGATGGTGCGTTTATCGCCTGGGGCAACATCGCCCAGCAACAGGGTGAGTGTCCGGCCATCAGCCGATGCAGAAACCGCGCCCGGCGCAGCGACACCATCGATCCGCACAGAATCCGGCCGCAGCCGCAAATTCGCGCTTGGCCGATCTACCAGCGTAACCGCGCGTTTGGCGCTGATGCTATCGGGATTGGAGATTGACAGGGTGTAGAACACTACATCACCCGGCAATGCGGAAGCGCGCGAGGCCGTTTTGGTTACGGCTACGCCCAGCGGTGGATGATCCAGCGGGATATCAACCCGCACCGCAGTCACATCAGAAAGCTGCAGAACCCCGCCATAAGAAGCATCGATGATCGCGAAAGGATTGCCATCAGGACGCAGCAGCGGGGCAATCTGCGCCGGGGTAGCAGCTGATGGCGCGGTGTATGGCGCCGGCGGCACAATCACCAGGCGATATCGGCCCAGTGCGACCAGCGGAAAGCGATACTCGCCCGGCGCCATCGGATAGATATTGCCGGCCCCATCGGTAATTGGTTGGCCCGAAATGACGCTGGAGGGCCATGGTGTCACGCCGTCATCGGCATAGACCCTGGCTGGTGCCCCGGTAATTGCATCGACCAGCATTACGCGCGCGCCGTTTACCGGGCGGCCATCTTCGCTATCGAAAACGATACCGTATGGATCGGCCAGTACATCAACCTGCGCCGTGGCAATGGCCGTTCCGCCGCTGGCCTCAGCTACGCCAATGGTGATTTCATCACCCTGGCGCAGACTCAGACGGCAATCGCCCTGAACTGGCTGTGGCGGGATCGGCTTGGTTGTGATCGCGCCCATGAACACGCCGCTGTTAACTGCGGTTTCATGCACGGTAAGGACTTCGCGATCACCGCTCTGATTGGTGATTGTGGCGACCAGGCTGTCCAGGCCATTTGGATTCAGATTGGCGCTGGGAGCAGAAAGGCTGAAATAGAGCGCTTCGCCTACGCGGATCGTGTTGGTTTGGGCCAATGTGGCGATCGAAGTCCCGCTGGCACTTCCGCCGGGCAGCACGATTGCGCTGCCGCCGCAAGTTGCTGCGGTATATCCATAGTTCTGGCCGCCGGCCGAATTCTTGTAAGTGACCAGCACCGTCTGCGGTGTGGACAGCGTGATCGAAACCGTATTCGAATTGGTTGAAAACGCCTGTCCGCCCTGGGTCCATTGGGCCCCGGCGGTATTGGTGATGGTCTGCGCCTGGGCAACTGGCACGCACAAAAGCAGCGCGGTAAGCGCTGCCATCAGTGCTGCTATTTGCCGGAAAACGCCCATCGACCCTTGGGAGCTGCGACTGGGGACGGCGCGCCACCAAGCGCGCCGTCCCCTGCCTGGTTAGTTTATCGTCGCGCGGAAGCGCAGCGTTTTGGTTTCGCCGGCGGCAACACTTGAAAGCGTCCCCGTGACGACACCTGCGGCATGAGCACCTGTGTTGGTGCCATCAGCGTTGCAGGCACCAGAGGTGACGGTGCCATCAAGGAACACGCCGCCGCCGTCATAAGTGACTGTGCCCGGCAGCGGATCAGAGATGGCCACGCTGCTGGCAGTCGCGCTGCCCGTGGCATTCTCTACAACAATGCAATATTCGATCGTTGCGCCCGGAATGGCCTTGGGATTGCTGGTGCCGTTGAACGGATCGGAAACGACCCGGCTCAGCTTGCTGATCGATAGCGCTGCGGCCAGGACCTTGAAATCGTCCTTGGCCGAATGGGCCCCATCGCGTGCCCCATCGACTGCGCCTGCAACGTCGGCAAACACGGTGTCAACGAACATCGGATCAACTTCGTTGGCCGCGCTGGTGTTGGTCTGGCTAAGCGCGCCGCCCATCGAAGCGGCGGTTCCGCCTTCGCGGCCAGTGGCCTGAAGCGAAACAGTAGCCACATCGGTTGAACCAAGGCTAAGCGGGATGTCAGCGACCACGAAAACGGTCTTGCTGGCATCAGCAGCAAGCTCATCAAGGTAGGCAACTTCCAGATCGGTGCCCGGATCGTAAACGCCGTTCGTATTGGTATCGACATAGATCTTGACGTTGGTGGCATCGAAGCTGTCCGTACCTGCAAAGGCAGCCGCCCCGCCGGTCTGCTGCGCCGCAACCAACGCAAAATCGAGCGCTGCGTTGGAATTGTTGGTAACCGTGAAAGTCGTCACCTGGGCCGTTGCGCCGGGCGAAACGTCTGTCGCCGTGCTGCCGACTTCGGCAACCGTAACGTTGATCTTGCGATCAACCTTGAAGGTATCCGAAGCGCCGGTTGCGGTCTGCGAAACGCCGCCAACCTGATATTGCACCGTCACTGTATTGGTGATCGATGTCCCCGACGCCGTCCCGCTAGCAAAAGCGGGACTGGCGCTGACAACGGTCAGTGCAGCAGCACCGACCGTCCCAAGCAGTCTGCTAATCCTGTTCATTGCAAGTTCCTGTCTTCTTGTGCGACCCGCAAAAAAGTCCGCCTGCGTGTCTTGGCGGTTCAATCCAAATGTCAGCGGGTATCAGCGGACAATGGCGTGATATGTGAGCTTGCCGGTGCTGCCAGGGGCAAGCACTGGCAGGATCCAGCGAATATGGGTTACGTCAGCGGCAACAGCCGGGCGGGCTTTGCCTTCGGTGCCTGCCACGCTTAGCGCCGAAAGCGCTCCGAACGTCTTGCCGCCGTCAACCGAGACCACCAGCTTGTCGGCACCTTCCGGGGCCAGCATTACGGCCGTGGGCAGCGGATTGGTGACCACAAAGTCCTTGACCGGGGTGGCGCCGTTGTTGCGATAGCTGGTCGAAAAGACCAGATCATCACCGGGAACAACCAGTTTCGGTTCAACCAAAACGTGGGTTTCTTTCCCATTTTCAACAACTACTGTATCGACTTTGACATCGCCTTTAAGCTCGATAGGCGATACTTGGGCCAGTGCGGCAGCCGGGGCCAGGCTGGCCAGTGCGGCACCCAGGGCGGCGATCATGAAGCGGTTCATAGCAATGCTCCTCAATTGATCTTGACGTCGAATTTGACGATTTTGGTGGTACCCCCGGCTACCGTGCCAAGGTTCACGTCGATCCCGCTGGCCGAGGCCTGGCCGACATCGGCATCGGCGGCATCGCTAAGCGGTGCGGCATCAAGCGTGAGGGTGCCTGGCTGGTAAGTAGTGCCTGCGGGGATCGCATCGGTGATATGGAGGCTATCAGCCTGGCCGGTGCCACTTACAGTGGCGGTCAACGTATAGGTGATGACCGCACCGGGGACCGCCTGGTTGCCGCCAAATGGATCCACGATTGTATTGCCATCCTTGGTCAGTGCGACACTGGCCAGGCTGGCAATCAGCGAATCGTTGTCTGTCTGGGTTGCCGTGGACGAACCGACCACCGCATCACCGCCGCCATCGCCTTGTGTGGCGAAGACGGTGCCCGGGGTGCCCGAACCGGTTGCCGCTGTGGCTGTCAGATCAACCTGGCTAGTCTGGCCATCGGTAGCCGTTCCGGGCAGCGTGACGATCACGAAGATCTTGACTGAACCGTCGGCCGCAATCGCGGGGGTGGCCGCGCCGTTTGCGATAACCTGATCGATCCCGGGTTCATAAACCCCATCGCCGTCATCGACCACGATCTGCTGAACCGTTGCGTCAAAACCATTGCCGGCAACCGCCGGGTTTACCGCGATGTTGAAGGCTTCGGGCCCGTTTCCGGTATTGGTTACCGACCATTCCAGAACGACATCGGTTGCCCCAGCAACGGCGGGCGTGCTGGTTAGGCCGGATACTGCCACATCGAGCAGCTCATCGACCCGGACGCTGACCGTGTTTGAACTGACGGTGCCACTGGCGGTGCCAGAGGTGTAGGTGGCCGAAGCGGTGTTCTGGATCATCGTCCCTGCGGCAACGCCGCCAGCATGGGCGGTGCCGGGCAACACCGCAGTGCAGATCGAGACAAAGGCGAAGCTGCCGATAGCGGCGCGCATGGCGAGTTGGTTTTTCATACCCGCGTGGTAACGCTTCTGGGTTAACAAACGGCAAAATATTGGATGAAAAAGGGCTTACTTATCAATAAGAGCTTATTCATAGATTGCGTTTCGTCAGGTCCGGTGGACGCTCAGAGCAGCAAAGCTATCCTATCTGATAAATATCCAAATATCATGAGGATACGCAAAATACTTGTGGTCGACTCTAATTGAGAGTCCCGCGGAACTTCAGCGCAAAGGATGTTGAGGCAGAGAGCGAGGAAGCGGTCGCGCTGAGCGAGCTGCTTACGATGGCCGCGCCAAATGGGTCAGTCTCGTCAACGCCAGAGCCGTCATCATCCTCGGGAGTGTTGGCCGTGGCACAGGTATTACCAGAGGACATTGTTCCGGCTGCGTAATTGAAATTGGCCGGCAAGGTATCATTCGCCGCGATATTGGCCAGCGTAGCTGTGCCAGTATTTGAAACCAGAATGCAGTATTCTACTAACGCACCGGGAATTGCCTTGGGAAAGCTGGTGCCGTTTACAGGATCGCTGATAATCAAGCTGACCTTCGTCACGCTTATGCTGGCAACAGGTTTGCACAGCGTGATGTCGTCGATACCTATTACCTGCCCCTGTGGGTTAGACGGGGCGGCTGAATGATTGCCATAGCTGACGTAGATCGTGTCAACGGGTGAGTTGAAGGTCACCGTCAGGTTGCCGTTAGACTGTGTGTTGCTCGATCCCGATATGCCGAAGGCTTCATTGCCCGAGATCCAATTGGAAATACCATTGGTAAGTGTCGGCAAAACGCTGGCCCCGTTGATCGTACCAGTGATTGTAATATGGTCGGCCCAGCTATTTGCGCCATAATCGACATCGAAAATCCGGAACTGGGCACCAGGCACCGCCGATGGAAGCGTGATCTTTACGGTCGCTTCCTGCGATTGGGTGAAGAAGTCATAACCCAGATAAAGGTTGTTTTGTGGCGTGGCAGCGCCGCCGGTCAGCGAGGTTGAAGTTACCGGCACACCAGCAAGCGTCGGATCGCCGCTGCCTGAGGTTGTAACCGCGAATGCAACTGTGCCCAGCCCCGAGATTGCATAGCTATTGCTGCGCAAGCCAGCGGACCAGGTGTTGACATCCCAGTTAACCAGGCTGCTTCCCGCCGCGCAGGTCAAGGCTGGCGGTGTTCCGGCGGTGTTCGTGCCCGAAACGGTGATCGATGCGCTGGCATAGTCGTCTTCTCCGCTCAGGCCGTTGCCCGGCGCGGAATCAAGATCCAAGACCGAGGATGTGGTGATTTCGGCGCCGTTGACCACAGTTGCGCCCCCTCCAGCAGCGACAGTTGCCGTGATTGTCAGACTGCTGCTTTGCCCAGGGGCGAGCGTTCCAACCGACCAGTCGCCGGTCGTGCTGTTATATGTTCCGGTGCCCAAATAGCTTGAGAAATTGATACCTGAAGGCAGCAGGTCGCGTACTGTAACCCCGATCGACGTCAAATTGGATGCTGCCGAATTGGTGACAGTGAGGGTATAGGTAATGCTGCCATTGAAAGCGGGGGCGCTGTTATTGACGGTCTTGGTCAACGAAAGATCGGCATAGTTGGCTGGGGCCGATGTCAGATATAGATCTGCTTGATAGAACGTGCCAAAATCCTGAGCCACCGCATCGCAGATCTCAAGGATCCAGGTTCCCGATGAATTCTGGCCATCGAAACCCGAAAGTGGGCTGCTTGGACGATAACTTGTGGCGTATGGCGGGACCGTAGTCGTCGATGTGGCGACCGAATTGGTTACATAGTTCGCAATGGCGTTCGAAGCCTCGTCATCGAACGTAAGGTTGAAATTGTCAGCATCGGCGCCCTGCTCGTTGGTCAACTGGATCCGTGTACCAGCCGGCGAAACCAGATACATCCTGATGTCGCTACGCCAAGTATGGCTCATCAAAACCGCAATGTTGACATCGCTGACGGTAAAACTGGAGCCAACCGAGAATGTCCGTGTGAAACGTGCTGTGCAAGGGGCCGAAGTATCGTTGATCCCGCCGTTCGCGCTATCGCTGGAATTGGAATATTGCGTGACGGTCTGTGCCTGTGCAGCCTGGCCACTGAAAACTACAAGCACCACGGCCAGCGCCAGCCAGACAAGCCGCAGCAGCATCGGGCCGATCTGCCCTGGTTTCGATTCGGTGTGCGATCCCATACGGGTTTGCACTAGGACGGAATGGTAAACTGGCCATTAAGACTAGGGACCATATCGAGAATTTCACAAATCTCTAGACATGCACCGCTCGGCCGTAGGCGGCCAGCACGCTTTCGTGCATCATTTCCGAAAGCGTTGGGTGCGGAAATACCGTTGCCATCAGCTCGGCTTCGGTGGTTTCCAGCGTCTTGCCAATAACATAGCCCTGGATCAGCTCGGTAACCTCGGCACCGACCATATGGGCACCCAGGAGCTCACCGGTCTTGGCATCGAACACGGTCTTGATGAACCCTTCCGGCTCGCCCAGCGCAATCGCCTTGCCGTTTCCAATGAACGGAAATGTGCCGACCTTGATCGTGTAGCCCGCTTCCCTGGCCTTGGCTTCGGTCAATCCGACAGAGGCGATCTGGGGGTGGCAATAGGTGCAGCCTGGAATGTTGGCCTTATCCATACCATGGGGATGAACGTCCTTGTTGCCTAATGCCTGGGCAATGGCTTCGGCGGCAATTACGCCTTCGTGGCTGGCTTTGTGGGCCAGCCATGGCCCGGCGGTCACATCACCGATTGCCCAGATTCCCGCCACATTGGTATGGCCTAGCGCATCGATTGCAATGATTCCTTTTTCCGATTTAACTCCAATCGCTTCAAGGCCGATATTCTCAGTGTTTGGAACAATTCCGATTGCCACGATTACATGGCTGAACTGGCCCTCGCTGACCTTGCCGTCCTTGCTTTTGATCTTCGCTGTGATGCCCGTGGCCGATACTTCGATAGCCTCTACCCCGGCCCCGGTCAGGATCGTCATCCCTTGTTTTTTGAGCGCTTTTTCAAGGAAGGCCGAAACGTCGGCATCTTCAACCGGAACCATCCGGTCCATCATTTCAACAACGGTAACTTCGCTGCCCATATCGTTATAAAAGCTAGCGAATTCTATGCCAATCGCGCCAGATCCGATGACCAGCAGCTTGCTGGGCAGTTCTGCCGGAACCATTGCATGGCGATAAGTCCAAACGCGCTTGCCGTCGGCCGGAGCAAACGGAAGGTCGCGCGCGCGGGCGCCGGTTGCGACGATGATATGCTTGGCGCTGAGGGTTTCGGTGGTTTTCTCACCTTTCACTTCGATTTTGCCGCCGCCTTTCAGCGTGCCCTGGCCCATGTGAACGGTGATCTTGTTCTTTTTCATCAGGTGCGTGACGCCCTGATTGAGCTGCTTTGCCACCCCGCGGCTGCGCTTTACCACGGCATCCAGATCGGCACGGATATTGTCCGCAGCCAGCCCATAATCGGCGGCATGCTTCATATTGTGCAGCACCTCTGCCGATCGCAGTAGCGCCTTGGTTGGGATACAGCCCCAGTTGAGGCAAATTCCGCCCAGGTTCTCCCGCTCAACAATCGCGGTCTTAAGGCCAAGTTGCGCACAGCGGATTGCTGAGACATAGCCGCCGGGCCCCGATCCAAGGACAATCACATCGTACTCAGCCATGGTGCTCTCAGGTGTTAAAGGGCCCCTCGCCGCGCAATTGCGCCGCGAGGGGCCAAGATATCAGAAGCGCAGGCCCAAGGCGACATGGCCCTGGAAACGCTGCAGGCTAAAGCCCGAACCCTCAAAATCGCCATATTCGCCGACTTTCATGCCGACGCCCACATAGGTGTGGCGACCGACATTGAAATTGGCGCCCAGCGCTACATCCAGACCGCCGCGTGATCCAAGGCTGTCATAGCTGAACACCGTGGCCCCGCCGACAACAGCGGTTTCGCGAAGGGTGAAATCAAGGTTGTAGCTGCTATAGCCCAATCCGACGTAAAGTTCGGTCTTCGGGCTGGCAAATGCGAGGCGAACGCCGCCCGAGATATTGGAATTGCCCTTGAAGCAGGCCGTCCCGTTAACCCCCGGATCGGTGTAGGTTTCGCACTTGTCAGCGCCGCCGCCGTCAATTCCGACATAGGGCCCAACGGTTAGGTTGTTGCCAACCGGGATATCATAGCCAATTTCACCGCCATAGACGAGGCCAGTGCCAAGGCTGGCGACATAGGTCGTGCCGCTTTGCGTATCGCTAAGGTTTGGCCGCTCCATCCCGGCGCGCACTTCGATCCGTGCGCCGCCGATTTTGCCATCAGCTGCTTCGCTATCCTGTGCATAGGCCGGCGCTGCACCCAGAACGAGCGCTGCAAAAAGAATTTTACGCATGATCCCTCCAAAATAACGCCATCCTTGGCGATGCGGGCAGCCTATTCGCAAAATCGATTTTGACAACAATTTATCGGGCCATCTCTCTGACCATAAACACAAAAACGCCGCCTGGTGTTGTTTTTGAGCAACGCCATGGGCATCTGAATCAGGCCAGCAAGCCAAGCGGGTTTTCAATAAGATCTTTAAACGCCTGCATCAGTTGCGCACCATCAGCACCATCGATCGCGCGGTGATCAAAGCTGCCGGTGGCGCTCATCACACTGGCAACACTAAGTGCCCCATCGACCACATAGGGCCGGGCTTCGCCGGCCCCTACTGCCATGATCATCGCCTGGGGCGGGTTAATCACGGCATCAAACTGCTTGATCCCGAACATCCCAAGGTTTGAAAGGCTGGCAGTGCCCCCTTGATACTCATGCGGCATCAGCTTGCCTTCACGGGCCTTGTCGGCCAGCACTTTCATCTCGGTGCTGATCTGGGCCACGCCCTTTGCCGCCGCATCGGCTATGATCGGTGTAATCAGGCCAGAAGGTGCAGCGACTGCAACCGAGATATCGGCACGGGCATACTTGCGCAGTTCTTCCCCAGCGAAAGACACGTTGCATTTGGGAACGCGGATCAGGGCCTTGGCCAAGGCCTTGATCAAAAGATCATTTACTGAGAGCTTTACGCCATCAGCTTCAAGCGCCTTGTTAAGCTCTCCGCGCAGCTTGAGCAGCGCATCAAGCCTGATGTCCAGCGTCAGGTAGATGTGCGGAATGGTTTGCTTTGCCTCGGTCAGGCGGCGGGCAATAGTCTTGCGAACATTATTGAGCTTTTCTGCCTGAAAGGGGATCCCGAAATCAGGCAGCGCCGGCGCCGCGACGGGAGTGGCCGCAGCGATGGGCGCTGCAACACCGACTTTCACTGCCTCAACATCGGCTTTGACAATCCGCCCACCGGGCCCGGTTCCTTGAATCGCTTTCAGATCAACGCCGTTCAGTCCGGCAATCCGCTTGGCCAGCGGTGACGCCACGAGGCGCTCGCCTTTGGCGGCCAGTGCAGGAGCTTGCGCTGCAACCGGAGCCGCAGCAGGTGCCGAAACTACGGGGGGAGCTTCAGCCTTTGGTGTGGGCGCAGCAACCGGTTTTGGAGTTGGTGCAGGGCCACCTTCATCATCTTCGCCGGAAATCAGCGCGATGACTGTGCCAACTTTCACGCCTTCGCTGCCTTCGGCCACTTCAATCGCGGTGATTACGCCTTCATCAACCGCTTCGAATTCCATCGTCGCCTTGTCGGTCTCAATCTCGGCCATGATGTCGCCCGATGAAACCTTGTCGCCCACTTTTACCAGCCACTTGGCCAGGGTGCCTTCCTCCATGGTTGGCGAAAGAGCGGGCATCTTGATGGCGATCGGCATGATTGGCGGCTGGTCCCTGCTGAAAGGCGAACTGACGCTACGTCTCTGGCCAAAATGTCGCGATTGGGCAAGACGCTTGCGCTGAATAGGTTTGTAGCAGATATTTGCTGGCAGGGGGAAAGCCGCAATGCGCGTCTATCTGGTGATCATGGACGAGACCGAGGAAGCTGCGACCGCGCTGCGGTTTGCGGCCAGTCGGGCACTGCGAACAAAGGGCCAGGTGCACTTGCTGGCGCTGGTTCCGCGCCAGCAATTCGTTGCTTTTGGCGGAATTCAGGCAACAATTGAAGAGGAGGCACGGGCCCGCGCCGAAGCGCTGGTTACCTCTGCCGCCGGCAGTCTGATGGGCGAAGGCGGCTTGGCTCCGGTTATTGCGGTCAAGCAGGGGGAAGGTGTCGCGGTAATCCGCGAGTATCTTTTGCAGCACCCCGAAACCTCTGCATTGGTGTTGGGCGCGGCAAGCAGCGGTGCCCCAGGGCCGCTGGTTTCGCACTTCGCTTCGGTGGCAGGCCAGCTCCCCTGCCCGCTCTATGTGATCCCCGGCGCGCTGAGCGCGGTTGAGATTGAGCGGCTGAGCTAGCGCTTGCGGCCTTGATGCCGGATATTGCCGGGACGCCCGCGTTGGCCAGCGAAATGCTTACCTTTTTTGTTCAATGACAGTGGCTTGCCGCGCGGTTCTATTTTTCCGCCAGAGCTATCTTCAGGCTCAAATTTCAGCGCGCCGATAAGCGGATTTGCCTCGGCCAGACGCAGCCGCATCCGGTGGCCCAAGCCATACCGGATTCCGCTGCGTTCACCTTCAAGAACCTGTGCCTTTTCATCGTGGAAGAAGCGCTCGTCCCCCAGGATCGAAATCGGCACCAATCCATCGCCGCCCAGGCCGATGATTGTGGCGAACAGGCCAAAGCGCTGCACGCCGGTCACTCGACATTCGAAAACCTCGCCAACCCGGGCCGAAAGCCAGGCCGCGACATAGCGGTCCGTCGTTTCGCGTTCGGCCGCCATGGCGCGCCGTTCAGCCCCGCTGATTGCTTCGGAGATCCGGCCCAGATCGGCCCGGTCGCGGTCTGCAAGGCCCGATAGCGCGGGCAGATCGGCTTTCGGCTTGGGCTGTTCAAGCCCATAGGCATCGACCAGCGCACGGTGGACCAACAGATCCGAATAGCGCCGGATCGGTGACGTGAAATGCGCATAGCTGGCCAACGAGAGCCCAAAATGGCCCATATTGCCGGGTCCATAATAGGCCTGGGTCTGGCTGCGCAGAACGGCTTCCATAATCAAGGCCTTTTCAGACTCATCCGCGACATCCTTAAGCATCCGGTTGAATAGCCCAGGAGTAACGACCTGGCCCAGGACAAGCTTCTTGTCGAAAGTGGCCAGATAGTCCTTGAGCGCGACCAGCTTTTCTCGGCTGGGTGGCTCGTGCAGGCGATAAACCACCGGCGCAACCTTGGCTTCAAGCGCCTTTGCCGCCGCGACATTGGCGGCAATCATGAAATCCTCTACCACGCGGTGGGCATCAAGCCGCTCGCGCAGGGCGATTTCTGCAATCTTGCCATCATCGCCAAGCACCACCCTGCGCTCAGGCAGTTCCAACTCCAGAGGTTCGCGGGCCTTGCGTGCTTGCTCAAGCAACCGCCAACAGGCCCAAAGGTGCGTCAAATGGGCGTGGTCTTCACCGCTATCGATCCGCCGCTGCGCTTCCTCATAGGCGATAACTTCATGAATTTTCACGATTGCTCGGCTAAAGCGCCATGACGTCACTTTGCCCTCGGCGCTTATTTCGAGATGACAGGCCATCGCCGCGCGAGTCTCACCCGCCCTAAGTGAGCAGACATCTGCGCTGAGCACTTCGGGCAGCATCGGCACCACCCGGTCGGGGAAATAGACCGAGTTTCCGCGCCTTCTGGCATCGCTATCAATTGCGCCGCCGGGACGGACGTAAAAGCTGACATCAGCAATCGCCACCAGTGCCCGAAAGCCGCCTGCCCCATCGGGTTCTGCCCAGATCGCATCATCGTGATCGCGGGCATCCGCCGGATCGATCGCCACAATCGGCAGCGCCCGCAAATCCTCGCGGGTTTCAGCGTTGACCGGCAGCTTTGCCGATAACTCCGCTTCAGCAATGGCTTCGGGTGCAAATGCAAACGGGATTCCGTGTTTGTGGATCGCAATCAGGCTGAATGCCCTGGGGGCCAAAGGATCGCCAAGTATGGTTGTTACCTTGACGCCTGAACGCGGACTGCGGCCTACCGGTTCGGCCAGCACAAGTTGGCCCTCTTCTGCTCCGCCCAGATCGGCGATCATCGCGCTGTGGCGCTCACGCTTATCGATGGGGGCGAGCCAACCCTTCCCGCTCTTGTCAATCTCAACCACGCCCATAATCTGATCGGCGCTGGCAGGCAGGACCTTCATCGGGTGGCCGATCCAACTGCCGCCGGTCTCTTCGGTACGCGCCAGAACCCGATCGCCTTTGCGCAGGGCCGAACCTTTACCCTTCTTCTCACGCATCCGGATCCGCGGCGGCGGCACGGCATCATCGGGTGACCAGGCATCGGGCACGGCGATAGCCTCACCCTCGTCAATCTCTACAACGCGCAGCACTGTAACCTTGGGCACCCCGCCCATCCGGTGGAATGCGCTTCGGTTTCCGTCGATCAGGCCTTCCTCAGCCATGTCCTTGAGCAAGGCTTTAAGTGCGATCTTTTCTTGCCCTTTGAGCCCGAACGCGCGCGAAATTTCGCGCTTGCCGGCCGGGTCGACACTCTGGGCGATGAAATCGAGGATTTGCTGGCGCGAAGGAAGGCCCGGCTGCGGTTTGGGCTGGCGGGCAGACATCAGAACCTGACCGGCGCATCCCCAAAGCGATTGGGACCCTCGCTCGATTTGCGCAGGCCAAACCAGATTACAAGGACCACAGGTACCCAGGCCAACAAGGCCATGCTGCTTTGCGCCTGCATGATCGCTCCGGGATCAAGCTGGGCTCCAGGTTTCAGCCCTTTCATCAATGTGGTGGCCACTTCGATTTGGGCCGGCATCCGGGCGATTACAAAAGCGGATATTGCGCCGGGGATCAGAACCAGCCAGCCGCTGAGATCGCTATCATGCAGGCGGCGGATCAGGCTGGTGCACAGCAACAGCATGGAAACGATGGCGATACCCATGCCAAGCCAGACCATCCGCGGCAGATCTTGCGTAACCAGTTCGGTCATCATGGCTTGGATGAGGGCGGGATCCTTGCCTGCGCCGCTGTTTGCCGCATCAATTGCCGCCGAAGCAATTTTTGCGGTCAACGGGATTGAAATTGCCAATCCGCCCAGGAACCGCAGGATCACCACAAACAACACCCAGAACCAGAAGGCCTGGCGCGCATCGCGGCCATTGCCATTGGCCAGATTGGCCAAGGCGTGTTTGATAGCTCCCAGCATAGCGCGCTCCCAAAATTGCGGCCCGGTCAATAGGCTCGGGCGACGTAAATCCGTTCAACCGCAGGCTGCCCGGTAAGCAGACATAGGCCTGAAACCGGCGCTGCGTCCATCGGGGTGTTGCGGATTGTCAGCTTGAGCGCCTTGAGCTTTTGCACGACCACATCCAGTGCATCGCCGGTGGGGCGCGACCAGCCAAGCTCGACCCAGCCGGGATAGCGATTGCCATCAGCAAAATGCGCCTCCAACCCAGCCATATCCGTGATGTCGCGGCGCAGATTGGCATCATGGCGGGCACGTGCTTCAGCATAAAGTGAGCGCTGGATATCTTCGAGTTCAACCGCGGCCTGGGCCAGAAACGCCTCCCGGGCTTGCCCGACAAAGCCCACTTTGCCGCCTTCATGGTAGAGCCGATCACGCCGGACAACCGATACCTGGCCGCCAGCGGCATCACGCCCGCCAATCTCGAGGATCAAGGGCACGCCCTTTTTGACCCAGCCCCACCGCTTTTGGGTAGCCTTGCCTGATCGCTTGTCGAGCAGAACGCGGATTGGCTCGCCCAGAGCGATCTGCCCGGCCAGCGCTTTGCGCAGATCTTCGCAATAGGCCAGCAATGCTGCATCACCATCATCATCACGCAACATCGGCAGGATCACGATCTGGTGCGGGGCAATCGCGGGCGGCACGCGCAGGCCATCGTCATCGCCGTGGGTCATGATCACCCCGCCGATCAGCCGGGTGGACACACCCCAACTGGTGGTGTGGCACAGCGCCTGCTGGCCTTCCTTGTCCTGATAGCGAATTCCAGCGGATTCGGCGAAGCCGGTGCCCAGATAGTGGCTGGTTCCGGCCTGCAGTGCCTTGCCATCCTGCATCATGGCTTCGATTGAATAGGTTGCGACCGCGCCGGGGAAACGCTCATTTTCGGGCTTCTCCCCAGTCACCACCGGCATGGCCAATTCGTCTTCCGCGCAGGCCCGGTACATTTCAAGCGCGCGCAATGTCTCAGCCATCGCGTCAGCCTTGTCGGCATGGGCGGTGTGGCCTTCCTGCCATAGGAATTCGCTGGTCCGCAGGAACATCCGGGTCCGCATTTCCCAGCGCACCACATTGGCCCACTGGTTGGTCAGCAGCGGCAAATCGCGCCACGATTGGATCCAGCGCGCCATGGCCTGGCCGATTACGGTTTCGGATGTAGGCCGCACGATCAGTGGTTCTTCCAGCTTGGCCTCTGGATCGGGCACCAGCCCGCCCTTGCCATCCTGGATCAGGCGATGGTGGGTGACGACTGCCATTTCCTTTGCAAAGCCATCAACGTGCTCGGCTTCCTTGGCGAAATAGCTCAGCGGAATGAACAGCGGGAAATAGCAGTTATCGACCCCAGCGGCCTTGATCCGCGCGTCCATCAGTTTTTGAATGCGCTCCCAGATGCCATAGCCCCACGGCTTGATTACCATGCAGCCGCGCACCCCGCTTTCCTCAGCCATTTCGGCCTCGGCGATTACCTCCTGGTACCAGGCGGCGAAGTCTTGTTGGCGGGTTACGGAAAGTGCGTGTTTCATGGTGCGGCGCGATAGCCGCTTGACGCTGGCGGGGCAAGGTTGTGCCTGCGCGGCTTCATGGTAGTATTGAAACCAAGGGGGGAAACTGGAATGACGTCACGCCTTGCCGGATCAGTCGTTGCGGCCGGTTTGCTGCTAGCCGCGCCGCTGGCGGCCCAGACTGGCGCCCCCACGACTACCAATGGATTGCCTCCGCGTACAACGGAACCCAAGCCTGCAACCACGATCACACCCGAACAGGTTATCGGGGTTGTCAGAGGGCTGCTCAAACCCAAGCCGCAACCATCCCCCACCCCTACTCCTACTCCTGTCCCGCCACCTGCCCCAACTCCCACAGCGATCGCTACTGCTGCGCCCTATCCCCGGCCAACGGCCAGTCCGGTGGCAACACCATCGCCGCGGCCGCAGCCTGTATCCTCGTCCACGCAGGCACCCGCTACAGTTGCTGCGCCGGTGCCAGCAGAGCCGCCACCAGCCCTACCCGAAGCCGCCGATCCACCACCAAGCGAAGTGGCAGTGGCATCGGCTGCGCCAGAGCCGTTGCCGCCCGCGCCAGAGCGGGAAAATCCGGTTTGGCCTTGGATCGCGGCGGCTTTGGCTGCCCTTGGTCTGGGTGAAACCGCCAGGCGCTGGTTTTGGCCCAAGGCTGCGGTTAGCTGTGAAATTGCTGCCGGGCCTAGCAGCCTTACCGCAGTATCCAGCCCGGCACTGGGCAGGCCCGATGCCAGTTTTGATATTCGCATAGAGTTTGGCGAGGCAAGCGCCCCGATCGGCCGGCCGATCCTGGTGCAAGGAGATGACGCATGATTGAGCCAGGGCAGATCGAACTGGCCGCACTCATCCCGCCAGAAGCGTTTGACGAAGCTTCAGCCCAGGCCCGCGATGAAGTGGCACAGGCCGGTGGAGGCCGTCTTCAGCGAGCGATGACCAGCGTTGCCGGTCCGCGGATTGCGGCAGCGATGCAGGCCAAACTTGGCCAACTGGATCTGATGCCGCTGTTCATCCAGGGCTGGGGCAAATCGCCTGAAATTGAAGCGGAAGCACAAGCCAGCGAAACCACTGGCGAGCCGCGCTTTATCCGTCTGGGGAAACTGGAGCAGGATCTCGATCTCTATCCGATCCTGGGCATTTCCGGCTTTGGGATCAGCGCCTCACCAATCCAGTTCACGCTTACGCTGAAGGCTGAATTTGAAGCGGTCGAAGTGGGGATGGAAAAGGGTTATGTCGTGCAGATCGGCGGCGGTCTGTGCCGGCTTGCCGCCGTGCTGAAATTCGGTCAGCTGACCTTCCCAAGCGGGCTTGATCCGGTTGAATGGCAAGTGGGCAAAGGCCGCAAGTTTGAAAAGCCGGGCGTGCGATTGCTCGCAGCGAAAACCGCTGGCTAGCTTCAGCCCTTACCCAATTTATCAAGCTTGGCCTGCATTTCAGCCATCTGTGCGCGCAGCGCTGCCAGTTCACCGCTTTCGTCTTTGCTCTTTGCGGGCTTTTCATCGGTCAGACTTGGCACAAAAGCTGATGCGGCGGCTTTGAACATGGCCAGATTTTGCTGGGCCAGTTTGGCCAGTGGGTTGGCCCCGATGCTCACTTCAAATGCTTCGCGCAATTTGCTTTGGTTGGCGCGGAACTGATCCATGCTGGCCTCAAGGTAATGCGGCACCAGGCTTTGCATGGAATTGCCGTACATCCCGATCAGCTGGCGCAGAAAATTCACCGGCAGCATCTGTTCGCCGCCGACAGTTTCTTCCTCCATGATGATCTGGGTCAGGATCTGGTGCGTGATATCGACCCCGGTCTTGGCATCAAGAACTTTGAAATCGACTCCTTCGCGGGTCATCTTGGCCAGATGATCGAGCGTGATGTAGCTGGAGCTTTTTGTATTATAGAGCCGCCGGTTAGCGTATTTCTTGATGACGACGGTTTCGCCCTTGGCATCACTCATGTTCGTATTCCCGTGCGGGTTGCATCCCAAGTGCGAATGTTAGCACTTGCAGTAGGTGCAGCGCAACATATCGATGCTGCGCAGCATAGCTGCAGCATTACCTAGGAAAACGGCGGCCCAGCGCGGTAAGCAGCTCATATTGGGACAGTCCGCTGATCCGTGAAGCCTCTGGCAGGGCATAGGCCAGCTCCACCCATTCACCCTCCCCCAGCGCAGGTGCAGCGGTCAGATCGATTACGGTCATGTCCATCGAAACCCGGCCCAGAACCGGCAAGGTCTGGCCTTCGCCTTGCATCGCGCCCTTGCCTGACCAACAGCGAAGGTAGCCATCGGCATAGCCCAGATTGACAACGCCTATCCGCATCGGGCCGCTCGCCGTGAAGGTCGCGTTATAGCCAACGCTGTCACCGGCTTGCAGTTCGCGAACCTGGATTATCTGTGCCTCTGGATAGGCGACCTGGCGGATCTTCGCGCCAAGATCGTCGCGCGGCACCCCGCCATACAGCGCCAGGCCGGGCCGGGTCAGATCACCGTGATACGCAGCACCGAGGGCAATCCCGGCGCTGTTGGCCAGGCTGGCCCGGCGATGCGGCAGATGCACGCGGGCCTGCTGCCAGCGCTGCCGCTGTAGTTCGTTCTGGGGTGAATTTTCATCGGCCGAGGCAAGGTGTGACATCAGCACTTCGATTTGCAGCCCGGCGATGATCGGATCGCCCATATCTGCCATCGGCAGGCCCAGCCGGTTTATTCCGGTATCGATCATCAAATCGCACAGGCCGCCATCAGCTTCTTGCCAGATCCGTGCCTGGTGCAGCGAATTGATCACCGGACGCAGCCCTGCATCACGGGCAAAGCCCGCATCGGCAGGGCTTTGCGGACCGTGCAGCACGGCGATTTGCTGTGGTGCGATCAAGCCGATCAGCTCCGCAGCCTCAGCCCAGTGCGCAACGAAGAAATCGCGGCATCCGGCATCCAGCAACACCGGCGCAATCCGCCGCGCGCCAAGGCCATAGGCGTCGGCCTTTAGCGCGGCCCCGGCGCTGGCTGACCCAGACAGCGCATCCAACGCGGACCAATTGGCGGCCAGCGCTGCGCAATCCAGGGTGATCCTAAGTGGGGCCTCAGGTGGCATCGTCACCAAAATCGCGGGGCGGTCCGCCGGGCAATCCCCAGGCGGCAACCACCAGGGCGAGCAAGACCATCGACCATGGATACCATAGCCCGGCATAGATATCGCCGGTCTTGGCGACGACCCACGTACCGATCAACGGCACAACCCCGCCAAACCAGCCGGTTCCAAAGTGATAGGGGATCGACATCGATGAATACCGGATCCGGGCCGGGAACATTTCTGAAAGCAGGGCGGCAACCGGGCCATAGGTGAAGCCTGACAAGGCATTGAGAACAGTCAGTGCGAGCACAATTTTGGCAATGGCCAAGGCATCGGGAACCACCTTCACGCCTTCCGGGGTAGCAGCGCGCGCCGATTGAAGCGCCCATTCAAGCGCCCAGAAACTGGGGAACAGCAAAATCAGCGTGGCGACATAGCCCCAGACAATCGGCGCCTTGCGGCCAACCCGATCAGACAAGGCGCCCGATCCGACGAAAAATACCAGCCCCACCAGCGCCGAACCGGCGACGATCAACTGGGCCACGCCTTCCTCAACCTGCATGGGGCCGGTTAGAAACGCGAGACTGGAAAAGGTTGCGGTGTACCAGATCACCGTCAGGCCAACCGCTACACCGAATAGCGCCACAAAGATCCGGCGCTTGTTGCCGGGATATGTGAAGCTCTCAACAAATGGATTGCCAGATATTTCGCCTTCCTCCTTCATCGCCCGATAAACCGGGCTTTCGGAAAGCTTGACCCGCATCCACAAGGAAACCGCAAGCAGCGCGATTGAAAGCAGGAATGGCACACGCCAGCCCCATTCAGCCCAGGTCTGAGCATCGAACATCATCTTGCAGCAGAGCACCACGGCAAGGCTGAGGATAAACCCGCCAACCACGCTGGCCTGGATGAAGCCGGTGTAGAAGCCGCGCTTGTTGGGCGGGCTGTGTTCCGAAACATAGATTGCCGCGCCGCCGTATTCACCGCCCAGCGCCAAGCCTTGCAGCACACGCAGGAAAATGATGATCGCAGGGGCGGCCATGCCAATCGATTCGACCGATGGAACCATCCCGACCCCGGCTGTGGCAATCCCCATCAAGGTAACTGTGACCAGGAAGGTGTATTTGCGGCCCAGCTTGTCACCCAGATAGCCGAACAGGATGGCCCCAAGCGGGCGAAAGCCAAAGCCGACAGCAAAACCGGCCCAGACCACCAACTGGCGGACCAGTTCATTATCGCTGGGGACAAAAGCCTTGCCGATGATCGAAGCCAGCGTGCCGTAGATGAAGAAATCGTACCATTCGAACACCGTTCCAGCCGATGATGCGCCGATCACCAGGCGAATATCGGATGGCTTGGGTGCAATCCCGGGATGCCGGATCGGCTCGGTCATTTGGTACTCTCCCCGTTGGTCGTGGCGCTTCCCTAGCGGGGCTGATCCATGGCGACAAGCGCAGCGCGCCACGGCAACAGGATCGCGCCGTGGCGGGCTGGATATTCACGAGCCCTGGCAATTGCGGCAAAGCCTGGCCAGCCAGGCAGGTTTCCTTCGGCCAGCCACTGCGCGATCTCGGTGTAGGCGGCTTCCAGCTGCGCCGCATCCATTCCCGGCGCGTTTTCAGCAAAAATTGCAGTAGCAGCCTGACCGATCGCGCAGGCCCGCGCACGCAGGCCCAGCTGAGTTATCCGGCCCGCTTCATCGATCGCAATGTTTAAATCGACAGTGCTGCCGCAGGTTGGCGCGCGCGCGCTTCCTTGCAAGGGCAAGGCATCGTCATACGGCCAGCGGGCCAGCGAAGTTGCCAGGGCAAGAACCTCACGCGTGTAAAGCGCTGTGGCAGCGCTCACTTGGGCTGGCGCTTCAACTTTTCGGATACAGCGTCAGCGGCGGCATCCCGCGTTGCTGCTTCTGCTGCTTCTTTCCGGCGTTCACCGATCAACTTGACCAGTGCTTCGCTGCCGGCGTTGACGAAGGGATAGGTTCGGGCCTGGGTGATCCACTGCGGCCGCCCACCCGCGCCCCAAAGAGTATCATAGCCCAGCGCCAGAACTGAAAAGCCCATTACCACGATCACTGCGCCCTTGATCCCGCCAAACCCAAAGCCGATCACCCGGTCAATCGGGCCGATCACCGAATTGCGGCTGGCCGAACCGAGCCGGTCCGATAACAGTTTGACAATCGCATAGGGCACCAGCAGCAGCAGCGCAAAAGCCAGCACCGAAGCCCCGCTGGTATTCTTGATATAGGGCGCAAGCCCATCGCTGAGCGGTGTGTGGAGCATCCGGATGGCCACCATGGCCAATACCCACGCAGCCAGTGCAAACACTTCCTGCACAAACCCGCGCATGAATCCAGTAATCGCGCCAAGTGCGATCAGGATCAGAACTGCGATATCAAATCCGGTCATAATAAGCGGGGTTTATGCCCCGCCCATCACGCGGTCAACAAGGTTTGGTAACAGCGACAACCCGGTGAACCTGGTTGCTTCCCCAGACCCGGTACAATCGGCGGGACCAAACGCGCGCGAAAACCCCAATTTGGTGGCTTCGCGCAGCCGCACCCCGGCGTGGGCGACCGGGCGGATCTCTCCGGCAAGCGAAACCTCGCCAAACCACACCGCATCGCTGGCCAGTGGCTTATCGGCCAGCGCCGATACCAGCGCAGCAGCCACCGCAAGATCGGCCGCCGGATCGGTCAACCGATAACCACCCGCGACATTGAGATAGACCTCTGCTGACGAAAAACTCAGCCCACAGCGCGCTTCTAGCACGGCGAGCAGCATGGCCATCCGGCCGCTATCCCAACCCACAACGGCCCGGCGCGGTGTCGCACCACTGGCCAGCCTGACAATCAGCGCCTGTACTTCGACCAGCACCGGACGGGTGCCTTCTATCGCGGGGAACACTGCGCTGCCGGTCACCGATTGTTCGCGTCCGGAAAGGAACAGCAGCGATGGGTTGCCCACTTCGGTCAGCCCGGCCCCTTCCATTGCAAAAACCCCGATCTCGTCAACCGGGCCAAAGCGGTTCTTGATGCCGCGAAGAATCCGGTATTGGTGGCTGCGCTCTCCCTCAAAACTCATCACCACATCGACCATGTGTTCAAGCACCCGCGGCCCGGCGATGCTGCCATCCTTGGTGACGTGCCCAACCAGTACCAGCGCAACACCGTTTTCCTTGGCGTAGCGGATCAGTTCAAACGCGGCGGCACGAACCTGGCTGACCGTTCCGGGTGCACCCTCAATCTGATCGGAATGCATGGTTTGGATGGAATCTATCACCACCAGGGCCGGCGGTGCCATGCCCGCCAGGGTCGTCAGAATATCGCGCACCGAAGTTGCTGCCGCCAACAGGATCGGAGCATCGCCAAGGCCAAGCCGGCTGCCCCGCATCCGCACCTGCGCGGCGGCTTCCTCTCCGCTGATGTAAACCGCGCTGGCACCCGTGCGGGCAATTGCCGCCGCTGCCTGAAGCAGTAGGGTGCTTTTCCCGATCCCCGGATCACCGCCCATCAACACCGCGCTACCCGGGACCAGTCCGCCGCCCAACGCACGATCGAATTCGGCCAGCCCGGTGCTGCGCCGCACCAGCACTTCGCCGGGTGTATCCAGCGCTTCGAATGAAATGGGGCGGCCGCCGGATGAAAGATCATGCTTGGCTGAAAATACGGTTGCCGGGGCTTCTTCCGCCAGGGTATTCCATTCACTGCAATCGGCACATTGCCCCTGCCAGCGATGGCTGACGCTGCCGCAGGCCTGGCAGATGTAACGGCGTTTTGGTTTGGCCATATTGATCCGATAACTGGAACGAAAGCGGAACGCAAGTGTTGCGATGCGTATTTTTCCGCGCTCAAGCTATTGGCCCTGTTCAGCATAATCTGCCATGCTGCCTGGCATTATGCGGCAAAAGGAACTTCGGATCGCGCTGGTCTGCTATGGCGGGGTAAGCTTGGCGGTCTATATGCACGGCGTCACAAAGGAGCTGTGGAAGCTGGCCCGCGCCAGCCGCGCACATCATGGAGGCGGCGGGGCAGAGACCGGCAGCGATGCAGTCTATCTTGCACTGCTGGAACACATCGAAAAGCGGTTTGAGCTGCGGCTGCGGGTGATGACCGATATTGTCGCCGGTGCCAGTGCGGGCGGGATAAACGGGGTGTTTTTGGCCCAGGCGATCCATTCGGGGCAAAGCCTTGAGCCGCTGACCGAGCTGTGGCTTGAACGCGCGGATGTTGATGTGCTGCTGGATCCAGATGCCCGGCCGTGGTCGCGGATCGCCAAATTCTGGGCACTGCCGATCGTCTGGTGGCTGCTGCGCCGGCCCGGCAATGTCATTTCGGATAGCGTTGCGCCTGAGACGCGGGCCGAAGTGCGCACCAAACTATCGCGGCTGATCCGCTCTCGCTGGTTCGAACCGCCGTTTGGCGGCCTGGGCTTTTCACGGCTGCTGGCCGAAGCTTTTGGCGCGATGAAGGCAAGCCCGCCCGAAGCCCCATTGCTCCCCAAGGACCATCCGATCGACCTGTTCGTAACCGCTACCGATTTTCGCGGCCATCCCGAACGGATCACTCTGAACAGCCCGGCACAGATTGAGGAGAGCGAACACCGGCTTTCGATCGGATTTCGCGGGGTTACGCCCGCTGAAAGCGGCGCGAACCTGGCTGCCGAACTTGAACTGGTGCTGGCAGCGCGTTCAACAGCCAGCTTCCCCGGTGCCTTCCCGCCGCTCCAATTGGCCGAAATTGATGCATTGGCTGCGGAACGCGGCGAGCGTTGGAACAGCCGCGCGGCCTTTGTCGAACGGGTGATGCCTGAACATTCCCACTCTGGCGACGTCGATAGTGTCGCGCTGATTGATGGGTCGGTGCTGGTCAACGCGCCATTTTCCGAAGCCATGGCCGTGCTGCGTGACCGCCCTGCCCAGCGCGAAGTTGACCGGCGCTTCGTCTATATCGATCCGCATCCGGATGAGGTTGGCGGGATTCGCCACAGCGATCCGCGCGCACCGGGGTTCTTTTCGGTTATCTTCGGTTCGCTATCGTCGATCCCGCGCGAGCAACCGATCCGCGATAACCTTGATGCCATCGCCGCCGCATCGCGCCAATCAGCTGAACTCAAAGGGATCGTAGATGCGCTTCGACCAGAGGTTGAAGAGCAGGTTGAGAAGCTGTTCGGGCGCACGCTGTTCCTTGATCGGCCATCGGTGCGCCGGCTGGTGGGATGGCGGGCGAAGGCGCAACAGGCTGCTGCGGTGCAGGCTGGCTATGCGTTTCAATCCTATGGGCACGTCAAATTCGCGCAAGTCCTGGCCGAACTGGCAGGCAAGATTGAAGCCGCCGCTCCCGATCTGAATCGCGCCCGCGATGATAGCGTGGCAGACCGGCTGGCTGGCTGGCTTTCGCAGCATGGCCTCGATCATCTGGCGGCAATGCGCGGCGGGGCAAGCGATCAAGCGATTGCCTTTTTTCGCGAACACGATCTGGGCTTTCGGATCCGGCGTTTGCGCCTGCTGGCCCGGCGCCTGTCCGAAGACTGGGCGGATATCGATGCCGCCAATCCCGAAGCCCGCGAACGGGCGCGGGCAGCAGTCTACTATGCCCTGTCGCTGTATTTTGATCGCGAGGCGCATGGCGCTTTGGGGCCTGATTTCGGCGCGGTGGCGTGCCAATTGGATGCCGATCCCGGCACTGTTCTGGCTGAAATGGCCAAGCGCCGCCAATTGCCCGCAACCGATCTGGTGGTCGATGCCGTGCTGGTCGAAGCGCTGCAGGGTATGCCCAAAGAGTTGAAGCGCCAGGTTTTGCTGACCTATCTGGGCTTTCCGTTCTATGACACCGTCACCTTGCCCTTGCTGCGCGGCGAAGGTAGTACTGAATTCGAGCCGGCCAAGGTTGACCGGATCAGCCCGGTAGATTGCAATGCGATCCGCCATGGCGCAGCCGAAAAGGTGCTGCGTGGGACCGAATTCTACAATTTCGGCGCGTTCTTCAGCCGGGCCTACCGCGAGAACGACTACCTGTGGGGGCGGCTCCACGGGGCCGAGCGGATGATCGATCTGGTTGCATCGGCAATGCCCAAAGGCATGGTGGTTGAGCCGGCCGAACTGGTCCGGTTCAAGCGCGCGGCGTTCCTGGCGGTACTGGCCGAAGAAGATGGGCGATTGAAGGCGGATCCCGGGTTAGTCGAACGGGTGCGGGCCGAAATAAAGTAGCCAGTGCCCCGCGGCCGAGTGCACCGTTATCCCCCCAGAGCATCCTTGATGCGGTCAAAGAAGCCCTTTGATTGCGGCGTTTCATCCCCGGTTTCGGTTTCCTGCAACTCACGCAAGAGTTCCTTTTGGCGGGCGCTGAGCTTGGTCGGGGTTTCAACCATGATCTCGATCACCAGATCGCCGCGGCCCCGCCCCTGCAATACCGGCATGCCAGCACCGCGTTTGCGCAGCTGTTTGCCCGATTGTATTCCGGCAGGAATATCGATGCTGATGCGTTCGCCATCAAGGCCCGGAATTTCGATTTCACCGCCCAAAGCCGCCCGCGTGAAGGGGATTGGTACGCGGGTTACAAGATTGGTGCCTTCGCGTTCGAAAACGCCGTGGCGGCGGGTGTGGATGAAGATGTAGAGATCGCCCGGGGGTGATCCGAACGGCCCGGCCTCACCCTTGCCGCCAAGCCTGATCCGGGTGCCGGTATCAACGCCGGGCGGAACGTTGACTTCAAGCTTCTGGGGTTGATCGATCCGGCCTTCGCCGCGGCATTTGCGGCACGGTTTCTCAATAACTTCGCCGCGGCCGTGGCACGTCGGACAGGCCCGCTCGACCATGAAGAAGCCCTGCTGCGCGCGGACCTTGCCATGCCCACCGCACAGATTGCAGCGACGTGTGCCGGTTCCCGGTTCGGACCCCTTGCCCTCGCATGGCTCGCACTGGGCTGAAACCTCGATCTCGATTTCGGCCTGTTTGCCGTGGAACGCCTCTTCAAGGCTAACTTCCATATCGTAGCGCAAATCCGCCCCGCGCCTGGCCTGCCCGCGCCCACCGCCGCCAAAGGCGCTGCCGAAAATCGTTTCGAAAATATCACCCAGATCAGAAAATCCCGCGCCGCCTTGCCCGCCGCCGCCGCCGCCAGACATTCCCTGTTTGAAGGCTTCATGCCCAAACCGGTCATAGGCTGCGCGTTTTTGCGGGTCTTTCAGGCAGTCATAAGCTTCGCTGATCGCCTTGAAGCGGGCCTCAGCATCCCCATCACCAGGGTTTTTGTCCGGGTGCCAGCGCATCGCCAGCTTTCGGTAAGATGATTTGATCACCGCATCATCTGCGCTGCGCTGAATTTCCAGCAATTCGTAGTAGTCAGCTTCTACGGCCATCGCCCCACCTCAAAAACAAGACCGCCACCGCACTTTCTGGCGCGGCGACGGCCTGTTTGACAGCCTGCATCAGCCCTTGTTGTCTTCGTCGACTTCGGAGAATTCCGCATCGACCACTTCTTCGCTGCCTTCGGCCGGGCCTTCTGCGCCCGGCGAAGCAGCTGCGGCTTGCTCCTTCTCATAGATCACCTGACCCATCTTCATGGCCTTGTCGGTCAGGGTCTGGGTCTTGGCGGTCATTTCATCGGCATCGCCGCTTTCGATCGCGGTCTTGGCTTCGGCGATGGCCGCTTCAATCTCCGATTTGAGATCGGCATCAAGCTTGTCACCATGTTCGGCCAACTGCTGCTCGGTCGCGTGGACCAGGCTATCGGCATTGTTCTTGGCCTCGGCCGCGCCGCGCCGCTTCTTGTCTTCCTCAGCGAATTTCTCCGCGTCCTTTACCATCGCATCGATGTCCGTATCGGAAAGACCGCCCGATGCCTGGATCTTGATCTGTTGCTCTTTGCCGGTGCCCTTGTCCTTGGCGTGGACATTGACGATGCCGTTGGCGTCGATATCGAAAGTAACCTCGATCTGAGGAACCCCGCGGCGCGCAGCCGGAATGCCAACCAGATCAAACTGGCCCAGCATCTTGTTATCGGCGGCCATCTCACGCTCACCCTGGAACACGCGGATCGTCACCGCCTGCTGGTTGTCTTCAGCAGTCGAATAGACCTGGCTTTTCTTGGTCGGGATTGTGGTGTTGCGGTCAATCATCCGGGTGAACACGCCGCCCAGCGTTTCGATCCCCAGCGAAAGCGGGGTCACGTCAAGCAGCAGCACGTCCTTGACATCACCCTGCAAAACGCCAGCCTGGATTGCTGCGCCCATGGCGACGACTTCATCAGGGTTAACCCCGATGTGCGGTTCCTTGCCGAAGAATTCCTTCACAACCTCGCGTACGCGCGGCATGCGGGTCATCCCGCCAACCATCACAACGTCATCGATGTCAGAGGCCTTAAGCCCGGCATCGGCCAGCGCCTTTTTCATCGGCTCCTTGGTGCGCTCGATCAGGTTCGCGACCATCTTTTCCAGATCGGCGCGGGTGATCGTTTCGACCAGATGGAGCGGTGTGGTGGTGCCGCCCTCCATCCGGGCCGTAATAAACGGCAGGTTGATTTCGGTTGAAGCGGTGCTGGAAAGTTCGATCTTTGCCTTTTCGGACGCTTCCTTTAGCCGCTGGAGCGCAAGCTTGTCGGTGCGAAGGTCCATGCCTTCCTTCTTCTTGAACTGCTCAGCCAGCCATTCGACCACCTGGGTGTCGAAATCTTCGCCGCCCAGGAAAGTATCGCCGTTGGTGCTTTTCACTTCGAACACACCGTCACCGATCTCAAGGATCGAGACGTCAAACGTGCCGCCGCCAAGGTCGTAAACCGCGATGGTCTTGCCGTCGTTCTTTTCAAGGCCATAGGCCAACGCAGCAGCAGTCGGCTCGTTGATGATCCGTAGCACTTCAAGGCCTGCGATCTGGCCGGCGTCCTTGGTCGCCTGGCGCTGTGCGTCATTGAAATATGCCGGCACGGTAATTACCGCCTGCGTAACGGTTTCACCAAGATAGGCCTCGGCGGTTTCCTTCATCTTCTGGAGGATAAAGGCACTGATTTGGCTGGGCGAATAGTCTTCGCCGCCGGCCCCAACCCAGGCATCGCCATTCTTGCCCTTAACGATGGTATAGGGGACCAATTCGGTGTCCTTCTTGGTCACCGGATCATCAAAGCGGCGGCCGATCAGGCGCTTTACCGCGAAAATCGTGTTGTCACCGTTGGTCACTGCCTGGCGCTTGGCCGGCTGACCGATCAAGCGCTCACCTTCTTTGGTGAATGCAACGATCGAAGGCGTGGTACGCGCGCCTTCCGAATTCTCGATAACCTTGGGCTTGCCACCGTCCATCACAGCGACGCAAGAGTTTGTAGTGCCCAGATCGATACCGATTACTTTAGCCATTTGAACCCCATCCTTGGTTTTGCACGACACCGCCAATGCACCTCCCGCATCTGCAGCAAGGTGGCCGGGCAGCTCTATCAAAGGGGCATATAGGTGCGGTTTTGCTTGGCACAAGGGCCGCAGCCGACTAGCAAGAGCGCGAATTTTGGCCAACCCGGAAAGGACTTTCCAACGTGACCTTTGCTAGCCGTATTGCCTTGCCGTTGATTGCGTCGTTGGCCGTGCTCTCGCTGTCTGCCTGCAAGGGGGAAGGCGATCAAACCGAAGCTGCGGCCAGCGCCGCGCCGGAAGCCAAGCCGGATATCAAGATTAATGGCGCGCGGGTCGTGTTACCGGGCGTTCCGGGCAATCCCGGCGCAGCCTATTTCAGCCTCGACAATCAAAGCAAGGATAACGTCTCGATCGCGGCAGTCGCTGTTGCCGGGGTTGGCCGCACCGAAATGCACGTTACCGAAGGCGACGCGATGAAAAAGGTTGATCGCGCCGATGCCAGTGCCCGCACGCATCTCGATTTTGCGCCAGGCAAGCTTCACGTCATGCTGTTTGATTTTTCGGGCGATATGAGTGCCGGTGATGAGGTGGAATTGACGGTAACTTTCGCCGATGGCGACAAGCTGTCGGTTCAGGCCAAGGTTCAGGCCGCCGGTGAAGCGGCGATGGGCGGGATGAGCGAAGGGCACGATCACTGACCGCAGCGCCGTTCACCTGCCCGGCCGGCGGCGAGCGGCCGCTTGGTGTTGGCGAAATCGCCTTGGTTGAATCTGTCTTCGGCCCGGCCATTGATTGCTCGAAGGTTTTGCTGCGCCGCCGCCGCTGGTGGTGGTTTCAGCCGCGCAAGATTACGATGGCTCCATGCGGCCACCTGCATTTTCACCCTGGCTCAACCAGCTATTGCGACGATTTTTCTGCCGCCACGCCGGCGCTTCAGGGCCATTTTATCCACGAAATGACCCACGTCTGGCAGGCCCAGACGCGCGGTTGGTGGTATCTGCTGCTGGTCGGCCCGTTCCAGCGCAAATATTCCTACAAGCTCAAGCCCGGGAAGCCGTTCCGGGCCTATAATATTGAGCAACAGGCCGAGATTGTGGCGCATGCATTTATACTGCGTCGCGGCTGGAAAATGACCAAACGCACCGCTTCACTGTTGGAACTTGAAGCGCTGCTGCCCTTCAAGACTGCGGATCAGCACAAATAGGTGCTGGCATCGATTTTGGGGCAAGCATCAAGATCCAACGTATCCAGATAGAACCGCTGCGGCTTGATCCGGGTCCAGCGCGGACGCTTGGGAACTGAATCGTCGATTGCGAAGGGTGCGGTGCTCTTTTTGCGGGTCAAAAAGTTTACGCTAAGCTCTTCGCCCTCACCCGAATTGCGCATGAATTCCATGCGATCGTATCCGATCAGCCGAAAGCGGCCGGTCTGAAGTTTGAAGCGATAGGTGTTGGATGTGACGCCCCAGCTGCCGCAAGATTGCCAGTAATGCAGTTTTACCGACAAGACTTGTTTGGCAATCGAAATTCCGCCCTCTTCCAATGGATCGGCAAGGCATGGATTGCCATCGCTGCCTGCCGGCGGGATCAGCTTTGCTGCGGCGGCAATCTGCCTGAAGCCCTGCGCGGTCTTTGCGAAAACCAGCAGATGGCGCGGATTTGTATCAAGCTCTTGCGCGCCCAATCCCGCATTCTGCACAATCAGCCCGGCATTCACCTGCCGGATCACCACGGCGGCATCGGTTACCCCATCACCGTTCAGATCACCGTCAGCTGATGCATCGATTTTCCAGCCTGCCGGAATGGGCGGCCCAGCGGCACGCCGACTAT
Organism: Novosphingobium sp.; assembly: GCF_040079535.1. Taxonomy (GTDB): domain Bacteria; phylum Pseudomonadota; class Alphaproteobacteria; order Sphingomonadales; family Sphingomonadaceae; genus Novosphingobium. The sequence continues at coordinate 65,282 of NZ_JBEBKB010000001.1, read as the reverse complement.
CAGCCGGAGCCGAGCCAAGCAGGCCCGAGACGCCGGCCGCAATCAGCAAAGTGAAAGCCGCTTTCATCCGCTCAATCCGGCTTCTTCGCCACCGCTACCATGGCGGGCCGCAACAGGCGGTCCTTGATCATGTAGCCAGCCTGCAATTCTTGCACGATCGTGCCCGGCGCCGCATCATTGCTGGGCACTTCAAGCATGGCCTGATGCTGGTTGGGATCAAGCGGCATTCCGGTCGCCGCGATGCGGGTGATGCCGTTCAGACCGAATACCTTGTCAAGCTCGCGCGAGGTTGCCTCAATCCCGGCGACGAGCGCATTCAACCGTTCATCTTCACGCAGCTCTTGCGGAATGGCATCCAATGCGCGGGAGAGATTGTCAGCCACGCTCAGCATATCGCGGGCAAAGCCGGTTGCGGCATAGGCCTTGGCATCGGCCACGTCCTTTTCCAGGCGGCGACGCACATTCTGCGTTTCAGCCTTGGCATACAGGATTTCCTGCCGCGCGGCTTCCAGATCGTTCTTGAGGTGCGCCAAGGCATCGCTAAGCGCATGGTCCGCCTGTTCAAGGTCGATCAAATCTTCGGGTACGCCCGCCAGTTCGGCATCCACCGCCGGATCGCCCTGCGGCTTCTTTTCATCGCTCATTGTGTTCAAAAACCTGTTCTAACCGATCAACTTGCCCAACGATTGGGCCGTGAAATCAACCATGGGGACTAGCCGGGCATAATTCAACCGTGTCGGGCCGATAACGCCAACGACGCCAACCACCCGGCCATCACGATCACGATAGGGTGAGGCAATGACCGACGAGCCTGAGAGCGCGAACAGGCGATTTTCCGCACCGATGAATATCCGCGTTGCTTCAGCCGCGCGGGCCGCGTCGAGCAGCTCGGCAACCGATTGCTTGTTTTCCAGATCATCCAACAGCATCCGGATCCGCTCAAGATCACTCAGCGCTGCTTCATCGAGCAGGTTTGATGCGCCGCGCACGATCAGCACCGGGCGGCGCAATGCGTCTTCACTCCACACCGCCAGGCCCCGTTCAACCAGATCGCGGCTGGCGCCGTCCAGTGCTGAATGGCCAGAGGCAATTTCAATTCGAATAGCCCGAACTGCTTCGGTAAGTGTGCGCCCGCCCAGGTGCGCTGAGAGGAAATTCGAGGCTTGTTCCAGAGTGCCAGACGGCAAACCTTGCGGGACCGCGACCACCCGGTTCTCGATCGATCCGTCTGCGCCCACCAGCACGGCCAGCGCCTGCCCATCTCCCAGCGACACCAACTGCATCTGTGCCAGGCGCGGTTCGCGCTGGGGAACCATTACCACCCCGGCGGCGGCGCTAAGCTCGGAAAGCAGCGCGCTGGTTGCGGTCAGCGCCGCCTCGATCGGACCGGGCTGGCCAAGGCGGCTTTCAATCGCCGTGCGTTCTTCCAACGTTGGCTCAGCCACCTGCATCATTCCGTCGACGAACAACCGCAGACCCTGTTCAGTCGGCAATCTTCCCGCGCTGGTATGCGGCGCGGCCAGCAGGCCCAGCCCCTCAAGCTCATGCAGGACCGAACGGATCGATGCGGACGAAAGGCTTAACCCCCCTGCCCCGGCCAACGTTTTGGAGCCGACAGGCTGACCGTTGCCAAGATAGCCTTCCACCACCAGGCGAAAGATTTCGCGGGTTCGGGCGTTCAGTTCAGAGATCGGAAGCGAGGTCATCGGGGTGACAATGTAGTGCTCGCTCTTGCAGGCTCAAGCCCGTTGCGCCAAAGCCCTTGGCATAACTTATCAAAGGAAACCCCATGCGACCTTCCGGCCGCGCGCCCGACGAGATGCGCGTTATCGCTTTTGAACCGCACTTTACCAAACATGCTGAGGGATCGGTGCTGATTTCATTTGGCCATACCAAGGTTATCTGCACAGCCAGCGTCGAAGAACGCCTGCCGCCATGGCTGCGCGGCAAAGGTGAAGGCTGGGTGACGGCAGAATATTCAATGCTTCCCCGTGCCACGCATACCCGGGGCCAGCGCGAAGCAGCGAAGGGCAAGCAATCTGGCCGGACGCAGGAAATCCAGCGCCTGATCGGGCGCAGCTTGCGCGCCGTGACTGACCTCAAGAAGCTGGGTGAACGCCAGATCACGCTCGATTGCGATGTTATCCAGGCCGATGGCGGAACCCGCACCGCAGCAATTTCAGGTGCCTGGGTGGCGCTGCGGATCGCGGTGGACAAATTGATGGCTTCGGGCGCGATCACCGAGGATCCGTTGACCCGCAAGGTTGCGGCAGTCAGCTGCGGCATCTTCAAGGGCAACCCGGTGCTCGATCTTGATTACGATGAAGATAGCTCTGCCGATGCCGATGCCAACTTCGTGCTGATCGAGGGCGGACAGATTGCCGAAGTCCAGGCCACCGCCGAAGGGGCGACCTATGACGAGGAAGCGCTGTTGCGCTTGCTGCGGCTCGCCCGGATCGGGTGTGACAGGATCTTCACGGCGCAAGGTGATGCGGTCGCGAGCTAAAATGCGCCCACCACTCTTCGTCATCCCCGCGTAGGCGGGGACCCAGAGTTGGCCAGCACTAGGTCCCCGCCTTCGCGGGGATGACGACGGGATTGAGAAAAGAGGAAAGCCATGCGCAAACTCGGCTCCGAAACTTTGGTGATTGCCACGCACAACGCGGGCAAGCTCAAGGAAATCGGGGCCTTGCTCGCCCCCTATGGGATGAACTGCATTTCGGCCGGATCGCTGGGGCTGCCGGAACCGGCTGAGACCGGCAAGACCTTCGCTGAAAACGCCCTGATCAAGGCACGGGCCGCAGCGGAAAGCTCGGGCCTGCCGTCGCTGGCCGATGATTCAGGCCTGTGCGTCGATGCGTTGGGTGGGCGACCCGGGGTTTACACCGCAGATTGGGCCCAGCGGCAATGGTTTGAAGGTCCGCCCGGACGTGATTGGTTTATGGCCATGGGCAAGGTGGAAGGCTTTCTGGCAGAACTGGGCGCCGAAGCCGATCGCGGTTGCCATTTCGCCTGCGTTCTGGCGATTGCTTGGCCCGATGGGGATAGTGCCGTTTACGAAGGCCGCGTTCTGGGTTCGCTAACCTGGCCGCCGCATGGCAAGATGGGCTTTGGCTATGATCCGGTGTTCGTTCCCAATGGCGATACCCGTACTTTTGCCGAGCATGACCCAGAAGAGAAGCATCGGATCAGCCACCGCGCCGCCGCCTTTGCCAGGCTGGTGGCCGAACAGTTCGGCGCTTAAGGCACCTGCTGCCCGATGACATTTCCGGCCGGGGCATAACGGCAAACCAGCACATCCCGGCCATTCCCGGTCGCCTTGGCGCAACCAACCTCGCGGGTGCCAGGCCAGATCAGCTGGGTATAGTGGCCGACATCCGCCCATTTTCCGGTGCTTGAGACATCAGGAAACTTGCCGGGACGGAAATACTGTTTTTCATCGACGAACGCGCCAATCATTGCTTCGGGCGCATAGTAGCCGCTGGTTCCCATCCACAGATTCTCGCCAACATTACCGCGGCCTCTCGAGTGTTCGAAAATCCCTTTTGCGGCCAGGCTCTGAGCCCAGCTGCCCGCCTGGGACGCAAGCGCAGCATTCCAGATCAGCGGCGCGATGCCCATTCGTTTGCGCTCAGAATTGTGGCTGCCCAGCACCCGGCCATTGAACGATTGCGGATCCACCACTGGCACGGCTACCGTTGGCGCAGGTGTCGGGCTCGGCTTGGCCAAAGGCGCAGCGCGCTTTTTCTTTTTGCGGGTCAGATCAGAGCTTGGCCCATCAACCCCGTTAAACGGCACCAACGCCGCAATCGGCGCGGCCAGCAAACCGGCAAGCAATGCAATGGCAACAATCTTCTTCATTCCGCCTCCTTGACAGCGCGGCGATTAACGAGCCTGAAACGGCAATGGCCCGCGCGCTCTATATCCATTGGCCGTTCTGCCTCGCAAAGTGTCCCTATTGCGATTTCAACAGCCATGTCCGCGATAGTGTGGACTTTTCTGTCTGGCAGCAAGCCCTGCTGGCCGACATGCGCCACGAAGCGCAAGCTGCTGGCGGTGAACCGCTGGATAGCGTGTTCTTTGGCGGCGGCACGCCCAGCCTGATGCCCCCTGCACTGGTTGCCGCGCTGCTGGATGAGGCGGAGAAGCTGTGGGGTTTTGCGCCGGGTATCGAAATTACCCTTGAAGGCAATCCCAGTTCGGTCGAGGCGACCAGTTATTCCGATCTGGCCAAGGCCGGGATCAACCGGGCCTCGCTGGGGCTGCAGGCGCTCGATAATTCAACCCTTCAGTTCCTGGGCCGATTGCATGATGCAGATGAAGGACTGAAAGCGCTGGAGATTGCCCAGCAGCATTTTGGGCGAGTTTCCTTTGATCTGATCTATGCCCGGCCCGGCCAATCTGCGGCTGATTGGCAGGCTGAGCTGACCCGCGCGCTGGGCTTTGGCACAGGGCATCTGTCACTTTACCAACTGACTATCGAGCCCGGCACGAAATTTGCCACCATGGTCAGGCAGGGCGAATTTGCCCCGCTTGATGATGATGCAGCGGCGGATCTGTATGCCTTGACCCGCGAGATCACAGCCGCAGCCGGGCTTCCTGCATACGAGATCAGCAATCACGCGCGCGCTGGTGAAGAGAGCCGCCACAATCTGACCTATTGGCGCTATCAGGACTATTCCGGAATTGGCCCCGGCGCGCATGGGCGGCGCGGCGGTGTCGCCACAGTGCGCCACAGAAAGCCCGAAAATTGGCTGGCAGCGGTGGCAGGCAAAGCCAATGGTATTGCCGAGGAACGTGCGCTGGATCAGCGCGAGCAAGCCAGTGAAGCGATGCTGATGGGGCTGCGCCTGCGTGAAGGGGTGGATCTGGCGGCGCTGTCCGCAAGGTTTGCTCTTGGCCGGGATGCTCTGTGCAATCCCGCCAAACTGGCGTTTTACATCGGGCAAGGCCTTACCTGGCAATCGGCACGGCGGATCGGAGTGAGCGAAAACGGCATGCCGCTGCTTGATGCGCTGTTGGCTGAACTGGTTCCAGAAAGCCTGATCAAGGCATGACCCGTGCCGATTTTCTCGAAGCTTGGCAGGCTTATCTGATACACGGGCGGCGGCGCAGCGCACATACTGTTCGGGCCTATCTGGCTACGGCAGCCAGGTTGCTGGATGCGATGGAACCGGGCACCTGGCTCGATCTCGCCCGGATCGATAGCGCGGCTTTGCGGGCGCAGCTCGCCCGGCGGAGGGCTGAAGGGCTGGGCAACGCCAGCGCCGCGCGCGAACTATCGGCCCTGAAGGCGTTCATAGCGTTCGCCCGCGATCAGGCGGGTTACGCCGATCCCGCCCCGCCCCGGATGCGCGGACCGAGGATCAAGAAAGGTCTGCCGCGTCCGGTTACGCCTGATGAAGCTGTCAATCTGGCTGCCACTGTAAACGATGACGCCCACCAAGCATGGATCGGCGCGCGGGACCGGGCGGTGCTGCTGCTGCTGTATGGCGCCGGAATGCGAATTGCCGAGGCGCTATCCCTAAGCGGCGCCGCCTTGCCGCTGGCCGAGACATTGGTTGTTACCGGCAAGGGCAACAAGCAACGCGTGGTGCCAATTCTCCCTATCGTGGCGCAGGCTGTGGCGGATTATGCCGTGAAATGCCCGTGGCCGATTGAAAAAGCAGGGCCATTGTTTCGCGGCGCAAAAGGTGGACCGCTTAGCCAGGGCATGGTGCAAAAGGCGATGGCCCGCGCGCGCATTACATTGGGATTGCCAACCAGCGCCACCCCGCATGCGCTACGCCATTCCTTCGCCACGCACTTGCTGGGCGCGGGCGCTGATCTGCGCAGCCTTCAGGAGCTGCTGGGCCATGCCAGCCTGGGCTCAACCCAGATCTATACCAAGGTCGATGCCGCCGTGTTGCTTGATGTTTATCGCAATGCACATCCGCGTGAACAGCGCGATTGACAGGCCCGGGTTGCGAGCGTTTAGTAACCCCCGGTCGCGGGTGGGAGAATAATCCATGAACCGTGTTCGACTGGCTCTCGCTGCTGCGGCGGCAATCGCCCTGGCATCGCAAACCCCCTTGATTGCGCAAGATGAAGATGAAGATGACGCCGGCACTGTAGTGTCCGAGGAGGAGTTTGAGGAATTCGAACTTGTTGATGGCAACGTGGAAGACGATGCAATCGATGTCGATTTTGGCGATGATGGCAAAGGCGATGGAATCGAATTTGTCGATGACGATTGGGAAGTTTCGTTCGACGAAACCGGCGAAGACGGAGAGTTCGACGGCGCAGGTGACGATGAGAACGATAATTGGCTGTTTCAGGACCGCTTGGCAAAGGTTCGGCTAAGCGGCGGCGGCGGCGAGAGCGAAGTTGGCAGCTCAGCGCGTGAGACACCCGGAAGTATCAGCTTTGGCGGAATATTGGCTGGAACGCTGGTCAGACGTCGGCCCACAGCCTTTCAGGTCCGCGACGGACAGGTCAGCTTTCAGGCGCAGGTTCGCTATCGCAGCGATCCAAGCGAATGGCCCGACTGGCTTTCCAGCGGACGCGCCAGAATTTCCGGAAACTTGCCATCGTGGGAACGGCGGCACATTTGTGGCGGCGCGCTGATTGATGCCGATTGGGTTATCACAGCGGCGCACTGTGCGACCGAACGGCACTTCAATCGCAAACTTGAGGTTCTGCTTGGTGCCGATGATATCACGGGCACCGGGGGAGCGGCGTTCAAGATTGATCGGATCATCATCCACGGTGATTACAACAAGGACAATATCTACCGAAACGATATTGCACTTTTGCATCTTGCGCCGGATTCCCGGCTTGGTTCCGCCAGCCGGTACAAGCCGATAGAACTTTTCACTGGTACGGCCCCCGCAGCAGGTACGGCGATTTCCACCCTTGGTTGGGGCAAGACCCAGGGCAGTAATGTATCGTCAGAACTCTACCGCGCCGATGTGAACCTTATCGGGCAAATCAAGTGCAGCCAGCGTCCTGGCTATGGGCGGCAGCTTGTTCCCGAACTGGGGATGGAAGTTGATCCCATCGATAGCAGCGTAATCTGCGGCGGGGACAGCCTGAGCAAGGCCTGCGTAGGCGATAGCGGCGGGCCAGTGGTGCTGACCAACGGCAAGCCAATGCTGCTGGCGATCGTATCGTGGACCAGAAAGGACAGCTGCGGGCAGCCAACTTATCCAGGGGTTTACACCCGGATCGGAGCTTTCACCCGGTGGATCAGAAACGCCATGGCGACCGAAGCAAGCGCCAGCGCCAGAGCCAGGGCTGTTACCTACCTGAGGAACTAGCTTACGCCAGCTCCTCAGGCGGGCTAGGCTGAATCAAGGTTTGACAGTCCCGCCATTGGTGGTTTCGTTGACCTGCGCTGCATCGGTTGCAGTAGCCGCATCGCTGCTGACTGCTTCGGCGCTGGTTTCAGCTACCGGGGTCGCTTCGGCAGTGGCGGCTTCTTCTTTTTGCCCGCAGCCAGCAAGCATCAAGGCTGAGCCAGCAAGCGCGATCAATGCGATTTTCTTCATGTCATTCCCCTTCGTTGCAAGACCTGCAAGCTAACCGAATCCAAGCTCCATAAGCAACCGGGAAAATTCGGGCCTGCTGCGAAGCGGATCGAGCATCGGATCGGTATAGGCCTGCGCCAGCCCGACATCGCCAATCTCGCGCGCGTGGCGCAAGGTCGACAATGCCTGGTCGATCTCACCTGCTTGCGAATATATCTGGGCAAATTGGTAACTTGCGGCATCACCAAACTTCGCCGTCAAGCCATCAACCGCCTGTTTGGCCGCACCAGTATCGCCCAGCCGGTAGGCCACGATTGCGAGACCGGTCGGCCGGGCGAGGCCATCTGGTTCCAGCGTAAATTCAGCTTTTGCCTCTGCTACCTGGCCTTTTTGGTACAGCGCATCGCCGATAAAGGCGTGCGCATGCTCAACCTTCGGATTAAGCGCCAGGGCTTTGCGGCTGCGTTCGATCGTTGTGGCCCAATCACGCGCACAATAGGCCACAAAGGCCGCCAGGCGCTGAACTCCCGGGTTTAGCGGATCCAGCCTGATGGCGCGGGTCGCAGCGCTCTCTGCCGCGGCCTTGCGGCCGGTCTGGGCAGAAAATGCGCTGTAGAGTGAAAGCACCCCGGCATCGCCGTCGCCCAGTTTGCGGGCCTGTTCATACGGTTCAACCGCCGCGCGCAAATCAAGCTTACCTTGCGCCAGAACAAAGCCCAGCGTGGCATGCGCAGAGGCCAGCTCTGGCGCCAGTTCAACCGCCTTGCGCGCTGATGCCAGGGCATCTTCATAGGCCGCCTTGAATTCGTTCGCTTTGCTGCCAGCATTGGTGATGACAACGATCAGCCTGGCGCGCGCAGCGTGGGCCGAACCGAATTTCGAATCCTGGGCAATCGCGATATCGTATTGCGCCAGGGCCGAGCGATAGGCCGCCTCTCCAGAGCGCAATTCATAATAGGCATTGCCGCGCAAATAGGCATCGTAGGCCTTGATATCGGTGGTGCCGCCCGGACCCTTGGTTGCGACTGTACCAGCGCTGACCGTCTGCGCCGCCATCACTTTGGCCACTTCCTGGGCAATGCCGTCCTGGACGGTAAACACATCCTTGAGCTGTTCGTCGAACTCGTTGGTCCAATCCGGGAAGCCGCTTTTGCCGTTGGTTAGCGTGGCCGAAATCCGCAGCAAGTCACCCGACCGCCGCACCTTGCCATCAAGCACATAGGCTACACCCAATTTGGCTGCGATCGATTTGAGATCGGCTATGCCGTCCTTGGTCACCGCTGAAATCGAAGCCGGGGCCAGCACCAGCAAATTCGAATTGCGCGACAAGGTAAGACGGATCTGTTCGGCGATCCCTTCGGCGAAATAGTCCTGATCGGCATCACCGCTGAGGTTGCCGAACGGAAGTACCGCCACGCTGTTACCCGGTGCAGCTTCTGCCCGGCCGGGCCAGAATTGCCACAACGCCAGCGCCGATCCGCCAGCCAGCACAGCCACCCCGCCGCCAAGGATGGCCCGGCGTGAAACCGGCGGTTGGTGCGGCTGCGGCATCGGTTCGGTCGGAGCTTGGCCTGCAAAGCCATTGATCGCGCGGATCACCCGTTCAAATTGGGGGGCGCTGGGCTTTCCGTTCCAATGGGAAATATCGATGACCTGAAATTGGCGAAAACCCAGCGGCGGTTTGGCATCATCGATCCTGAGCGGAACAAGACACCCACGCTCGCGCCCGCGCTGGGCTTCATCACGCACCCAGTGCGAATTGACTGATGTGTTCGACCACAAGACCACCACGGCATCGGCGCTTTCAAGCGCGGCTTCAGTGGTGGGCAGAAACGAATCCCCGCCTTCCAGCAGACCGTCCCACCAAACCTGCAGTCCGCCAGCCTCAAGCGCCTTGATCACCGGAAGCGCGCGCTTCTGGTCTTCGCGTGAATAACTCAGGAATACAGTCGCACCCTTAGTGCCTTCGGGTGGCATGCCGGCAATTTCCCCGCTCAATCTTGCGCAACCCAATAGCGGTGAAGGTTGCCCCAAAATCCACTGTCCGTCAATCTGGCCCTGCAATCCGAGGGTGTTAGCCAGGCTCGCCCTTCCAGCGGATCACCCGCCACAACCAGATTGCAATCGCCAAAATGGCCATGGCGCCGATCGCCGGTCCTGAAATGGCGCTGACGGTATCAAGATATCGCGCCAGCCATTTCCCGCCCAGGATCAACACCGTGTTCCACACCGCCGCGCCCGCAAATGTAAAGGCCAGAAACCGCCAATGCTGCATGTGCGCCAGGCCCGCTGGGAGCGAGATCATGGTGCGCAAAAAAGGCGAAAAGCGTAGGCCAAAGACCATCCATTGGCCGTGCCGCTGAAAGAACCCTGTCGCTTGTTCAACATCGCTCCAGCGCATTGTCAGCCAGCGGCCCCAGCGCGAAATCAGCGGTTCAAGCCGCCGATAGCCAAGCCGATCTCCGGCAAGAAACCAGATGTAGTTACCCAAAGTCGATCCGATTGTTCCGGCCGCCAAAAGCGGCCAGAACGTCATTGTTCCGCGGGCCACGGCAACCCCGCCTGCGCCCATTATCAGTTCGCTGGGGATCGGGGGAAACACGTTTTCAACGAACATCAGCAGCGCGATTCCCCAATAGCCGCCCTGCTCTATCAGATCGATAATCCAATCAGACATGGCGCCTAATGGCCCAGACGACGTTCGATTACATCCCAGATAAGGCCCGGAGTATCAGTACCGTTGAAGCGGTCGATTGCCATAATGCCGGTGGGCGACGTTACATTGATTTCGGTCAGCCATTTGCCGCCGATCACATCAATCCCAACGAACACCAGCCCACGCTCTTTCAGTGCCGGACCCAGCGCGGCGCAAATTTCTTCCTCGCGCGCGTTCAACGTAGTCACTTCGGCATAACCACCCGCGGCGAGGTTTGAGCGGAACTCACCAGCACCGGGCCGGCGATTGATTGCGCCAGCAACCTCGCCATCGATCAACACGATGCGTTTGTCGCCCTCGCTGATTTCGGGAAGGAACGGCTGGAACATGTGCGGTTCGACCCAGGCGTTATCGAACAGCTCGATCAAGGCGCTCAGGTTTGATCCATCAGCCGGGATTCGCACCACCGCCTTGCCGCCGTTGCCATGGAGCGGCTTCATCACCAGATCGCTCCACCCGTTCTCAATCTGGCGGGCGTGAAACGCGCGGACATCCTCAATCCGCCGGGCGATCAGAGTCGGCGGCATGAAATGCGCGAAATCGAGCACATAAACCTTTTCAGGCGCATTGCGGACCGAAGCCGGATCGTTGACCACCAGCGTTTGGCCCGCAAGCCGCTCAAGCAGATGGGTCGCAGTGATATAGCTGAGATCAAATGGTGGATCCTGGCGCATCAGGACCACATCGACATCGCTGGCCAGATCGATGCTGCGATGTTCACCCATGCTGAAATGATCGCCCGATTTGCCGGATTCTGGCCGCTGTACCGTAACCGGCGCAGCCCATGCTGTCAGCCGTCCGCTTTCATAGGCAAGCGTCTTCACATCATAGTGAAACGCACTGTGCCCACGCTTTTGCGCGGCCTCGATCAGGGCAAAACTGGAATCTCCATTGATATTGATCCCTGCAAGCGGGTCCATCTGGACGGCGACGGTAACAGGCATGGCCGGGGAATTCTCCGCTTCAAAGCATCAGGGCATTTGCCATGTGGCGTGGCCAGTGCCCCGGCGCAAGGAGCAAGACGTCGATCCGTTGCAGATCGTTGGCCTTGGCATAGCGATGACCCACAGCTTGTGCGGCGGCGGCCACCCGGCGCAGGCGATACGGATCCGCTGCGTGATCAAGATCACTCGCACTGGTGCGCCACTTTACCTCAATAAACGCCACAGTCCTGCCGCGCCGCGCGATCAGATCAATTTCGCCGCGCGGCGTCTTGACCCGCCGGGCCAGAATGCGCCAGCCTTTAAGCCGAAGATACCATGCCGCCAGCACTTCACCGCGCCTGCCTTTGGCTTCACGCTCGGCCCGAGAGTTCAATTGGCCAATCCTTCGTCATCCCCGCGTAGGCGGGGACCCAGAGTTAGTCGGCACTGGGTCCCCGCCTGCGCGGGGATGACGAGAGGCGCGGGGATGACACGAGAGGATGTGGGCTTGATCAAGGCTTCAGTTCCAGCGCCCGGGCATACAGGGCCTTGCGGTCCAGCCCCGTCGCACGGGCCACTTCGGCGGCGGCCTGACTGGGCTTCAGACTTTCCAGGGCTACTGCCAGCAAGGCATCGGCATCGGCGGCGCTGGTTTCCTGCTCGCCGGGCGGGCCTATCAGCAGGACGATCTCCCCCCTGGGCGGATGCGCGGTGTAATGATCGATCAGGTCTTGCGGGCTGCCGCTGCGGCATTCCTCAAACAGTTTGGTCAGTTCGCGCGCCACTGCCAGTTCGCGGCCGGGCAGGCATTCACCAATCGCCCTGAGCGAGGCCAGCAGCCGCGGCGCGGTATCGAAAAATATCAGCGTGGTTTGCACCGCACCCAGTTCCTTCAGCACCGCGCGCCGGGCCTTGTCCTTGTTTGGCAGAAAGCCGGCAAACAGGAACCGGTCGCTGGGCAGGCCCGACAGGCTGAGCGCCATAACCGGCGCGCTGGCGCCGGGAATGGCGGTGACCATGATCCCGTGCAACCGCGCCGCCCGCACCAGCTGATAGCCAGGATCGGAAACCAGCGGTGTCCCGGCATCGCTGACCAGTGCCACTGCCTGGGTTGCCGCCATGGCAATCAAGTGATCGCGGGTCGCTTCGCTGGCGTGATCATCATAGCGGATAAGCTTTTGCTTGATCCCAAGGTGCTGCATCAGCTTGCCGGTAACGCGGGTATCTTCACAGGCTACCGCAGCCACGCCACACAGTACCGCGCTGGCCCGGCGGGAAAGATCGCCCAGATTGCCAATCGGCGTAGCGACGATGTAGAGTCCGGCTTGAAGCGGTTGATCCATGGACCTTTCCATGGACCGGCCAGCGGGGAGCGACAAGTGATGATCGAATGGAAAGCCAATCGGCGAACACTGATCACGGCCGGCGCGCTGGCACTGCTGGCGGGGTGCAAGGTAATTCCAAAGGGCGTGGAAGAAGTGCCGCCGCCCGCCCCTGCCCCAACCGATAATCTGCCAAATGACAAACAGCGCCAGCGGATTGCATTGCTGGTACCACTAAGCGGGCCTGATGCCGCGCTGGGTCAATCGATCGCCAATGCCACCACGATGGCCTTGCTGGATACCAATGCCCAAACGATCCGGATCACCAGCTATGATACCGCCCCCGGCGCAGCCAGCGCAGCGGCCAAGGCCCTGCGAGACGGGAACCGGCTGATCCTTGGGCCGATCTCCAGCGCTGATATTGGCGCTGTGGCGGCGGCCGCGCGGGGCCGCAAGGTTCCGTTGATCACCTATAGCAGCGATCCGGCACTGGCCACGCGCGATGTATTTGTGATGGGGCTGGATCCCGCCAATGCGATGCAGCGGGTGGTTGATTTTGCCAGTTCAAAAGGAATGCGCCGCTTTGCCCTGCTGGCCCCCAAAGGCACAGCGGGAGCCCGCGCCAGTGCGATCTATGCCGCTGCGGTTCAGGCCGCTGGCGGAACGCTGGTTTCCACCCAGACTTACGATCGGGGAAATCGCTCGATCATCAGCGCGGCCACGCGGCTGAAGGCACGCGGCGGATATGATGCGGTGCTGATCGCGGATTCGCCTAAATATGCTGCAATGGCTGCTCCTTCGCTCAAGCCGGCCGGAGCTGCGGTGCCAAGGATCCTGGGCTCTGAAACCTGGAGCGGCGATCCGCTGGTGGGCAAGACTGCATCATTGCGCGGGGCCTGGTTCGCGGCGATTTCAGACACACGGTTTCCGCGCTTTGCCGAAAGCTTTCGCGGCCGGTTTGGCACCGCGCCCTATCGGCTTTCAACGCTGGGCTATGACAGTGTGCTGCTGACCGTGCGGATTGCACGTGATTGGCGGCTGGGATCGCCCTTCCCGCTGGCCCGGCTGACAGAGCGCGATGGGTTCCTGGGGCTGGACGGACCGTTCCGGTTTGGGAGCGCCGGAATTGGGGATCGCGCCCTGGAAGTGCGTGAGGCCCGCAGCGGCGGGGTGACAATCGTCAGCCCCGCGCCTGAGAAATTTGCGGACTGAGCAAACGAAAGGCCGCGATGGCTCTTGAAAACCCAAGCCCCCTGCTTGCGCGCTGGATTCACAGCGTTCTATAGGCGTTCCCTATGTCCCAATCTCCCGAAGACCTGTTCGATGCCCTGCCCGCCAGCAATGGCGAAGCCTATGATGGTTCTGCGATCGAAGTGCTGGAAGGGCTTGAACCGGTCCGCCGCCGCCCCGGTATGTACATCGGCGGGACCGATGAACGCGCGTTCCACCACCTTGCTGCCGAAGTGCTCGACAATGCGATGGACGAGGCGGTGGCCGGGCATGCCAATCGGATCGAGGTTACACTTGAAGAAGGCAACCGCCTGACCATTACCGATAATGGCCGCGGCATTCCGGTGGATGAGCATCCCAAATATCCGGGCAAATCCGCGCTCGAAGTCATCCTGACCACGCTGCATTCTGGCGGCAAGTTTTCAGGGAAAGCCTATGCCACTTCAGGCGGGCTCCATGGGGTCGGGGTCAGTGTGGTCAACGCGCTATCCAGCCTGACCCGGATCGAAGTGGCCCGCAACAAGGAGCTGTTCGCTCAGGAATTCTCACGCGGGGTGCCGTTGGGGTCGCTCCAGCGGTTGGGCAGCACGCCCAATCGGCGCGGGACTTCGGTGACCTTCGTGCCCGATACCGAAATTTTTGGCGATGATGCGAAGTTCAAGCCATTGCGCTTGTTCAAGCTTGTCCGGTCGAAGGCTTATCTGTTCGCCGGGGTTGAAATTCGCTGGAAATGTGCGGCCACGCTCGCCAACGAAGAAGTTCCAGCCGAAGCTGTGTTTCAATTCCCCGGCGGGCTGGCCGATCACTTGCGTGAACAGATCGGGGCCCGTGAATGCGTCACTACCCAGTTCTTTTCTGGCACCCAGGATTTTCCCGCCAACAACCAAGGGCACGAGGAACAAGGCCGCGTTGAATGGGCAATCGCCTGGCCGCTGTGGTCGGACGGATCGTATAGCTATTATTGCAACACCATCTCAACCCCGGATGGCGGCACCCACGAAGCTGGCCTGCGGGCCGCGCTGACCAAGGGGATCCGGGCCTTTGCTGATTTGATTGGCCAGAAAAAGGCCAAGGATATCGCGCCCGAAGACATCGTTACCGGCAGCGAGGTGATGCTATCGGTCTTTATCCGCGATCCCCAATTCCAAAGCCAGACCAAGGACCGCCTGACCAGCCCTGAAGCAGCGCGGATGGTTGAAAACGCGGTGCGGGACCATTTTGACCATTTCCTGGCCGATAACCCTGAACGCGGCAAGGCGCTGCTAGGTGCAGTGCTGGAACGGATGGACGATCGGCTGCGCCGCAAGGCCGAGCGTGAAGTTAAGCGCAAGACCGCAACCAATGCGCGCAAGCTGCGTTTGCCCGGCAAGCTGACCGATTGCACCGGCGAAGGCGATAGGGAAACTGAACTGTTTATCGTCGAAGGGGATTCAGCCGGCGGCAGCGCCAAGCAAGCCCGTGACCGCAAGACCCAGGCGATCCTGCCGATCCGCGGCAAGATCCTCAACGTTGCCAGCGCCACCGCTGAAAAAATCCGCGCCAACACCGAAATCAGCGATCTGGGGCTCGCGCTTGGCTGCGGGTTTCGCAAGGACTGCAATGCCGATCATCTGCGCTATGATCGGATCATCATCATGACCGACGCCGATGTGGATGGCGCACATATTGCCACTTTGCTGATGACGTTCTTCTTTCAGGAAATGCCCGAAGTGGTTCGCCGCGGCCACCTGTATCTGGCGCAGCCGCCGCTCTACCGGCTGACCGCCGGCAAAGAAAGTGCCTATGCCCGCGATGATGCCCACCGCACCGAGCTGGAAGAAACCCGGTTCAAGGGCAAGAAGGTTGAGGTTGGCCGGTTCAAGGGCCTGGGTGAAATGAACCCCCAGCAATTGCGTGAAACCACCATGGACCCCAAATCGCGCGGGCTTTTGCGCGTTACCCTGCCAGCCGAATACGAAGGCCGCGCGGCGGTAAAGGAACTGGTCGACAAGCTGATGGGCCGCGATCCGGCGCAGCGCTTCATGTTCATCCAGAACCGCGCGGGGGAACTGGATAAGGATATGATTGACGCGTGAGATTGGGCGGTTGCCCCCGGCTTGACATTCGATTGGTCCTATCTAACCGTCCGGGACCGAAGGAGATTTGCTCATGCGCCGCCAGCTAACTGTTTTGATTGGATTGTCCATCTGCCTGGCTGCGGTGCCTTCGGCCAGTATCGGGCAAAACGGCCAGGACGGGCAACCCCTGCCCGAAACGACCTGGCTTCCGCTGACGTTGAACGCCAATGATTTCAGCGCCATGGTATTTGTTGAAGAACCTTCAATTGATCGCAAAAGCAAATCACGAAGCTATATTGCCGTTCGGGTTTTTCGGACGATTGAGCGCGGCCGCCGGGCGTATCGTGAGCATTGGAACTTTGATTGCAACACTAACGCGGCATGGTTCGATTGGGTTGAAGTTTATGACGGGGATGGCAAGCTGATCCAGACCGTCAAGGTATCGCGCGAAAGGACTGAGACCAAGGGCTTTGAGCCTGGTACTGTCGGCGCAGAAATGCTCGATTTTGCCTGCTCTGACACTCCAGCCAAGCTTGATCCGATCACCACCTCTCCGCTGACTTTCGGGCCCGATTTCCTTGACTATATGCTCAGGAAGGAAGGCGCAGCTCCTCCGCCTCAAACAACCGCATCACCGGCGGGGAAGCGGCCATTGCGCTAAGTTCGCGCACGAATTCACCCGATTGCGGCACCGCAAAGTGGGCTTTGACAGCGGCCATATCGGCCCATTCCTCAACGAACACGATCCGGTTCTGATCCGCTGCATCGCTGTGGCAATTGTGGGCGATGCAGCCCGGCTCAGCGCGTGAACGGGCCGAATGCGCTATGCCCAGGGCAAGCGCCTGTTCGCGGTGTTCGGCGCGCACCACAACGTGGCCGGTAATCAGGATCATTGCGGCACCTCTGCCCAGTTCAGCAAAAGGGGCGCCGCAGCCTGGCCGCAGCGCCCCAAATCGTCAGATACAGGTTACTTGGCTTCTGCTGCGATCGCGTCGCGGCCAACGCGTTCGATTGCCCCGCAGCTGCGCACCATGCGGGTCAAGGCCGGATCCTTCTTATCCAGCATGGCCAGCAGCCGTGCCTGACGCGGATTGAATTCGGCGTCAAAATCCTTGATTTCCTTGCCTGACAGCGTGTTCGCTGCAGAGACAAAACCAACCGCAGAGTTGGTCGATTTTTCCTTTTCGGCGGCACTCTCACCCGCTTGGGCAAACAGGATCTGCATTGCCGCACAATCCATCAACAGGTTGTACATCACCGGATCATAGTCATTCGCCTGGGCTGAAGCCTGGACCGGGATCAGCGCCATCGAGGCAGCCGTCAGCAGCCCAACGCTGCTCCGCAAAATAGTCTTCATCGAAACGAACCTTTCAAATCAATTGAGCTCACACTTGCAGCACAAATCATCCAAACTGCCAGAATTTGCAAGTGCCGGGTTGTAGCAAGGCAAAATGCTGGATTAATCATTGCCTTGGGTGGCCGAACTGATAGCCTCTTGGCCTGTTGAATGAGGGAGCACCACGCCTATGTCGCGCCTGCCAGTCCTTGCGGCGATTTCATTGATCGCGCTAGCCACCGCAGCCTCTGCAGACCCCGGGATCGACATCACGATCTATGCCGATAATCAGGCCCTGGTGCAGGATACCCGCGTGATTACGTTCACCGGGGATCAGGCCCAGCGGGTTGAATTCAAGAATGTTTCGGCCCAGATTCGGGCGGAAACCGCCAGCCTTTCGGCCAGTGACATGACCATTCTTGAGCAGAATTTTGATTATGATCTGCTCTCTCCATCAAAGATCATGGAAAACGCGGTTGGGCAAACGATCACGCTGGTCCGCACCAACCCCGCAACCGGGCAGGAAACGCGTGAGCGCGCTACCGTGCTGGCCGCCAACGGCGGTGTCGTGCTGCAGATAGGTGACCGGATCGAGGTGCTGCGCGACGATGGCCTGCCGGTGCGCGTAATCTTTGACAAGGTTCCGCCCAACATGCGGGCCGAGCCGACCCTTTCGATGACCGTGGCGGCCAAGCCAGGCACGCGTGAGGCAACCCTGCGTTACCTTACCCCGGGATTGGGCTGGCGGGCCGATTATGTGGTGCTGTATGATGAGGGCAAAAGCACAATCGATGTGCAAGGCTGGGTTACGCTGAGCAACAATTCGGGCGTCAACTATGACAATGCCCGCGCAGTACTGGTCGCGGGTAACCCGCGCATGCTGAATGGCGGCGGGGGCTGTTTTGATTGCGGATCGAGCGACGAGGCCGGAACCGAAGCCGGCACCCGTGAGCGGCTGGGCGGCTATTACCTATACCCCCTGCCAGCGCGCACCACGATTGCCAACTTGCAAACCAAGCAGGTCAGCTTCCTTGATGTCCACGGCGCCCCGGCGCAGCACGGCTATGAATTGCGCTTTGGCTGGCTGCAAACCGCCAGCCAGCCAATCAGCGCCTGGACGGTCTATTCCTTTACCAACGGTTCGCAGGGCGGGCTTGGCGATCAGCTGCCCGCAGGCGTAATGCGGTTTTACATCCGCGATGCCAAAGGCCAGCCACAGTTCATCGGCGAACGCGGTATCGGCCACACCCCGATGGGATCGAAACTGTCGATCGCGACGGGAGAGGCCTTTGATGTGAAGGTCCACCCGGTGGTTACCGCGCGAACCAAAGTGGGCAAGACCCGCTGGAAAACCGACATGCGTTATACGCTTACCAACGCCTCTTCCAAACCGGTGACGGTCAAGGTGATCCAGGGCGGATTATGGGGCGACACCAAGGTTTCTGCCGAAAGCCAGCGCAGTGAACGCCGCGATGCTGAAAGCGTGGTCTGGACGGTAACGATCCCGGCAGAGGGCAAGGTTGAACTGACCGCCACATTCGATTCGCGGTATTGATACACTGCTGATGCGCTGGTTGCTGGCCATGATACTATCGCTGATCGCCGCTTTCCCGGCGGTGGCGCGCGATGTGGTGGCCGGGGCGCCGGGCGATGTTTCGCTGACGATCTACCGCGATCCCTATCGCGATAGCGGCGCGATGCAGCTGAATGATCTGGGCGGTTTTGCTGTGGTAAGCGAAACCCGGCGGGTAACCCTGCCAGCCGGCCGGCACCGGTTGCGGTTTGTTGGCGTGGTCGATGGAATTATCCCGGCCAGCGCGGTCATGTCTGGCCTGCCGGCTGGCGTGGTTGAGCGCAACCAGGATGCCGCATTGCTATCGCCGTCATCGCTGATGCGGGCCGC
This sequence comes from Novosphingobium sp., assembly GCF_040079535.1. Taxonomy (GTDB): domain Bacteria; phylum Pseudomonadota; class Alphaproteobacteria; order Sphingomonadales; family Sphingomonadaceae; genus Novosphingobium. Next base: position 46,287 of record NZ_JBEBKB010000001.1, on the reverse strand, counting down.
GCGGGGCAAATCGATTATGCTGACCCGTACCGATCCCGCCACCGGAAAAGCCATGCGGCTTCCAGCAGAGATCGTATCGGCCAGCGAGGATGGCGTGGTGTTCCATACCAAGGACGGGGACGAAGCATTGCGCTGTTCGGGCTATCCTGAGACCTTCCGCTATGGCCGCGATGCGGAAGGGCTGTTTGCCCAGCCAACGCTATCGGTAATGGTCGATGTTTCCCGCGCGATGACGGTCAAGGTGACGTTGACCTACCTTGCCCAGGGGTTTGACTGGAACGCCAGCTACACCGCGCGGCTCAATCCCGCCGGGACTGCGTTTGATCTGGGCGGATGGATCACGCTGGCCAACGGCAATTCGGTAAGCCTTAACAATGCGCAGGTGCAGATCGTCGCCGGACGGCTTAGCCGGGCGATGGTTGACCGGATCGTTGACAACGCGCCCGCCGCGATCGCACGCTGCTGGCCAATGGAAAAAACCAGCGATATTCCCGAAAAGCCCGATCGTCCCTATGTGCTGGTCCAGCCCTATTTGGAGAGACCCTACCGGCGTTGGCGGCAGCCAGACAACGACAAGGGCGGGATCATCGTGACTGCACAGCGCCGAACCCAGATGATGCAAGACACGCCCACGGCAGTAAGCGCCTATAGCAGCGAAGCGATCCAGGAACAGCTCGGCGATCTGAAGATGTACCGGATCCCGCGCCTTACCAGTGTGGCGGCGATGCAGATGAAGCAGACCCGGCTGCTGGAACGCGCCGGGGTTTCATATGAGCGGTATTACACCGCGCGCATCTATATCAATCCGAACAAGCAGCCCTGGTTCGATCAGACCGTGGCCATGCTGCGGACCCGCAATGACAAGAAGCATTCGCTGGGCCTGCCGTTGCCCGCCGGGATTCTGCTGATCGATCAGTTCCAGTTTGGCCGGCCGATGGTTTTGGCCGAACCAGAGCTTGGCGATACTGCCGTCGATGAGAAAATCGAACTTGCGATCGGGGCGGTATCCGATGTTACCGTGCAAAGCCGCTGCATCGACGACAAGGACCGCAAATATGTGATGGAAACCACCATCACCAACGCCGGTGCAACCGAGATCCAGTTTGAGCTGGAGATCGAGAACGGGCTTGATCTGAAGATCACCAACAGCACAATTGCGGTGATCGAACGTGATGGCAAGCGGTTGATGCTGATAACTATTCCGGCGGGCGGTGCTGTGATTGCGGGCTATACCGGGCACTATCAGTACGATTGATTGTGAATCGCCCAAAAAGGCGCGGCGCGGGGGATTAGTGGTGGCGATGGTGGTAAAGTGGTGGCATGATCGCGGTGTGCGCTTTGCCCTGCCCCTTGCCCTGACCCTTTGCGCTTTGCCAGTGACAGCGCAGGCCCCACCGGCTGCGATTGCGCAGCCAGCAAACGATGCTGCCGCAGTCCTGCTTCAATCCCGCGCGGAAGATGCCATGCAGGTCTTCAACAAAGCAAAATCAGCGGCAGAGGTTTTCAGCCCGGATTTCCTGAAAGCGGTGCCACCTGCCCAATTGGCAGAGATCGGCCAAAGCCTGCACGCGCAGTTCGGGCCTATCCTGGGTGTTGGAGAGCTTGAACGGATTAGCCCGGTGACGGCAAAGTTCAACTTTCACTTCGCCAAGGCGATGGCCCGGGTGCAGCTGCGGATCGATCCTGAAACAACCATGATCACCGGTTTGCTGATTACCGATCTGGTTCCGCTGGATGACAGTCCCCAGGCGGTAATTGCAGATTTTGCCGCGCTGCATGGAAAGGCGGGCTTCACAATCACCCGGCTGGGCGCGGCGGGCCGCGAAGAAGTGCTGGGCCACAAATCGGATCAGCAATTCGCGATCGGTTCCGCGTTCAAGCTGTGGGTATTGGATGCGCTGGCCCACGATATTGCGCTGGGCAAGCGCAAGTGGAGCGATGTCGTACCGCTTTCTGCCCGATCACTGCCTTCGGGCGTGATGCAGGGCTGGCCGCAAGGCACGCCGGTTACGCTTGCCACATTGGCCACCCAGATGATTTCGATCAGTGACAACACCGCCACAGACATGCTGATCAAGGTGCTGGGCCGCGAAGCGATTGCGGCACGGGTGCGCGCAACCGGCCATTCCATGCCATCGCGGATGCTGCCTATGCTGTCCACACTGGAAGCTTTCAGCCTGAAATTGGGGCCCGCCGCCCGGCGCGAAGCCTATGCCGCGGCCGGCGATGATCAGCAGCTGGCGATGCTTCAGCGGTTTGGCCCAGGCCTGTCGGTTGACGCGATCGATCTTGGCCAGCTGGTCCCCGATAAGATCTGGCATATCGAAACGATTGAATGGTTCGCCTCGCCGCGCGATGTGGCCGGCGTGTTGCAATCGCTGCAGCGCCGCAAGGATCCGCGGGTAATGCAGATCCTCTCGGTCAATTCGGGGATCGGAACCGATGTCGCCGCAAAATTCACGCGGTTCGGCTTCAAGGGTGGTTCTGAGGAAGGTGTGCTCAACCTCAGCTGGGTAGTCCAAAACAAGGCCGGGCAATGGTATGCGATCAGCGCCAGCTGGAACGATCCGGAAAGGCCGGTTGATCAGATGCCGTTTCTGGCCTTGACCCGCCGTTTGCTGGAACGCGTCAAGTAGGCTCTTGCCACCTGCGCTCGGGCACCTTATCGCCCTTAATCGAACGATTAAGAAACGCATTAGGGAGCACCCATGGCCCGGTTTGAAGGCACTGCCAATTATGTCGCCACCGATGATCTGAAGGTTGCGGTAAACGCCGCTGTGTTGCTGCGCCGGCCGTTGCTGGTTAAAGGCGAGCCGGGCACCGGAAAGACTGTGCTGGCGCATGAAATCGCCAAGGCCGTGGGCGCGCCGCTGATCGAATGGAACGTCAAAAGCACCACCAAGGCGCAGCAAGGGCTTTACGAATACGATGCCGTCGCCCGGCTGCGCGATGGCCAATTGGGCGATGAACGCGTCCACGATATTTCGAACTACATCAAGAAGGGCAAATTGTGGGAGGCTTTCACCAGCCCCCAACTGCCGGTTCTGCTGATCGACGAAATCGACAAGGCCGATATCGAATTCCCGAACGATCTGCTTCAGGAACTCGATCGGATGAGCTTTGACGTGTATGAAACGCGCGAACGGATCACCGCTGCAGAGCGCCCAATCGTGGTGATCACATCGAACAACGAAAAGGAACTGCCCGATGCGTTCCTGCGCCGCTGCTTCTTCCACTACATCAAGTTCCCAGACCGTGAGACGATGCAGGCGATCATCGACGTCCACTTCCCCGATATCCAGAAGACGCTCGTGTCAAAGGCGATGGATATCTTTTACGAAGTGCGCGACGTGCCAGGGCTGAAGAAAAAGCCGTCAACGTCAGAGCTGCTCGATTGGCTCAAGCTGCTGCTCAATGAAGACATGCCGCTGGATGTTCTGCAGAACAAGGATCCCACCAAGGCGATTCCGCCGCTTCACGGGGCCTTGCTCAAGAACGAACAGGACGTGATGCTGTTTGAACGACTGGCCTTCATGGCGCGGCGGCAGACCTGATCCCGGCCTGATTCTAGCTTACATTGAAGCAGGCCCCGCCGCGTTGCTTCAGCGATGTGCAAAAAGAGTGCGCGCCGGGTGCTGTTGCGCGCAACCGATAGACTTTGCGTGATCCAACCACGGCCGGGATCACGGCCTTTTGGTATCGTGCCAGTTCCGGGTGGACGGCGATCATCCGGATCCACATCGCATTGGCTTCATCAGGCGTTGCGGCGGCGGCAAGCTGGATCGTCTGGCCGCCTGCTGCAAGCTGGACCGGATCCAGCGGCAGGGCTTCGATCCTGGGCTGGGCCGCAGCAGGCGCTTTGGTCAATTGCGTTTCTTGCGGCTGCGGCGCGCCCAGAACCGGCAGGTGCGGCATCGGGGTATTAAGCGCCAGGGTTCGCGCCTGGCCATTTGAAGTCAGCCTATCGTTGGTGATAACAACCGTCGTCGCACTAGCCCGGGTCAAGACAAACAGCGCGCGCGCAAACGCATGCGGCAGGCGCACGCAGCCGTGCGATGCGGGATAGCCTGGCAGCCGACCGGCATGGATCGCAATACCGCTCCAGGTCAGGCGCTGCATGTATGGCATTGGCGCGTTGCTATACAGGTTCGATCGGTGGCGAACCGCCTTCTGCAGGATCGGAAACACGCCCGCCGGGGTTGCATGGCCGCGCTTGCCGGTCGAAACCGGAGAGACTGCCCACGGCTGCCCGTTTTTGAACACGAACATCTGCTGGCTGTGCTTGCTGATCACGATCAGCACCCCCGATCGCAGCACATCGGATACAGCAGGGGGCAACACCACGGCCGGCGTGGCTGGACGTTTGACCAGCGCTGCCGGCGCTGCGGCCTTGGCGGCAGGAATAGCAGTGCTGCCCAAGCCAAGCCAGCCCGGTACCAGCAGCAACGCAAGCGCCGCCAATGCCAGCACCGCAAACAGCGCGCTGGCCAGATGGATCATGGTTATTTTCGGCTTAACCATGGCAACGGCTTAACCGCTCCGCAGCCGCGCTCAACCGATTTGTTTGGGCGGGCCGTTCCGAATTCGGACGGTTTCATTCTGCATTGCCGCCAGCCTGCAGAATGGCGCAACTTGCTCAACTGCTGACAGGATGTCATGATGATTGAATGGCTTGCCGCATCAGCACGCCCAACAGGAGCCCGGTCTATGAGCCTTCGCGCTGCAGTATTGTTGATCGCAGCAGCTGTGCTGCCGGCCACGCCAGCACTCTGCGCTTCGCCGCAGTCGCTGGGGACCCAAAGCGGGAAGCCCTTCCTGCATGCTTCAAGCGGGTTAGCAATCCCCGACAATGTCGATGGCTTTGAACGCGGCCGCGCATCGGATTATGGAACCAGCCAATCCGACGTAAGCTTCATGTTCCACGATGATTCAACCAAATCGACCAGCACTGTCTATATCTACCGCGCCGGCATCCCGAACGTTTCAATCTGGACAGAGCGGGCAGACGCCGCGATCCATTTGTCTGCTGCAGAACATTACGGAACGCTCGATGAAGCTGGCCGGCAATGGGCCCGGTTTTCGCCATGGTCCAACAGCCCAGACAGCGCGCTGCGGATCGTCTATCCCGTCAGCGGCAAAACCACCAGCGCCACTGGCCTGATCATTGCCCAGCACGGTGCCTGGCTGATCAAGATCCGGATCACTTCTTCTGTGCTTACTGCAGCGCAATTGGACAAGCGGCTTGGCAGTTTCTTTGCAGAACTGAACCTGCCCGCGCCAAAGGACGCCAGCGCGCTCGCTTATGCCATTCAGGCCTGCGCAGATGCGTTGCCCGGGAAAAAGGCCAAGCTGGTTCAATCTGGAAACGGCGATGAAATCATGGCGGGGGCATTGGCCAATTCCATAGTTTTGGAAGTCGCCGATACCCAACCCACTTCCACAGGCGCCAGGCCCGTAATTTATTGCCGTGATGCGGCCAGCCAGGCAGCCTACAGCGTTTTTCGTAGCGGCGGATCGCGCGAAGCCTATTTGATTGCAGCCGGTGATGGCGGCGCAACATTGATGATTGGCCCCGATGCCGGTGCACGGATGCTCAATCCAAAAAGCGGCGCCTATTCGGTGACCTTGCTGACCACCGATCGCCAGTTTGGATTTGTGCCCTATCAGTCAATGCCGGCACCGCGGCAGACCATGGACGAGCTTGGCAGCGCCCGCCCAACCTATATCCGCTCGCGTATTCCAGGCCAGCAGAAGGAAATTCAGATCGTGATGTAATTGGCCAAGGCCGCTTGCCCTTGGCCGCGCTTGCCTTTAATCACGCGATTAAGACAGGGAGCCGCGCCGCGTGTTTTTCAATTTTATCGACGAATTGCGCGCTGCCGGGATCAAGGCCAGCTTCAAAGAGCATCTGGTGCTGCTTGAGGCGCTTGACCGGCAAGTGATCGAGCAAACGCCCGAGCAATTCTATTTCCTCAGCCGGGCAATCTTTGTGAAAGACGAAGGCCTGCTCGATCGGTTCGATCAGGTTTTCAACAAGGTATTCAAGGGCATTCTGACCAATTATGGCCAGAACCCGGTCGATATCCCCGATGACTGGCTGAAGGCTGTGGCCGAAAAATTCCTGACGCCCGAAGAAATGGCCGCGATCGAAAAGCTGGGATCGTGGGACGAAATCATGGAAACGCTGAAAAAGCGGATCGAGGAACAGGAAAAGCGCCACCAGGGCGGCAACAAATGGGTCGGCACCGGGGGCACCAGTCCTTATGGTAATTCGGGTTACAATCCTGAAGGGGTGCGGATCGGCGGTGAAAGCAAGCACAAACGCGCGCTAAAGGTCTGGGAAAAGCGCGAGTTCCAGAACCTTGATAACACCCGCGAGCTGGGCACCCGCAACATCAAGATCGCCCTGCGCCGGCTGCGCCGCTTTGCGCGGGAGGGCAACCCGGACGAGCTCGACATCGAAGGCACAATCGATGGCACCGCGCGGCAGGGCTGGCTGGATATCCGGATGCGGGCCGAGCGCCGCAATGCTGTGAAAGTGCTGCTGTTTCTAGACGTTGGCGGATCGATGGATCCGTTCATCAAGCTGGTTGAAGAGCTGTTCAGCGCGGCCAGCACCGAATTCAAGAACCTTGAGTTCTTCTATTTCCACAACTGCCTTTATGAAGGCGTTTGGAAAGACAACAAGCGCCGCTTTAGCGAACGCACCCCGGTGTGGGACATCCTCCACAAATATGGTCACGATTACAAAGTGATCTTCGTCGGCGATGCCGCGATGAGCCCCTATGAAATAACCCACCCGGGCGGTTCGGTTGAGCATTTCAACGAGGAATCGGGGCAAGTCTGGATGCAGCGGGTTTCGCACATTTATCCAGCCACGGTCTGGATCAATCCGGTCCCGGAAAAGCAATGGGGCTATTCGCAATCAACCAAGATCATCAAGGAGCTGGTGGGAGGATCAATGTTTCCACTCAGCCTTGGCGGGCTGGATGATGCCATGCGAGAGTTAACCCGCAAGAAGCATTAGGCAGGCTTTTGCGCCGCCAGATAGAACCAGTCACCCTGCCCGATCCACGGGCCTATCAACGCGGTCGGAGCGAATAGCGCAGCATAGGCCGCCCGCTTGGGGCTGCGCAGCAGCGTGGATAGCGCGCCAAAGGTATAGTCCAGCGGAATCCGGCGATGCGCCACCGGGCCGCAGCGGAACCCGGCCTTGGTCAACGAGGCGGCCAGCGTGCGAACCGAATACTGATAAAGGTGATAAGGCGGCTCTGGATGGGGCCAATAGTTCAGCCTGTTGGCCAGCGGGCGCGACAGCCGCGGAAATAGGCCGTCAATGTTCGGCGTAGAAAGCGCAAACCAGCCGCCCGGCTTCAGCAAGCGATAGGCCGCCGCCATGTCGCTAAGGGGATCGCGGACGTGTTCGATCACATCAAACTTCGTGATCAGATCTAGGCTGGCAGCAGCCAGGCTGGTATCATGGATCGATCCCGGTTCAACCGGCAAACCAAAATGATTGGCGGCGAAAGTGCGGCTGTCATCCGAAAATTCGGCGCCGGAAACATCATAGCCTGCCTGCCGGGCAAGGTTAAGGAACTGCCCGGTTGAGCAGCCAACATCAAGCAACCGGCCCTTCCCCGGCACCTGGGCCATAAACGCCAGATGCGCCTGTGCCGTGCGTGTGATTACAGCCCATTGCGTGCTGGCCGGGTCCTTCAGCGCAGCGTGATACCCCTCACTGCCCGAATAGATCCGAGCCAGTTCGGCATCGCTGGGCTGATTGGCGATATAGGCCAGACCGCAACCGGTGCACTCAACCAGATGATATCCCTTGACCGTAAAGACCGCCTGGTTGGCCGTTTCGCCGCAAAGATTGCATCCGCTCATGCCCCCAAGCTCTAGGGCCAATAGGGAAAATTTGGATTAACCAGCCTGCCCTTGGGGGGGCTGGCACAGTTTCGCTTGGCTCTAGCCATCGACGACCGCGAACAATGTCGCGATCTGGTGACGTTCCTCTTCGGACAATTCTGGCCGCCAGATATCAAAAATCAGCACCAGCCGGTCATGGTCACTGTTGTTCCAGGCTTCGTGCTCCACACTGTCATCGAACACCATCAGTTGGCCGACCCGCCATTGCCGGGTGGTTTCGCCTACCCGAAAGCCGCAATCATCCGGGACGATCAGCGGCAGATGGCAAACGAACCGGCAGTTGACCATACCGGTGTGCGCCGGGATCTTTGAATGTGCGCGAAGCAGCGAATACATTACTGACGGCGCGCGGGTGTTGATCCGGCACAGCGGCACCTGGGTGTTGATAGTCTCCCATGTTACCGGCGCGATTGCGGTACGCTGCGCGATTGGCTGGCCGCAATCGGTAAGATAGCAGGTGCTCCAATCCGGATTTTCCAGCAGCCCGTGAACATCGCCCTGCGGCCGATCGGTGGTCTGGCGCATATAGGGCAGGAAATTGACCGGATCAGCCATCAGCGCACGGCCTTCAGCCAGAATTACCTCGGTCTGTTGCTCAACCGCAGCGCGCCAGGCGTAATCGGCCGGATCAGCAAAATTGACCAACGGCAGGTCTGGATAAAAATAGCTTTGCGGCTTTTGCGGGAAGCGGCTTGTTTCACGGTCACGCGGCCGCGCTCCTTGCATGATATCGAGCGACTTCTGGAATTGGGGGTGACGGTGCGCAGGGCCAAGCCCGGCCTTTTCCAATCCTTCGTGCAGCATTTCGCCAAACCGGCCGCCCAGCCAGAGCGCAGCATCACGCGCGCGCAACAGTTCGCTGCGATCAATTTCCACGCCTGATCCGGCCAGCCGGCCAACCGCGCCGTAGAAGGCTGCGGCAGCCCGATAATCGGCGGCCAGCATCCGGTGGTCAGCCTTGGCCAAGGTCGCGAGGATATCATCACGCCGCGCCAGCATCCGCGTATCGGCATCGGCTTCGCTGATCGAAGGATCGGGGCGATCAATGGGCACTTTTAATGCTTGTCGAGTTCGGCATGGAGGTGCGGGCGCGCGATCCAGAACAGGACAGCAGGGATCAGGCCCAGCAGCGCTGCGCCGTAAAGCACATAGCGGACTGATTCGGATCCGTATTCCGGCTTTAGCCAGTCGGACAGTATCCCAAAGAACAGCGGCCCAAGCCCCAACCCGATCAGATTCTGCCCGAACAGCAACAGCGCGCTGGCCATCGCGCGCTGATGAAGTGGCACCAGCCCCTGCACCGATGAGTAAACCGGGCCATAGTAGAATGCGTTGAAAATTGACGGCAGCAACAACAGCGCCACAGCAATCCGCCAATCACTCTGCACGAAAGCAAGGATCGCCAAAGGCACTGCCAAAACCATTCCAATCGCCGGGGCCGTTACCACATGGCGCCGATCAACACTGCCAAAGCGATTGGCCAGCCAGCCGCCCAGCCAGGTTCCGAATACGGCGGCAATGCCGCTCGCGGTCCCATGCCACAGGCCGACCTCGCCCGGCGAAAGCTGATGGGTACGTTGGAAGAAGATCGTGACCCAGGTCGCCTTGCCATACGCCAGGAAAGGACAGAACGATGCGGCAAAAAGCAGCAACACATAGGCCTTGAGCTTCATCAGTTCCCTGATCGAAATCCAGATTTGCCTGATCGATGCCCACATTGCTGAGCGAACGGATTGCGCGTGCTGTTCTGGCGCTACTATGCGCTCCGGACGGTCTTCATCCCGAATCAGAATCCAGGCTACAAACGCCAGCAGAATTCCGGGCAGCCCAACGACGAGAAAAGCATTGCGCCAACCGACCGTATCGGCCAGTTGCCCGCCGATCAAACTGCCCAGCAGCGTGCCAATCGGAATACCCATGGCATAAAATGCCATCGCGCCAGGGCGCTTTTCGGGCGAAACCTTGTCTGCAATCAGCGAGTGCGCCGCCGGGGTGCAGCCAGCCTCGCCCACGCCAACCCCGATCCGCGCCAGCAACAATTGCACGAAGTTCTGCGCCATTCCGCATAGCGCGGTCATCACTGACCATGTGGCCAAGGCTACAGCGATCAGTTTGCCCCGATTAGACGCTGGCTTATCGGCATAGCGCGCCAGCGGCAGACCAAGAATCGTGTAAAGCAACGCAAAGGCAAGTCCGGTCATCAGGCCCAGTTGGGTGTCAGAAAGCTTCAGGTCACGGGCGATCGGCTCGGCCAGGATGTTGACGATCTGGCGATCAAGGAAGTTGAAAATGTAGACGATCAACAAAACCCATAACAGCGTTCGCGTCGATCCTTGGTAATCCCTCAGTCGCTGCATGGTGACGGTCCGATCAATAGAGCCGCAAGGCGCGAGTAGCATCAAGCCAGGCCGCTTCATCGGCACCGGCCAGGGCTTCAAGATCATCGGGTAAAGCCGCCGGATCATCAACCCATTGGCGCAAGGCCGGGCCGCCATTGATCACATCGATCGCCAGCCGATCAAACTCATATTCATAGGGAAAATCGCGCCACAGATCGTAGTCCGGATAAAGCCGCCGGATCGCCTTGAAAGCCAGCGCCTGCAGCCGCCAGGGGCGGAACGCGTGGTGATCGTAAAAGCTGCCCTCGGCGTGGATCATCAGGCCATTGCACAGTTGCCCGGCGTGCTTGTGGAAAGTTGGCGTGTACCAGCAATCGCGCAGCGCGCAGCTGGCCAGCCACTGCGGCGCGAACCGGCGCATTTCGGCAAGCACGGCCTTGGCATCCAGATCGGGCGCACCAAACAGCACTTCCAGTGGCCGTGTCGTCCCCCGCCCCTCGCTCAGGTTGGCACCCTCCAGCATGACTGTGCCGGCATAGGCGCGGGCCATATTGACGTTTGCTGCGTTGGGACTGGGGTTGATCCATACCCGGTCTTCAGGCCAGCCATAGCCCGGGCCATCTGGTTCCCAACCTTCCATCGCGATCACACGGTAGTTCACATCAAGCTTGAAATGGTCAATGAACCAGTGGCCCATTTCGCCCAGAGTAAGCCCATGGCGCATCGGCATCGGCCCGGCGCCAACGAAACTTTCCTGCCCTGCCAGCAAAGTGGTTCCCTCAACCGGTCGGCCAGCCGGGTTGGGCCGATCCAGCACCCACACTTCCTTGCCGGTGCCATTCGCGGCCTCCAGCAAGTATAGCAGCGTGGTGACGAAGGTGTAGATCCGGCAGCCCAGATCCTGCAGATCAAACAGGAACACGTCGGCCGTGCTCATCATCTGCCCGCTGGGGCGGCGGACTTCGCCGTAAAGGCTGAACACCGGGATGTTGTAGATGGGATCGAGCTCGTCCTCGGTCTCCACCATGTTGTCTTGCTTGTCGCCCTTCAGGCCATGCTGCGGACCAAACGCTGATGTGATGTTCAGCCCCGCCGCGATCAGCGCGTCGAGCGAATGGGTAAGGTTCGCGGTCACACTGGCTGGGTGCGCCACCAGTGCGATGCGCTTGCCTTCAAGCGGCTTTCTGAGTGCTGGGTCCGCCAATAGGCGATCGATGCCGAATTTCATGGATCGCTGGGTGCCGGAAGTGTCGCGGCGAAGCAAGTGGGGTGATGGAAATCGGGGCTAGGCCCTGCGTGCCGCAACGACCAATAAGACAGACCAAATTCGCGTTCCTCGATCACCGCGCAAATGCCGATTGGATCGCCGCTTTCGAGATCGTCGAGTGAGACTCTGACCCGAACCGAAAGTCCAACCGGCGTGACCTTGCTCTCAATCAAAGGTTCTGAATGCATCAAAAGGTCATGCTGGCCAGTACGATATCCGGAAAAACCATAGGCCGCCCAATCACCGCCGGGCGAGAAGTTGAATTCACGGTAGGATGCACTGTCTGGCTTGCCGACAAAGAGTTCGAAGCAGCTGGCCTTCCACAAGCCGTCACGCCGCATTCCGGTTCCACGCGGGATCGCCAGAACGCCTACAGGGTCCGCTACTTCGTAGTTCAACTCGATCAAATCGGGACGCAGGCGCATTAGCCCGAAGCTGACTCCCATAATCTTCCAGGCGCCGGCGGCTGGGTGGCTATACATCTCTTGCATTTCCAAACCCCGCAACTCCGTGCTAGGCGCGCCCCGAAAATCAGAAGGCAGCCATGACTTACACCTCAACCCTGCTCCGCCTGCTCGATGAACGCGGCTACATCCATCAGCTTACCGATGCCGAAGGGCTCGACAAGCTTGCTAACACGCAGGTCGTCCCCGGCTATATCGGGTTCGATGCTACTGCGCCATCGCTGCATGTCGGATCACTGGTGCAGATCATGCTGCTGCGCCGCCTGCAACAGGCGGGGCACAAACCTGTTGTGCTGATGGGCGGCGGAACCACCCGGATCGGCGATCCCACCGGGCGCGATGAAAGCCGCAAGATGTTGAGCGACGAAGCGATCGACGCCAACATCGCCTCGATCCGCACGGTGTTCGAACGCTACCTCACCTTTGGCGATGGGCCGACCGACGCGGTGATGGTCAACAATCACGATTGGCTGGGCCAGCTGGGCTATATCCAGCTGCTGCAGGAAGTGGGCACGCATTTCACGATCAACCGGATGCTGACCTTCGATTCGGTCAAGTTGCGGCTTGATCGCGAGCAGCCGATGACCTTCCTCGAATTCAACTACATGATCCTTCAAGGTTATGATTTCCGGCACCTGGCCAAGAACGATGGCGTGCGCCTGCAAATGGGCGGCAGCGATCAGTGGGGCAACATCATCAATGGGATTGAGCTGACCCGCCGGATGGATGGACAGGAAGTTTTTGGTGTCACCACGCCGCTGCTGACCACCGCCGATGGCGCCAAGATGGGCAAGACCGCGGCCGGCGCCGTGTGGCTAAACGAAGAAGCCCTGCCGGCTTATGATTTCTGGCAATACTGGCGCAACGCGGATGACCGCGACGTTGGCAAGTTCCTGCGGTTGTTCACCGACCTGCCGCTGGATGAGATCAACCGGCTCGAGGCGCTGGAAGGCAGCGAAATCAATTCGGCAAAAGTTGTGCTGGCCAATGAAATAACCCGGATGTGCCGCGGCAGTGCTGCCGCCAATCAGGCCGAAGCCACAGCTGCGGCAACCTTTGCTGGCGGCGGAGTGGGCGATGCACTGCCCGAATCTATCCTGCCGCGAGAAGGCATAGCGCTGGTCGATGCGCTGGTCGAATTGGGCTTTGCGACCAGCCGGGGTGAGGCAAAACGCCTTATCACAGGCGGCGGAGCGCGGGTTGATGGCGAATCTGTGAAAGATGAGGCCTTCCGGATTAACTATCAGGAAACCAGCGAAGTTCGTGTTTCTTCTGGGAAAAAGAAGCACGGTGTACTTAGACCGGCCTGATTTTGCCTGCCGACTGGCAGCTTTTTTCAGGTTTTTACCCAATCTTTGCCTTTGTCCTCCATTTTGACCCTCGTTGTGATTTTATCCGGGAGGCGACGAACAGCATGGGCGCAGGAGCTCAACTGACGGTAACCGATCTGCGCCGAGCGGCGCGGCACCCGGTGGACCACAAGGTAATCGGCGAACACCGCCGGTTGGGCGATGTGCATCTGCACGTCGTAAACATTTCCGCGCACGGTTTCATGACTGACGGTGCACTGGAATTGACCCGCGGCGAACGCGTGGTGATCCGTTTGCCCGAAGTGGGCCGGATCGAAGCGCATCTGATCTGGGCCAGCGAAGGCCGTGCAGGATTTCAGTTCGAACGGATCGTCAGGTTTGACGATTTCATGCGGATGATCGATGCGCTGCAACCCAACCCGCGGCTGCGCAAATCCCGCTAAAGCCAGGGTATCCACCCCAATAGCATCTGACCGCTTGGCAAGCGCGCGCCGCGCTGCCATTCCGGCTGGGTGAATGCGCCCACTCATCCCTTGCAAGTCCGTGACTATCGCCTGATCTGGCTGGCGCGGTTCATCAACACTGCGGCGACCACCGCGATGGTCGTGGTAATCGGCGCGCAAACATATCAGATCAGCCGCACGCAATATGGGATGAGCGAGGCCGAGGCTTCGTTCATGCTGGGCTTGCTGGGCCTGGTGCAATTTGTGCCCTTCCTGATCCTGACCCCGCTGGCCGGCATTTTGGCCGATCGGATGGATCGGCGCTATGTCGCCGCGGCCTCTTGCGCAGTGGATCTGCTGATTGCGTTGATTCTGGCGGTGGCCAATGCCCAGGCTGTGCTGACCTTGCCAATGCTGTTCGTGCTGGCGGCTGGATATGGTGCGGCACGGGTGTTCATGGGCCCGGCGATGAGCGCGATCACGCCAAACGTTGTTCCGCCTGATTTGCTTCCAAAGGCAATCGCAACTTCTTCGGTTGCCTGGCAATCGGCAGCGGTGATTGGGCCTGCGCTGGGCGGGTTCCTGCTCGGCGCGGACAAGGCCTTGCCCTATGCGTTTTCCGCCGCGCTGCTGGCTTTGGGAGTAGTAGCGCTGTTGGCGATCCGGCACCGTGCCCCGCCCGCAGCGGCAAAAGAGCCGCCGCTCAAGCTGATCGCCGATGGCGCCAAATTCGTGTGGCACGAACGCTTTTTGCTGGGCTGCGTATCGCTTGATCTGTTCGCAGTGCTGCTGGGCGGAGCAACCGCGATGCTGCCAGCCTTTGCCTATGACGTGCTGCACGTTGGCGACGAAGGCCTGGGTCTGCTGCGCGCTGCCCCGGCGCTGGGCGCGGTGGTGGTGGCAACCTGGCTGGGGTTCCGGCCAATCGTGCGCAATGTGGGTGCCAAGATGCTATGGGCGGTGGCCGTGTTTGGACTTGCCACAATGGTTTTCGGCCTATCGACCAATTATCTGCTCTCGCTCTCGATGCTTTCGCTGCTTGGCGGTGCTGATTCAATTTCGGTGTTCATCCGCAATACGCTGGTTCAGCTTAACACTCCCGACGAAATGCGCGGGCGGGTCTCATCGATTTCCGGACTGGCAATTTCGGCGTCCAACGAATTGGGCGAGATGCAATCGGGTCTTGCCGCCGCGCTGCTTGGGCCGGTTGGAGCGGTTGCGTTGGGCGGTGCAGGAGCTATTCTGGTCACCGCGGTATGGGCTGTTAAATTCCCTGAACTCCTCCGGGCGAAAACGTTCGCCCCGCAATATCGAAATAAGGAACCTGCTTCATGAAGGCTGACAGCATCCTTGCCACTATCGGCAACACCCCGCACATCCGGCTTTCGCGGCTGTTTCCCGATCATGAGGTTTGGATAAAGGCTGAACGCGCCAATCCCGGTGGTTCGATCAAGGATCGGATTGGCCTGGCGATGATCGAAGCCGCCGAGGCCGATGGCAGCCTGAAGCCCGGCGGGGTGATTATTGAGCCAACCAGCGGAAACACCGGCATCGGTCTGGCCATGGCCGCTGCGGTCAAGGGCTATAAGCTGGTTTTGGTGATGCCGGATTCCATGTCGATCGAACGCCGCCGGTTAATGCTGGCCTATGGCGCTGCGTTCGATCTGACCCCGCGTGAAAAGGGCATGAAAGGCGCGATCGAACGCGCGCATGAATTGGTCCAGGCCACGCCGGGCGCGTGGATGCCGCAGCAGTTTGAAAACCCGGCGAACATTGCCGTGCATGTCCGCACCACCGCGCAAGAAATCTATGCCGATTTCAAGGACACCCCAATTGATGCCCTGATCACCGGGGTTGGCACCGGCGGGCACCTGACCGGCTGCGCCGAGGCGCTCAAAGCCAAATGGCCGGCGATGAAGGCCTGGGCGGTTGAGCCTACGCTTTCGCCCGTAATCTCTGGCGGGCAGCCCGCCCCGCACCCGATCCAGGGGATCGGTGCAGGCTTTATCCCAGCCAATCTTCACACCCAGGCAATCGATGGGGCGATCCAGGTGGATCCGGCCGACGCCAAGGAAATGGCCCGGCTGTGCGCAACCCGTGAAGGCATGCTGGTGGGGATCAGTTCGGGGGCAACGCTGGCCGCGATCAAGCAGAAGCTTGCTGAATTGTCCGCTGGCAGCCGGGTCCTGGGCTTCAATTACGATACCGGCGAACGGTATCTTTCGGTGCCAGACTTCCTGCCCGAGTGAGTGCTGCTGGGCAACCTGGATACCCGAATTGCGCCGATGCCCGTTCGGTTCACCGCGCGGTGCGCCCCTTTTAGCCGCACAATCGGTGATATTTGCGATTCTGTTCATCTGGGAGCAAGGTTTGCAAGACAACGCGAATTTGACCCCGGGGGCGGTGTTAAGGAGTAATTGAATGCGTGTCGTATCCAATCGGGCCGGAGCCCTTGTCTTGCTAGCCGCGCTGTCGATGCCGGCTTCAACCAGCCTGCTGGCGCAGGACCAGGCGCCCGAAGCGCCCAAAGCCGAACTGACAGTATATGGCACAGCGGCTCCAAACCTTGCCGGCCTGCCCGCCGGCCCTGAAATCAAGGGTGTGATTACCGCGCGTACGGGTGACAAGATCAAGGTCACTTCACCCGATGGCACCGTTACCATCATCGGACTTGCGCCCAGCACCAAGATCAAGGCCAGTGGCGGCTTCCTTGGCGGCGGGGCCAAGTTGACGCCCGATGCGCTGCTCAACGGTCTGCCGGTTACCGTGAAGACCGTGAAGGCCGACGATGGCCTTTATGCCAGCCAGGTCAGCTTCAAGAATGGCGATTACAAGACCGCACTGATGATCCGCAATGGCACCGCGCAGCAATTTGACGAACAGTCTGCCGCCACCGAGGCTCTGCGCGGCCGGATGGGCGATATCGATCAGTACAATATCAAGGGCACCACCAACGTCTATTTCGATACCGGCTCCACCGTGCTTTCGGGCCAGGCCAAGGAAGAACTGTGCGCCGCTGCCAGCCAGGCCGAAGGCTTGAACAACGCGTTCATTCTGGTGGTGGGCTACACCGATTCCGTCGGCAGCGAGGATTACAACCAGGTGCTGAGCGAAAAGCGCGCAGGCCGGGTGATCAACTACCTCCAGCAGGTTTGCCGCTGGAAGCCGTTCCGGATGCTGACCCCAACCGGCATGGCAGAATCCGATCCTCTGGCGGATAACACGACAGCAGAAGGCCGCGCGCAAAATCGCCGGGTTTCGGTAAACATCCTGGTCAGCAAGGCGCTCGACGGAATGTAGGATACTGTTGGGGGGAGCGGCAGCTCCCCCCACGGCCCGGTTTGATCAGGCCGTCGCAAAGGCCTCTATCGGCAAGGCCATCACCGCGTCCGAACCTGCCTCCAACTTGCGGCGCAGCGCCCCGGCATCGGGGGTAAAACGCTCACCATAATAGCGCGCCGTGGTCAGCTTTGCTTCGTAAAAGGCTTTATCATCACTGCCAGCGGCCAGCTTGGCCACTGCCACTTCACCCATCCTGAGCCACATCAGCCCCAGGCTGACAATCCCCATCATGTGCATGTAATGGTGTGCGCCTGCTCCTACATGGTTGGGATTGGTCATGCCGTTTTGCATGAACCACATCGTCGCGGCCTTAAGCTCGGCATTGGCCTTTTCGACCTGCCCCGCCAGCTTTTCCAGCTCTGGCTTGCTTTTGGCTTCGGCGCATTCGCGGTCTACCAGCGCAAACAGCGCCTGAACTGCGCGGCCGCCATTCTGGGCAAGCTTGCGGCCAACCAGATCCATCGCCTGAACCCCGTTTGCGCCTTCATAGATCTGGGTGATCCGGCAATCGCGGACGAATTGGCTCATCCCCCATTCCTCGATAAAGCCGTGCCCGCCAAACACCTGCTGCATATTGACGCAGGTATCAAAGCCCTTGTCGGTGCCGTATCCCTTGATCACCGGGGTCAGCAGGCTGATCAGATCATCGGCCATCTGGCGGTCTTCCTCGCTGGCGGCCTTGTGGACCAGATCGACCTGCAGCGCGCCCCACAGGCAAAACGCCCGCATCCCTTCGGTAAAGGCCTTGGCATCCATCAGCATCCGGCGGATGTCAGGGTGGACGAACAGCGTGTCGGCCTTTTCGGCAGGCTCAGCCGCGCCGGTCAACGCCCGGCCCTGGCGGCGCTCTGCTGCGTATTTGACAGCGTTCTGATAGGCAGCCTCGGCCTGGCTCAGACCTTGAATGCCAACCCCAAGCCGTGCGGCGTTCATCATGATGAACATGGCCGCCAGACCCTTGTTCTCCTCGCCAACCAGATAGCCGGTGGCGCCATCATAATTCATCACGCAAGTGGAATTGGCATGGATGCCCATCTTGTGTTCGATGCTGCCGCATGAAACGGCATTACGCGCGCCCAGCGATCCATCATCGTTCACCATCACCTTGGGCACGATAAACAGCGAAATGCCCTTGGTGCTATCGGGCGCATCGGGGGTTTTGGCCAGCACCAGATGGATGATGTTTTCAGTCAGATCATGCTCACCCGCTGAAATGAATATCTTGGTGCCGGTAATCGCAAAAGACCCATCGGCGTGGGGAACGGCGCGGGTGCGCAGCAATCCCAGATCGGTTCCGCAATGCGGCTCGGTCAGGTTCATGGTGCCAAGCCATTCGTTGGCAATCATCTTGGGCAGGTACTTGGCCTGCTGCTGCGCACTGCCCTTGGTCAGGATCGAGGCGATCGCGCCGCCAGTAAGCCCCGGGTACATCCCCCAGGCCTGGTTGGCCGAGGAAATGAACTCCTCTGCCATCATCCCCAGTACATGCGGCATGCCCTGCCCGCCGAACTCTTCAGGGGCGGAAAGCGTGCCCCACCCGGCCTCGCGAAACTGGGCGTGCGCCTGCTTGAAGCCCTTGGGTGTGGAGACGCTGCCATCAGGATGGCGCGTGCAACCTTCCTGATCGCCCGACTGGTTCAGCGGAGCGAGAACTTCAGACGTAAACTTGCCGCATTCTTCCACCACCGCGTCAATCATATCGGCACTGGCATTCTCAAAACCGGGCAAGTTGCCATAGCTTTCCAGATTGAGAACTTCGTTGATAACAAACCGGGTATCGCGTGAAGGGGCTTTGTAGATCGGCATGGGTCTGGTCCTGTGCTTTTGGCGATCAGCCGGTATGGGTCGGAAGGTCGATGTTTTCGACAAGCGCAATAAATTGGCTCAATTCGGCTAGCGCCGCTTCGATATCTTCGCGCTGCTGGTGCAGGCGTTCAACCTTTTCGCGGCAACGCTGGATCGTGACCCGGCGCTGTTCCACCCGGCCATCGCCCAGATCATACAGATCAATCATCTCGCGGATTTCGACCAGCGAAAAACCAACGTTCTTGGCGCGCAGTATCCAGGCGAGACGGGCCCGATCACGTTTGGAATAGACCCGGTTCAAACCAACCCGGTTGGGGGCAATCAGGCCTTCGTCCTCGTAGAACCGCAATGCGCGCGCGGTTACTCCGAATTCGCTGGTCAGATCCGATATCGCATAATGATCGCGCTCCAGCGCATCGGGCGTATCGATATGCGCGCCATCGTGGGCGGCTGTCGTGGCAGCAAGGCTTTCCATAGCCCGGATGCTTACCTTACCTTTACGTAAGCGTCAATCAACTGGCCCGAACAAGCGCGCCGCCTTCAAGCCGCCTGTAAAAGCAGCTGCGTGCCCCCGTGTGGCAGGCCGGCCCCGCCGGATCGACCAGCAACACCAAAGCATCCTGATCGCAATCGACCCGCATTTCCTTGATCCTGAGCACGTGACCCGAAGTTTCGCCCTTCATCCACAGCTTGCCGCGTGACCGCGAGTGGAAATGGGCCAGTCCGGTCTCGATCGTCCGATCAAGCGCCGCTGCATCCATCCAGGCAACCATCAGCACCTCCAGGCTGGTCGCATCGATTGCGACGGCACAGAGCAAGCCCTGCGCATCAAACTTGGGCACGAAGGCACTGCCCTGCTCAACCTGCTGATTGTCGATTCCGTTCATGATCCCACTTGTTGCAAGATAACCACATGTGTCGACCAAAAACTTGGCTGCGAACGCTTCGCGCTTCCATTGGCCGGGGCAATCGGGGAATTAGACATCGCGGAAATGCAGAGGCTCAGGTTCAGGGACCGCAAACCGCATGAGGGATCGGACGAGATGGCCCAAAGGGGGAGCCATCAAATCGCGAAAGCGGCGTCTGGAAAGTTTCGTCACGAGGGCGCCCGGAACTTCGGTTCCGGGCGTTTTCGTTTTCAGACGTGATCCAGCGCTTCATCCAGGACCCTGGCGAAACAGGTAATCATCACCTTTCGCACGCCGGCCCGCCACAATACCGAAAGGCAGGCGTCGGTGGTTGCACCGCTGGTCAGAACGTCATCTACCAGCAGCACCTGCGCACCTTTCAGCCGTGCCTCCCAGCCTTTACCAGTCGCAAACGCGCCCGAAAGGGCCTTCGCTCGCGCGCTGCGCCCCAGGCCGCCCAGCATCGGGGTGCGTTTGCGCCGGACAAGCGCATCAATCCCCACTTCCACCCCGCGAAGCCCAGCCAGTTCGCGGGCCAGCAGTGCAGATTGGTTGAACCCCCGGCCCCACAATCGCCAGCGGTGCAGCGGCACCGGCACGGCCAGCCAATCCGGCCCGATTTCTTCTGGCAACTGCGCCGCCATCAACCGTGCGAGCATCGGGGCAAGCGCGATCCGGTGCCCGTGCTTCAATGCCAGAACCAGCTTGCGCGAGGCATCGTTGTACAGCGTGGCCGCCGCGATCCCGGCGTGTCTGGGCGGATTGGCCATGCAGGGTGCGCAGATTGATCCAGCTGATTGCGCAGCATCCAGCGGACGGCGGCAGCTGACGCAACTGGGTTCGCCCGGAATGGCCAGCTCGCTCCAGCAAGCGGAACACAGCCCGGTCTGCGCCGCCAGCCCATCGCCGCACAGCGGACAGCGCGGCGGAAAGACCAGATCAACGACTGGCGCAATGAGTGGATGGACCTGCATGGCCGCGCCGGTATCGCTTGCAAGCGCATCAGAGGCAAGGCAGGGCTTGGCCGGTGAGAGCCGCTGCCCCACCTGTAATCTTTTCGCCCGCCCGCCGCATGGCGGCGCGACGGCGGTTTCGCGCCGCTAAAAAGACTGAAAATTCCCCCCACTATCTGATCGACGATATGGTTGCGGACATCATCGATCGGCTTGGATTTCTGCGAGTCACGCCGCTTCGGGCACTAGTAGTAGGTGACTGGACTTACGAATTGGGCAACTGGCTCGAAGCTCAAGGAGCCGAAGTTTTTCGCACAGATCACTATGCCGTCTTCGACGAGTTATCGCTCGATCAGGAACAGCCCCTTCCATTCGCGCCATTTGATTTCATTGCCAGCTTGGGCACGCTTGATACTGCAAACGACTTGCCCGGCGCGCTGATCCATATTCGCAATGCCTTGACACCCGGGGGCTTGGCCATGGCCAGCTTTGTCGGCGCTGGCTCGCTTCAAGGCCTGCGCGAAGCAATGCTAGCCGCCGATGGAGATCGCCCGGCCCCGCGGCTCCACCCTGCGGTTGACGTCCGGGCCGGCGGGCAATTGCTCCAGCGCGCGGGTTGGGCCGATCCGGTTGTGGACAGCCGATCGTTAGCGGTGCGGTTCTCAAGCCTGGACAGCCTGGTGGCTGATCTGCGCGCGCAGGGCCTCAGCAATTGCTTAGCGAGGCATGGCCCTGCGCTGACCCGCCAGCAACGGCGGATCGCCAGCGAAGCCTTTGGCTACAGCACGACAGAGACTTTCGAGATCCTGACTCTGACCGGCTGGAAGCGTTAGCCCAGCGCCGCTTGCGCCGCCGCCAACCGGGCAATGGGCACCCGGTATGGGCTGGCGCTGACATAGTCCAGGCCCACCTTTTCGCAGAACGCGATGCTTGCGGGATCACCGCCATGTTCGCCGCAGATCCCAAGCTTGATATCGGGCCGGGTTTTGCGGCCGCGCTCTGCCGCCATTTCAACCAGTTGGCCAACCCCTTCGATATCCAGTGAAACAAATGGATCGCGCGGGAAAATGCCCTGCTCAACATACGGCCCCAGGAACCGCGCCGCATCATCGCGCGATACGCCCAGCGTCGTCTGGGTAAGATCGTTGGTGCCAAAGCTGAAAAATTCGCCCGCTTCGGCGATCTCTGCGGCCATCAGCGCCGCGCGCGGCAGTTCGATCATGGTGCCGACATGATAGGCAACCTGCGTGCCCTTTTCGGCAAACACGGCCGCAGCCGTGCGATCAACCAGCGCCTTCAGGATCACCAGTTCCTTGGCTGTGGCAACCAGCGGGATCATCACCTCGGGTACCGGAGCCTCGCCGCCGCCAGCTGCGACATCACAGGCCGCCTCAAAGATTGCGCGGGCCTGCATTTCGTAGATCTCGGGGAACGTGATCCCCAATCGGCAGCCGCGGTGCCCCAGCATCGGGTTGAATTCATGCAATTCTGCCGCCCGGCGCTTCAGCGTATCAACCCCGATCCCGATCGTATCGGACAGTTCTTCAAATTCGGCATCGGCATGCGGCAGGAATTCATGGAGCGGCGGATCGAGCAACCGGATCGTAACCGGCAAGCCGGCCATAACCTCGAAGATTGAGCGGAAATCAGCCCGCTGTTCGGGCAGCAACTTGGCCAGCGCAGCCCGGCGGTTGGTTTCATCCTCGGCCAGGATCATCTGGCGAACCGACGCAATCCGGCTGGCATCGAAAAACATGTGCTCGGTGCGGCATAGCCCCACCCCTTCGGCGCCAAATTGCCGGGCAATGCGGCAATCGGCCGGGGTTTCGGCATTGGTGCGCACCTTCATCCGGCGGTGCTGATCGGCCCAGCCCATCAAGATCCCAAAATCACCGACCAGTTCGGGTTCGATCGTCGGCACAAGGCCCAGCATCACTTCACCGGTAGAGCCATCCAGCGTAATCAGATCGCCTTCCTTCAACTGGCGATTGCCGATCTTGAGCGTGCGGCTGGCCAGATCGATTGAAACCGCCGATGCGCCTGAAACGCACGGGCGCCCCATTCCGCGCGCCACCACTGCCGCATGGCTGGTCATCCCGCCGCGTGCGGTCAGGATGCCTTTGGCGGCGTGCATGCCGTGGATGTCTTCGGGGCTGGTTTCCAACCGGACCAGGATCACCGCATCACCGCGATCGGCCAGGTTTTGGGCGCTATCGGAATCCAGCACAATTGCGCCTGATGCCGCGCCGGGGCTGGCCGGCAACCCCTTGCCCAGCACATCGCGCACCGCAGCAGGATCAAGCGTGGGGTGAAGCAATTGATCGAGCGCCATCGGATCGATCCGCCCGATTGCGGCGCGTTCATCGATCAGTCCTTCGTGGACCATATCGACCGCCATCTTGAGCGCGGCCTTGGCAGTGCGCTTTCCGCTGCGGGTCTGCAACATCCACAGCTGCCCGCGCTCCACGGTGAATTCGATATCCTGCATATCGCGGTAATGCTTCTCAAGCAGTTCGAACACAGCGGCCAATTCGGCATAGGCGGCTGGCATTGCCTCTTCCATGCTCAGCGGCTTGGCCCCGGCCCGTGTCCGGCTGGCTTTGGTAAGGTATTGCGGTGTTCGGATTCCGGCTACCACGTCCTCACCCTGCGCGTTGACCAGCCATTCCCCGTAATAGGCCTTTTCGCCAGTCGCCGGATCGCGGGTAAAGGCAACCCCGGTGGCCGAAGTATCGCCCATGTTGCCAAACACCATCGCCTGCACGTTGACCGCGGTGCCCCAATCGCCCGAAATATCGTTGATCCGGCGATATACTTTGGCCCGGTCTGAATCCCAGCTATCGAACACCGCGCGCACTGCGCCCCACAGCTGTTCGTGAACGTCCTGCGGAAACGGTCGGCCCAGTTCGGCCTCAACGATGGTGTTGTATTGCCCAACCAGCGCCTGCCAATCCTCAGCCTGCATCTCAACATCGGCATAATAGCCGCTGTCTTCCTTGGCTATTTCAAGCACGTCTTCGAACAGGTGGTGATCCAGCCCCAGCACCACATCCGAATACATCTGGATGAAGCGGCGATAGCTGTCCCAGGCGAAGCGGGCATCGCCCGATGATGTCGCCAGTCCCTCAACCGTAGAATCGTTTAGCCCCAGGTTGAGCACGGTATCCATCATCCCCGGCATCGAAACCCGCGCGCCAGAGCGGACCGAGACCAGCAGCGGATCGGCCGCATCGCCGAACTTCTTGCCAACGGTGGCTTCGATGTGCGCCAGCGCAGTGGCAACTTCGGCTTGAAGCGCGTCTGAAAACGCACCGCCCTCGGCCAGATAGCGCACGCATTCTTCGGTGGTAATGGTGAAGCCCGGCGGCACCGGCAGCCCGATCCCGGCCATTTCAGCCAGGTTGGCACCCTTGCCGCCGACAATCGTTTTGTCACGGCTGCGCGGGTCTTGGCTGCGCGCAGTGCCACCAAATGTGAATACGTATGAAGTCATGGAAAACCGCCAGTTTCACGCCAACCGACGATTCGCCTGCCGGTGTGCTTTGGCCCCTAGCCTTCGATCCTTGAGAAGTCAGCCACTTTGTGCACCGCAGCACGGAAACGCGCCAGCAAGCCCAACCGGAAGGCGCGTTTGGCCGGATCGGGATCGTTGACCATCACCGCCTCAAAGAACACATCGATCGGCCCGCGAAGGCTGGCGAGTGCGGCCATCGCGGCGGTGAAGTCCTCGCCAGCAATCGCAGCTTCCGCCTTGGGTTCCGCCGCATCAAGCGCCGCGATCAAGGCGGCCTCAGCCGGTTCAGGCGTGGAATTAACCGCGCCAGCCTCGAACTCTTCCTTCTTGAGGATATTCGCCGCGCGCTTGTAGGCTGCGAGCAGGTTGGTTCCGTCGTCGGTCCCGATGAACGCCTGAAGCGCATGGACCCGCGCGAGCAGGCGGACCAGATCGTCTTCTTCGACCAACACGGTGACTGCATCTACAATGTCGTGCCTGACGCCAGCATCGCGCTCCTGGACTTTGAGGCGATCAGCGAAGAAATCAACGATTTGGCGTTCTAGAGAATGAGCGGAGGTAGCCATCGCACGGTTGATAGTTTGGTTGGAAACTACACTGGCCAGCCGCAACTTCAGCTTGTTGGTGAGAACAGTTCGAATAGCGCCCAGCGTTGCACGGCGAAGGGCGAATGGATCCTTCGACCCAGTCGGCCTTTCATCGATAGCGAAAAATTCAATAATCGTATCCAGCTTATCCGCCAAACTCACCGCCACCGTCACTGGCGCGACCGGCACGATATCGCCCTGCCCGACCGGCTTGTAGTGATCGCGGATCGCGTCGGCTACGGCATCGGGCAGGCCTTCGGCGCGGGCGTAGTAGCCGCCCATCAGGCCTTGCAGTTCGGGGAATTCGCCGACCATTTCGGTGACGAGATCGGCCTTGCACAGCTGAGCGGCCAGTTCGGCCTGATCGGCGAGTTCCTGCGTCGTCACCCCCACTTCTTCCTGCGTCACCCCCGCTTCTTCCTTCGTCACCCCCGCGAAGGCGGGGGCCCAGTGTTGGTCCGCCCCTGGGTTCCCGCCTTCGCGGGAATGACGAGGGTCGGTTGCGGGGGAATGGCTTCCAACAATCCCCTCCTCAACCAGCCACCGCGCCAGCTTGGCCACGCGCTGGGCCTTGTCGGCAACAGTGCCCAACTTTTCATGGAAGGTGATCCGCGCCAGACCTTCGGCGTGCTGCGCCAGCGTCTTCTTGCGGTCCTGCTCCCAGAAAAACCGCGCATCGCTAAGCCGTGCGGCCAGCACCTTGCGGTTGCCATCGACGATTGCCGCGCCGCCATCGCTGGCGGCGATGTTGGCGGTGCACACGAAAGCATTGGCGAGCTTGCCGGCAGCATCATTGCACACGAAATACTTCTGGTTGGTCCGCGCGGTCAGCTGGATCACTTCGGGGGGCACATCGAGGAACGCTTCGTCAAACCGCCCCAGCAGCGGCACCGGCCATTCGGTCAGCCCGGCGTTTTCGATCACCAGGCCTTCGTCCTCAACCAGCTTGAGCCCGGCTGCGTCGGCGGCCTTGTGCGCCAGATCGCGGATCATGTCCTGCCGTTCTTCATGATCGACGACTACGTGGGCCTGATGCAGCCTTGAAAGATACTGATCGATACGCTCAATCACAACCTCGCCTTGCGCGTGGAAACGATGGCCTGCGGTGTTCCTTCCAGAGGCTATGCCGCCAATCCCGCATTCAATCACCGCGTCATCGAACAACGCGACGATCCCCGAAAGCGGCCGCACCCAGCGCAGGCTTTCGCTAGCCAACGATGCAGCGCCCCAGCGCTGGCTTTTGGGCCAGGGGAACGCCCGGACGATCGCCGGAATCGCTTCGGCCAGCACATCAGCCGTTGCCCGGCCGGGCTTTTCAGTAACCGCATAGAGCACCCCGCCCCGCTCTATCAGCTGGTCTTCGCCAAGCCCGGTCTTTCGCAAAAACCCTTCAAGCGCTTGCGGGGGCGCGCCAACCCGCGGGCCTTTCAGCTCCTCGCTTACCGCAGCGGTAACGGTTGGCAGGCCGCGCGCGATCAGCGTCAGCCGGCGCGGGGTGGACCAGACGGTGAGATCGCCCAGGGCAATGCCCGCAGCGTCCAGTTCCTTGCGCAACAGCTTTTCCAGATCGGCGCGCGCGCCGGCCTGCATCCGGGCTGGGATTTCTTCGCAGCGCAGCTCAAGCAGGAAATCGCTCACAGTACCCACTCCGGATAGTCCTTGGCCCATTGGTCCTTGTTCTTTTCAATCCAGGCCTGGGCCGATCCCTTGGCCAGATCGCGGACCCGGCCCATATAGCTGGCGCGTTCCTGAACCGAGATCACGCCGCGCGCTTGCAACAGGTTGAACAGGTGGCTGGCCTCGATTGCCTGATCATAGGCGGCCAGCGGAATATCGGCGGCGATGCAGCGCTGGCACTCTGCCTCAGCCTTGGCAAAGCCATCAAACAGGCTGCCCGTATCGGCAACCTCAAAGTTGTATTTGGAGAATTCCTGCTCGTTGGTCAGGAACACGTCGCCGTAAGAGACCCCGGCATCATTGAAGCGCAGGTCATAGACGTTGTCTACGCCCTGGATGTACATCGCCAGGCGTTCCAATCCATAGGTCAGCTCGCCTGCAACCGGCTTGCAATCGAACCCGCCCATTTGCTGGAAATAGGTGAACTGGGATACTTCCATCCCATCACACCACACTTCCCAGCCCAGCCCCCAGGCACCCAGCGTGGGGCTTTCCCAGTCATCCTCGACAAAGCGGATATCGTGCGCGAGCGGATCGACCCCTATTTCAAACAGGCTGGCGAGGTACAGTTCCTGCAGGTTTTCCGGGCTGGGCTTCATGATTACCTGGTACTGGTAATAGTGCTGCAAGCGGTTCGGATTTTCGCCGTATCTCCCATCGGTTGGCCGGCGGCTTGGCTGGACATAGGCCGCGTTCCACGGACATGGCCCCAGGCTGCGCAGCGTGGTGGCCGGATGAAACGTGCCCGCCCCAACCCGCATGTCATAGGGTTGGAGGATCAGGCAGCCCTGCTTGCTCCAGAAGCTGTGGAGCGTAAGGATCATGTCTTGAAAGGAAAGGCTCATGGCAGCGGCCTTTGGCCCACAAAGCCGCCGAAATCAACCGTTCTCAGGCATTGCTCACCGGCTGTGTCAGGTAGTGTTGACAGTGTCAGCGAATCACGACATATAGTCATGCATACCTGACATAAAGACAGGTACGCGAGACTCTACATCTCGGCAGATATCCGGAGAACCATGATGACAGCACGCGCCCTTAACTTCGCTTTGAGCCTGGCTTTTGCCACCGCATCGGCCGCAACCTTTGCCGCCGCCGCCAGCCTGGAGCCGGTCAGCCTGGCGGTGCCGGCATCAGACCTGGATCCCGGCGACCCGGCCGATCGGGCAAAATTCGAACTTCGGCTAAAGAACGCAGCCCGGTCGGCTTGCCAGACCGGGATCGACAGCCGCTGGGCCAAAGCCGAAGAGCAGCGCTGCCTTGAAGAAATCATCACTGGCAGCGCCAGCTGGGCCAACTGAACGGGCCTTGTCATGAACAACAAGCTCAAAGTCCTGCGCGCAATGCGCAACTGGAGCCAGGCCGAACTGGCCGAACGGCTCGACGTGTCACGCCAGGCCGTGAACGCGATTGAGACCGGCAAGCATGATCCATCCCTGCCACTGGCGTTTCGGATCGCCCGGCTGTTCGCGATGCCGATTGAGGAGATTTTCGATGACCAATTCTGAAGCCACCACCCCACCGGCCAAACCGGTCCGCTCGGCTATTGGGCAATCCGCGGTCCTTGTCCTGCTGGGTGTCCTGTTGATCTTCTGCATCGGAACTGTGTTGGGGTACTTCGCTGAGGTCAGCAAACATGGTGCCGTTGAAATTCGGGACTATGTGATCGGCGCGGCATTGCTGCTGGTGGCGGCTGTTTGCGCCTGGCAGTTGATTTCGCGAACAGTCCAGCTGGTGCGCAAGCCGCGCGAAAAAGTTGGCCCCAGCGTTCTGAAGGTTCAGCGCTTGTGGATGTTCTTTATTGCGCTGGGACTGATCTTGGGCGCCGCGGTGGCGCTGATCAATCTGGAAACAACCAGTGGCCATCCGCAAGATCTGGTCAATACGCTCTATTCCAGCGCGCCGATCAGCCCAGTTATTGCGGCGGTGATTCTGGCCGCGCTGGCGCTTACCTGCATCGCATCGGGCTTTTATTACCGCTACATTGACGAGCATGACCGTGCCGCGCAGGAAACCGCATCGCTGGTGGCTATCAATTTCTACTTCGCGCTGGTGATGGGTTGGTTCGTTGCTGCAAAAGGCGGACTGGCGCCGCCAATCGATCATGGCCACGTTTTCATCGGTGTGTTTGTGGTGTGGACCGCAGCCTGGTTGTGGCGGCGCTATCGCTGATCCGTTTCATTCACCTTTCAATCACCGCTTGTGCTACATGACCGCCCGATGATGAAACTCCGCTCAATCTTCAAAGGCGCCGCCCTCGCCGCTTTCGCTCTGTTGGGTTCGGCCACGCTTGCCCAGCAACGCCTGCCCACGCAGCAACCGATCGTGGCCGTCCCTGCCCCCGATCAGGCCAAACCGGCCTTATGGAAACTGGCAGACAAAGACACCACGATCTATCTGTTCGGCACGATCCACATCCTGCCCAAAGGGGTCGATTGGTTTCATGGCCCGGTGGCCTATGCCTTCAATCATTCTGACTTGCTGGTAACCGAGCTGCCCGATGTGCCGCAGAGCGAATTTGTCGGCAGTCTGGCCCGATACGGCGTGCTGCCGGCCGGACAGAGCCTGCGCGACAAGCTGAGCGAGGATCGCCGCGGGCGGTATGAAGGGGCGATGGCCGGGCTGGATCTTCCGGTTGAATCGTTTGATCGATCAAGGCCCTGGGTGCCGGCGATGCTGATGCCGCTGCTGGCGGTGCAGAAGTTCGGTTTTGAACCCGGCCACGGGGTTGAAGCCACGCTTGATGCTCATGCCAAGGAAAAGACCATTCCGCGGATCGGCCTTGAAACGCTCGATTTTCAGTTCGGGCTGTTTTCCACCCAGTCCGAAGCCGAACAGATCGAATTTCTGGATACCGTGGTCAAAGGCATTCCCGAGATGAAGGGGTTGATCTCGCAGATGGTCGTCAAATGGTCGGCCGGCGATGCGGCCGAGCTGGCGGGGCTGCTTAATGCCGATGAAGATCCCGCGTTTGCCGAAATGATGCTCTATTCGCGCAACCGCAATTGGGCAAAATGGATCGAAGCCCGGATGGCCCAGCCTGGCACCGTATTCGTGGCGGTGGGTGCTGGCCATCTAGGTGGCGGAGCCAAATCGGTCAATGATCTGCTGACCAGAGACGGCTTCCGGCTGACCCGTGTGCAATAATTTTCTGCGCGGACTGCTGGGCCTGTGCCTGGCTGCCGCGCTTGGCAGTTGCGGCGGGCCCACCGAAGCAAAGCCGGCGCTGTGGCTGGTGGAAGGGCCGCAAGGGCAGAAGGCCTGGCTGCTGGGCACGATCCACGCGCTGCAAAGCCCAGCCAACTGGCGATCGGACACGATTGAGCAGGCACTGTCGCAATCGGACCGGCTGATCCTGGAAGTTGCCGATGTGGGCAACGATGCCGCCACTGCGCGAACTTTTGCCAGGCTGGCAACCGATGCGCTTCCCCCGCCCCTTGCCCGCCGGATCGATCAAACCCTGCGCGATGAACTGGCGGCCGAACTGGCCCGCGATGCGATCGCCCCTGGCAGCCTGGATCGCTATGAAACCTGGGCGGCGGCGCTGATGATTGCCCAGGCCCAGGCCTATGTTGGCAAACAGGATAGCGCCAACGGCATCGATCGCGCCTTGGCCAAGGCCTACGCAGGACCGATTGCCGAATTTGAGGGCGCCGAAGCCCAGCTTTTGATTTTTGATCGTCTGCCGCAGGCCCAGCAGCACGCACTGCTGGCCTCGGTGATCGAAGATGATCCAGCCACGCGCAACGCCAAGGCGCGCCGGCTGGAACTGGCCTGGGCCACCGGGAACACGGCGGCTATCGCCAGACTGGTGGATGAAGACATGTTTGCCGATCCGGTGCTGCGTGAAGTTTTGCTGGTTGGCCGCAACCGCGATTGGGTGCGCAAACTCCTGGCCTTGCTGAATAACAAGGCCCGCCCGTTCGTGGCGGTGGGCGCCGCTCATCTGGCGGGTGCCGACGGCCTTCCCGCAATGCTGGCCGCGCGCGGTTATAAAGTGACCCGGCTTCAATAGAGACCGGCCTTGCATTTGCGGTGCATTGCCGCTAACCGCCCGCGCTTCCCCGTTATGGTCATCCCTGGAGGCGTGGCGGGAGAAGAACGTTATTCTCGTTTTTGAAAGGCTTTTGCAATGAGCGATACTCTGCACCTGCCGGCTGAGACGCGCGACCGGGCTGGCAAGGGAGCCTCCCGGGCACTGCGTCGCGAAGGCCGCGTCCCCGCCGTCGTCTATGGCGGTAAAGAAGAACCCTTGGCGATCCACGTTGAGGAAAAGCTGCTGCGCAAGCAGCTTGGCACCGGCCACTTCTTCAACTCGGTTGTCGATGTTGAAGTTGGCGGCAAGACCGTGCGGGCCCTGCCCAAGGACGTAGCTTTCCACCCCGTCACCGATCGCCCGCTCCATGTTGATTTCCTGCGCTTGTCGAAGGATTCCAAGGTTCACGTCGCAGTGCCGGTTCTGTTCATCAATGAAGCAGCCTCACCTGGCCTCAAGCGCGGCGGTGTGCTCAACGTCGTCCGGCACGAGCTGGAACTGGTCTGCGAAGCGGACAAGATCCCGGAAGACATCCAGATCGATGTAGCCGGGTTCGATGTTGGCGATTCGATCCACATCAGCCACGTTTCGCTGCCGGCCGGTTCGGCCTCGGCGATCACCGATCGTGATTTTACCATTGCCACCATCGTTGCCCCTTCGGGCATGCGCAGCGAAGAAGGTGACAATGCCAAGACTGAGGGCGGCGCTGAATAATCAGCCCGCTTCAGCCAGAGTTAAGCCGGATTGCGCCAGCCGCAGTCCGGCTTTTTTCTTATAGGGGATCCCGATGACCAGATTGCGCCGCTTCACCCTTTCACTTGGCGCGGCTGCGCTGCTTGCGCCGGCAGTGGCATTTGCCCAGCCGGCTGCCGACGCCCCGGCCCAGATCGATGAAATTGGCTGCGCCATGCAACTGATGTTCTTCGTGACCGAGGGCAAAAAGACCCTGGGTGACGCAACTGTGCCGGCCGACAGGCGGCTGGAGAATTCCGGTTTTGTTACCAAGATGGCTGCCGCATTGGGCTTTTTCGAAGGCCGGATTGCGGCGCGTGCCCCTGCCAATCTGCAAGCCGCCGGCAGCGCAGCGTTCAACAGGATGACGGCGATGGGGCAGGATCAGCTGGTGAATTCAACTATGGGCTGCATCGCCTATTACGAGGCTGAGGAAGCACGCCTGCTTGGCCAGCTGCTGGGCAAATAATCCGGCGGTTGCGGTTTTGTGTTTAGCGGGTAAGCCGGGGCAAGAAGTTGCTGCCGGTACTTGGCATTTTTCGAAAGGCATTCAGATGGTTCGCCACCTTGGTATTTTCGCAGTTTTAGCGGCTTCGCTGGTGGTTCCTGCCGCCGCCGCCAATGGTCCGGTTGGGGATCGCGACTTTCAATGCTTCGCGCTGCTGGCCGTGGCCGAATTTGCCATTCGTGAGCAATTGAACGATCCCAAGACGCCCGCCGACCAGCGCGACGGCCTGAGCAATTCCAGAACTGCGCTTCGGGCAAAAAGTGATTGGTATCTTGGCCGCATTTCTACCTTGCCGCCGGAAAAGCGCGCCAAGGGAGAATTTGAGCGGGCCCGCCAGAAGTCACGCGATCTTGACAACGAAAAGTTCAACCAGCTTTTCGATGGCTGCATGACCGGGATGACGGCTGACCGGCTTGAGACTGTCAACCTGCTGCTGAAATAGGGACTGCCCGTGATGCAATTGTGGGTCGGCCTGGGCAATCCTGGCGCGCAATATGCGCTGAACCGGCACAATGTCGGCTTTATGGCGCTTGATACCCTGGCCGAGGTTCATGGATTTGGCACGGCCCACAAGAAGTTCCAGGGCTGGTTGCAGGAAGGCCGGATCAGCGGCGCGAAAATCCTGCTGCTCAAGCCCGCGACCTACATGAACGAAAGCGGCCGCGCCGTGGGCGAGGCGCTGCGGTTTTACAAACTCGATACTGACGCCCTGACAGTGTTTCACGACGAGCTCGATCTGGCGCCGTTCAAGGTCAAGGTGAAGCAAGGCGGTGGAACTGCCGGGCACAATGGGCTGCGCTCGATTGACCAGCATCTGGGGCCAGACTTCCGCCGGGTTAGGATCGGGATTGGCCACCCCGGGCACAAAGACCGCGTTACAGGCCATGTGCTGGGCAATTATGCCAAGACCGAAATGGATCCGCTGGCCGATATGCTGGGCGCAATCGCGGGCGAAGCGGACTGGCTGGCCAAGAATGATCCCGAGCGCTTCATGAGCGACGTGGCCTTGCGGCTAAACCCAGGAAATTAACCACTAAACCTGTCGGGATGGCTTACAGCGTTGAAGCCTGGGCAGACCCGTTAACCACCCAAATCCCCTGAAAACATCGATTGGCACGGCCTTTGCGAAGAAAGCCGTCAACCAATCCAGTTTTCCTTTTGGGGGCATATACCATGAAGACCAAAACGATCATTCTTTCGACCCTGGCTGCAGCAAGCGCGCTGTCATTCTCCAGCGCTTCGTTCGCCTGGGGTTCGTGGACCCCCACGCACACTCACTATTGCAGCTGCGGCCATACCAGCAGCACCTGCACCAGCTCATCGGGCGGCACGTCATCGACCTCAACCTCGACGTCCACCGGTGGCACCACGACCACCTCTTCTGGCGGCACCACCACTTCATCGACCTCGACCGGCGGCACCACCACCAGCACAACCTCAAGCAGCACGACCTCGGGCGGTTCGACCACGTCGACCAGCAGCACTTCGGGCGGCACTACCACTTCGACCTCGTCGGGTGGCACTGCGGTTCCGGAACCGGGCATGCTTGGCCTGATGGGTCTGGGTCTGCTGGGCGTGGGCATTGCCCGCCGCCGCAAGCCGCGCGCCTGAACGCACAAACGAAACACGGTCCCGTTTCGGCAAATCGCCGTCAGCCCTATGGCTGGCGGCGATTTGTATGTGCGCAGGTCAGCTGCGGCTGGCTTGCTGCGCGCGCGCCAGATCGGTGCGAAACAAGGCTGAGGCTGGATCCTTGCGGGCCGCCGCCTGCAACAATTGCAGCGCCTTGGCCGCATCCCGCCCGGCGTTGAACCGGGTCAAACCCGCCATGTGCAGCATATCTGCGTTTTCCGGTTCCAGCGCCAAAGCACGGTCAGCCTCGGCAATCGCCTGATCGTGCTGGGCGCTGTTGGTCAGGGCGAAGGCCAGGCGTTTGTGAGCCTCTGCGTCTTGCCCCAGTGCCAGCAAGGCTTGGTAAGCGGCGATTGCCGCCGGCCAATCGCGCCGTGCCAAAGCCTGCTGGCCTTGCTGCGTCAAATTCTGGGCCTGCTTGAATCCGGGCGAGCGAAGCCGGGCCGCCAGTGCATCGGCGGTTTGATCGCCGGCTGCACGGGCTGCCTTTTCGCCCAGTTCAAGCTCTCTTGGTCCAGCCATGATGCTGATCGCCAGTGGTTGCAACGTGGCCCAGGCCGCACGGGCATCGCCGGTTGCCAACTGCGCCTCGCCCGCCATCAACCGCGAATAAGGGTTGTGCGGCGATACTTGCAGCGCGCGTTCAAACATTGCCCGCGCCTGTTCCGGGTGGCCCAGCCGC
Source organism: Novosphingobium sp. (assembly GCF_040079535.1). Classification (GTDB taxonomy): domain Bacteria; phylum Pseudomonadota; class Alphaproteobacteria; order Sphingomonadales; family Sphingomonadaceae; genus Novosphingobium. The sequence continues at coordinate 12,161 of NZ_JBEBKB010000001.1, read as the reverse complement.
AGCAGGGCTTCGGCATAAGTCATATAGTTGGCCGAAAGCGGCACCAGGCTGGTTTCGATTGGCCCCAGCAGTGATCGGACCTTTTCCCAATCGCCCTTGATGCTGGCCAGCATCACTTTTAGCTCGAAAACTTCAGGATGGTCTGGGGCCAGCTTTGCGGCCTGATCAACCAGCTCGATCGCGGTATCAACCTTGCCTTCTTCATCATACAGCCGCGCATCGGCGACCAGCGGTTCTACCCGCAAGGGATAGCGCTTGGCTGCTTCGGCATAGCCTTTATGCGCCTCAGCCTTGCGGCCGTGCTTGTTGTGGATCGTCGCAGCCAGCATCAAAGTGGCCAGCGCATTGGCATCATAGCCTTGCAAGGCCCGCAATTGCGCAGCAGCGCCCGCCAGATCATCGCCTGCCAGCAGAAAATTCGCGAAATCGAGCGACAGCAGATAGCCGCCGCCCGCCGCCAGACCGGCCTTGTAGGCATCAAGCGCGCCGGCGCTGTCATCCAGTTTCAAACGCGCCGCCGCGATGATCCGCCAGGCATCGGCAGAACGATCATCAGCCAGGCGTTCAATTGCCTGTTTGGGAAGGCCGCGCGCCAGCATCGCTTCGGCTTCCAACCGGCCTAGCGCAGGGCCTGCCCAGCCCAGCGCCTTCAATTGTTCGATCGCGGCCTGCGCACCTTCACCATCGCCAAGCCGCAACAGCGATTGGGCCAGCAGCAAGGCCGCTTGCCGATCGCCCGGCCGGGCCTGCAACACGGCCAGAGCATCGATGCGCGCCGCGGCGTAATCCTGCTGGGCATATTCATCCATCGCCTGTTTCAGCAGCGTTGCTGGATCATCCTGACCGCAGCCTGGCAGGGCTAACAGCAGCAATAATGGGAGGGCGCGTTTCATGGCATCAGCCGTAGCGCCAATTGTTGAAATTTCGGTGAAATCCCCGGTTCAGCCATCCAGGCGACCCGCTTTGGCCTGCCGTGCTGCGGCCCCAAGGCCCATAGCCCCTCGCCAAACGGCCGCTCCCCCGCTATGGGCGCGCGCTTGCACCTGATGCGGAGTAGGTAATGGGTTTTCGTTGCGGTATCGTCGGCTTGCCCAATGTTGGCAAAAGCACCCTGTTCAATGCGCTGACCGAAACGCAATCGGCACAGGCGGCGAATTATCCATTCTGCACGATTGAGCCCAATGTCGGCAACGTCGGCGTGCCTGATCCGCGGCTGGATCAGCTGGCCGCGATTGCCGGTAGCCAAAAGATCATCCCGACCCAGCTGGGCTTTGTCGATATCGCGGGCCTGGTGCGCGGGGCATCGAAGGGCGAAGGGCTGGGCAATCAGTTCCTGGGCAATATCCGCGAAGTGGATGCCATCGTTCACGTGCTGCGCTGCTTTGAAAATGACGATATCCAGCATGTCGATGAACGGATCGATCCGGTTTCAGACGCCGATACGGTGGAAACCGAACTGATGCTGTCTGATCTGGAAAGCCTGGAAAAACGCGTTCCCGCAGCCCAGAAAAAGGCCGCGCAGGGCGATAAGGAAGCCAAGTTGCTGGCATCCGTTCTGGCCCCTGCGCTCGATCTGCTGCGCGAAGGCAAGCCAGCGCGGCTAGCCCGGCCAAGTGACGAGGAAGAGCTGCGGGTGTTCAATTCTGCCCAGCTGCTCACCGCCAAGCCGGTGCTTTATGTCTGTAATGTTGAGGAAGAAAGCGCCGCGAACGGCAATGCCTATACCGCCAAGGTATTTGAAAAGGCCAAGGCCGAAGGCGCCAATGCGGTGATCGTTTCCGCCGCAATCGAAAGCGAGCTTGTGGGCATGGAGCCCGACGAGCGGATGGTGTTCCTCGAAGAAATGGGCCTGCATGAAACCGGCCTCGCCCGGGTAATCCGCTCAGGCTATGAATTGCTCCACTTGATCACCTTCTTCACCGTCGGCCCCAAGGAAGCGCGCGCCTGGACCGTTCACGCAGGTGATAAAGCACCTGACGCAGCGGGCGAAATCCACAGCGACATGCAGCGCGGGTTTATCCGGGCCGAGACAATCGCGTTTGACGATTTCATATCGCTGGGGGGTGAAACAGGGGCCAAGGATGCCGGCAGATTGCGGCAGGAAGGCAAGGAATATGTGGTACAAGATGGCGATGTCATGCACTTCAAATTCAATGTTTAGGCGCTATTCCTCACCCTCCAGCGGATCGGTCTTGCGTCCAAACAGTCCCATGATCCGATTGCGGAATACCGCGATCAGAGCAATCAGGCCAAACAGCAGCGGCTTGATGAACTTGAGCAATATCGCCAAAATCCCAAGTTTTTTGGCCACCGCAACGCCCACGCCAGCAGCAACCAGGCCGCCCACGCCATATTCGGCCTTCTGGTCCATGTTGGCGTCGAAATCTTCATAGCGCGCACCGGAATCGAATTTGACGTGGCTGGCAAATTCGTGCGCAGCCTTTTGCACCTCGGCCAGCCTTGGCATCGTCGAAACCAGATTGACGCTTAGGACGCCGCTTCGGCCAAGCGTACGAACATCATAGTTGAGGGTATCGATCTGGGAATCGCTGAACTTCAGATCACGCGCCCAGACCACAGAATGGTTCAGCTTGTTATAGCCCGGTTGCTCAGCCCAGCCGACCAGATGGATCCCTGGATAGCCAGACGCCTTGCGCTGTTCGTTCTGCTCCGCTTCACCTTTTTGCATCTGCGTCATCAATTCGGTGTAATCAGCTTCTGCCGCATCATCATCGGCAACATAGCCGGTTTCCTCAAATGTGATAATCGCCCCCCAGGCATCGCCCATTGGACTTTTTCCGGCCTGCATAACCAACCCAAGGACGCCAACGGCATTTTCAGGCGGATTACCCCAGATATCCACCAGAACTTTTCGCGCATCGGCGGGGCCATAAAAATCGTAGGCCGTGCCAAGTTCAAGCGAGGCTTTCGCGGCAGGCAAGGTAATCTTGCCGTGCTGCGGTTTCAGCGATCTAACCAGCGCCTGGACTTGCGCTTGCGTAACAGGCTGCTGCGCAATTACATTGGGCGCTGACAGAACAATCGCCAACGCAGCCCCTGCTGCCAACATCTTACGCATTACAAACTCCCCCGACCACTTCTACTAATGGGATTAGTCGCAAAATGGGCTGCGAGGTCAAGCCCTTTGGTGACAGTTGGCGCATCTTGCTTGAAGATTGAATGCCAAGTCACTAGCTGGCAGCAATGATGAGCAGAACACGGATTGGCACACTGACGCTATGTGCGCTTGGCTTAGTTGCAAACTCAGCCCTTGCCCAAGACCATTCCGGCCACGCCGGGCATGGCGATACACAGCGTTTGCCCAGTGGTGAAAAGCCGGAGGCTGTGTCTGCGCCTGACATTCCTTCGATTGAAAAACCCGCCCAACCCTCACCGGCTGCGGAAAAGACTCCGCCGGGACAATGCCCGCCCGGCGTCTTGCCCGGAATCTATCCTACCGCTGACGGGGGGTTGTGGATCGAGGAATGCCGGCTTTCAGTCACGCCGGTTGTTACTCCGATCCCGGTCCACGCCATTTCTGCTGACGAGCTCGAACCGATGAGTCAGTCTGGTTCTGGCACTTCGCGTCTGCCCGGCGCAGAGAGCGAAATGCACGGCCAGCACCTGATGAGCGGCGACTGGATGTTCATGACCCACGGCAATGCGTCACTTCAATTCACCGATCACAACGGCCCACGCGGTGATAGCATGGCCTATGTCACCAGCATGGCGATGGTTACGGCGCAGCGCGATACCGGCTGGGGCCGGGTCAAATTCTCAGCCATGTCGAGCCTTGAGCCGGCGATGGACGCAGCGGGTTATCCCAACCTGTTCGCGACCGGAGAAACCGCCGGCGGGCTGCCGCTGGTCGATCGGCAGCACCCACACGATCTGTTCATGGAACTGACCGGACGGGTTGATGTCAATGTGGGGCGCGGCAGTCTGTTCCTTTATGGCGGACCGGTGGCCGAACCAGCGCTGGGGCCCAGCGCGTTCATGCATCGGGGTTCTGCCAGCAACAATCCTGAACCGCCGATCACGCACCACTGGTTCGATTCCACCCACATCACCTATGGCGTGGTGACGCTGGGTTATTCCGCCCCCCGATGGCAGATTGAGGCGAGCGTTTTTCGTGGGCGCGAACCCGATGAAGCGCGCTGGAACATTGAAACGCCCAAGCTGGATAGCTGGTCGGTACGCGGCACGATCAACCCATCGCCCAACTGGTCGCTGCAGGCAAGCTATGGCGAGATAAAGGAACCCGAAGCCATCCATCCCGGCGAGGATGAGCGGCGCTTCACGACCTCAGTTCATTACTCCAGTCGCAGCGTCAGCGCGATGGCGGCCTTTTCGCGCAAGGGCCATGGCGGCGATAATCACAATGCCTGGCTGGCCGAGGTGAATTGGAACCTTGATCCGAAGAACAGCCTGTTCAGCCGGCTTGAGAATGTCGATAACGGGGAACTCTTCCCCAATCCGCTTGATCCGCTGCATGACGAGCATTTCTCGGTGAGCAAATTTCAGGCGGGTTACGCCCGGCATGTCCCGATGGGACCGTTTGACCTGACGCTTGGCGGCTCAGCAAACCTCTATGCCAAGCCCGCCGCGCTTGACGCAGCCTATGGCACCAACCCATGGGGCTACACTGTGTTCATGCGGGTAAGCTTGGGGAATTGAGCGATGAGCGAAGGGCTGGTCTATTTTGAGGACCTCGAAGTTGGCTCAAAGGCGGCGTTCGGGCGCTATGCAGTGACCCGCGAAGAGGTGATTGAATTCGCCTCCAAGTATGATCCCCAGCCATTCCACCTGTCTGATGAAGCCGCCGCGCAGACCCATTTCGGGCGGATTTCGGCCAGTGGCTGGCACACCTGCGCCATGGTGATGCGGATGCTGGTGGAAAATATCACCGAGCGCAAACAGGCAGGCTTGGGCTCACCCGGGCTGGATGAGCTGCGCTGGCTGAAGCCGGTTTATCCGGGCGATGTGCTGCGGGTGGAAAGTGAACTGCTCAGCAAAAAGCAAAGCCAATCACGCCCCGAAATGGGCAGTTTTCAATCAGAAGTGCGGGTGTTCAATCAGGAAAACGTGGCAGTCTGCACGATGAAATCGATTGGCCTGATCCGGGTTCGCGGTTACTGAGCCGCGCAGCGCAGTTTGCCCGCAGCGACGAACACCGCCCTGCCCCAAGCATCGTTTATCACAATCTGACCGGGAATGATCTGGCGCTCGCCAGCTGGTGCGGCCTGATCTGGTTCGGACGGCTCAAGCCGCAGGTCCAGTTGCCGGCCCAGATATTGGATCCGCGTTCCAAATGGCCCGGCGGCGCTGCGTTTTACAACGCCAAGCCGCAGCAATTGCCCTTCCAACTTGATCCAGCCAAAGTTTGGACGAGTTACCAGCAGCGCCCGCGCATCGGGCGCACTGTCCAGATAGAAGGCGCAGCTCCCGCCATTATCGTCCATCTGCGTGAAATCGCCGGGCGAAAGTTGCTCTGGCGCAAGTGCCTTGAACGGGGGGATGCGGCGCTGGGCCTCCTCAAGTGCGGCAATCACCTCTGGATCATCAAACGGCTTCTGTTGCGGATTGGCTTGGCATCCACCTAGCAAAATCGAAAGCCCCAAGATCCAATGCCGCATCACTTCCTCCCGAACAGTTTTTCGATATCACCGTGCGCCAGCTTGATCCAGGTTGGGCGGCCGTGATTGCATTGGCCAGAACGCGGGGTAACTTCCATTTCGCGAAGAAGCGCGTTCATTTCGGCCACAGAAAGCACCCGACCAGCCCGCACCGATCCGTGGCAGGCCATCGTCGCCAAGACGTGATCGATCCGCTCTGCCAACAGCAGCGCCGCGCCATTTTGGGCCAGATCATCTGCGATATCGCGCAGCAACGCCTGCGGATTGCCTTTGGCAAGGACCGCCGGCACCGCCCGCACTAGCACAGCGGTGGGGCCAAACCGTTCGATCGCCAGCCCGAACGAAGCCAATAGATCGGCCGCATCCTCAACCCGGTCTGCGTCAGGCTCAGCCAGCTCAACCACTTCGGGGATCAGCAAGGCCTGGCTGGATGTCATCGCCCCTTGCGCACCTGCGGCCTTGAGCCGTTCAAGCACCAACCGTTCGTGCGCGGCATGCTGATCAACGATCACCAGCCCGTCTTCAGCCTCGGCCACGATATAGGTTTGCGCCACCTGCCCCCGGGCCACGCCCAGCGGGTGATTGATCGAAGGTGCTTCCTCAGCGATCTCGGCCTTTGCCGCCGGGGCCATGGCGTGTTGGTCGTAACCGCGCCAGATCGGGGCTGCCTCTTGCACGCTGCTTGCTGAATATTCACGTGCAAACAGTGAAGCCAGCGCCGGTGCCGGTTCGCGGCTGATCGGCTCTGCCTGCCAATTGCCCATCGCCGGAGCAGCCGGAGCCTGGGCGCTGCGCCGGCCTTCGGAATCGAGCGCATGGCGCAGCCCCGATACGATAAACCCGCGAATGAAGGCTGGATCGCGAAACCGCACTTCAGTTTTTGCCGGATGGACATTGACATCCACCTCCTCGGGCGGGATCGCAAGGAACAGCGCCAGCACCGCATGCCGATCCCGCGCCAGCATATCGGCATAGGCGCCGCGCACTGCGCCGATCAGCAACCGGTCTTTCACCGGCCGGCCATTGACGAACAGGTATTGGTGATCCGCCACCCCGCGATTGAACGTGGGCAGGCCAGCCACCCCGGTTAGCCTGGCGGCGCCGCGTTCAAGATCTATTGCCACACCATCGGCGGCCAGTTCGCGCGCAACAATCTGGGCGACGCGGCTGGCCAGGCTATCATCCGGTTGCACCGACAGCGCCCGGCGGCCATCGTGTTCCAGCACGAAACCCACATCGTGGCGCGCCATCGCCAAGCGGCGGACAACATCAAGACAGGCGGCATATTCGCTGCGCGCGCTGCGCAGAAATTTGCGCCGGGCCGGGACTTTTCCGAACAGGTCCTCAACCCTGATCCGGGTGCCAGGCGGCAGCGCTGCCGGGCTGTCGTCGGCCAGCACCCCGTGATCGACCACGCGGCGCCAACCCTCGCCCTGGCCCCTCACCCGGCTTTCAATCGTCAAACGGGCGACGCTGGCGATCGATGGCAATGCCTCTCCGCGAAATCCCAGAGTGGTAACCTGCTCAATATGCTCATCGGGCAGTTTGGAGGTGGCGTGCCGTTCCAGCGCAAGTGCAATCTCTGCCGGCAGCATGGCGCAGCCATCATCGGTTACATCAATGCCGGCCAATCCGCCTTCCGAAAGCCTTATCGCCACGTTGCGCGCCCCGGCATCAAGCGCGTTTTCAACCAGCTCCTTCAAGGCCGAACTCGGGCGCTCAACCACCTCACCGGCAGCAATGCGGTTGACCAGATTTTCAGGCAGGCGGCGGATCGTGGGCATGGGCTGGCTAGCCTAGCGACGAACCGCGAAAAATTCGAGCCAAAGCGGGTAGCTAGCTGCGCAAAACCACACAATTTTTTGGCCTTTCGCAGGGGGTGCTGCTAATGCCACCGCTTCCTTGCCAACTCACAGGCCTGTGCTTACCGTTCGAAATGCGGTAAGTATCGGGAAAACATACGGAATTTTCAATGGCTTCGTTCCTTTCGCGATTCTTCAAATTCGGTTCGCAAAACATGGCAATCGACCTCGGCACGGCGAACACCCTGGTCTATGTCCAGGACCGCGGAATCGTGTTGAACGAACCCTCTGTTGTGGCGATCGAAACGATCAACGGGATCAAGAAGGTCAAGGCCGTAGGCGATGATGCCAAGATGATGATGGGCAAAACCCCGGACAGCATCGAGGCGATCCGCCCGCTGCGCGATGGCGTGATCGCCGATATCGAAGTGGCCGAAGAAATGATCAAGCACTTCATCCGCAAGGTGAATGGCAAGCGCACCAGCATGTTCAATCCGCCCGAGATCGTAATCTGCGTGCCATCAGGCTCAACCTCTGTCGAACGCCGCGCAATCCGCGATGCCGCCAGCAATGCCGGGGCCAGCGCCGTCTATCTGATTCTGGAACCGATGGCTGCGGCGATTGGCGCCGGGATGCCGGTTACCGAACCAGTGGGTTCGATGGTGGTTGATATTGGCGGCGGCACGACCGAAGTTGCGGTGCTTTCGCTGCGCGGCCTGGCTTATACCACTTCGGTCCGCGTTGGCGGTGACAAGATGGACGAAGCAATCGTTTCCTATGTCCGCCGCCACCACAATCTGCTGATCGGCGAAGCCACCGCGGAACGGATCAAGAAGGATTATGGCTGCGCGATGGTTCCGGCCGATGGCGTTGGCGAATCAATCCAGATCAAGGGCCGCGATCTGGTCAACGGGGTGCCCAAGGAAATCACCATCACCCAGGCCAATATCGCCGAGGCGCTGTCTGAACCAATTGGCGCGATCATCGAGGGTGTCCGGATCGCACTTGAAAACACCGCACCCGAACTGGCCGCAGATATTGTCGATCAGGGCATCGTGCTAACCGGCGGCGGCGCCCTGATCCACGGCCTGGACGAATTCCTGCGCGAAGAAACTGGACTGCCGGTTTCGATTGCCGAGGATCCGCTTTCGTGCGTGGCACTGGGGACAGGCCGGGCGATGGAAGAACCGATCTTCCGCGGCGTGTTGATGACAGCCTGAGCGCACCCAAGATGGCGCGCATGGCCCCCGGATCGGAATAGCTAGATGGCGGCGCCCAACATTCGCCGCCCGGGCTATTCGCGCCGGGAACAGTACGGCAATTTTGCAAATTACGTGGTGGCCTTCGTCGGGGTCGGCGTGGGATTGATACTGCTTGCCGTATCAAGCGGGGCGGAGCAGCGTTTTGCCGGGCTGCGGACACTGGCCGGCGATGCCGGCGCACCGGCGGCTAATGTCGCGGCCAGCGCACGAACCGGGTCCATCGGGCTGTGGGATACGCTGACCGGCTATTTCACCAAAGGCGCTGATGTTGCCCAACTGAAGCACGAAGTAGCCGAAGCCCGGGTCAAGCTGGCAGAACAAGATGCGCTGCGCGAAGAAAATGCCCGGCTGAAGGCGATACTGACCCTGACCGAGCAAGATCAGAAACCAGTAGCCATCACCCGGCTGATCGGATCGACATCTTCTTCCACCCGGCGCTTTGCGATGATCGGTGCTGGATCGACCCACGGGGTTCACGTTGGCATGGGGGTACGTTCGCCATTGGGGCTGGTGGGCCGCGTGGTTGAAGTGGGCTTGATCTCATCGCGAGTGCTGCTGATTACCGATACCGAAAGCACCGTGCCCGTGCGCCGCGCCAGCGACGGGGTGCAGGCCTATGCCAGCGGGCGCGGTGACGGCACGATCCAGATCCGGCTAAGCACCACCGGGGTCAATCCGCTTAAGCCAGGCGATGCGATCGTAACAACCGGATCAGGCGGGATCTATCGCCCTGGCGAGGCCGTGGCTGTGGTGGTTGCGCTGACCCCGGATGGCGCGCTGGCCCGTCCGCTAAGCGATCCAGGCCAGACCGACTACGTAACCGTTGAGCCGATCTATCAGGAAGCCCTGCAAGCCGAAGCTGGCAAACCAGGCGAGCAAAACTGATGGCACCGCCCCTTCCCCCTGGCCTTCGCGGTTTCGGCAAGCAGCGGATCAACCGCGCGCCGTCTTCATTGCTGGCGATGGCCTTGCCGTGGATCGTGGTGATGCTGGGTTCGCTCACTCCGCTATGGCCGATGATTGCATCGGCCCCGGTGATGCCGCCGCTGGGTTTTCTGTTTCTGGTGGCCTGGCAGCAGATGCGGCCGGGCCTGTTCCCGGTCTGGGCTGGGTTGCCGCTGGGTCTGTTTGACGATCTTTACAGCGGCCAACCGTTCGGCAGTGCCGTAACGCTGTGGTCGATCGCGATGCTGGTTCTGGATTTCGTTGAGTTGCGCTTTCCATGGCGCGGAATAGCGCTGACCTGGGTGGCCGCCAGCGCGGTTATCGGGCTGTACCTGCTATTGGCGCATTTCATCGTCGGGCTGGGCACCGGCGGGATTGATCCGGGTATTCTGATTCCCCAGTTTGGCCTTTCGATCCTGGCCTATCCGATCGTGGCCCGGCTGGTCGGTCTGGCTGACCGGATGCGGCTGATCCCGATCCAGGCCGCGTGATGTTGGGCGAACCACGGCACGTCAGTTCCGGCACACTGGCCAACAGCTTTGATCGCCGTGCAGTTTTGATTGCCGGTTTGCAGACCGGAATGGGGGTCTTGCTGGCCGCACGGATGGTGTGGATCGGCGTGGTTCAGAACGATAAATATGCCACGCTGGCTGAAAGCAACCGCGTCAACCTTACCCTGATCCCGCCGCGCCGCGGCGCGATCCTGGATCGCAACAACGCCAGCCTGGCTTCGAACCGGATTGAGTTCCGGATCGACATTATTCCCGAACGCCTGGTCAATAGCGAAGCCACTGTGCGCGAACTTTCCGGTCTGCTGGGGTTTGATGCGGTGCAAGTCCAGGATCTGACCGACCGGCTTGAAAAGGCGCACGGCTATCAGCCAATCGAGGTTCTCGCCGGGCTGGACAGCAAGATCTATGACCGGGTGCTGGTTCGGCTGCCCGATATGCCCGGCGTAGTCGCAAAGCAGGCCTATACCCGGTGGTATCCCACCGGACCTTCGGTGGCGCACCTGATTGGCTATGTTGGCCCGGCCACAGCAAAGGATACTGCGAAAAACAAGGATCCGCTGCTGCTGACCCCAGGCTTCAAGCTGGGCAAGGATGGGCTTGAAAAGCATTACGAAGATCTGCTGCGCGGGCAACCGGGTGCCCAGCGGGTTGAAGTGACCGCATCGGGTAAATTCGTGCGCGATCTGGAACACCGCGATGATGTTCCTGGCAAGCCGATCCGGCTGACCATCGACGGCAACCTGCAAGACTATGCCTCGCGCCGGATCGGGCTGGAATCGGCCGCAGTGGTGGTGGTTGATTGCAACGACGGCGGGATCCTGGCGCTAACATCGATGCCGGCGTTTGATCCCAATGCTTTCGCCGGTGGGATCGGACGGTTGCAGTGGAAAATGCTGAACGAGGATGATCACATCCCGCTGCTCAACAAGGCGTTGCGCGGGCTTTATCCGCCCGGTTCAACGATGAAGCCGATGGCCAGCCTGGCTTTGCAGATCAACGGCGTCGATCCGGAAGAACGGATCAGTTGCCCGGGCGGATACCAGCTGGGCAACCGCTATTTCCGCTGCGATGCGGTGCACGGTTCGGTCGATATGCGCCGGGCAATCGAACAGAGCTGCAACACCTACTTCTGGAAGATGGCGCACCGGGTTGGCTATGATGCGATCGCACCGATGGCAAAACTGCTGGGCCTGGGCCAGGAATTCGATCTGCCCGGCACCCGCCAGCGCTATGGCACAATCCCCGATGCCGCCTGGAAGATGCGCCGTTTCAAGCAGGAATGGACTGCCTCGGATTCGCTCAATGCGTCGATCGGTCAGGGCTATGTATCGGTATCGCCGCTGCAATTAGCGGTGATGACCGCGCGGATTGCGAGCGGCAAGAACCTGCAACCATCGCTGATCTTCGGTCAGCAAAAGCCGCCAGGTCCGGCGCTGCCGTTTACGGCCGAACAGCTGGCCGTGACCCACGAGGGAATGTTCCGTGTGGTCAATGGCAATGGCACGGCCGGGGGCAGCCGGATCGATATCGGCGGCGTCAAAATGGCGGGCAAGACCGGCACTGCGCAAGTTCAGGCACTGGTTACGCGCGGCCATTTTGGCAGCTGGAAATCGCGCGACCACGCGCTGTTCGTTTGCTATGCTCCGGCTGATGCGCCACGCTATGCGATGGCGGTGGTGGTTGAGCACGGCACATTTGGGGCCCGCGCCGCCGCGCCGATTGCCAAGGACGTGATGACCTATCTGTTCGATCCAGCGGCGGCTCTGGCCAATCTGAACAGCCTTGAGCAGGCCTGGGGCGGCAAGCCGACCGAGCGGATGGACGCGCGTTACCGCGCCTTTGTTTCGCAATACGGCACATCATTGCCCAAGGTCAGCAGCGATGATGAGGCGGTCAAGGCTGCGGCCGACAAAGCGGAAAAATCGCAAGCTCAGATCGAGCAGCCCGGCAAGGGCGCGGCCACCACCAGGCCAGAGGAACCCTCTGCCCCGCACCCCGCAGAAG